>NZ_JBLXBP010000017.1:0-5400 GCF_048381875.1 Halobacteriovorax sp. | reverse complement strand
TTGTGTGTTTTGTTGATTAATTTTGTGCGATTATACCTAAAAAAAGTTAAATGGTATTTGAAGTGAATTTTAAAGTAAAAGAGTTAAAAGAAAAGGAAAATTTCCTTTTCTTTTTTAGATGTCTGATTCTATTGAAACATCATCATCTATTAGTACTTTTACATTTGCCGTTGTTGAGCTTGTTCCTTGATATACATTAAATGTATTACCATCTGAATCTGTTTCTGTACCTTTACTTTCCCAATTATTAGCACCACCTTCAAGTTTAACTTTATCACCACTATCACCAAAGATTTTTAAGATATTTTCATTATCAGTTAAATCCTCAATACTTTCTTCATCAATTATTAATTCATCTATAGTAGTATTTGTTAACTCTATATGGTCTACATCTTCAGTTACTAAATCTTTAGTTAATGAACCTAAGTCAATATCACCATCTAAATATAATACTTCTGGTGTAGTTTCTGTTGCAGAGTCTTTATCCACACTAATTACTAAGTCATAAGTAACTTGATCACTATTTTCATCAGCAGAAATAACTGAAATTTTCTCTGTTTTACTTTGAGAGTAATCACTATTTATTCCACTATATTTGTAATCCCCTGTTTCAAAATCAACTTCAAGTTTTCCACCAGCATCAGTATCTATTTCTAGTTTATTGTTAGTTGTATCATTGATACTATATGACTTATTGTCTATTTGGATAGATATAATATCAAGATCACCTGTATGACCTGAAATATTTCCTTCAAACAAGTTTCCTTCCACAGAACTCTCTAAGCCTTCTACTAACTTATCTTTTAACTGAGTTTCATCTTCAATTACTGTTACATTGGTTTTTACATTACCAACATTTTGTGCAACTTTTAATAAGTCAGGGTCATTTGCTGAGATTCCACTTCCAATACCAATTACATTTAAAGTATTTACATTATTAGATAAGAAATTATTCCATTTGTTTATATATCCACTATCTACAAGAGAACCATATCTACTAATAACTTCTGTTTCATTTGAAGTTCCATTTGAACCTCTATTCTCTCTATTTGGCTCACCATCTGAGATAAAATATACTGTTGTTTCACCATCATTTGGAGCAGAATAGTTATGATAAGTTTCTAATAATGCATCTTCATAGTTTGTCCAACCATTTGCATCTAAGTTTTTAATTGTATCAATTGCATCCTGTGCATTCATCCAGCCTGTTGCATTTGCACTTGTAGAGAATGTAGTTAATTTAACATTTACATTAGATAAATCGTCATAAGTATTTATCATATTCTCTAAAGCTTCTTTAGCTAAATTCATTCTCGTTGTGTTATCTACTTTATCATTCATACTTCCAGAAATGTCTAACACAATAACAACATTTTGTTGATTAGCTAGCTGTGAATCAAATTCTAGTGTTTGAAGTTCTCCAACTGCAATAATTGATGAAGCACTAGTACTATCTGTTGTTTCTTTATAGTTTGTACCATCTTCATTTTCATTTGTTTCTGTTGCTCTTGCTGTAATAGATAAACTAAAATCAGTTGCACTATTTTCAGGAACGGTAAGTTTTAAATTATCAGTTATAGATGTAGTATTAGCTGGAACTTCTACACTATATGAACCATCACTATTTTTTGTGATATTGTAATTGTCATTTATACTTTCAAGTGTCGCATCATTTGGAACACCATCAATTTTTACTGTTAATGTTTCACTTCCATCAACATCTGCTAAAGCTGCACTGATATCAACGTCATATTCAAGTACTTTTGTTTCTACTTTTTCTAATTTACCATCTACTACTTCATATACACCATCTTTAAATACTAGTTTCTCAATACTATATAAGTTGTCTCCTGAAGCATAAGTATCTAAACCTTGATTAGAAGGGTGTTGATATCCTTTATCATCATCATATCTATTATCAATTACATTTATTGTAACATTTGAACCTGTTGATATAAATGTTATATCATAGTCATCAAAGTTTCCTCTATAGACTGCTGTATCAGTCCCATCTAAAACTGATGCTGGTGCACTTTCATGCCCTCCATAAATAGAGTCATCACCTTCTTGTCCGAAGAACACATCATTTCCACTATAACCTATCATGTTATCAGAAAGATCTTTCCCATCAATATAATCATTTGTATCATTAAACTGATCAGCTAAAAGCTGATCTCCATATATTTCTGTACCATCAATAGTATTACTTGTATTATCTTTTAAACCTTGTACATAACTATCATAATCAAAAGTTGAATCTACAACTTTTATTGTTGCCTCACTAACTGAGATTGATGCTGTTGGAGCATCAGCAACAGCTTTTACTTCAATTGTTGTTGTATAAGTAGTATCATCCCATACATTTCCATCTGATATTTCAAATTCAAAGTTACCATCAATATCACTGTCAGAGTTTGGTGTAAAAGTAATATTTCCTGCAGCTATATCAGCAAGAGATATTATTTGATTTTCAGAAAGTTCTACTACTGAATCTTCTGTAGCTTCATAAGTATTTCCTTCTTTATCAATTACAATTTGACCTTCTTTTACTTTATAGTACAATGTACCATTTTCAGGTAAGTCAGTAATTTTTATTTCTTCTACGCCAATTCCAAGTTCACCAAAGTCTGTTTCAGTTAATGTGTATGTAGTATCTTCATCAATAATGATTTTGTCATCTGTTGAACTTAAATCATCTTTGAATGAATCACTTAAATCAAAAGAGTCATCACTGCCATTTACCTTTTCATAATTCCCACCAACTATTTCTTTCACAATAATATTTACATCTGATAAATCTGCAAAATCTTTTGCATCTACAGTTAATACACCTCTTCCTGTAGCATTTAAATGAACTTCATACTCTTGTCCATTTACTTCAACAATTGCTTTTGCTTGACCTTGAGGAGGATAATTCTCATCCACTTGAATATTAAATGTAACCTTACCTTCTGATGTACTTATGTTTGTTATTTCAGGGTCTATTACTTCAGTGTATGAAATTTTATTAATTAAATAATCATCATTATGTCCTGCTGCACTAAACTCTACTTTATCAAATGCTGATGGTTTACCATTTGTATCAGGGAATTCAAAAGTATATGATAAATCAACTCTATCAGTTCCACCTTGAGCTTGAACTGCTTTTATTAAGTCTCCATTTATATCATAGTAACTTACTGTAGCATCAGTAGTAGATCCACCCCCTGAAACTTTTGCATAACCTAACTCTTCTCCATCATTAAAGAATTTTACTACTGCAGTTTCGCCATTATGTCTCCATGCAAATGCTACATCTAAAGAGTTAGCATCGTTTGTAAAATCAAAAACAATCTTTTCACTTATTCCATTAGAACCATAACCTAATTCAGAGTTAGCTCCTGAACCTGAAGTTGAGCCTTGAACTCCAAATCCAGGAGGATTTGTATTAATTGCAACATTAGCTTTCTCTCCATTTGTATCGTAAGCAGTTATATCTATACCATTTGACTCACCAAACTCTGTATCTACATCTATAACTTTTGGAGAAGTAGCTACTGCTGTAACTGTTACATCAATAGGATCTACATCATCTATTACTTTAAAAGTATTATCATCATTGTTATATGAAACATTTCCTTCATAGTTACCACCTGAATGACTTACTATTTCAGCATTAAATATATCATCATCATCTTTATACTTATCATCTTCTCTTACATCTAAATCAAAAGTAGCAGAAGTTTCTCCTGCTTTAATAGTAACGTCTCTAGGTTCATCGTTTACATTAACTACTACTTTTAGGTCACTTTGCGGAGCAATAGTTACATTTACTGTATATGTTACTTTTGTTGCATTTTCATCTACATTATCCGGTGAATCTAATGTAATTAATACATCTTTATTATGAGAGTCATCATCTATAATATCTGTATTTACTGTATCTCTATTTTTATCAATTGAGATAGTATCTATATCTGGAGATATTGATGTAATCTCTATCTCAAAGTTCTCTTTATTTTCATAGAAGTTATCATCAATTGTTGATACATCAAAATTTATTTGCCCACTTCCTTTAGGAATAGTTACAGTAACTTCTTTAGAATAGTCTTGCCCATCTATTGCAGTTCCAGTATATGTTAGAGTAACTTCTATATCTTCTTGAGCAATTATTATATTTCCATTTTCATCTTTTAGATCAATTACATAATAACCATCAAAACCTTCTGTAACGTCAATATCATTATTAACAACTCTTTCTGTAGTAATAATTAAATCATCAAAATCTTTGTCACCATTATTAGGAAGGTCTTCAATTTTTATTGTTTGAGTTCCATTATTATTATCTTCAATAACAAAATGTTCTTTTCCATCAATATTGAACTCTTCATCTTGGAAAATAGTAATAGCCTGATCAATTTCTTGACCATCTACTATTAATTTTGGATAATCTGTTGTATTATCAAAAGATAAACTTGCACCTAATAAATCTGTAACTTTATCTGCACCATCAGCTATTAATAAAAACTTAATATCTGGATTTCCAAAGGATGCTAATAAGTCTCCTCTACTTAATCCATCGTCTGAATTTAACATAATTAGTTTTGGATTTGTAGGATTTCCATTTTCATCTAACTCATAAGTTAATAAACTATTACTAAATCCAGCATGATCACTATCAAAATAAACATTTGTATATTCACCAGTTATACCTACTTTTAAATTAGTAGAAGGAGAGTCAACATTAATATTTATGTCTGCATCATCAAAATCTACTGCTTCAAAGTTACCCCCTGTAACATTTGTAACTTTTGCATTAAAAGTATCATTTTCAGGAGTAAAAGTAAGTGTTCCTGTTGTTTCTCCTGCTGGAATATTTATAGTATACTCTTTACCATCAACTAACATAGTAATAACGGCTGGAGAATTTGTATCAGTTGGATTTGATAGTTCTATTGTTAATGTAACACTTTTTTCTGAATCAAAGATATAAGTATCATTTTCAGATAACGACCCATTATATTCAGGTAAGTTATTATCGTCTTCCTCATTAAAATCTCTTAATAGAGTTCCATACTCATCAAAAATATATTGACCACCTTTAATTTCGTAACCTGTAACTTCTTGACCAGTTGAAGACTCAATAGCTTCAATATACTTAGTTGGATCAGTTGGGTCTTTAATATCTCCACTATACTCTACTTTAACTCTACTTCCATCTGATAAAGTATAATTTACATGAGAAATTCCTTTTGTTAATGCAGTAACATTTACAACTTCAGTTTTTACTTCTCCACTTAAATCTACTGTTGTTGGATCAATTGTATCTTTTACATCTACTGTTACAGGATTTGTATCAACATTTAAATCCTCAAATGTTTTTCCTGCTACTTCTGCAGATACTAAATTAGCACTTATTTC
>NZ_JBLXBP010000016.1:0-5582 GCF_048381875.1 Halobacteriovorax sp. | reverse complement strand
GGCAATTGCAATATAGGCACTTAATTTCTTTGGGTCCTCTTGTAAACTAATTAAATGATCCATCCCTGCAACATGATCTTTTAGGAAATCATCAATACAAGATGAAGTAGCAAGATTTGGATCAGAATCATCTGTTGTTGTACAGATCCCCTTACCATCATCTCCAGGGCCAAAGATTATGGGATTACAGCGAAAGAGATTCGCACCACCACAGCTATTCTTATAGCCTTCACCAAAAATTTCCATTTCAGGGTTATCTCGAACAGATCGAGACCATGGAGCAACACACTTTCCATTTTTAATATTGGTCATCCAACCACCAAAATTACAAAAGATAGTAGGATCTTCAATTGTTGCATAAGCACTATTAAAAAGATTTTCGAGTAAGTAGAAATTATTCTGTGTTAAATAGACATTGATTTTTTCTTGCTCATACTTTGTCTTCTTAGCTTTCTGCTCTAAGACCTTCATGAGATTGAAATGAAACTCTTTCCTCTCACCTAAACTTAACTGTCCATAGGCGATATCAACTCGCTCATTGGTCCACTGGTAATCAGCGGCCGACACACTTGTCGCCAAAGCAGTAAAGACTAAGGCCAAATTGATAAATACTCTTCTCACATCTTCCCCATAAGAAACTATAGTGTTCCTATCGGTTAATCCTTAAATTTCCTTTAGACACTTTAATTTCTTGTCGTCAATGAACTAAGTTACTGATAATTGGCTTAATATTTATTAATATGTGTGATTTAACAGAAGTAATTTCAATGTAAAAAGTACATAAATTCTATCTAGTTAAGAAAATATGCTATGTATCTCCTAATTTATATTTTGGAGATATTATGAAATTTTTTTTATGCTTAATTATTAGTATTTTTTCACTTACAAATGTAAACGCTCAATCCTGTACTGAACAGTATGAACAGATAGTAAAAAACGATAAGTTCCTACCACAAGAAGTAAAGAATGCCATTTCAGTCTCGGCCGGTGTTACTGGTGGTTTTTTAACTTATGTAGCAGCTTCATTCGTTGCACCGGGTGCTCCACTAGTTTTTGCAGCAATAGGTGCATTAACAACACAAAAATCAGTTTATAAAAATCTCTTTAGCGAATCTGGGGAAGCATTTACAGAGGTATATAAATTCTCTTTTAACAATACAAAATCAAAAATTGGTCAGGAGCTAGTTGCGAAACTAATTATTGAAGGAAAAAATAAAGAAGAAGCGATTAATCGTGTAAAGTCTATGGCCGCAATTACAAAGGACTTAATGGAATCAGATGCACTTTGTAATGGAGAGGTTTCAAAACTAGGTGAAGAAATTGTCACATATAAGAAACGTCATAAAGGTCATAAGATAAAAGTTAAAACGACAAAAACCAGAAAGCTTGCACATATTGAAGAAGTTCTAAACTATATAAAAGATAATAATCTCTAATATTTTTGGTCATATAGCTCTGCATAGATAATTGCTATATGACCAAAAAAATTATCTACCTTAAGTTCATTTACGATAGCATATCAACGGAAAAAGAATTCGTGATTTCAAGCAATTAGGCTATCTAATGACTAAAAATTAACACAAAAACATGATATATGTCAGTAGATTTTTCATTATTTTCTGCAGATTTCTACGTACTTTCACGCGATTTTTATACACAAAATTTACATAGAAAGAGTAAGTGTACATTATTAGTAAGGATTTAAACACACCACATTAGTACATTTCTCATTTTTGATGTTAAAAACTAAATCCATTAAAATAGCTGCATGGAAACAATTCTTAAAACAATAATCGTTGCAGAAGACGACCTTACTTTAAACGAACTCTATGTAGAGGTCTTAGAATCTTATGGCTTCAAAAGTATTGGTTTTGAAGACGGAAAGAAAGCATTACTATACGCAATCACTAATAAAGTTGACTTCATTCTTACAGATTTAAAAATGCCGACAATGGACGGGATCGAACTCCTAGAAGAAATACGAAATATTCACCCGAAGGATCCACCAGTTCTAATCATTACAGGTTACGCTGATGCAAAAACAAGACAACAAGCACAAAACTTAGGGGCCATAGGCTTATTATCAAAACCTTTTAACTTTGATGAAATCATTAAAATAATCAACACAAATATAAAAAGCTAAGTCATGAAACTACACAGAGAGAATAAAGACTTACTCACATTAATAACGAGTATAATAGTAGTCTTTATAGGCTCTATTGTTGTAATTGGTTGGATAATGAATATCCCCACTTTCGTTCAAATCTCAAAGAGCTTTGTTCCTATGCAATTAAATACAGCAATATGCTTTATTCTTTCAGGAATCATTTTAAATTACTCCTTAGGAAGAAAGAAATACTCTCACTTCTATCAAATTCTATCGATTACGCTATTTATGATTTCTTTTACTACATTACTTCAATATATTCTCGGTCATAATTATGGAATCGATGAATTTTTGATGAAGCATTATATTCTAACCAAATCCACATTCCCGGGGCGAATGTCCCCTAATAGTGCAACATGTTTTATCCTTGTTTCTCTTACAAGCTTAGTTAAAGTCTTTCTCTCAAGATACAAAGTATATCTGAATCTACAATTATTAATCATCAGTCTCTTGTTTACTCTATCTGCAACTGCATTTTTAGGATATATATTTAGCCTAGATGTAACATTTGTTTGGCAAAAGTATACAAGAATGGCGCTACATACATCACTAACATTCCTTATTATTGCATCAACTAGTTTCTACAACACAATATCATCTATAAAAGAAGATAACGACTATAATTGGATCCCAATACCTACTACACTTGGCTTTCTTTTTACATTTGTTTTAATCGGGCAAATTATAAAACAAACGGAAATCAATAATATCAAACAAGTGATTCAAAATGAAACAAACTCGCTCAGAAGTCGAATTGAAATAATAATCGATGATAAAGTAAATGATTTAAAAAGATTGGCTAAACGATCTGACATATATAAACAACAGGATGAAAATGCATGGAAGAAAGATGCTTTTAGCTATCTTGAGGCAAATGAACAATATATTCAGCTGCAAAGAATTACAGAAAATGCAAAATGGACAGTTACAGCACATAACAAAGAAGTCTATTTCGAAAATAAGGCAAAGAAAGAAGAAATTCTTAAACAAGTAAAAAAATTAGAAAAAACACTATTTAGTCGTATATTTTCAATACGAGATATAGATGAGAAAAAAAATCGTAATGTATTCTATATAGCAATACCAAGATTTGACTTTAACAAATATGTAGAGACAACTCTAGTACTTGTTGATGTCGAGAAACTATTTAAAAGTATGTTACTAAACATTGACTCACAAAGCTTTCATATAAGATTTAAAGAAAACGATAAAATTATTTATACAAATACTCACTCTGATATATCAAGTATTACTCCAGTCAATTTTGATCTAAATAGCTACAATGATAATAATTGGATAATACAAATAAATGTAACCGAACAATATGTTGATTCTTTTCGTTCTTCTATTGGTGAAGTGATTCTAATTTTTGGAGCTTTTTCTTCATTACTAGCAGGTTTACTCATTTATATCTATCAAGATGCCAGAACACTAAAAGTAAAAGCTCAAGAGACTGAGAAAATTAAATCAGCAATTCTTGCAAATATGAGTCATGAAATAAGAACTCCAATGAATGGTATCATTGGGATGGCAGACTTACTCTCTGATAACTTGAGTAATAAAGAAGATATTAATAAATTAAATATAATAAAAGAAAGTGGTTCTGCGCTATTAAAAATAATTAATGATATTCTAGACTTCTCAAAACTTGAAGCAGGAAAAATTCATCTTGATGAACAAAATTTCAATATTAGAGAATTAATTACTAAGATTACGCAATTATTTGAAATTGAAGCTCATGCAAAAGGTATATATTTAAAAGTTGAATATGAAAAAGACTTTCCAGAATATATCTGCTCTGATGAGTACAGAATAAGACAAATTATCAATAATCTACTTAACAATGCCATTAAGTTTACGAGTAAAGGCGGAGTGCTTATCAAAGCATCAGCAAAGAAAACTTTAACTCAGGGTCATGATATTTCAATATCAATCATCGACACAGGTATCGGTATATCAAAACAGAACCAAGACCTACTCTTTCGAGACTTCTCACAAGTTGACCTATCCACAACAAGAAGATTTGGCGGAACAGGACTTGGTCTCTCGATATGCAAAAAACTTGCAACATATTTCAATGGTTCAATCACAGTAGAGAGTGAACTAGAAAAAGGTGCAACATTCACATTTAACTTCAAAGCAAATACTCTTTGTGAGGGACTGACCACTACGACAAAAACAAATAATATAAAACTAGATAAGCAATCATTGAAGCTTGATATACTTGTAGTTGATGATAATGTTATTAATAGAAAAATCGCACAAGAAATATTAAAAAAATTCAATTGTAATACTTATTCTGCATCTAATGGAAATGAAGCTCTCCTTATTATTGAGAAAAATAAGATTGATATAATATTAATGGATTGTCACATGCCTATTTTAGATGGTTATAAGACAACTCAGAAAATTATTGAAACCTATGGTGAAAATAGACCTCTAATTATTGCACTAACTGCAAGTACGATGAAAGAAGATATTTTAAAATGTGAAGAGTACGGAATGGACGATTTTCTAGCAAAACCTATCACATCTAAAGCTGTTTATAAGGTACTCTCAAAATATAAAGAAGTGGATCAAGTAAATAAAACATTAAGTAGTTTAAAGAGTGATCTTTTAAGCTACTTTGATGGTGATGAGAAGTTTATGAAAGAATCAATTGATTTACTCCTAAGTTCACAAAAGAAAATGCTTAATAATATAAGTAAGGCCATTCACACAAAGGATGCGCATAAAATTAAGAATGCGACCCATACCTACATAGGTGCTATCTCTAACTTTGGTTTAAATGAACTTGTAACTCAGGCCCAGTTGATAGAGAAAAATGGACAAGCACATAAGTTTAACACTTGCGAATTCCAGTACTTAGAACTTAAACGACAATCTCAATTATCAGAGAAGTATTTAAAGCAAATTAGCGAAGAAACAAAAAATGTCTAAATAATTGACGACTCTAAATATTTTTTACTTCCTCTAATAATCTCTCTTAAATTCGGTATACTGCCAAGAAACCAATAAGAGAGAGAAAAATGAAAAAACTTCTATGTATTAGTCTTGCGACCTTACTCGCATTTAACACTGTCGCTCAAGAGATCCCAGGGCAGGTCTCAGCTCAAGAGTCACAGGAACAAGTAACTCAAAATGAAGAAATTATATCTGATGATAATGAAACGATTGAAGTTCGTGAAAAGAATGAAAGGCTAAATGAAGAGATTTACGACATCCTAGGAGAGAACGAAACTCTTGTACAACTAAATGATGCAAAAGATCTAATTCTCGACGAAGAAGATGAGTCCGACCTCGATATTATTAAGGCCATTCCACGAGACGCTTGGGCCCTTGTTAAAGCTCCAGCAGGCTGGTCAAAGAGGCAGTGGATTGTAGCGAGTGGTGCTGTTTCAATTTCAACAATGAT
>NZ_JBLXBP010000015.1:0-5867 GCF_048381875.1 Halobacteriovorax sp. | reverse complement strand
TTGTTAAAGCTACTCTAGCGGGAAGAAGACAAGGTAATGCTTGTGTTAAAGGTCGTTCAGATGTTAGCGGTGGTGGTGCTAAACCATTCAAGCAAAAAGGTACAGGTAGAGCTAGACAAGGTTCAATTAGATCGTCTCTTATGGTAGGCGGTGGAACTGTTCACGGTCCAAGCCCAAGAAGCTATGTTCAAAAAGTTAACAAGAAAATGGCAAAGGTTGCAATTCAATCTGTATTAGCTGATAAACTCCAAGCAGGAAAGTTAACAGTAGTAGATACAATTGAATCAACTGGAAAAACTAAAGAAATGTACACTCTATTAAATGGTAAGGGTTTACTTCCTGCTTTAGTAGTAACTGCTGATAAAAACTCACCGGCTCTAAGAGCAGTGAAGAACTTACAGTGGGGTAAAGGGATGGCCGTAGAAGGTTTCTCTGTATACGAAGCAGTAAAATTTGAAAACCTAGTTATCGAAAAGAGTGCATTAGAAACCCTATTAAATAAGTTGGTGTAATTATGGCGACGTTAGAAAATGTATTAAAGAAACCGCTTATCACTGAAAAGACTTCTGTAGCAACAGACAATGAAAACCGTTTTGGTTTTGTAGTTGATCTTAAAGCTAATAAGCATCAGATTAAGAATGCTGTTGAGAAGCTTTATGACGTGAAAGTATTAAATGTTAAGACTAACATCACTCCTGGTAAAGTTAAGAGAGCTGGTAAGGGTGTTAAAAAGACTAGTAAATTCAAGAAAGCTTTCGTTCAATTAGCGGAAGGTCAAAAAATTGAATTTTTTAAAGGTGTTTAACTAGTTAGCTGAGGAAATTATGGGTATTAAAAGATTTAAACCAACAACTCCTTCACTAAGAAAGATGCAAGTCGTAAATAGTGATGAGTTAACAAAAGGTGTAAAGCCAGTTAAAGGCCTTACAGCTGTAAAGAAAAATTTTGCAGGTAGAAATAACGCCGGTCGTATCACTGTTAGACACAGAGGTGGCGGAGTTAAGAGAAGATACAGAATTATTGATTTCAAGAGAAATAAACTTGATATCCCTGCTACAGTTCAAGCGATCTCTTACGATCCAAACAGAACTTGTAATATTGCACTAATCGCTTATCACGACGGTGAAAAGAGCTATATCCTAGCTCCACTAGGTCTTAAAGTAGGTGATAAAGTTATCGCTTCAGCAGAAGCAGATATTAAAGTAGGAAATGCTAAGAAGCTTCAAGACATTCCAGTTGGTACTCTTGTACACAACGTAGAAATGTATCCAGGAGCTGGTGGTCAGCTAGCACGTTCTGCAGGGTCTTATGTTCAGATCATGGCCAAAGAAGGTAAATTTGCTCTTCTTAGAATGCCATCAGGTGAGCTTAGAAAAGTTGAAGTTACTTGTATGGCGACAATTGGTCAGGTAGGTAACCTAGATCATGAAAAACGTAACATTGGTAAAGCTGGACGTAAGAGAAAGCTTGGTTTCAGACCAACTGTACGTGGTGTTGCTATGAACCCAGTTGATCACCCACACGGTGGTGGTGAAGGTAGAACTTCAGGTGGACGTCACCCAGTTTCACCATGGGGAACACCAACTAAGGGTTACAAGACTAGAACTAATAAGAGAACTGATAAGTTCATCGTTAAGAGAAGAAAGTAGTAGGAGAATAATATGGCCCGTTCATTAAAAAAAGGTCCATTTGTTGATATTAGCTTAATGAAAAAAGCTCTACAAATGCAAGAAGAAGGTAACAAAGGTAACAAAGTGATCAAGACATGGTCTAGAAGATCAACTATCGTTCCTGAGTTTATCGGACTTACTTTTGCCGTACACAACGGAAAAAAATTCATACCAGTTTATGTTACTGACAACATGATCGGACATAAGCTAGGTGAATTTGCACTAACTAGAACATATTTTGGTCACGGTGCAGATAAGAAGTCTAAGAAGAGATAGTACAGTTACAGTTGAATAAGGAGAAGGTCAGATGGCCATTACAGTTAGAAACAGTAGAGTTGGTGTCGCGCCTAGAAAAGTTAGACAGGTTTGCGATCTAATCAGAAAGAAAAAAGCTTCTGAAGCGTTAAAAATTTTACGTTTCAATGAGAAGAAAGAAATTGCACTTGTTTTAACAAAATTAATTAATAGTGGATTAGCTATCGCAGCTGATTCTGAAAAGTATGATCTAGACAATTTAGTTATTGGTACGATTAAAGCTGACGAAGGTCCAACTTTAAAGCGTATTCAGCCAAGAGCTCAAGGTCGTGCGTTCAGAATTAGAAAAAGAACTAGTCACATAACAGTTGAACTAAAAGAAGCATAGGATAAATTATGGGACAAAAAGTACATCCATACGGTTTTAGATTAGGTTATATTAAATCATGGCATTCAAATTGGTTTGCTAACGATAGAGAATACGGTGAAACACTTCACGAAGATCTAGCGATTAGAAACTACATTGAAAAGAACATGAAGAATGCTTCTGTAGCAAACATCGAATTATCAAGAACTTCAAACCAGGTTAAAGTTACTGTTTACACAGCTAAGCCAGGTGTTGCTATTGGTAAAAAAGGTGCAGGAATTGAAAAGATCAGAAATGACCTTAAGAAACTAACTAAGGGAACTCTAATCTTCAATATTGCAGAAGTAAAAAGACCAGATGCAGAAGCAAAACTAATCGCTGAAAATATCGCAGGTCAGCTTGAAAAACGTGTAGCTTTCAGAAGAGCAATGAAGAAAGTTATGCAGTCAGCATTCAGAGCTGGAGTAAAAGGTATCCGCGTTAGAACTGCAGGTCGTCTTGGTGGAGCTGAGATGGCAAGAGCAGAAGGTTATACAGAAAGAAAAGTTCCTCTACACACACTTAGAGCAGATATTGATTACAATACTGCCGAAGCTCATACTACATTCGGTGTTATCGGTGTAAAAGTTTGGGTTTATAAAGGTGAGATTTACAAGTAGTTGGAAATTCGTTAGTGAATTTATTTTATTGAGGTAAATATGTTAAGTCCAAAAAAAGTAAAGTGGCGTAAGCAACAAAAAGGCAGAATGAAAGGGAAAGCAAACCGTGGAAATACTATCACGTTCGGTGAATTTGCTATACAAGCCCTATCATGTGGGTATATAACAAACCGTCAAATTGAAGCTGCCCGTATTGCAATGACAAGAAAGATCAAAAGAGGTGGTAATGTTTGGATCAAAATCTTCCCAGATAAGGTCCTTACTAAGAAGCCAGCTGAAGTTCGTATGGGGAAAGGTAAAGGTTCTCCAGATTCTTGGGTTGCAGTAATTAAACCAGGAAGAGTAATGTTTGAAATCAAGCACTTCGACCCTGAGTTAAGTAAACAAGCACTAAAGCTTGCTATGTACAAGCTGCCTGTTAAAACTAGAATTATTTCTAGAGAGCAGCAGGAACTTTAATCGTTAGAGGAAGTTATGCAAAAGTTAGATTATAAAGAAGTAAGCGGTTTAAGCGGTAAAGAAATTGATGCAAAAGTAGCTGAAATGAGAAGAGCTATTTTCGATATGAATATGTCTAAAGCGACAAGTGGTATTGAAAAGCCTCATCAGTTAAAAGTTGCAAAAAAGAATATTGCTAAATTATTAACAGCAAAAAATGCTAAAGGTGAGTAACCATGAGTACTAATACGTTTAAGAGAAAGCTAGAAGGTGTAGTTGTTTCTGTTAAGAATGAAAATACAGTTGTCGTTAATGTTGCTAGACGTTTTAAGCACCCTGTATATAGTAAATTCGTTACAAAGACTAAGAAATACCATGCTCATAATGTAAGTTTAGAAGCAAATCTAGGTGACAATGTAACAATTATTGAAAGTAAACCTTATTCAAAACTCAAAAAGTGGGAACTGTTAAAGGTAAATAAGTAAGGCTTAATAAGCCTATTTTAGGAGTTAGTAATGATCCAAATGCAAACTAAGTTAGAAGTTGCTGATAACTCTGGAGCTAAAGAAGTAAAGTGTATCAAGGTACTAGGTGGTTCAAAAAGAATGAGCGCTAACCTTGGTGACATTATAGTTGTAGCAGTTCAGCAAGCACTACCAGGTGGAAAAATTAAAAAGGGTGACGTTAAGAAAGCAGTTATTGTAAGAACTAAATACCCTATTAGAAGAGAAGACGGTTCATATATCAGATTTGATAAGAACAGTGTCGTAATACTTAATACTAATAATGAACCAGTAGGAACACGTATTTTTGGTCCTGTTGCAAGAGAATTAAGAAACAAGAGCTTTACAAAGATTTGTTCTTTAGCTCCAGAAGTTCTTTAGTCAAAGGTTCAGTGAGGAAGTTATGCAAAAGCTAAAAGTGAATGATAATGTAGTTATTTTAACAGGAAAAGACAGAGGCAAAACTGGTGTAGTTGGAAAGATCAACTTCAAGACCAAAGTTGTTTATGTTGATGGTGTTAATCTAGTAAAGAAAGCAATTAAACCAACTCAAGAGAACCCAGCTGGTGGAATCGTAGATATCGCAGCTCCACTTCATATCTCAAATGTTGCTGTAGTAAGCCCAAAAACAAAAAAGGCTACTAGAGTAAGAATTGAAGAGAAAGATGGGAAGAAAGTTAGAGTTGCAGTATCTTGCGGATCAGTATTAGGTTAAGGTAGAGGCAGATATGAGTAGATTCAGTGAACTTTATAAAAATGAAATTAAAAATAAAATGACTGAGAAGTTTGGTTATAAGAATGTTAACCAAATTCCTAAACTAGAAAAGATAGTGGTTAACTGTTGTACAAGAGACGCAGTAACTAACTCTAAAGTTGTTCAGTCGATTGTTAGCGACTTAGGTACTATTACAGGTCAGAAACCAGTTATTGCTAAGGCTAGAAAGTCTGTAGCAGGCTTCAAAGTTAGAGAAGGTATGCCACTTGGTGCAAACGTTACTCTTCGTGGTGAAAGAATGTACGAATTCCTTGATAGACTTGTTAACATCACTCTTCCAAGAGTACGTGACTTTAGAGGTGTTTCATCTAAAGGTTTCGATGGAAAAGGTAACTACACTTTAGGTTTAAAAGAGCAGATTATTTTCCCAGAAATTTCTTACGATCAAATTGATAAGGTAAGAGGTCTAGGAATCTCAATTGTAACAACTGCTAACAATAACGAAGAAGGTAGAGAACTCCTAAACCTTTTCGGTATGCCTTTTAACAAGTAATAGAGGATATAGTAATGGCTAGAAAAGCGAAAATTGAAAGTAACAAGAAAAGAGCTAAGCTTGCTGAAAAATACGGTACGTTAAGAAAAGAACTTAAGGCCGCTATTATCAACGAGAACCTTTCTGACGAAGATAGATTTGAAGCAATGATTAAACTTCAGAAACTTCCAAGAAACTCGGCAGCTATTAGAGTTAGAAATAGATGTGAATTAACTGGACGTCCACGTGCTTTCTATAGAAAGTTCAGATTATCTAGAATTCAATTTAGAGAATTAGCACTTAGAGGAATGATCCCTGGTGTAACGAAGTCAAGCTGGTAAGGGTTGAGGAGACGAAATTATGATGACAGATCCTATTTCAGATATGTTAACAAGAATTAGAAATGCAATCAATGCTGGACACGATAGAGTTGAATTCCCAGCGTCGAAAATGAAAGCAGGTGTTTGTAAAGTTATGAAGGACGAAGGATATATTCGTTCATTCAAAATCATTGCAAAGAGCCAATCAGATATTAGAATTAAAGTACTACTTAAAGAAGACGCAATTGTTGGACTTAAGAGAGTTTCTAAACCAGGTCTAAGACAGTACCGTGGTTACAAGGACATCTCAAGAGTAATCAGTGGTCTTGGAACTTCAATCCTATCAACTTCTAAAGGAATTATTTCTGATAGAGAAGCGAGAGCGACAAAAGTTGGTGGTGAAGTAAT
>NZ_JBLXBP010000014.1:0-5938 GCF_048381875.1 Halobacteriovorax sp. | reverse complement strand
TCAAGATAAGAATATATAGCACCTTAGCGGCGAACAATAAAATTTGATCAGCTTTCAACCCGTATTTGGACAGTAATGACTTACGGTGATTACTTGTTTAAAAGCATACTGGATGAGATTAAATATCCCTGAGCCAGAGATAACGAGCCTGTAGAAAAACCTGTTTTCAGCCAGCTTTTCCGCCTCTTTATAAAAGGCAGGGATAATACAGTGCATGCCCAAAAGTACCCGGCTGCAGCTGATCCTGATAATTGATCACCAGCATCGACGTTGGGTTGTCGTCGTAGCGCTTGAACCGAGGCACCACCGCCTCCTGCGTTTCAAAACCTGATCAGGCCATAGTTTGGGAGGTTTTTCTACAGCCTGAACGCCCAGTCAGGGGCATATTTTTGCGTTTTGAGCGAAGCAAAGAAAATATGTCCCGCTGCCTTGGATTGTTATGAGCTTTCCGGAAACTCTACTGGGACCTTAAACTGAAGCCTGGCTGTGTGGCTTGAGGCTGTTGAACTATCACCTTTCACCCCTCCTCCAACTACGGCGGCAACCACATTCAATTTTGCTTCACTTCCTTCTTTCTCAACTGCGTTCACTGATACTTCAAAATCTATCAGCTGACGATTACTTAGCCCCGATTCATACCAGCCAAGTGAACCACTGGGGAAGTCTGAGGCAACTTTTCCGCCACCCACCTCCTTTTGTGCCTCAGAGACCCCATCCATTATGTTTTTAATTGATTCTTTTACGAATTCCTTGAGCTCCATGCTTCACCCACCTTTTAGATATCTATAGGCCCACAACTCATAACGAGGCTGTAGAAAAACCTCAGCCTCAAAGGTTGATTATTTTATGTACTGAAAATGGCACTTCTACGTGAATTCTGGAGCAGTTTTCATCAGCGAATACGCTTAAATCAACGTAGCACCACGATAAATTCTCAACAACCAGAACCTGTTAGGTTTTTCTACAGCCTGAACGCTCCATCAAGCGCCGCAGAATGCGGCCGTTTGGATGGGCTTGTTAACCGTCGTTTTTATTATAATTTTCCAATATTTTTTGCTTTTCATATTTAAGAAATTCAGGTTTGTTATACAACTTTTTTCTTACTATTTCAGATAGTACTTTTTCTTGATCTAAATTTTTATCTATGTATCTTTCAATCTTATCTATTGCTGATTTTGGAATGCCATACTCTGCAAGAATTGTTAGGTTATCCCGTATAAAGTCACACTCAATCGAGCTGGCATAGAAAGAATAGTTTCCTGGCCGAATTCCTTTCTCGGCACAAACAAATCTCTGGAGTTCATTAACAACCAGTAACCATTTCGGTATTTTATACTGAAACCAATGTCTTAATATTTGGAATGAATCTCTAATTGACTCATCTAGAAGCTCTTGTATAGAAAGATTTTTCGTGTTGTTATCCCGCTTGTAATTAAAGTTATTTTCAACGAGTTTGTTAATGCTTTTATTTATTCCATAATCAAACGTAACTTTAACAACCCTCTTCTTTGTCATGGGACGAACGACTTCATCTTCTTTAATCAAGTAATCCCATGCCAAACCTAAACAATATTCAAGCTGTTCGTATTTTGGTGTTGCGTCCCATACAATCAAATCATAGCAAGAATTAATATCATTTCGTAAGCGAGCTATGAGTGCGTCTTGCCCTCTGATATAAAGCGAATTCTTTGAGAAAACCTCTCTCTCTTCAAGAGGAAGGTTTGATATATAACTAAACTGTTCACTATCTTTATCTATAACATCTTTTTTATCTATATTAATAAGTATTTCATCAGATATCGGATTCTGTTCGAAAAATGGTATATCAATATTAATCTTAT
This sequence comes from Halobacteriovorax sp., assembly GCF_048381875.1. NCBI lineage: Bacteria > Pseudomonadati > Bdellovibrionota > Bacteriovoracia > Bacteriovoracales > Halobacteriovoraceae > Halobacteriovorax > Halobacteriovorax sp. The sequence continues at coordinate 4,097 of NZ_JBLXBP010000014.1, read as the reverse complement.
CTTTCGGAGGTGTTGGATTAAAGTTGTATATATTCCCTATATAGTGCTCCATTAAACGACCTGCTCGACCTTTAATATTAGAGTAATCAAAGAAGTCAACAGGAGTATTTAACCCTTTCTTTTTATCGAAGAAGACTACATTTTTTGCTGTTGTATTTACTCCTTCAATAATTGTTGCGGTGCAAAAAAGGGTATTGAGAAGCCCTTTGTTAAAATGATCAATAACAGTTGTTGTAATATGCTTTTGTAATGCTCCGTCATGTACACCGATACCAAATTTAAGACAGTTTATTAGACTCCATGATGATGAAACATATGTTTTTATCCAATCTAATATCGGTAAATTTTCGTTTCTTACTTCTATATTCTTATTAATTAGGTGCTGATAGTATCTTGTGGAAAGATATCTTGCTCTGGCTGGAGATGAGCAATAAATGATGGTGTTCTGATCTCGCTGCTCATACAAAAGATCAAATAGTACTTTTTCTTTGTATATCTTTTTTTCACCTCGCTCTCCAAATTTCCCTTTGTGTTGCTTGTATATGTCTATCTCATCGCAAGCTACTAAGCTATAATTCGTCTTATAAAAAACTGCATTATACTTTTCTGCGAATCCTTCTGAAATATTTTCAATATTTGGACCAAGAAGATAAAACTGAGGACTGAACTGATTGAGTATATATCGAAAAGAGTTATTTAATGAGTCGGAACGTCCATCATCGCGTCTTGAGCTTAGTTTATAGAATTCATCAATTATAAGAAGATCAATGTTTGGAAAATTTTGATATTCATTTACTCTCTCTGCAGTAAGCAGAAATAAATTACCTTTTACCTCAGATGGTTCTTGTGAAGTCCTTACAATTGTCTTATAAGATTCGCTATATTTGGATAGCTTTCTTCGGGTTTCATCAAGCAAGGCAAGTGTTGGCTGGATCACAATAATGTTATTGTACTTCTTTGATGCAACCACCTCCTCAATCAGTAGGCTTTTCCCAAAACTCGTTGGTGCACTAACAATTAAATTTTTCCCTGAATTTAATATCTCTAATATTTTCTTTTGTTCATCATGAAAATATTTCCCATCAATATTATTAGATAAACTAGAGTTGAGCCTAATGTTTGAGCCTGTTGAGGATAACTTTAAATCCTCTTTCTTTAAATATGGATAAAACCCAATAGATTCAACCAAGTCTGCGAGCATTTCATCTAGCTCTGAAGAGAATTTATGGCGAAAGTTCAGGATGTGTATTAATAAATTGGAACCTTTGATTTCATCTTCGATCAGTAATTTTGAACATTCATTATAAATATTGAAAGTGTCGTTAAAATCAAATTCTTCTTGATTGGAAACGGATTCAATTAAATCAACCACTGCTAGTCTCCCAAAGCCTGCATCAATGATAGTTTATTGTGCAATTTTTTTACTAGTGTTTTTTTACACTTTACAGGTAAAAGAATTATTATTATCTTGAGCTTTTTCTTTAGGGAATGCTTGTTTCTTTCATCAAAGTATTTCTTTAAGCCTCTAATTTTCTCTTCATATTCTTCCAAGAATTTTTGCTCTGTTTCATCATCGTACTTATCAAATAATTCACAACTATAAGTGCATAATAGAGGTATGTAGATATCGTTAAGCTTGTCTTTTAGCTTTGTACTTGAAGATAACAATTTTTTCCAATGATCAGCCTCAGGTATGTTATCAAATAGTTTTATTTTTTTAGCAATCAAACTGAACTCTGAATCCAAATAATCCACCTTAAAATGCTCTTCTATATCTTTAACTAATTCAGTCAGCCCTTTCTTAGGATTAATATAAAGTTTGGACTCGCCTAGCCATAAAGTTTTAGATCCTGGTTCTATATGTACGCAGTCAAAGCCATGAACCGTATGACCTAAAGAATCCTTAAAATATATTTTTGATAGCAGCGGTATTGTATTGAAATGATCTCTTAGAATAAGGTGTAGAACCAGCTCACCAAACTCACCTCTACGAAGATATTTATCAGTTATTTCATCATCAATACTACCATCATTTTTATAAATATCTCGCACACGCTGAAAAGCATCTATTTTATATATTGAGTTTGCTGCTTCTACTAGCTTATCTAATGTTTCTGTATTTTTTGTTGTAGTGCCCTCATGAAAACCAAACGAAAACTCATGAATAACACTTGTGATTTTCTTTACTAGCTCTACCCAGCGATACTCGTTTTCACCTTCATCATTAAGATCAAACCCAACTAAAAAGCTCTTTAAAGAATCTTCTGATATTTTTGCTTCTATTACATTTCTAGAGCCAAATGGTCCATTATCCATATTTTTCCTTGTTACATAGTTGAACTGAATGATGAGCGAAGACGTTTAACGCCCTGTTAAGGTGTGAGCAACGCAATAAAAAAGCCGCCGCATACCACCTTAAACGCAAAACGCAACGCATAGCAAAAATGCCAAGTGTTGAGAATCACTCTTAAACAGATTGTTATAAATCAGTTTTGCTTAAGTTCTTTCCACCTAGCAACTAACTGAAATAAAAGTACTAACGTGTAGACTGTAATCCCCAAACAGATAAAGAAAACAAGACTAAATGCTGTATTGACTGCGCTATACGTTTCGAACGTAGGAAGCCCTTGTTTCTTTAGAAGATCAAAAGACTCCACCATGATCATCAAAGCATTAGGGGCAAATATCAACGTTACGGATAATGACATTAAAACCAAGAGAATAGCCTTACTGAAAAGCACACTCTTGACTTCTTTTAGTAAACCTACGTTATCTGCATTATGTTTTTCCTTGGGTTTGTCAAGAACACTAACTATCTCACCGTACCAAAGGCTAAATAAGATCGTTATTGTTGCCATTAATAAACTAGATGCTGACAGTAAATCACTCATTAAGGGTCAAGCCTCAGCTTGAGTTGGTCATATGCAGAGCGCTTAATTTCATACGTAGACACACTTCCCCGTTTTTTCGTTACTGAAGGAAGGCTACCATCTATATCAGAAATTAATCGATTAAGTTCATCGACTATATTTTGGCTTTTAATAACAACTTCGTAAGGTAAAGCATCTGTTTCAGCTTCAGCTGCATTGAGCACAGCCAACATTGTCTGGTCGATTGCTTCTCTTAATAAATACTGATATTTAGAAATAACAGCACGAATCAATGAGCGGCTCTCTGTCAAAGTGGTTTGAAAAAGATGTGTAACATCTTTTTCATCTGGAATAACACCATCAAAATGGTGTTGAATGAGTAGCAGAAGTCTATACTCTAAAATATCTGTTCCACGTTTAAAGACTTTCTGCCCACGAATCATGGCTAAGTACTCTAAAGTAGAAGCCAATGAACATTTAGTTATTGCGTCGGGTAATTCATTAGTTTCGCAACCTAGAATTGAGGCAATTTCAGCTTCATCTTCATTCGATAAATCTAAAGTAAAAGTAATTTGTGTCATACAACCCCTTGCTATGCACCTATGTTTATACCAGTAAGAAGTTACAACATATAACTTGATAAAAACAAAGCTTAGATCAAGTAATAGTGAAAATGCTATACCGTTGAAATGATTTATAACATTTTAATCATAGCCATGCGCATTTTGACGATTTTGATATACTGTCTAAAATTGAGGGAAGAGTTTGATTAGAAAGGAAAAATCCATTTTCTGATTTGACTGCTTCCCTGCTAAACGCGCATGCGCATATACGCCAATAACCGTGCGCCTATGCTCTTAAAAAAGAACAAGCACGGTTTCCATAATGTATCAAATTTAAATCTTATCCAATTTCACCGCAGCAGTAAACCGAGCATGGTTAATCCGAAAACGGCAAATACACTGTATAAAAAGCCAGCTTTTATTTACGGTCTGGCCTGTCGCGTCTGTCGTAATAAACCTACCCTCTCCTATCTGTCTCGATGGCATATTTCACGACCCCGAGCATCCCACAGGCACAAAAAAGGAGCCGTGATGACACACGGCTCCTTCTGGTGGATCAGATCAGATAATTACTCTGGGCGGCGGGGCATAAAGGCGTTTTCTTTCCAGATTTTGTACTCTTCCCGGAAGCCCTGCAGATCTCCGTAGGCTTTGGCGAAGAAAG
>NZ_JBLXBP010000013.1:0-6090 GCF_048381875.1 Halobacteriovorax sp. | reverse complement strand
CCGATGACCGGAGAGAGGAACCGTCTTAGCGATCAGAAAGCCATTCGGCCCCGGAGAGATCACCAGCAAAGTCGCCACGGCGATAAAGGCGAAAATAGCATTTAAATCCATTTTAGGTCTCCGGTGGTTGGGGAGTTAGGCATCCTGTTTAAGGAACTATAATAGCTGGGTTATCGGAGCTTCGAGTGCTAAAAATTAATCTGGTAGTGGGATAGAATTTTGAGATGGAAAGAAAAACGGCCAGCATAGCTCGACCGTTTTTAGAAACTGTAAAAAGATATCGTTTAAAAAGCTGATACATCGTGGCTATGTGAGATAAAAGGATCTATTAGTGCATTTCAATTACCGTAACTGCGTTTTAAAAAATCAATTACAAACTTCGCACTTGTATATGCAGCATAATTATGGACTGCATCATTTTTTTCACTGTCAGCATAATCACATACAGACTTTGCTACAAAGGAATCTATTTCCATTGATTCACATGCATTCATAAAACCATATGACTCCATTTCCAAAGCAAGCATTTTACGATTGCCTTCTAAAACTTTATCGATTATCGATTGATTAGCTACAACTTGTGAGCCACAAGCCATTGGCGCCAAGTGAACTTTGGGTGGAGTAGATCCACGCTCACCTTCCCAGTCTTTATAAATCGAAGTTAAATTAGCCTCATTGGAAGCATATAATTTTATTTTATTCTTAAGATTCCGAGACAATGATATTTGATGCGGTTCTGGCAAAAATTTTTCAGTAGAGTTTTCTTTATCTTCTACTATTTTACCAGCACTCCAATCCCAAACGCATTCAGCGACGACAATATCGCCTAAATCAACCTTACCTTTAACACCAGCGCAAATCCCCACCATTACCATCAAATTTGGCTTGAATAACAAACCTGTTTTTGTAGTGATAAAGGAAGCAGCAGAGCTACCCATCCTATCACTAGAAATTGCTGCCAAAGAAATCGTACGACCACTATCCAAAGCCAAGGAACCAATATTAAACTTCAAGCCACCAATAACAACAGCAGACCACGAACAATCAATATCTAAAACAGCCTCAAGTTCTGTATGTTCTAAAGCAGTTACTATAGCAACATCGACACTTATGCCATTTGACTTTTTCGACATACAATCTACTTTAGAAACCAACAAATCAGACCAGACCTTATACTCAGACTCAAAGTTAAAAAGGGGCCACCCATGAGCCATAAACAGATCCTTGACAGTATCAAACCCATCACAATGACTTGTTAAACCCATAACGAAATAAGGCATATAAATATCGTCATATACTGCAATTTTGTATAAAAAGTCAGTACCACCGGATATAGATACATCACCTCCTTCAATATCCGGTATTTGCACATCCAAAATAACAATATCATATTGAAACTGTTTCATAAGTGAATAGGCCTCACTTGAACTTCTAGCTGAAACAATTTCAGGTTTTTTTTTGCCATCAAAGATGGCATGAATTCTATTTACTTTTTCATAATTATCTTCTACAAGCAATATATTCATTAAAACACAATCTCGTCAATCAAAGTCCAAAGTTTATTTTTCCATGAATTCGTAGCTGCATTAAAATAAATACTTCCACGAAATACATCACGATGATCTTTATAAAGCTTTTCAGTTAGTTTACTAAGGGATATCTGTTTTTCATCCGTCCCAAAGCTATCATACTGGGTCACTACAATTACAGGTGTCTTATGGCCCATCAATGTCATTTGAGACAAGAAGTCCTCACCTGCATAACTTTCAGGATTCCCCCCTGAAGGATCCTTTTCGGATACATCAAAACTTGGCATACTCATATCAAGAACGATCAAATCAAATCCCTCAGCGGAGTCGATCACTTTGAATAAGGCGCTAGAAAAGGAACGTGCAAAATCGACTGATAAATCTTCGAATCTTGATTCAAGAAATGAAAAAATGGCATCAGCCTTATATTTATCATCCTCAGCTATTAGTATTCTCATTAAGGATTACTCCAGATTCTAGACTAATTGTTATAGAAGAGCAGAAGGTTTCACTATCAAGATAAGCAAGCTTAACCACACCTTTAGAACCTAGCTCATGTTTAAGAATACTTGATATTTTTGCGACACCTGACCCCCCCTCTTTTTGTAGCAAATCTTGGAGACTTCTGTCATTCATACCCTCTGTATACTTCCTCAATCTGACATTTTCTTGAACAATATCACCATCAAAAAAAGTACTATTCGTCATAGATAAAACAATACTACCCGAGTCCATAACAGCTTCAATACCAACCCTTAACTGTTTTTTATCATAAACAGAATGCTTCATTGCATTACTCAATAAGTTATAAACAATATCAACTAGTGGAGAAAGAGCTTTATGGGAAACCCTCATTTGCGCAGTGGAAACAATCTCTATGGAATTTGACATCAACATCGTACCAGCTATATCAGTAACAATATCAAATGTATACTCTCTTTCATCTATAGCGCTATCTATAACAAACCATCCTTTTACTATAGATAATTGACTCGAAAAAGATTTCCTAACTTTCGCCAACCTAGAAATAAACTCTCGAGAAATTGGAACAGAGTATTCAGAGGATATTTTCTCGACTCTCGAAATAAACCGATCAGTGATTTTTGCAAGGTCTTCACTAATTCGATGTTCAATTTCCTCATGTACTCGTTTGCATGCTTGTGACAAACGTTCTTCCAGCCAATGATTAATTAACTCCCAGCACTCATTTATAGAAGGATACTCATTCAAAGAAGAACGAAGCCGGTATAAGTCTTTGGCATCGACATTGAAGTTGAATGCATTGTCTACAGTACCTTTCCCGTTCGCAGTAACTTGTATTGTTTCGTCTCTGAATCCTCTGACAAGGCTAATAATATCCTTATTAAAAATGTTATGAGCAGTCGAAAGCTCATCTAAAACATCTTTACTGACATTAGGCATAAAACGAACCAGTTCAGCTTCAAAATCAATTGCCTCTTCAGATACAACACCTTCATCGATTGCCGGCCCTAATAAAGTCGTCAGCAATGTCCCATGCCTAACTCTGGTACTTAAATAAACATTGAGACCTTTAATCCCAAAGCAGTACTCTTCAACAACACACTTAATCATAGAAAACAAGTACTTAGATCTTTTATCCGGAATACTTAGGTAGGCACTCAATTGATTAGATAAAATATTTACGAACTCATTATTTACTGAACTTTCTTTACTGCCTTTCTCAAGATTCAAATAAATCTCCGCAAGGCTTTTTTCATAAATATCATCTAGCGGAGCACAGCTTATATAATCATTATAACACTCAGAAAATTCATCCCAGGTTTTCGTCCTAACAAAGTCTATATCTGCATAAACTTTTGAACTCGACACCTGCTTTGCAGCACTATCTAAAACCTTTCTCTTGGAAAGTTCTTTAGACTCGAAAACCAGCTTATCTGTATTTCCAATCTTTCTACTGCTTAATAAATTACATATCTTTATTCGCTCATCAAATGCATCAACTTGATATCGAAATAGCATTGATTTTACAAGAATATCTCTATTGCATACATGCTCAAGAAACTCTACAACATTTAGATCATCATCAGAGAATGACAAGTCACTGGGCACACTTAAACCTTTATATCTAACGTAGTTAGCCAGCGCCATAGCGGTTGCATTCTTATTAATACTATTATTATTTATAACACCATACCAGTACAAAACCAAAGGCAATTCAACAGCTTTTACACTTGATATTTCATCAATAGCTCTTTCATACAAATCATTGATCGCAAAATATTCAAGCGCACCCTCATGGTCTCTAACTAACTCAACAAAAAACTTCAAAGCATTTAGCGTCTTTCCATTTTTGCATAGAGCAAACATGTAATCTCTTTTCATCTCGCAATCATGACTGATATCATTTTCTTCATAGAGATCAATAGCATCTTGATATCGACCATAACCAACAAGCCTCCTTCCAATATATTTGACCTGCCTTATATCTAATTCTTTCGGCACATCATCAGTAGACCCAAACAAAAGAACATTGTTAAAATTATTATAAGTACTACCAAACATCCCTTCTAAAGGAGAAACTTCACCTTGTACCAAGTAGCACTTTAGCGGTGTATTAATATTGGAAAATTTCGCTGACACGCTAGAAAGATCATAACCAAAGACAAAGCCATCCGCTTTAACCTCAGACAACAAAAAATTATAAACACCATAAAAATATGAGCTAAAACGAAATGCCCAACAAATATTACCCAAAACGTTAAACGAAGACTCAAAATTATTTTTCTTCCTAACAACATCAGCCAAATAGTTTATAATACGATGCAAAAAACAACTAGGTATATACCTTACATCCATATACGAAACAGTCTTTGACAAGATATAAACAACACCTAAATCATCATCAATATTACCAAATTCATCAAATACCGACTCGTAGTTTGACGAAGTATAACTATCAAAAAACCTTGAATCAAAATACTTACAGGCAGAAGTATCGACTAAACCATAATACCTATGACCAATTGAATTTAAAAAACTTAACCCATCATATTCTTTATCACAACCAGTGCCTTTCAGGCACATTTCAAGGACTAAAAACTCAAACGCCTTGTACACATCAATCAAACTAGAGTTGAATTCTATAGCTAGCACCTTATATCTATCAAAATCAGCTTCCGGGTTGTACCCCAAAAACCTATATGCAGCTATATCTCTGACGACTTGATTTTCAAAAACGTCTAACTGACTAATAAAACTCTTAGTTATACTCTCACCATCTAACTCATCCAAGTTAAAACCATGCTGCTTCAAAAACAACTTTGCAAGATCGCTTACGTTAGAGTATTTATGGTTAACATCAGTTCCCATCAATTTTGAAAGGGATATTTTATTATTTTCCAACCAAAAAGAAGATCCATAGTTCTTCTCAATTTCATCCAAAACTTCTTCGGCTTTATTATAAGAACCTAATAATAGCTCATCTTCAAAAACCCTCTCTAACCTTACAAAGTTCTCCAAGTAATCTCGGTAAAAAAACAGAATACCAAAACTAAAATAAAATATCTGATCATCAGACCTATCTACAAGCTCCCTAGGCACTCCAATAGTTTTTATATCCTTTGCTTCAATATCAACCAACCCTCTATAGCAAGATCTTTCAAAAAGATAGTTCTTCAATGCTACTGACAAGAAAACAGGTATTTTATTAGGCGAAAGATTATTAAAAGCTTTATTAATAGCACTCTCTGGACTACTACTTGAACGTAAAATTTTATCAATAGCACTTGGCTTTCTTTTCTTCAAAATAAATATCCATATATAATTTAGCCTTGTTTTGAAACAAACAACTCAAAACATCAATATCAAATAGAGAAATAGTATCTGAAAGATTAGATCAATAGAAATTAAGACCTTACAATCTGACTGCTTCCCTGCCATACGCTCATGCGTTTATTTGCTCTTAATCTAAGAGCTGCAGGTGACTGTTCCGTTAAATGGAGCATCCACATACTTCCGTAATTCTTTGATTTTTCAGTCTATCCGTTCACCTAAATTAGCGGAACCCACCAATAAGTATTAGATATCTTTTTCAGGCAGGTATTTGATGTGTGGCAGATAGACCGGTAGGCATTCCCACGTAGAACGTGGGAACGAGCCCTGTCCTGAGTATTCGCCTCCCAACATCTGCTTACCTGCTTTCCCCGTACAAGCCTGACACTCTTTTTAACTGCAGGCGGTACATCTATGTTTTCTCTCTTTAAGTCTGACCCGACCAAGAAACTGAAAAAGGAATACGCGGCTAAGCTGGAGCAGGCGATGCTGGCTCAGCGTAATGGCGATATTAAAAGTTATTCGTTTCTGACGGAGGAGGCGGAGGCGATCTATCAGCAGATTACGGCGCTGGAGGCGGAGGAATCCAGGTAAGGGCGGTATGCATTACCACGCGGAGAGGCTGTGAAAGTATTCCGGTTATACTACCCGCCTGAAGTCATCGAACAGGATTACAGACTTTATGGCGGGTAAACCTTACCGGAACACCGAGAACCGGCATCAATTTTCTCTGTTTGCCGATCATCTG
>NZ_JBLXBP010000012.1:0-6437 GCF_048381875.1 Halobacteriovorax sp. | reverse complement strand
CCGTTCTCCATGCGCTCTTTATCGATCACATAACCCTTGATAGAAAACTCTCGCAACACCTGAGTCGCCCACTGACGGAACTGAGTCGCTCGCACAGAATTAACGCGATAACCGACAGAGATAATGGCGTCTAGATTGTAATGCTGCGTATTATAATTTTTACCGTCAGAAGCAGTTATCCGGAATTTCCGGATAACTGCTTCTTCATTGAGTTCAGCTGATTGAAATATATTTTTGAAATGCTCACTGACCGTTCGCACATCAACATCGAACAGCTCAGCAATCAGCTTTTGGGAAAGCCAAATAGTGTCTTCTTCATAACGCGCCTCAATGCTCTGCTCACCAGATTGTCCAGTAAAAATCAAAAACTCAGCCGTGCTATTGCGGATTAATTTGGTGGTCATTGTGTGTATCAAAGCCCTTATATACCTGCTTCTCAGGATTCTGAATAGTGTGTCGAGACATCAATAGTACGTTAATTGTAACGTACATGAACGGGACCGAAAGTTCACGATCTGCTGATCTGCTTCTAAACCCAGATATGCCGAAAATTTACTGTTTCTAGAAGCTTCCCTCAGCTACTTGAAAACAGGTTAACCCCATTGATCGCCACATTTTGACAACTTTATCTCTATCATCAAAAACACAAAAAATATCGTTTTGATAATTAGGGTAATAAGAGAGTAACCATTGTTTTTTTAGCTCTTCATCAGGCGTATAGGAGTTCATTTCTCGCATTGTTAAATCATCAAATGGAACATTGAATCGGTTCAGCCATTGAATTGTTTTATCTCTCACAATGTCACCGCGAGCAGAGAAAATATGAATCTTATAACCTTGTTCCTTCAATGCCTTAATAGTTTCTATTACTGGCGTATGCGGAGCATCTTGATCACAAGCTTGAAAGTAGGCATCCCAGTCTATTTTTTTGCCTAAGGACTTATCAATATAATGGAAACGGTGTTTGTTTAATGCGAGGGTGCCGTCAAGGTCAACCAAAATCATCTGTTTAGTATTCGTATTAAGCATAGTTATCTACAACCGACTGAAATAGCTCTCCATATTTTCTTAAGTTCTCACGTAAAATAAGGCTTTCATCATCATTAAAAATATATTCTTTACCGCAGTACTCAAACTTTAAAGCATCACTATCATGTTGTGTAGGTACACCATGAGCAAGTTTGTTTCTTTTATCTAAAACGTCTATGAAATAGTCTCCCTTACCTTTGAGACTAAATTTTGTATCAGGAAACTTACTTAAGGTCTGACATAAATTCCATTTTTTAGAGCTATCTAATAAATTGAGAAGAGCATCAATTTCTGTTGTACCTTCAAGACTAGAAGCTTTCTCTGATAAACTATCAGTTTGCTTTATAATGGCATCAATATATTTTTTTATTATTTCAGTTCTTTGTTTTTCATTAAGCTCTTCAAAAGATTTCCTTGCGATATTAGATAAAAGTTCATCATTATTACCCACTTCAGCCATAACAATTCCACGTACATTCTCAAGATCAAGTACTTTACGAATAGCTTGATTTGCAACTTTAAGAATTTTATCTTGGCTATTTGCTCTATTAGAAACAAAAATACCTTCTAACTCTTCTTGTCTAATAGCATCCCATAAATCACTAGCTGGATGAGACGAATAAAAGATAACATCTGTCAAAACATTTTGATCACGAACTAACCTTATAAAATCCTGACCATGTCCATCATATGGATCAAGGCTATAGTCAACGACAATTAAGTCAAATTTTCTATAAGGACTTTCTGATGTAAACTGAACGGGATCAGTTACAAATTTAATATCACAATAGAATCCCCATTTAGTAAACTCTCCTTTAATGTATTCTTTATCGAGAGACTCCAAATATTCATCATTATCATCAAACCATAAAATTGAGTATGTAAGCTTCATTTATTAAACACCATCCTTATGGAAACTTTTTTTGAATCTCCTTTAATCATCACTATCTCTGAACCAATTGATTCCATAAATTCTTTAGCATGATATAGACCTAAACCTGAACCATTTGTTGTCGTCATTCCGAAATCAAACACATTAGCAACATTAATGTCATCTGATAAGCCTCGTCCATCATCCATACATGAAACCAAAAGTTGATTCTCTGATATAAGACTCATCGATACATCTATTTTTTTAGCTTCAGCTTTACTTGCATTACTGACTAAGTTATCTAGAAGTATAGAAAGTTCTATACGTTTAAGTGGAATTTCAAAGCTAGAGTTAATTTGATTATCGATATTTATAATCACTCCAGAAGCAGAAAACTCTGACGCTACATTTTTAAGATACTGATTAATAAAAGAAGGAATATCTGTTAATTCTTTTTTTGTACCTGATTTGAAGTTAGCTTTCGTAGCATATTGTGCAGTAGCAATGATTTTTTTATTCGCTTTAGCAATTTTCTCAATAAAACCTAAGGCTTTTTTAACATCATTATCATTCAAAGCTCGAATAGTTCTTCCCAAATAGTTTTCGATCGTTGCTGCATCGTTACAAATTTGATGATGATAAGTAAGAAGAGATTTTTCATCAAGAGTAGAGACTGATTTTAGAAAGAGAGATTGAGCTTTAACTGCTTCTGTTTCTTTTTCAAGAGACGTTATTGTATTATTTTTCAGTTCAACTTCAGTCTGTAGAGTGCCCAACTTTTCTTCTTTATCATAAAGCTCCTCTTCAAGCTTCATGACAGTTTCTTGAGATTTTTGTCGTTCTTCTCTTTCCCTACGTAATGCCTCCTCTCTTTCGGAAATTAGCTTTGAAATGCTAGAAAGATTGGCTTTGAGGTCATCATCAATAACATCTGAATCATAAGAAGTTATCGAACTAATTATACTTTTGACCTCTTCTTTCCTCTCTTCAGCCAGTTCAGATAATAACTCACTGTTTATCCAAAACTGTTTTAATTCTTTTTTCTTAATACCAATTAAATTAAGTATGCTTAATGAGATCCTTCTCGATTTTTTCTCTCCCGACTCAACATACTTTTCGTTAGTATTTTCCCAGTCTAAACCCTGCTTACCACTAATTTCTTTTCGAATTTCTTCTGAAACACTATCCCACTCAAGTCCACCAACAACAAATTTTTCTAGACGCCTTAGCGATTGCATGAAAAACTCTTCTTTAATAAGAGAAAAAGCTTTAGTTTCTTTTAAGCCTTCTCGGCTAGAAATTGGTTGTAATGCATCATGTGAATCAAAAACTTCAATCCTTCCAACTACATCACGACTCGAAAAAAAACGCCTTGCACCTTGCCCTTGGCGTATATCTAGTCCTAACCAGTCATTGCCTCTCTCTCCGTAAGGGGCAACCCTAAAGCCATTTAGAAATAAATAAATTGAACCAAAGTCAATAGATCGAATACCCGTCTGCCGAGTAAAAAACGCTTTTTTATAAGCATTCAAAAAATACATGGTGATCGAAAAATCATCGAGCAACTTAACGTTTTGATTTACTTCCTCAACCCAATAAACTTCCTGCCCTTCATGATACAGAGAGGTTCTCGTATACAGCCCATTTTCAATGGTTTTACATTCAATATAAGTAGCTTTAAATCTCAGCTTATCAAAAATTAAGTTTCTAATTATTCCATTTACAGAGTGTGTATAGTCTTTGGGATCACTATCTTTGTATTCATCAACTAATAATTCAATTTCAAATCCGCCTTTTGAAAAAAGTTGATTTGGATTAATAAATTTCTCTAAGTCTCTCTTTAATGCAAGAAGCCGTTCTTTATCCCATTCAGACCTCAAATTAGAAATAAGTAAAATCGTTCCATTGTCAAAAATATTTAACCCACAATGCTCATAAACAACTCTTTCAGACACCTCATTTAAAGCTACATCGATAGACTGGATAGTGAGATCTTTTTGGCCTTCAATTTCAAACGCTTCCCAGTCAATAGCAAGGTGCAATATCTTTCCGCCACTTGTTCTAGTAAACATATCAAGCTGCTTACCTAAGCGGTCACATGAAAATCGTCCCACTCCTTTATTTCCAGCAAGATAAGCACCTGCAACTTGCTTACTTTGTTTTTTTTCTGAATGGGCAATATTCAACCATTTATCATTAATGTCCATTTCATTCATACCATCCCCTTGATCAGCAATTATCAATCGAGATAGTTCTAACGGACCTTCTAACCCTTCAAATTTAAGCAACACCTTTGGGGAATTTGCATCATATGAGTTTTTGACAAGCTCTATAATACCAATATTGTCATCATTAATTAGATCTTTCCCGATCAGGTTTTTTAACAAGGTATTAGTTTTAAAATGAACCACATTAGACATTTATTGATTCCTTCCTAAATGAACAAGCATTTGGCCTAAAACTTCACCAAGAAAAGGAGGAACAGCATTCCCTACTTGGGTATATCGAGGACACTCTTGTGTTCTTCGTGAACCACCTGTTGTGTATTTTCCTTTAAAAACGTAATCATCAGGAAAAGACTGAATTCTTGCATTCTCTCTAACAGTCAGAATTCTGGGTTCTGAGTAATGCAGTAAATCATCAGGCAATGTCGTTAATGTTCGTGATGGCTCATTAGGGTTCAGTACAGAAATGACTTGTTTTTTGGTTCCAATAATTTTTTTATGCTCATCACTTAAACCTTTCCCTGGTTGGCATAATTCAAGGATGGTTTTGAACTTTTCTATGGTTTCTGGACGATGACGTGCAATACGCAAACTATTTGGTTTAGCGCTCTTCAATCCCTCTCGCATTAGATTTTGATAAGCATTTAATCTACGAGGCGGTTTATAATCAATTTGCTTAAACCCTTGAATATGGCTACCAGAATGGTAAATAAGCGGATATTTAGATGTTTCTAAATCGCCAATGGCAGAGTGAACACTAACAGGTGTATAAGGAAGTTTTTTCTTATCTAAAAAATCCAAACGAAGTGATGCCAATATTTGAAAAGGATCGATATCATCTTTAATTAGATCTGATCGAATACCAATCATGATGAAACGCGTTCTTTTTTGCGGAACACCATAATGCTCACTATGAAGATAATCAGTAAATACGTGATAGCCTAACGTTTCAAGCCTGGCCTTCACTATCATGGAATAAGGCAGCTTCTCACGTTGTCCTTTAGCATCTTTAAATGTTGAATTGAAACCTCTCACATTCTCTAACACTAGATACTTTGGCGATACTATTTCCACCATGTTCATGTATTCTTCAGATAGCTTGTTACGAGGGTCTAGAGCATTACGTCTTCCCGCAAGTGAAAAACCTTGGCATGGTGGGCCACCAGCAATCAGGTCCACTTTTCCTTTTAATGACGCTAATTGATCTGGGTATTGAGTGAGGATGTCCTGAATAGTCGTTGATTGTAAAGGAAGCCATTCAGGCCAATTAAAATGGGCATATTTACCTTCAATTAAGTTGTGTTTAAAAGTATCGAAAGCCATAGGGTCTTTTTCGACCGCAAAAAGCCCTTCCCAACCAGCCTTCCCAAGCCCTAAAGAAAAACCACCACAACCTGAGAATAGGTCTATATAAGTCCCAGCTTTTTTATTGCTTCCCGATTCCATTAACATCTACTCTATGAAGTGCGATCAAAACCATCTCTATGATGAGCTTAGTTGATAATAAGTACCAGGATACAACAAATGCGCCGTATCACAAATTACCAGTTGTAAATATACATTTTATTTTAGAAAACTATCTAACGCTAAAACTTAGGCACTTATCCAGAGAGTGCTGACACAAGATCCTTGCAGCCTAGCGCCATTGAACAAAATCACTGTATCTCACTCACAAACCGAATCATCTCACTTGATTCTTCCGATTGAAAAAGGTCTGCAACCTCATGATCTGTATAGATTTCTGGAAAAGCTTCATCCCCTTCGTTAATCGCTTTGCATACCGTGTAACGCGGGCTATCTGGGTTTTCTCGTTGGGCTTTGTCTTTGTAATCCACCCATAGCTGGTAATACTGACCGTTCACGCGAAAATAGAATGAGGGACAAGTGTCATTCTCATAGCTGCAATCTTTTAGCGTAACGGGTAGATCGCTTGACTTAAAACCCAGTTCAAATCGGCTCATCATTCATCCTTAAATCATATTAACGGTATATAAAACGGCTTCCCAAGTTAAAGTAATGCAAAAGATATCAAGACTCACTCTGCACCATAAGCTCTCACATCGTTGCCATCTTGTATCATAAGTTGCATCAGCTTGAGGTGAACAAAAAGCTTTTCCTTTCCTACTGATACTTCTTTTAAAACACCAATGTCTGTGAGTTTTTTTAGGTAGGTCGAGGCCGTTTGTCGCTTGGCGATGTCTTTTTCGACTAGATTACTAATACGGCAATAAGGTTGTTCGAATATGAGTTGAACGAGTTCGTAGCTGTATATTTTTGGCAGTTGGTCGCGGATATAGTCTGCAGTGATGTCG
>NZ_JBLXBP010000011.1:0-8115 GCF_048381875.1 Halobacteriovorax sp. | reverse complement strand
AAAAGGTCTTAAGTTCGCGATCCGTGAAGGTGGTAGAACAATTGGTGCTGGTACAGTATCTGAAATTCTAGACTAATAGATTTTCTATTGAAGATATAGAGGGGGACCACTTGGTCCCCTTTTTTATTGAGTAGGGATTGCATCCTATAATATGCATGTAAGTTTTTAAATTTTGGTTTTTTTCTAAGAATAAGAGATTGACGAGGAAGGCCTTTTTGGGTAACTTATCAATCCAATATCACTACGGGTGTATAGCTCCAATTGGTAGAGCGGCTGATTCCAAATCAGTAGGTTTAAGGTTCGAATCCTTATGCGCCCGCCACTTTTCTTTTAAATATTATTTATTAATACTTGGAAAATTATCCCATTTTATTGTTTAGACTTGCCAAAGCATGTTAATTAAGGGATATAATCTGGTACTTGTACGTTTAATTTAGGTAAAAAAGGATTTGAAATGTCTCTCATTAAGAGTGAAGACAGCAAAAAGTGGATTAACGCTTTCGTTGCTGCTGTAAGTGCAATTTGTGGATTTATTACGATTAGATTCTTCGAGCAATTAGGAGAATGGTTTGATCTAGAAGCAAAGGTTCCTAACTTTCCAATCACGGTACAAGTTGTTGGAATTGTTGTAGGTCTGATTGTTTTTATGTCAATCGTAAAAAACAAGTCTGCATCGACATTACTTGAAGATGTTTATGGCGAACTAGTTAAGGTAGTTTGGCCTAATAAGGATGATGTTTTAAAGACAACTGTTGGACTAGTAATCGCTTTGAGTATTGTTAGCGGTATCTTTGTTCTGATTGATTACTCATTCAGACAATTACTAAGTTTAATTCTGTAGCCTAACTTAAAAAAATAAAAGTGAGATAAAGCATGGTTGATAATAACGAATCAGAAAAAGAACTTAACGAAGAAGTAACTGCAGCGCCAGAGGCTTCTGAAGAAACAACTGAACAGGCTGAAGCAGTTAACCCTAACTTTCGTTGGTATATTGCAAAAGCTCTTACAGGACAAGAAAACAAGGTTCAAAAGACTCTTCGTGAAAGAATCGTTAACTACAAGCTAACAGATTCTTTTGGTGAGATTGTTGTACCTGAAGAAAAAGTTACAACTCATGCAGGTGGAAGAAAGAGAACGATCACTAAGAAGCTCTTTCCAGGTTATGTGTTAATTCAAATGGTTATGAATGAGAACACATGGCACCTAGTTAAAGATACAGATAAAATTACAGGTTTTGTCGGTGGTACAGTTGACAAACCAGCCCCTTTATCAGATGAAGAGGCAGCTTATATGACAGGTAAATCTAATGAAGGCTTCAAAAAGTCACGCACAACTGTGGACTTTTCTGAAGGTGAAGAAGTTAAGGTTATTGAAGGACCATTTGCTTCATTCATTGGAACTATTGAATCAGTAAACGAAAACGGAAAACTGAAAGTGAACGTTTCTATCTTTGGTCGACCAACACCAGTAGAATTAGACGCTTCTCAGGTTGAAAAGAATTAATAATCGTTGGTAGAACGCAAGTTCGCAGGAGAATTTTATGGCTAAGAAAATCACAGGTTTCATTAAGCTACAGATTCCAGGTGGGAAAGCAAACCCATCACCACCAGTTGGGCCGGCACTAGGTCAAAAAGGTGTTAATATCATGGAATTCTGTAAGGCTTTTAATGCAAAGACTCAAAAAGACGCAGGTGTAATGCTTCCAACAATCATTACAGTTTACTCTGACCGTTCTTTTACATTTGTAACAAAGACACCACCAGCTTCATACCTTCTTAAGACAAAGCTTAAGCTTAAAAGAGGTGCACAGAAGCCAGGTACAGAAGTTGTAACGACAGTATCTAAAAACGTTATTGAAGAAATCGTTGAAGCGAAAAGACCAGATCTAACAGCTGCTACTCAAGAAGCTGCTGAAAGAATCATCGAAGGTTCATGTCGTTCAGCTGGTATTAAACTGGACTACTAAGAGGTGTACAATGGCTAAGAAATCAAAAAAATATACAGAAGCACTTTCAAAAGTGGATACAACAAAAACTTATACAATCGACGAAGCTATCGCACTAGCTAAAGAAATCAAGTTTGCTAACTTTGATGAAACAGTTGATCTAGCATTTAGACTTGGTGTTGATCCAAGACACGCAGATCAAATGATTAGAGGTGCACTAGCTCTTCCAGCAGGTACAGGTAAATCAGTTAAGGTATGTGTTATCACTTCTGGTGATAATGTTGCTAAAGCTGAAGCAGCAGGTGCTGATCATGTAGGTGGAGATGACCTAGTTGCTAAGATCGCTGGTGGTTGGCTTGACTTCGATAGAGTTATCGCATCACCAGATATGATGGGTAAGCTTGGTCGTGTAGCAAGAATCCTAGGGCCAAGAGGTCTTATGCCTAATCCAAAATTAGGAACTGTTACTCCAAACATCGAAAATGCTGTTAAAGAGCAAAAAGCCGGTAAGGTTGAATACAGAACTGAAAAGAATGGTATCATCCACGTTCCAGTTGGTAAGTCTTCATTCTCAACTGAAGACCTGAGAAAGAACGTTGATACAATGGTATCAGCAATTATTAAAGCTAAGCCTGCATCTGCAAAAGGTACTTACCTTAAGTCACTGACTATCAGTACGACAATGGGACCAGGTCTTAGAATTGACACACTAGAAGCTACAGCAGTAGCTAGTAAATAATAAGGGGTTGATGATTGTCGGTGTGGCCGCTGATTAAGTTTAACGCCACATAAAGCCTGCATGAAATCTCCCTCCAGTAGTTTAGGAGGTAAACGATGTTAACTAGAGCAGAGAAAGACGTTATCATCGAGGGTCTTAATAAAAAGATCACTGATGCAAACGCTATCTTTCTAACAAACGTTATTGGACTACCGTCGAATGATGCCAACGCTCTAAGAAAGTCTGTTCGCGATGCGGATGGAACGCTAGTTGTTACTCGTAACTCACTTTTCTCAAAGGCTGCAGCCGGAACAGACGCGGAAGAACTTCTTTCAGGTCTTAAGGGTACACAAGCAGTTGCTTTCGCATTTGGAGACGCTCCAGGTGTTGCAAAAGCACTTAAGGAATGTGGGAAAGAGTTTGAATTAGTAGAACTTAGAGGTGGTTTACTAGATGGTAAAGCACTAACACCAGCAGAAGTAAACGCAATTGCAGACCTACCATCTCGTGATGAGATGCTTGGTACTCTTCTTGCAACATTTAATGCACCGATCTCAGCATTTGCTAGAGTTCTTAATGCAATTAAAGAGCAAAAAGAAGCAGGCGGTGAAGCTGCTCCAGCTGCAGCTGAAGAATCTGCAGAATAATTTAAAAGTTAATAGTTAATAGTTGAAATTATTTTAAAAATTTAGGAGTTAAATATGTCTATTACAAATGAACAATTAATTGAAAAAATCTCTAGCATGACTGTTCTTGAAGTTTCTGAACTTGTAAAAGAACTTGAAGAAAAATTTGGTGTATCAGCTGCTCCAGTAGCTGTTGCAGGTGCTGCAGGTGCTGCAGGTGCTGCAGAAGAAAAAACAGAATTTGACGTTGTACTTGCTGAAGCAGGTGCTAAGAAAATCAACGTTATTAAAGAAGTTAGAGGTATCACTGGTCTTGGTCTTAAGGAAGCAAAAGAAATGGTTGAAGGTGCTCCTAAGACTGTTAAAGAAGGCGCTACTAAAGAAGAAGCAGAAGAAATCAAGAAAAAACTTGAAGCTGCTGGTGCAAAGGTTGAGCTTAAGTAATTTAAGCCCTTTGCTCATCGCATAAAAATTTAAAAAATTCAGGTGTGGAGATTTAGCGATCTTCACACCTTTTTTGCGTTTGATTAAACCAAAAAAAAAAGTTATTAAGTAACTAAAAAAACATATACAACGTGCACGTTTAAACAATTAAAACCCGGGAGAACCATAATGACTGAGGTTTTTAGACCAAACGAGTGGTTTCGCAGAAACTTTGCCTCTACACCATCGGTGCTAGAGACGCCTCCACTCATGCTTCTACAAAAGAAGTCCTATGATGACTTTCTTCAAAAGGACGTACCTCCTTCTCAAAGAGAAGAAATGGGACTGCAGTCTGTTTTTCATTCTGTATTTCCAATCCATGACTTTAACAAAACTGTATCATTAGAGTTTGTTAGCTACTCACTTGAAGAGCCAAAGTACACTGTAAAAGAGTGTCGCCAAAGAGGACTTTCTTATGAAGCTCCACTTAAGGTAGTTGTTCGTCTAGTATTCTATGATGTAGCAGTCGACAAAGATGGTAACGAACAGAGAACTGTATCTTCGATCAAAGAGCAGGAAGTTTACTTAGGTAATATTCCTTTAATGGCCGAAACTGGTTCTTTTGTATATAACGGAACTGAGAGGGTTATTGTTTCTCAGCTTCACAGATCTCCTGGTATCGTATTCGAACACGATGGTGGTAAGAAGCACTCAAGTGGTAAGCTTCTTTACTCAGCTAGAATCATTCCTCATAGAGGTTCTTGGCTAGACTTCGAATTCGATCACAAGAATATCCTATTCGCTAGAATTGATAGAAAAAGAAAATTACATGCAACAGTAGTTCTTAAGGCTCTTGGTTATAGTACTGAAGAAATCCTTGATATGTTCTACAACATGGAAACGATTAAGTTTGATAAGAATGGTGAGTTCACTAGAACTTTAGACTTATCTCTTATGACTGGTACTCGTGCAACAAACGATGTACTTGATCCAAAAACTGGTAAAGCTATTGTTAGAAAGGGGAAGAAGTTCTCAAAAGCATCTGTAAGAAGACTTACTGAAGCTGGAGTAAACGAAATTCCTGCAACTTTAGAAGAAGTAGTTGGTAAAGTTGTTGCTAAAGATATCTTTAACGAAGAAACAGGTGAAGTTATTTGTCTTGCAAACGAAGCTCTTTCAGAAGCTAAGATTCAAGAATTAACAGCAGCTGGTGTTAAAGAAGTTGAGTGTCTTTATATTGATATGATCAACTTTGGTGATCAAATCAGAAACACACTTCTACTAGATAAGACAGATACTAAAGAAGATGCTCTTCTTAAGATCTTTGAAAGACTAAGACCAGGTGAGCCACCAGCAGTTGAAGCTGCAGAAGCTCTATTTGAAAGTCTTTTCTTTAATGAAGAAAGATATGACCTATCACGCGTTGGTCGTATGAAAATTAATTATAAGTTTAAAACTGATGTTCCTGTTGAGAATACAGTTTTAACAAAAGAAGATATTAACACTACAATCCAGTACCTTGTTGAGCTTAACAATGGTAAGGGTCGTGTAGATGATATCGACCACTTAGGTAACAGACGTGTTAGACCTGTAGGTGAACTACTTGAAAACCAATTTAGAGTTGGTCTAGTTCGTATGGAAAGAGCGGTTAAAGAGAGAATGGCAATTCAAGAAATTGATACAATGATGCCATATGACCTTGTTAACCAAAAGCCAGTTGCTGCTGCCGTTAAGGAATTCTTTGGTTCATCACAACTTTCTCAGTTCATGGATCAAACGAACCCACTTTCAGAAGTAACTCACAAGCGTCGTCTTTCAGCTCTTGGGCCAGGTGGTCTAACGAGAGAAAGAGCATCTTTCGAAGTTCGTGACGTTCACGTTACTCACTACGGAAGAATGTGTCCGGTTGAGACTCCTGAAGGACCAAACATTGGACTAATCACTTCTCTTGCAACATTTGCAAAAGTTTCTGAATACGGTTTCATTGAAACTCCGTACCTAACTATTGGTGAAGACCAAAAGATTGGTGATGTTGAGTATTTCACTGCCTTCCAAGAAGAAGGTAAAGTTATCGCTCAGATCGATGCAAATAACATCAAAGATGGAAAGCTAGTTGGTGAGCACGTTGCTGCACGTGATTCAGGTGAATTCACGCTTGTTGACGCTGCAGAAGTTAATTTAATGGACGTTTCTCCAACTCAGATGATTTCAGTTGCAACTTCATTAATTCCTTTCCTTGAGCACGATGATGCCAACCGTGCCCTAATGGGATCGAACATGATGAGACAGGCAGTGCCTGTTGTTAAGACTGAAGCTCCAATCGTTGGTACAGGAACAGAAAGAATTGTAGCTAGAGACTCTGGTGCCGTTCTTGTTGCTGAAGACAATGGTCGAGTAATCTTTGTTGATTCAAATAGAATCGTTATTCAAAGAGATAGTTTTAAAGATGGTGAATCTGGCGTTGATATTTATAAACTAGTTAAATATCAAAGAACTAACCAGAACACTTGTAATAACCAAAAAGCTCTTGTAACTGAAGGTGACATTGTTAAGAAAGGTGACGTTCTAGCTGACGGACCTGGTACTGACAATGGTGACCTGGCACTTGGGCAAAACCCTCTTGTTGCATTCATGCCATGGGGTGGTTACAACTACGAGGATTCGATCCTGATTTCAGAAGATCTTCTTGCAAAAGATGTATTTACTTCTGTTCATATCGAAGCATTCGAAGTTGAAGCTCGTGATACAAAACTTGGTAAAGAAGAAATCACTCGCGATATTCCAAACGTTTCAGAAGAGTCTCTAAAAGACCTTGATGAAGCAGGGATCGTTAGAGTTGGTGCAATCATTAAGCCAGGTGACATTCTTGTAGGTAAGATTACTCCTAAGGGTGAAACTCAACTTTCTCCTGAAGAAAAACTTCTTAAAGCAATCTTCGGTGACAAAGCTGGTGACGTTAAAGATACATCACTAAGAGTTCCTTCATCTGTTTACGGTACAGTAATTGATGCTAGAGTTTACACTCGTGAAGGTGTTGAGCTTTGTGCAAGATCTAAGGATATCATTGAGCAAGAAACAACTCTTCTTAGAAGAGATGAAAGAATTGAAATTAAAGCAATTCAAACTTCAGCAATTCTAAAAATTGCAGATATGCTTAAAGGTGCAAAAATCACTGACGTTCTTGTTTCTGAAGATGGTTCAGCAGAACTTCTTTCTAAGGGAACTGAGATCACAGGTGAAGTACTTGCTTCAATTCCATTTGAGCTAATTGGTTACTTACCTCTACAAGCCGAACTTGAAGAAAAACTATCTGAGTATTTCGCAGATGTTAGAAACAAGATCAATAGAGTTAGAGCTAAGACTACTGATGAAATTGCTAAACTTCATAGAGGTGATGAGCTTCCTCCAGGTGTAATCAAAAAGATTACTGTTTACGTTGCAATTAAGCGTAAGCTTCAGCCAGGTGATAAAATGGCCGGTCGTCACGGTAACAAAGGTGTTATCTCAAACGTTGTACCTCGTGAAGATATGCCATATCTTGCTGATGGAACACCTGTTGAGATCGTACTTAACCCACTAGGGGTACCTTCTCGTATGAATATCGGACAGCTTCTTGAGCTTCACCTTGGATGGGCCGGACGTGGTCTTGGTGAAAAAATCAAGGTAATGCTTGAAGAACAGCAGAAAGTTCATGAGATCAAGGATTTCATTTACAAAATCTATAAGACTCCAGAGGTTGAAGCGTGGCTTAAGTCAGCTTCAGACGATGTTGTTATGGCACTTGCTAAAAAGCTTACTAGCGGTGTTCGTTTCTCAACTAAAGTATTTGATGGTGCTTCAGAAGCAGATATCAGAGAAATGCTTGAGCTTGCAGACCTAGAACCACACGGTAAAACTACACTGTTTGATGGTAAAACTGGTGATGCATTTGCTGAGGACGTTACTGTTGGTGTTATGTATATGCTTAAACTACACCACCTTGTAGACGAAAAACTTCACGCACGTTCAACAGGTCCTTACTCACTTGTAACTCAGCAACCACTTGGTGGTAAGGCTCAGTTTGGTGGTCAGAGACTTGGGGAAATGGAAGTTTGGGCACTAGAAGCATACGGTGCTGCTTATACACTACAAGAGTTCTTAACTGTTAAATCTGATGATGTTATCGGTAGAACTAGAATGTATGAGTCAATCGTTAAAGGTGAGCAAGTACTTGAACCAGGTCTTCCTGAATCGTTCAACGTTCTAATCAGAGAGCTACAGGCACTTTGTCTAGACGTTAAACTTGAAGAAGACAGAATTGAAGAATCTATTCGTTAATTTATGGCAGGCTTAGTCCTGCCATATATTAAGAGGGCATAAAAAATGAAAGACCTTTTAAACTTTTTTGATAAGCCAAAAGATCC
>NZ_JBLXBP010000010.1:0-9663 GCF_048381875.1 Halobacteriovorax sp. | reverse complement strand
TCTTATTGATGACATTACAGTCGATGTCTTTAACATTACTTGAGAGTAGGTCCAGATCTTTTGAAGTGGATTCAATTCCTGATTCACAAGTGATATCAGCGAAAATATTTGTGTTAAGTAAAATTAAGATAAGTGACGTATAAAGTAATTTCATTCAAAAATAATAACACGGTGCTTAAATATCTAATAATATTATTAATACCTACGTAATATTAAATATTTAGTAGTGTTTTTAGGCAAGAAATATCAGGCACTCAAGTGAGAACCTGACAATATTTTTAGAATCGATATTCACTGTCTAATTGATAATAACTGGTCCTCTCAATTGGTGTTCAGTTCATATTGTAAGTATCGATAATTATAGTATGTTATGAAGATGTTTAGATGCTGTTGAAGCTTTTGAGGACACTTCGTCGAGCACCATGTCTTACGGACTAGTCGATTTATAGAATCCCTCAACATTGCACATGTATGATTAAGAATAAAGAGGGGGTCAAAACCTTTCTTCTTTAATTCTCCTTGTCCAGCAACGCACGAGCGTCCTCCTTCATATCTTTTGTAGTCACATGAAGGAAGATACTTCAAAACATATTTTGGATAGAGCTTGTGCATATCTGACTGGACGATCGCATTTTCATCAATGACTTCATAAATACTTTCGAATAATTGTGTTAAACCGACTTCTAAAAAACTCTGTCGATATCCGTATTTTTTCTTGGATTTTTTTGCAAGATGCCCAAATGCGGGTATTTGTGAAACCTTTGCTCCGAGGATTAATCGGCGATCCTTATCGACAGCTAAAGAAATCGATAGAGGTTTCATTTTTGTATGTTCATGAGTAATCATATCATCAAATTGTAAGTGAATGACTTTCTTTTCTTTAAGATGCATCATGAGATTTTGATGTTTTCTTAACGCTCTCTTTTCTAGAATCTCCATTCGCTTCGCAACAGTTTTTCGATCAATCCTTAAAACTTTAGCGATACGCCGCATTGATGTTTTGGAGCAAAGGAGATGTTCAATCATCAATAGGTCACGCCTTCTTCGATGACGATATTGATCACTAAGAGTTGCTCGAGAAAATCTTTTACCACAGTTTTTGCAGCGATAACGTTGGATTTTCTTAGAATCATCGCGTCGATAAAAACTTCCATCTTTAATGATTAGACTTGGCGATTTACATGTTTTTTCTGGGCAGATTATTTTCATACTCCTTATAGAGCAATAAAAAAGCAAGGTGAGAAATGTTAACCCTTTGATATTTCAGGAGTTTCTATTTGATTAAATAAAATTTTTAAAATTTAAGTAACACCAATCCAATGGGCCAGTTTCAGGTACTTATTACTTAGTTTTAATAGCTTGTATATCTCTCGTATCAAAATGCGTACAATTCTTTCAACAACCATTACTTGATCAAAAAGTAGTTTTTGTGACTAAACTCTAATCAAAGCTTGTGATGATATCAAATTTTTCAGTGTAGTTTGTCGACTCTACCTTATCTGAGATAGTTAAATCAAATTTAGTTTCAATACTAAAGTTTATCGCCGAACAATAAGTCTTTGATGTGTTGTTTTTTATTCTTAGATAGGTGATTCTATTTCCTAGAGGAGTAGGAGGAGTTACACACTCGATTGTAAATGAATCATTTCCTTGCTCGTTAGTCGCTACATTGACTTGGGCCTGTGTTATCTCTTTGCAATTTGGTGCATAGAAAGGGGCAATACTATTTGGTTCCAATTTTATCAGTGCTTCGTCATTTGCACCAAAAACACCTTCTAGATCTATTGTCCAATTTTTCAAGCTCTGTGAGATGATATCCTGTTCACTAATGGCGTAATTAAAATCACTCTGGTTTTTTAAGCTTAGATAACGATTATTTTGACTTGCTCCGGCCAGGTTCCATTCAAATTCGTCAATATTTACAAAACGAGGAATATGAATTCTAAACTGCTCTAGTGTTGTGCTACGATTAAATTGTAAACGATATGTATGCCAGTACCAACGTTCTCCATCTACAGCGTCATAGACAACATGACTTCTTGTTCTTTGAACATGTTGAACTCCATTAGAAGTTATTGCTTTTATATCTAGTTCTGCACTAGAGTCAGTTTTAAAGTTTATTTCAAGTGTCATTGATGAATTAACACTAATATCTTCAATGTCGTTATAATAGTAACGTGTACTCCATGAGACACAAGAATAGCGACCTTCATAGACCTGCCATGGGTCAAGAACTAGTCCATAAAGATCATTATCAGTATAGCTCTCACAGTTAAAGGTTCCACCTGTATTACAAACAGCATAAGTTGTAAGAGTAAGTAGAGTTATAAATGTAAGAGCTATTAGTTTATTCATTAGTTACCGTCGACACCTGTGATTGCAACATTGATTTTTGCATCAAAGTCTTCTGACTTTGCTTCGTCTCCTGCTTCTAGAGCTAGGATACCACGTACTGTAAATGCCGTTGAATCAGTTAGTGCTGATAAAACTTTTGCATTTGATGCACCTGGGTTTTCTGCCGCTGAATTGTACATATCTGATGCAATATCAGTGATGTCTTTTGAAGAATCAAACATAACACTTCCACTTGAAAGGTTAGCAGATGAGTTACCAAGAGTTTGTTGTCCAAAAGTATTTGAACCGGCAGATACAAAGATCATTTTCTCTAGTGATACAGATACGTCATTTGTTGATGATGTAAGTGATTTAGCAATCTTTAGTGAGTCACCTTTGAAAAGTAAAAGTTTTGATTTAATTTCAAATTTTACAAAACGGATATTTGATTCTCCATCAAATGTTCCAAGGTTTAGTGTTGCATCTTGTACATGGCCTGAAAAATTAGTTGTACTTAAAGTTGCATCACAGTCATTAAAAGATACATCTTCACCACAGTCTGCAAGTGCAATTGATACACTATTAACTTTTGGTGAAAAACCACCTGAAAGTGTGATTGACCCATTACCCGTTGAGTCTGTTGCCATTGCATTAAAGCTTAGTGCTACTGCAATTGTTGTAATTTTTACTAGATTCATTGTCTTCTCCTTATACTAGTTAGTCTGAATCATGATTGACTTTAGTCCTAATGGTATATTTTTGTGATTTTCCCAGTTTTCATAATCAATTCCGTATAGCGGAATAGCGGTAAGGTTCAATACTTCTGGAAATAGTTGTCCAGGGAATTGTTCATTGAATTGTCTTCTTAGATTTTTTATATGATATTTAAGAGAAACTTCTCCTAAAATTGTTCTTCCATTTGGTAGTAAGTAATTATTTAGATTTGCTTTATATAAAAACATATCGTCTTCGTCTAAAACACCTTTTGATTCGAAACCTGTAATAGGGTCTGTGTACACTAGATTCATTGTAAAGAACGTGTAAGCATCTCCTTTATTTGTAACTGCAAAGGCCAACTTCTTCTTATCTTTTAAGAATTTTAAGTACCTTAATTGCGGTGACACACTGGTATTCTTTGTCGAATAGTATATTTCACCTAACATAAATGAGGTCTGCTTGTTCGTGAAATCTATTTGAAAGCCAGAGTGGTAGCTCCCCAAATTCTCTGCTTTAGGAATATTGATTTGTACTGCATAGCTCTTTGTTTCGTTTGGAGCGAGTGACTGAATTATATTAAAGCTCTCACTACCTTTGTCATCAAGTAAAGAGATATAGGGGTTAAGAGATCTCTTAGTTGTCTGTCCTATCTTGTATGGTAGGTAAGAGTAGCTACCATCTCTTGCTTGGATTAATTCTGTTTTAGCTATTGTGAAAGTACAGTCCTCGTCTGTTATATTCTTTAGCACAATTTGACGATTTTCATCTTTCTCTTCAACGAAGTGCTTAATTGCTGGGTGTGAACGATTACCATTTTCACCTTTTTGTAAAATTGCACATGCAAAAGTTGCTATATTTGTTAGCATAAGAGTTACACAAATTATTCTTTTCATATTTAACCTTTAGCTTTATTTGTTATAAAATAAAACTCTATCTCTCTTAATCTGAATATCATCGCCATCACTATTTGAAAGTATAATTGTAACGATGACTTTGTTCTTATCTTTAAGTAGTTCAGCTAGTTCTTTCAGGTTAAGTTTTATATCCCACATCCCTTCGAAAACTTCTTCGATATCTACTTGAGCTTTGTATCCATTTAACTCAATAATCACTGTTTTTATATTTTTATAGCTAGTTTCAGATGAATCTAAAACTAATAGCGCTTCATACTTAGGGCCTCTTAAGATACTTGTGTCAAATTCAGTAACAATTTTCTCTTTTGTACTAAGGTCTTGAGCCTTAAGTAGGGTGAATGAAACACCAATTGACTCCATATTATCTTCAGGGAAGTTCAGGATCACTTCTTTTTCAACTTCTTCATAGACTGATGAATTAGCTGTTGCAATCAACTTATACTCACCATTTCTTAGTCTTGAGTATATAGTCGCATCTGCCGTTCTCCCGCTGATAGGAATGATTGCACTATACTGATCTATCAGCATGTAGCTAACATCTGTGATAATAGTGTCAAAGTCTTTATCATACTGACCATTTTTATTGATATCGTTATAAGAAAAGACGTTTAAAGATGATATTTGCTTAAGAGGGAAGTTAACCTCAACTGTCTTATTCTTTCTAACTTTTGTATGTTGTAAATATGAACGTGCCTTGAGTGATCGTGCTGTTACATGTCTTTCAATAATTGAAATATGATCTTTGTCTGCTTTCTGACCTTCAATTAAGTAACTACCGTCCAGTTCAGTTGTCGCTGAACCTGTTACGCTGTATACGCTTAGTCCTGCAACTCCTGGCTCATTATATTCACACACGTCATTATTATTTAAATCAATGCAGATCCTTCCTCTAATACTACCAGTTTTCTTCCCTCCGAATATATTCTCTACACTGCGAGGTGTTTTTGCTCCAAATCTATATTGAAATCGAAGTCCCACTTGATAATCGACATCATCATAGTAATTATTATTTTCTGCTCTTGCATAAATCTCTAACGAATAGTTACTATTTGTTCCAGCTCTAATTCCAGCTTCGATGTAGTCGAGATTTGTTTCCGTTTGAGTCACATAGTCATTTCTTTGACCCTGATCGTGTCCTGCTCTTAGGTATGCATCACCATTGAAGTGATTATTATTAATTGGAATATTAATTCCAATGTTTGCTCTCGATCTAAATGAGTCGTCACCAAATGATTCATATTCAAGATTTGCACTAATCGTAAACTCTGGTCGCTTATAACTTAAGTTAATTGTAATGAATGGTTCGTTTGTGTAGTTCTGAAAGTGATTGTCCTTGTATTCCTTGTCGGTAACACCAGCTCTCATTGCTGCATATAATCCATTTTTTTGATAAGCAAAAGTAATGAACTTTCTGCTTTCACTCTCGTCGCTACTATTATGGTCTTGGTAGTTTACACTCGCTGACAGACCATCTCCTAAAGGGAAGCTTACACGTATTTCATTTGAATTTCTAAATGTTGTTGTACTTGATTCTGTTTCATATAGATCTCTTTCTCTTTCATCATTTCGTGTCAGCTCAATTAGGACACCATCAAAATTATAAGACATTGAAGCGCTATTGTAGATTACCTCTTGAAAGCGATCTTTCTTGAAACCAGTTGATACCGCAATCGGTAGGTTTTTCTTCACCATATAACGCATGGCCGATCGATAGTCTTGAATAATACCACGTTGTGGATCATCTGATACTGTTAGTGAAGGAGCAAATGATAATTTATCATTAGAATTAAAGTTTCCTCGGTAACCAATTGAGCCAGATGTTTCGTTTGTATCTGAGTTTCGATTAAGGATAACAAATGTTCTTTGTCCTGGGATTGGGTCATATTGAAGCATTGCTGCAGTATTTAGCTCATCATTTTCATTGACACCAACAAGTGTTCCAACTTTCAGATTAGGTAAAATATCTTTCGAAAAACCAATCCCGTCTCTTGCCTCATTTCCTACATCTGCATCTATATCTAAATCAACATTATTTCCAGCACTAAATTTCCAGCTGTCGCCGTCAAAATGAAATGTACCTCTTGCGTCAGTTGCTTGTCCGTCCACCATATTGGCCTGGATATAACTTGATAGTGAAACATAGTCAGAAAGTGCTCCGTTTGAATTAATAATGACAGAGCTAAGGTTAGAATCTCGACCTTCAACACTCATATAATCATTTGTAATTGTCAAAGTTGTATCAAGATAATTACCTTGACGGTCTTGATTATTTGCGTTGTTCACAAATTTAACTTGGAATTTCTTTTGAAATTTAATAATGCCACCAACTTTGGCAACAACTTCAAAGGCCGCATAAGTTGATGTATTATTCTTAAAGTTTACTCTTACTGGTAGTAATTTTGTTTCACCGTTCTCAATTCTTGTTGGAGAAGTATTTAATGAAATACCAACCTCAGGAGTGAGATTCTTAACTGAGAAGTTATAATTCTCAGCACTATTTCCTGTGTTCTTTACTTTCAAGTTTAGCGTGTAGACTTTTTTATTTGTTTCAATGTTTTTATCAGCGTTAAAGAAGTCAAGATCCTGCTTCTTTGCAATAACAAAACTAATCGTTTTTTCGATTTTTTCTTTTGTCTGTTCGTCAATGAATATTATTTTTAGTTCGTGAATTGTTCCTGCATCAGCAAAGCTTGGAGAATAAGTATAAAAAGTTAGATATGTTAGTTCTCCTGCCTTAAGTTGAGCTGACTCAGGGGCTTCCACACGCCATTGTTGGTTACTTTCAGTGACAATTGTGTAGTTTGTATCACTACTTGCTCTAACTGGTAGGACTTGAATTGAGACCTCTCCGGGTTGAACTGTCTTGTCAGGCAGAGCTGAGATCTCAATTGAGTTCGCAAGAATAAGAGTGTTAAAAAGTAATACGACAAGTAATGTAAAAATATTAGTGCTTTTCATAGTATTCAGATCTTATACGAGTTAAGCTGATTTCATTTATCTTTTGCACTATTTACAATGATGTTTAGTGAATGTACACGTTTTATATCAACTAGTTAATGTACTAACTTATTTATTAGCTTAATTTTATTTATACGTTTTTCTTTCTCTTCTCATCTCGAAATGAAGCATCATCCATTCCTCTTTTCCAGTAACTTGAGATGAAAGTATTTTCACTCTTAACAATACCAATTTCTTTGATGCTTTCCTTTAATGACTTAACTTTATGGAATTCACCGGCAGCAAAAATAATTGTCTTATCACTAAGTTTGTCATAGTTCTTAAAGACACCCGAATAGACGTCATCACTTTCAATCGTTACAAAATTTATCTCAACTCGGCCCTTTGTTTGAAGCTCTAAGATATCGTCTTCACTAGGGATGCAAATCGTAGCCTTACCTGTAGCATCGGCTGGGATGAGGTTGAGGTAAGCGCGAACAGCATTAATTGAAGTGAGATCGCTGATACTTACCGTCATTATCAGATGATTGGTCGAAGTGTTGGACGCACTGAGGGAGGACTCTTCTCTGACGAAGAGTATTCTATTTATGAAGCTAAGAACGAAAAAATCTTAAATGATATTCAATTAGGCGTCCGCTATGTAATTCGTATGATCGATACTCCTCGTTTAAAGTTAGAATTAGGACCTGGCATTAGTGGAGGATTAGTCCATGTTAATACAAGAACAAAGACTAATTTTAATAATGATGAGTACAATGATGAGCACTTTAATGACATTGGTGGCTACTCTTATGGTGTTTCACTCGAAACAAAAGTAACTATAAATGATCGCTTCTTCATTACTGCAGGTGTCGAATACCGCAACTATGTAATGGCACCCTTAGAGCACGATAGTGGACTCTCGCAACAAATTGATCAAGAGGGAGTAAATTTTTATATTGGTGTTGGTGTGAGATTTTAATTATCTCTTTAGGAATCCATTTAGATTGATTGAGAAACCGATTACTAATATAACTGAAAAAGCAATGAAGATGGCAAGAATTGTGATATCTTCATTCTTTCCAATTTGCTCAAATATTGGCCCATACTCATTGGCATCATTTAGAAACTTATCAATTAGGGTTTTATTTTCTTTAGATATTCTATTTTGATAAACATGCTTTGTAAGGAAGTAGAGGCCACCACCAAAAATGGCCGTCATAATAATTCCTATTAGGTTGGCCGAGCTAAGTTTTTTATTAAAGTCTTTTGAAGCCTTGATATAGTCATTACTATTATCAAATTCTTTAATGTCAATCATGCTATTATTTTCGATCAATTTTTCTTGAACGACAGTGAGAAGACTTCTGCTGTCGTCTAACTTTGCTTTAGTTGCGCGCATTTTCAATATAATAGGAATAAAGATAAGAAGCGATGTTAGAGGGATTGTGAGCTTGTATACGATAGGCGCATTGTTAAAGAAGATAATCACGAGGGGAGTAATAACAAAAATAAGTGAAACGTAGTTGAAGATACGGTAGACATTCTCTTTTTGTAGAACATGATTCTCTTTATCTTCAACAAGATAAATATCAACTTCTTTTCCGATATGATGGTTTAAGTAATTCTGATTAGAGCCTAGAAATAATCTGCGATCTCCGTTTTGGTAATACTCAATAACTGGTCTAATAGTTGTGGATGTCTCACGCCCTCCACGATATCTTCGAGTCTTTGTCTCTTCTTTAAAAGCAATGATCTTTGCTTTGATAAGCTTACCATTGGTTTTGTAATAAGAATTAATACTTCTAATAATGAGGTGAAAGGCAAGACCGAAGAAGGTCATGGCCCCTAAGAAGAAAAGAGGAATGAAGTGATCAAATATCTGATTTATCATTCCTCTATTATATCACGAGTTAGAATTTACAAAGTGCCGATAGGCCAAAACTTCTAGGCGCCTCTCTTTGCGTATAGAGTTCATCGGCCCATGCTGGCGGCATATTGGCGAAGTAGTAGCCACGTAAACTATAGTTCTCATCAAAGATATTCTTACTCCATACTGCTATATCTAGGCCCTTATAGCGATAGCCAATTTTCACATCAACTAATTGGTATGGTTCTGACATATTGTCATGTGAGTTTGAGTAGAAGAAATCATCTGAGGCAAAGAAATTCACATTCCAGTACATCCCTGATTGATACTTGTACTCGATATTTAGATTCGCTTGATAATTTGGGGCGTGTGGCATTTCACGACTACGCAGATCTCTTGTACCAACAGTATAATCATTATAACGAGTACCTAGAAGTCCTAACGATGACATGAGATTTAAACCCAGCTCTTGCGTGTATGCAGCTTCAATTTCTGCTCCGTAATTTAGTCCACTAGTTGCATTGTCTGTATAGAAAGTGAATGAGCTAGGATCCATTGGGTCATCTTGAAAGGATGTCTTAACTTGTGCATCTTCACGGTACATCACAAAGAGATTAGTGTTAAGATCAACTTTTGAATCACTAAGTTTTGCTTTTTGGCCAACTTCAAGTGAATAGAGAGATTCAGGTTTAAATTCCTTGCGAGACTGTGGAACTGCTGACTGTGTGTTAAAGCCTCCTGGCTTATAACCCTTTACCAATTTGATATAGGCGAGATCACCTAAAAGATCTTTCTTTGATAAGGTAATATTAAGCCCATACATTAGATCATCTGAGTGAAGTTCTGCCGAGTTATCTTTGTAGTCGACGTCTCTGTATTCAATACGTGCAC
>NZ_JBLXBP010000001.1:483796-890679 GCF_048381875.1 Halobacteriovorax sp. | reverse complement strand
TTAGAGATTACGTGAAGCTTGAGGATGGGTTAAAAATTGTCATTACAACACTTAGAGATAATGAGCTAGTTTCACAAAAGAAGTTTGACTGTCTTACAACAAAATAAAATCTAACTAAAAGGCCCTGTTTAACAGGGCCTTTTAGTTTCTGTATTTTCTATAGAAAATGTCAGAATGTCATAATTAAATGTTATATAAGTTTAATTCAAAGAGGGAAGTTCTATGATTAAGGGCGTGCACGACATTTATTACAACGTAAAAGATATGAAAAGAGCAGTAAAGTTCTATTCAGAAGTTCTTAATATGAAAATCTCTTTTGAATCAGATCATTGGACTAGTATGGATTGTGAAGGTGTAATGATTGGCCTACACTGGACTGAAGGGGATGATGTCCCAACTTTTCCAAGAGATTCTCATGGTGCACATTGTGGTGGAACACTTACGTTAAATAGTGATGATGTAAAAGCAGATAAAAAGATCCTTGAAGATAACGGTGCAAAAATTCTCGGAGAGATGGATGCGGATTGGGGCCATATGCTAATCTTTGAAGACTTAGATGGAAATGTTTTAAAACTACAAAACGCGAAGTATTAATCTATTTATTCAACGCGATTTGGAACAGGCACAATATTTGGGGAAACGAGCTCCCCTGTAAATGAGCTTCTCATATGAATTCAAAAAAAGGCCAGTTAAACTGACCCCTTTCTTTTAGTATTAATTTTCACGTTTCTCATAAAGTTCTCCTTGTTAAATGATTTATAGAACTCATTTTCTATACAAATTAGTCTATCGCTAGTGTGCGGACTAATTGTTGGAGAAGGGTAGAGTTCATGCAAAATAAATGTGAATTTTCTGTTTCCCGAGTGAAGGTGTAGAGTAAGTATTTAGGGGAGTCGACTTTGGCTCTTTGTTAAGATTGTTAGTTAGCTTTCATGGGAGTCGCTCTCGGCCATCCATGGCCTCCGCGACATACCTACATCCTGTAGGCAACCGCCAAGAGCAGTTAGATCGCTTACTAATATCCATAAAAACAAAAAAGCCCACTCGTTGAGTGGGCTTTTTTATTTTGGTGGACCTTAGCGGGATCGAACCGCTGACCTCTTCGCTGCCAGCGAAGCGCTCTCCCAGCTGAGCTAAAGGCCCTCAATTGAGATATTTTCAAGAAGAATAATAGCCAAACCGTGAGGGCTTGGCAATATTATAATTCTGGAAGATCTCCATTTTGATCAAGTTCTCGAGCAAGTTCGGCCTTCTTTACACTTACGGCCTCTTCGTAGTTTCGATAGAAGCACTGTGACTCATAGGCCTCATTTTTCGTTGAGAAGCGCTCGCTTCCATTGACTAGGTAGGGAATACCACCGCTGTCATCAAGAATCTCAGCACATCTCTTTGCTAAGAATTTTGCTCTTAGCCCCATGCCTTTTTTCTTAAGCATTGGGTAGTAGATAGCACATGAATGGAGAGTGTCGCGATAGCTATCGTGTCTTTTTCCCTTCTTAAGAACTTTCTTTGCATTCTTATTTAGGATCTTAATAATCGACTTTCCAAAAACTTTCTCAAAGCTTTCTCTTGCCGTATTCATGAGAGGAATATTACTTGCTCCAACATTATCTCCTCTTAGTAGATTTTGTTGAATTCCGCGATAGATTGGGATTAAAAAAGTATATTTCGAATAATTTAAGCTATCCTCATATGTTAGCTGTGGGCTTTCTGCATATGGAAGTCCATAGAGGAAGTATTCTTCAACTGCACGGATGTAGTTATAGAAGGTCGCATCGATTGTCTCAACTGAAAGAACATCACCATCTGATAAATTATTTGCTAAATAAGTATAAGCTGCTTGTGATAGGTCCTTAAAGCTATTGCACTGGCAATTTGGAGCGTCGATATCACAGTCTTCTGGTGTCAGACTTGGAACATTGACAACAACCTTCTCAAAATTAACAAGGGCCTTAAGTGCTTTTAAAGCGTTTCTCATACGAACTGAAAATAGGGCAGTTGCTTGTGGCCTCGTTCCCGTTTTTGTTAAGTCCTCTTCAAAGATTTCGATGACTTCTGAGATTGAAAAATCTTTCTTATTATCTCGCCAATTATCTTCTGCTTCGATGATTTTATACAATCTTTCAACGTTAACTGAATTTCTAAGCTTCTCTGAAAGTCTTTCTTTGTCGGCCGCAAGATCAGCTAAAGCTGGTTTAATTACTTCTTGAATATACTGTGTACGATCTTCATTTCGAGCAATTTGGTTTTCCTGGCAATCACTATTCTGATTTACCCAGTACTTACCGTCTTGGAATTCACGACAATAGACATTTAACTTTGCATTTACATTAGCAAACCAGGTTAAAGTTTGTGACCACGTTCCCCAAGTTTTTATATTTTGATATTCATCATTCCACTCTTCGATTTGATATGGATCAGGCTGTTGCAGTCTAAGCTTTGCTTGCTCCTTTTGAAGAGTTGCAATGGTTACAATTGTATCTTGTTGATTTGCAGTTTCATAAATATCTCTTAATTCACTTAGAATTCTTTGGATACGAGGGTAGTGCTTTCTTAAATTTTTAATTCTTTGAAAGTCTTTGTCTGGAGTGTCTAGCCTTTGAATGTAGTCATATAACCACTTAGCTTCTTCTCTTGTTGCATTCTTACGACGTAGGTTACAAGTCATGGCATTGATATTCTTATATGCACACTTATAAGATACGTAGTAATTTCGATCATTATATAAGTCTTCTAACGCTTGATAAGCATCACTTCCTTTATAACTTACGTAAGAGACAAGACTATCAACCATATTGGCAAGTCCTGTAGAAGCTGCAGAAGTGAATAGGGAAGAGCCTGGGTATAGAGCACCGGCAACTTGTCCCATTAACATAACTGCAGGGCGAAGCATTTTTGGACCTAAGTCATCATCACATTCTGGCGCATCTCTTAGGTCATCTAAGATTGTTGTGGCCATTGTGAGACTATCAACAACGCCATTTTCTTTACGGTAATCTGAATCGAGGATCTCATTTCTTCTTCTTTGTAGAGAGAGGATCTCATCATCGTATTCACCGTTATAATTACTATTTGCCACAAGTTGATAAACCTCACTTGCAATCGTCTCTAAGTTTGAATCGATAATAGAAACTTCATTGGCATTGCCCTTATATTGCTCACTTAGTGAAGAAAGGAAGGCCTTTGAGTTTGCATAGATTGATTGGCAACGATAGCGCTCATCTTTGATGTCTTTAATTGCTATTGTTAGGGAGTCAACAACTTCTAGGACAGCTTGATCGCTTACAAATTCACATGAATTCGCTAGTCGACCACTAAAGAGAATTGAACGGTTAAAGTCTGCTTGTGTAAAAGTGGCCACCATCGTGATGGCCATTATTTTAAAAAGAATTTTCGTCATTAAAAACCTAATTGTGTGTGTTGTGTTTCTTGTGTGTTTTATATTTCGTTATTTATAGACGACGACGGTCTTGTAGACTAGGTCCACTTATACATTTTCTTAAAGCATTCACTACTTCATTTTGATCATTACATGCGAAGTGTCCATCACATTCATTTTCAAAGCAGGCAACATTAAATGTTCCTACACATTGTGACATAACTCTTCTGATGTCTTCTTGGCTATCAAAGTCTCTTCTGCTTAATCTTGAAAGCGCACTGTTAAGACATGAATTTTGTACTAACCAAAGTTGTGAATTTAAGCTTGTTACTTCATTAAGATCATTACGATCGTAGCGACTTAAATTTGCCATTACTGTTGCTTGAACATTTCCTGTTACGTATTGGCAAGAACGAGCAATTGCATAAAGCTCATTGTGATCATTTTGATCAAAACGTGAAAGAAGTCTCATTGAATTGTTAATACAACCTAAGTCCAGTTGTCTTGTACACGCATCGTAAATTCTTCTTAGTTCATAATTAGATGAACATTCTCTTTCGTTACCTGAACACAATTTTTCAACACATGCAGATTGTGTATAGTTCGGTATTTGTGGTGCTCTAAATTGTGCCATTGTGCTTGTTAGATAAACAATGGCCACTAGCAATATAACTGCTCTAAACATAATAAACCCCTCCCTAATATTTCCCATTTTTATATAATTTAAGAAAAATTCTGCAAAGGAATTTATTTTTCAAAAGTGCGTAAGTGACTGGAATTTCGTTAAGCGTTATAAAATTTATTCAGACGAGACTTCATATGGGGATAGATTTTGATGGCCTGCTCATACCACTCCTGAATACTCTCTTCTTTACGATTCATATCGACAGAGCGTTTAATGATAATTTCAAATAATTCTTCTGATTTGAATCCACTATTTAATGTGTCGATGGCCATCTTTAAAGACTGGGAAGCAGTAGAGTCTTTATCTGCGACGAGGGCATCCATGAGTGGAGCATTCTCATACTTTGGAAATTTTTCTTTTTGCTTAACTTGCACGAATTTGGTGGTCTTATTATCTGGTGTTTGAGTCAGGATAATAATCATTTTTTCTAAAATTGCAGGCTTTGTTGCGCAAATGATTGAAGCTTCCTCAATTAGCTTTAATGCCTTTAAGTATTTCTTATTTTTTTGTAAGTCTTGAATAG
This sequence comes from Halobacteriovorax sp., assembly GCF_048381875.1. Lineage (NCBI taxonomy): Bacteria > Pseudomonadati > Bdellovibrionota > Bacteriovoracia > Bacteriovoracales > Halobacteriovoraceae > Halobacteriovorax > Halobacteriovorax sp. The sequence goes on along the minus strand of NZ_JBLXBP010000001.1, from coordinate 886,092 downwards.
ATGATTTATCAAATTCAATTTTTTCAAGTTCACATCGAGCATAGATGACAATGGCCGCAGAAATGGCATCTTTGATTTCATCTGAAGGCTCATTTACTTTCTTATAAGCATCATAATAATTTAAAATTAATTCATGCTTACCAGCTGCAACTGCAACCATTGATAAGTCTTTCAACATATCAGGTGAAATAGGGTAGTCCGCATGTAGTTTAAGTGAATACTGCAAGGCCATATAGTAATTTTTCTGATGTTTATAAGTTTTAAAAAATAGCTTTAGAGTATTAAAGTCTTTTGGGTTTATTGTATAAGACTTCTCAAGTGCTTTAAGGGACTCTTCAAAATTCTTATCTTTGAAATGACAAAGTCCTTCCAGATAATATGTTTCATATGGCCCTTTTGATAACTCTCTGGCCTTCTCTACAATCTCAAAAACTTTTGCATGATCTTTTCCTACTTGTTCATAAGCGGCATTGATAAGTTTTCGATAATCACTTGGAGATGACTTCATCTCGTATAACTTATCCATTAAGGCTTTTATACTATCTACAGTGAATGGGATCGGTAAAACGAGATCCACTTGTTGTTGAGCAATTTTTGAAATCGCATCAATGGAATCATTTTGAGTCAGTAGAATGAAGCTGTTGTTGATTCGATTTGGTTGAAGCTTTAAGTGCTTCTTTAAAACGTCGTTATAGCGACCTTGATCAAGTACTTCGTAGCTAAAAACAAGATTGGGCTCAAAAGAGTCGAGCTCTTTTAGGGCATCATGAAAAGTCTTAGCAAAACGTACATTCTTACGTTCAATACCAAGTGACTTGAATGCATTCTCGTATGCAACACGGGCATTACCGAGAGACTCAACCACTAAGACTTCTAAGTCTTTAAAGAATGTTTGTTTTCTTGGATCTTCGTTACTCATCGACTGGTACTTTCCTAAATTTATCTAATAAATTATTTGTCTTCTCTAATCGATTCAAAATTACATTTTCAATCTTCTCGTGCATCTCCTTACTCTCTTCCAGAACTTTAAAAGTTACGTGGTTCTGCTCGTCGTTATATGCACCAATATCCATGACTTCACTTGTTAGTTTTATGGCCTGCTCATGCTTTGTTAGATCGGCTGAATTGGCCTTTGTTACAAGTGAATTTTGGACAATATATAATTCAATCCTATGCCCTAAGGCACAGCTATTTTTCGGTAATAAAGCCGTTAGTTTTTGCGGAGACACAAGCATAACAAGATGACACTTATTTATCTCAAGCACACTAGTGTGACTGGTAAGGTTCTTAATTACTAAAATGAACCTGTTGCTTTTTTGGCTTGCAATTTTAAACACTTGCTTTTCCATCTCTAAAGACTATCTTAAGGAAGGATTTTATGCAAAATGACGTATTTTACCCAGTTATTTAGGATAGTTAAGCCTAATTTTCGGCAATTATAGGAGGCGATCGGTTTTTTTTATTGACGTAATAAATGCTAGGTACTTAAAATTACTATATTACATATTTTTCTACTAAAACAACTAAACAAGAGGTTTAAAATGGCTAAAAAGAAAAAAGCAGCAACTAAGAAGAAAGCAGCTCCAAAGAAAAAAGCAGCTAAGAAATCAACTAAGAAAAAGGAAATGCTACTAGTTGGTTCAAAAACTAAAGAAGCACTAAAGGGTAAAGGATACAACGTATCTTCAGACGCTCTTGAAGCAATGAACGAGTACGTATACTGGCTAGTTGATCAAGCTCAAAAGAGATGTACAGCTAACGGTAGAAAGACAATTCGTCCATACGATATCCTAGGATAATCAAACGAATTCATTTCGTTAGAAATAAAGAAGCCTCGCTATGCGAGGCTTTCTTGTTTCTCTTGACCTGTTTCCATGTCTTTTATTTTTAAAATTCTTTGTTCTTTTTCCTGATCCCCATAGAAGATTACATTCTTAACCCCACGCTTGTTGGCGTAAGTCATCTGCTTCTTCATCTTGGCCGAAGTAGGGTAGATCTCAATTGAACGGCCTTGTGCTCTAAAATTGCGAGCAATTTGGAGGTATTCTTTTTGGTCGTCATCACTCATATTGATGATCATAAAATCTACGCTTGCGCTGATATCTTCAAAGAGTCCACGATCAAGCATGACATCATAAATTCTTTCAGCTCCAAATGAGATTCCAACACCTGAGAGCTTCTCTTTTTGACCAAACATACTCGTTAGATCGTCATAGCGTCCACCGCCACCGATACTTCCCATTGAACCATCAACAAGTTTTACTTCAAAAATGCAACCTGTGTAGTAATCAAGTCCTCTTGCTAGAGTCGGATCAAAGACAAGGTTTTCAATTCCTAGCTCACGCACATTTGAGAGAACGAATTCAAGTTCTTCAAGGCCAAGTTTTCCAACTTCGTCTTCTCCTAGAAATTCTTTGATTGTTGAAAGCTTCTCATCAGAGCTTCCTTCTAAGGTAAGAAGTGTTGAGAGTCTTGCTACTTGCTCTTCACTAAAGTCGCGTTTTAAAAGTTCTTCTCCAACTTTCTCAGCTCCAATCTTATCGAGCTTATCAATGGCAATTGTCATATCGGTAAGCTTATCGCTGACGCCGAGAACACTAGCAATACCTTGAAGGATCTTTCTGTTATTGATGATGATTTCAACACCATCAAGCTTTAGGTCGTTAAAAACATCGTGATAGACTTCAACTAGGGAAACTTCACTTAGAAGTGATTCTGTTCCAATAATATCTCCATCACATTGATAGAATTCGCGATAACGGCCTTTTTGAGGACGATCCGCGCGCCAGACTGGCTGAATTTGATAGCGTTTAAATGGGAGGTCCAGTTCATTTAAATTGGCACACACATAGCGAGCAAATGGGATGGTAAGGTCATAGCGCAGACCGCGATCACACATCTTTGCTGAAATTGCTCCAAGGTTTTTCTCTTTTAAATCTTCTGGTTTTACCTTCTTTAGAAAGTCTCCTGAGTTTAGGACGCGAAAAAGAAGCTTATCTCCTTCTTCTCCATATTTACCAGTGAGGACGTTCAGGTTCTCAACGGCAGGTGTCTCTAGCGGCATAAAACCATGTGATTGAAACCTTTTTTTAATTGTATCAAATATATAATTTCGTCTTGATGATTCAAGTGGACCAAAGTCACGTGTCCCTTTTGCATTTTGTGGCCTAATCGTCGCCATTTAATTACCCCTTCGAAATAAATATATTTGTTTATACCCTTATTTTTAGCACTTTTAAAGCAATAGGCCTTTAAAAATCGCAACTTATTTGCCATAATTTCCTTATGAGACACAATACAACATTTTTCCTATTTTCATTTCTACTCTTTCTCTGTTCATGTGCAGGCCTTAAGCCTCTACCAAAGCTTGGAACTTATGACGTTGAACAACGTATAGCCTACCCAGGTAAGGTGAATAAGATTATTTTAGACCTGCCAAGTCTCGGGGAAGAATTTCATATTCTCTGTGGAGATAAGAGGCTTTCTCACGAAATTAAAAATGGAAAAATAACGGCATTCTATGCTCCGAGATATTGGTACTTTGAAACAAAAGATGGTGAGAAAACAGATGCGCCAAGTAATGTTCATTGCTACTTAAAGTCTAAGGTCTACGGAAGTGAAGTTCAGTATCACTTTACGACATTTAATATAAGGCCATTTGATTATAAGAAATCTTATATCAAGGTGGCAAAAAAGCACGTTGATCTTTCTCCTGAAGCGGTTGAGCGCTGGAAAAGAGAAGTGAAACTACAAAGTGAAGCTTATGCAAGTGCTGTTACAGATCGTTCATTAACAGATAAAGAATTTATTCGCCCGCTAAATAGTAAGATCACTGCTGTTTATGGTAATCGCCGTGTATTTAACGATAAGAAAAATAGCTGGCATTCTGGTACGGATATGCGAGCAAGAAGGCCAACGCCAATCAAAGCATCAAACGATGGGAAAGTAATCCTTGTTGAAGATCTCTTCTTTAATGGAAAGGCGGTCTTTATTGATCACGGTGCTGGTGTCATCACAATGTATTGCCACTTGTCAGAATTTAAAGTTAAAACTGGCGATACAGTTAAACGTGGTCAAATTATAGCTTTAAGTGGTAATACTGGACGCTCGAGTGCTCCACATCTTCATTGGGGAGTGAGAGTGCAAGGTAATTGGGTCGATGGCCTACAATTTTTAAAAGAGCAAAAGAAGCAGTTGAATCCACAGGCATATAAAATGCCTAGTGGAAAAGAAGGAATGAATTAATGGCCTTAACGATAGTAGTTATTGTTCTTCAAATTGTAATTATTGGATTCCTCTTTTTAATTTTTAAAAAAGAGCAAGTTGTTAACTTTGACGAAGTTAATAATTTAATTCGTTCTCAAAAGAATGAAATGACGGATACTTTATTCAAAAATAATAATCAGCTAGCAGAAAATTTCTCTAATCTAAGAGAGCTTGTTGCTGAAAGATTAATGGAGACAAAAGGTGCTCTAAATAAGGATCTCTTCACTTTTAAAGATCAGCTTGGAAAAGATCTTGAGGCGAAGTTTGATAAAACGAATAAGTCAATCCAAGATAAACTGCAAAATATTGATAATAAAGTTCAAGAAAACCTCAACGAGAATTTCAAGAAGACTAATGAAACCTTTACAGGAATTATTGCTCGTCTTGCTAAAATTGATGAGGCGCAAAAGAAAATCGAATCACTTTCGACAAATGTTGTAAGCCTTCAAGAAGTTCTAACTGATAAAAAATCACGTGGGATCTTTGGTGAGGTTCAGCTAACTTCACTTTTAAAGTCAGTATTTGGTGAGGGTGATAAGTATTATAAGCTTCAGTACAAATTAAGTAATGACAAGCTCGTGGATGCAATGGTTGATCTTCCTGATCCAATTGGAAAGCTTTGTGTGGATTCAAAGTTTCCATTAGAAAACTTCAAAAGAATGTTTGAAGGATCATTGGAAGAGAAGGCGAGTGCACGTAAAGAATTCGTACGAAATGTAAAAAAACATATCGATGATATTTCAAGTAAATATATTATTAAGGGTGAGACTGCTGAGCAGGCCGTTCTCTTTCTTCCGGCCGAGGCCATCTTTGCTGAAATTCACGCATATCATGAAGATATTATTTCTTATTCTCAAAAGCATAATGTTTGGATCGCATCACCAACAACTTTCATGGCAACTTTAACAACTGTTCAAAGTGTAATGATGAATATGGAGCGTTCAAAGTATATGTCTATTCTTCACGAAGAAATCAATAAATTAGGTAAAGACTTTAATCTCTATGAGAAGAGATGGACTGATCTAACAAAGCATCTTGCAACAGTTACTAAAGACGTTAATAATATCAATATAACTACAGGTAAAATCTCTAAGAGATTCCAAAAAATTATGGAAGTAGAGATTGATAAGGCACAGTTGGCCAACGTGGCAGAAGTTGAATTTACTAGTCAGGAACCGTCAAATGACTTATAATAGTCTTTGATTCTTATAAAATTTTATCTATCGAAGGAATATATATGAGTTTAGAAGTATTTGTTGCATTGTGTTTAGTAGGGTTTTGGGCACTTTTACCAGCATCTCTAGCGATCGCATGTAAAGACTTTGATGATGCGATGATGGATGATCATCACTAAGAAACAGGTTAACTTTTTCCATGTTTCAATAACTTAAGTGAGCTCCTATAATAAATTAAACACTTATTATAGGAGTCTCATAAATGGCAAAAAATCGCCGACGCCTCAAGCAAATCTGGATTAACCCAGAATTTCAAAAACACTTTCTCGTTAAATTTGGATTTTTAAATCTTATCTCGTGTGGACTTTTTGTTGCCACAATTTTGTCGTTTCTTGTAAATGTCAGAGAGATGGCAGAGGAGAGTGGCTTCTTTCAAAGTGCTGCCTTTCAAGGCTTTTGGGATGTTCAAGTTCAAATCATAAGCTTTTCTCTTCTTATTGCAGTCTTAGTTTCTTTCTTTCTATTTCTATATTTAGGTTTAACAATGTCCCACAAGATTGCGGGCCCTTTATATCGTTTAAACAATCACTTTAAGAAGCTTGCTAAGTCTGAAGAGGATGAAGAACATTTCCTAGAGAAAGTAACATTTCGAAAGGGGGATTACTTCAGAGAGATCGAGGATTCTTTTAATGATTTAGTCGATAAGCAGAACTCATCACATGAGTAATGCCAAGAAAAGTTCTCATGTATTTTTAGTAAGATACGTTGGGACCAAATTGAGTTGAAGTAAAATCAGTAAGTTGTAAGTAGTTTAAAAACCTATGTTAATCTAAAGAAAATTACTTGCAAATAAGGGGATCTCAGAAGTGTTAGTACTTATATTTTTAACAATCTTTAGTAGTCATCAACTCTTTGCTCAAGGAATTTCTGTCATTCCAAATAACACGGCCCTTGGAGTTAGGCTAAACCAAGTGGGAAATGTTATTAAGAAGAACTCGTGTGATCAATTTCGCTCAAAACATTTGAATATTACGCTAACTCCTACTTGTTATGGTGCAAACCTGAGACATGCTAAGAGTACGATTGATCCTCGTGGTGGTGATATTAGAATGAATGTGAAGTTATCAAATGGTGGACAACACTTTGAGAGTAATACGGTCTTCTCTCCCCAGGTAACTTGGCCAAATACATATGGGCAATCATGTACGTGGAATGCTGAATCAAATGATGTTAATTGTTTAATAAAAAGTGGAAACTCTTCACGTGATGTTAAATATAAATGTGCTTACAAGAGGGCAAAGTTCTTTTTAAACGATGCTCTTGATTGTCGTCGTCAAGGAGACCCTCTAGCTCAAGCAGCTCTTAATTCAAATATTAAATGTAAATTCTTCTATAATTGGAAGGGAACTGGCTACGCTGCCAAGTCTTCATATACGAAAAAGCCTGGGCTTGCCAATTGTGGTATCCGAGGTAAGGAAGCAATGGATGTTTCAACTGAAATTGTATCAGGTGCACAGGAAGATACTGAAAGTGAAATTCATGAAGGTGAAGTCAATGTTTCAATTGCGCAATTAAGTATTCCAAAAAGAGTTGGAGCACGTGACCTAAGTAGCGGCCGTGTAATTTTCTCTGGCTCTTCTAGTGATGTACGTGTGGAATTTTTTCAACATAATGAAAAAGAAGATAAGTGGGTTAAGCTCGACTATAAGGGAAGTATTGGCCTTAATGACTTTGAAGACTGCCTAAATGTAAAAGCGGCGTTTCTTGGAAGAAATCAATTCTGTGGCTCTTATTATTCACCACTAATGTTATTCTTCGATGCGAATCTCCCTGACTTCTTAGGAAGAAGTTCATTTCCACTAATAAATGATGTACCAGTCGTAAACTGGGTAGAGCCTAATTCGAAAGGTTATTTCCTTGCCATTGATCGAAACGGTGATGGAAAAATTAATAGTGCCCTTGAGTTATTCGGTGATCAAAATACATATGAAAATGGCTTTAGAGCTTTAGCTAAGTATGATTCTAATAATGACGGTGTAATCGATATTAATGACGAAGTATATTCAAATTTAATTCTATGGAATGATCTCAATGGTAACGGGATCAGTGAAAGTTCTGAAATGACGACATTACCAAAGAAAGGTGTTACTTCAATAAACTTAGAATATAAAAGAGGACATATCGCTTTTGAAGGGCGAGCAGAGGCTAGAGAGAAGTCGACTTTTACGACTGAAGATGGACGCATTGGAAGCGTTTACGATATTTGGTTTTCTCCAGCAATATAGTAATTGAATTGATTAAAAATGGATTTTTATGAAGTTGTTAAGAAATGAACGCGGTGGTGCTGCTCTAGCATTTATAATTTTTGCTTCGGTGGCCGCAGCGTATCTCACAATGAACCTAAATCAGGTTCTCGACGTTGTCTCAAAAAAGAAAAAAGATGGCCGCATTAATGCTGAAATGGATACCTTTACTCGCGGTATTATTTCATACACGACTCATGCTTTAAAAAATCGTTGGTGTATGGACGATAAGTGGGCCAGAAGCGAAAGCTGTTCTGGAGATATGCATGAAGTAATTAGTAATAAATTAAATCTTGAAAGGCTCCTATGGTCTAGCGCTTCTCTAACTGCGATTAAGCAAGCCTATAAAAATGAATATAATAAAGAAATTGGCTTTGAACCTGCTCTTGATGAGGTCTCGACAACAATAAGTATAAAGTCTCTAGGGGAGTTAAGTCAGTCCCATCCAATTAACCTTTCTCTAACTAATACGCTTAGAAATTGTATGGATGAAGTTTCAATTTCTTTAAAGAAAGCTGAAAATAGTGCTCTTTATAAATCAGGGGATGATCGCTATATCGAAATCTTTGTTGAAGCAAAGATGAAGAATATCGATAGATGCTCCGATTATAATAGTAGGCCCTACGGGAGAAGTTTAGTTGGTCTATTTCCAAGAACCCTAAACCAATTTGCAATCATTAAAGGTGGGGATCTAGACTTATCTAAATATACTGGATCAGAAAGCTCTAAAGGTTTAAATATTCACGCACCAATTTATGTTGATAATGACCTTATTCTACCGTCGAGCTCTTATGCACCAGTTGGGATTTATTCCAATATTCATTTAGGAAGAGGTGCTGTCAAAAGTGGTTCTGGTAATTTTGTACCAAAGAGTTTTGGTGGACAGGATGATCAACTTTATTCGACTTATGCTAATGTAAAAACGATAAAACGTGGCGTTGTCTTTGAAGACGAAGTCGATGAGGGGATTGCCGCCTTATTTGGTAATGAATATTATGTTGATACAAGTCTGGCAAAGAAGTGTGATATTTGGCGCGAGCTAGAAGAGAACTTATCTGAAACTAGAGATTCTAGATTATTTGGTAAATTAAGTGGTAGTGGATTTAGTGTCGGACTTTCAAAAACAAATCTTCCGATATCAAATGAATTTAAAGAATATGCCTTCCCAAGTGAATTAGTTAGCTCAACGAAGGGCTATACTGTTATTTTAAAAAATGACAAAAATACAGTCTCTTATATAGATGTAGGTAAATCCGAAAAGCCAATCATGAAAATGGACGTTTCTGTTCCTGCAAATGGCGAAACAGCAGAGTTATTACTAGCACGTGATACAGAGTTCAAAATTAACTTAAACTCTAGCATTAACTTTATTAAATCTAAGGAAGTTCTTACTAAAGAAACAGTAACAGATGAAGAATTTGATGACACTTATAAGGAAAATGACTTTCAAAGAGTTGTGAGAAATATTTCAAGTAAATGTAGTGACCTCAACTCTAAAGATCCTAAGGTAAGATCAGATAAATGTAGCCTTGTTGATTCTAATTTTAATGAATCAAAAAGTAGTAGTTGTGCAAGTGTATACAACGATAATCCTGGTGCTAAGGCCAGCTGCGAGTCTCGTGTTAACGCAATCGAGACTGCTTCTAACGAATATGCTGAAATGAAGGATGAATCACTTGAAGAAATTGAAGAGTATTTAAAAAAACAGCCTAGTATTGATTTTAGTCTTTCGGCCTCAACAACAAATATCACAAACTTTAAAGTTGATATAAGTAATAAGGATCAACTCAATAGTGATGCGTATAAGAATATATCTGATATTACATTGTCGTTAACAGCTTTTGATTTTGCCATTGAGAATAGTTCTAATTACACAACAGGCCGACGTAATAATGATGCCCATAAACCAGGGCCTAATGAATTAGGTAATCCAAACCTCATTAATATAAAACTCATTCGAAATAAAGAAGGAGTGGTGGAATCTATTAAGTATACAAATGCCGAAGATGAAGAGCTTAAGGGATGGACAATGTTAAAGCGCGATAATGGATTTAATGAACCTCCTCGCAAGCCGATGCCGGGACTCTTTGAAAAACTTAGTAAGGAATTATTTATGCCTGAAGATGGGTTAAGTATTTCTGAAAGTAAAGAGTTAAAAGAAAAGTGTTCTGGCATACCTGTTAATGACAATTATTCTTGGGATATCTCTTTTACAAAGAATACGCTGCATTCTTGGATGTATGATGTTGGTGGAAATGGAATTACATTGACTGAGACGATGGAAATGCAAGATCGTTACTTATTTAATCAAAGTAATATGTATCCAGGTGATGCTGGTGGGATACCTAATCAATCGGTCACTAAGAAATGTATTATTCCAAGTGATGTGAGTTTTATCTTTGGTTTCTACGCTTGTCTTGAGCTAGAGATTGAACCTCGTTCAACGCCTTTAACTTTTGTGGGAACACTACTAGTAAATGAGTTAGAAATTTCAAGTGGTGCTCTTACCAGTGGTGTGAATTTCTATAGTATTTGGCACCCGGCCGCTATCGAAAAACTAAGAGAATATAAATGGCTTGCTCGTCGAGATGAAAATGGAGAGTTATTAGAATGTGATTCTAATATTACTGTTTGGAATAAAAATATCTCAAGACAAGAGCAATATGATTTAAGAACTTGCTCCCCAATTCATTTTGTCTTAGAGGGGCCAAATAATTATAACTGGACGACAGTTGATCCAGAAATAGGGCTTCCTGAAAGTGGGGGACTTGTCACAAAATCAAAAATACCAAATCGTTACCGCCGATTTAATATCCAAACATATTGGGTTGAAACTGGGAGTTTATAGTTGAAGTTGGATAATAAAGGTTTATCTTTAGCAGAGATTGTTGTCACAGCAGGCCTACTAGGTGTTCTAATATATGCCTTTGTTGGTGGACAAAATATTTTTAGAAGTGCAAATAAGAAATCGAGAAGTCAGGTCGTTCAACATAATCTTGTTAATTCTTTGTATCGTAAAATATCATCAAATAGTGCTGTTTTTCAGGTTAATATGAATAGTGATGAATTCTTATCAATGACAAGTGTACAAGACCTCAATGAAAAGCTTCCTCTTGCTTGGAATGATAAATTAGTAACATCTGTTGAAGAGTGTCCTAGTTGTCCAGGCCGTATGGGCTATATTTTAACACCACACCCGACATATCGTGGGCTTTTAAAGCTTGTTATTCGCGTAACACATAAGTCTTATATTGAAGGCTTTAAGGATTATGAATTTGTTATTTCAGGGGAATAGAATGTTTAAATTTATAAAAAAGAGTAATGGTTTCTCCCTTGTCGAATTATTGGTTGCTTCAGGACTTGCAGGAGTAGTCTTATTGTCAGCAACGTCATTCTTTAGTCGTTATAAAAGAGATAATAAAAAAGTAACAGAAGAGATTTTAGAAACAATTAATTTAACGCAATTTGAACAAGTCTTAAGTAAGGACCTATCTCTTGCAAAATTCTCTCTGGGCTCACTTGAGTTAATGGATGATAACGATAGGAACTTCTTCGATTTTTATTTTGATGTTACTTGTGAAGAAAATTGTCAAAGAGAGTTCGTTCTTAAAACTCCATCGGGAGTAGGCTCATTTTCTCGCCCCATTTATTTTCTTATTCAAGACCCGTTCTTTTCTAAAGAAGTTATTTTAAATCCAAGTGAAGCTTATAACTCAAGTACAGAGTTTCAAAGTTTAAACTTTAATAATAATTTGAATAATAAATTATATCAGCCTTCTTTACCTGATGAGCAACAAGATATTATATGGAGAAAGGGGGCGCTGATTTATGCCTATGCAAACCTTCCTGTTCGTAAAGATAGTAGTGAGCCAGGAAAGAATGCACCTACTAAATATAATTATCTTGGTTGGGTGAAGTCAAAAGGTGCATCTAAATTAGAAAAAGAAGATATTGAGCCTGATTTATTTATAAATTGGGATGTGAGATCGATGAATTATTATAATAGTGAAGATGACTTTTTAAGAAATATTCCCTTTGTATATGGGCTTGCAAACTCTGTGTATGTAGCAAGAGCTCGAATCATTCGTTACCGTTTAAAAGCTTATAAAGATAATGACCAAGTACTTGGCCGTTTATATCGCGGTGTAAAGCGCTCAGATGGAACTTATAGAGAGTTTGTTATTGGAGACGGTTTTAAAGAGTTAAGCTTCTCTCGTAAAGATGTCTCGTTACCATTCATTAATGTTCGATTTGATGTTGTAGAAAACTAAATCAAACCTTGGTTTTGGGCCTGCTCAACAGTTAGTGTTTTAAGCTGTACAGCGTGAAGGTCCTCACTTAGTTTTTGCTTTAGAATATCCATAACCATACGGTGTTGTGCTAGAAGCATCTTTCCTTTGAATTCATCACTAATAATTGTGATTCCAAGATGATCACCACCACCAGTTAAGTCATAAACTTGAACTTGTGAGTCTTTGATATTTTCTTCGATTATTGTTTTTACTTGTTCAAATAACATTTAGTGAATCCTCTTAATTTATAACTGGTTTAGCAGCAGCATAGAAGCTCGTTATAAAAGTTAGGATACGAAATGCTAATGTCGTAATTCCTAGGTAACGATGCTTTGGAATGAATGAGCGATCTCCTGCAAGAACCTTTCTACCTGAGATGATCATTGCGAAATAGAGTACAACACTCGATACTGCAAAGAATAAGTGTATTTTTAAAGCAGTTTGTGATTGAAAGACTTCCAGGGCCTTATCTATCGCACTGCGATTTAATTCAATTTGTAAAATTAGTAGGATATCCCAGATAATTGCGCTCGACATAATTTTAATATGCTTTTTGCGTTTCTTACTCTGCGTCACCCCGTAAACCATAAGAGCTAGGATGATAAATGACTGAATTTGAAAAAAAGTCGCTGAAGACATGTAATGGCCTTATAAAAATACCCAATTAATAATATATACCTAGAATATGACATAAAAAGTTGATTATCAATATGATTCAACAGTGCTAACTTATCTTTAGAGGAAGATGATATGAGCGAAGACAATAACACACTGGGTAAATGGGCATTATTAGATATTGAGACATCGGGCGCTGATGCAAGCGTTGATGAGATCATTGATGTTGGATTTCTTCAATTTGAAGGAACAAAACTTATTCATAAGTATGAATCACTATGCCGTCCAGAATTTGAAATTTCTAAATTTATTCAAAAGCTAACGGGAATCGATAATAAGATGCTTAAGAAAGCACCAATGCTTGATGATGTAATTGGTGAGGTTCTTGAATTAGATGGCCATGATATTTTGGCCCACAATGCTGACTTTGAAGCGGGGTTTCTTGATCATCATTTTGAAACTTTGGACTTCAGAGAAGGACATCGCTGGCAAGACTCTCTTTATTTCTTATCATTACTATTTCCACATATGTCTTCTCTTAAACTTGAAAACTTTATTGTGGGAATGGGACTTGCGGATAAAGAACTACATCGCGGTTTACAAGACTCTATCGATCTATTGAAAGTTGTTATTGTGGCAACTCTTATGACGAAAAAAGATGCTGGAAAGTATAATTTCATGATGTCTTTAATGCATAAGTATTCGTTAGATAAATATTGGTTCTTTAAATTCCTAAGTCTTTATGAAGAAGATGTTTTAGAGATTGCAAATCAAATTGATTTTGATCCTATTCCACATATTGAAACAGCTCTTGAATGGGCATATCCAAAGACTTTAGAGGATAAGCAAGAATATCATCAAAACTTTGATATGACCTTTAATGGTGCCAATGTAAAAGAGATATTTAGTAATGAAGAAAAAGTCTCAAAATTATTTAATGGTTATCGTTATCGAAAGTCACAAGAAGACTTGGCCTTAAAAGTTGGGCAGTCTTTTAAAAATCATATTCATTCAATGGTTCAAGCCCCTACTGGAACAGGTAAGACTTTGGGCTACTTAGTACCATCTGCATTATTTGCTTTAAGTGAACAAAAGCAGGTCCTCGTTGCAACAGGAACAAAGACACTTCAGGCCCAGGCCATGAATAAAGACGTTCCAGCACTTCATAAGCTCTTAGGTGTCTCACCAAAGGACTTAAAGATTCGCCAACTTGTTGGCTCTAGTAACCACTTTTGCGAGTTACTTTTTACACAAAGACAAAATGAGACAGATTTATTCACTGACACAAAAGACTTCAAAGAAAAATTTAGTGATATTTATTTTGAATCACTTTTCTTTCATAATTCAAATAGTGCACTTGAGCATATGATCTCTCGAAATGATCTTCCTTTCGTTTTGAAAATGAAATTAGAAGACTTTTCACAAGCAGAAAAAGACTTGGCCGTAGATTATAGGGCCTGCTCAAATAAGCAATGTCCATACTATGCAAATTGTACATATATTCGTGGACTTCGAGATGCAAAAGAAGCAGACATCATTGTGGGAAATCACGCCTTGATGTTTTCTTGGACAAAGTCATTTCCACGTCCTCCATACGTCGTTGTAGATGAGGCACATAAGATTGAAGGTGAGGCAACAAAGGCATTCTCTGCTGAAGTAGGGCAGTCTGATCTTGAAAGCCTACAAAAACAATTACAAAACCTACAAGGTCTTGGTTCTCTCTTTTATTTAATTGGAAACCTTATTGAAGGTAATCAGGAAGAAGAGATCTCGGCACTTCGTATGCTTTCAATTGATAGTGCAACTATGTTACGTGATCATTTATTTGAATTACCTGATAAGTTTGAAATGATCTTTAAAAAGATGCCTCGCTATACAGATAAATTCTGGAATGAGCTTCCAATGATTATGCCAACAGAAAAAGAAGGCCTAAGGCTGAGTGTTTTCCATCATCTTGAAAGTATTTACCATCTTCTTAAATCAATTTATGAGAAGGTCTATCCTTATACTGTTCGTTGGCAAGCAAGTGATATGCAAGGGCCACCTGAGATTACAGCGTGGACTCGCTTTGAATCTTTTGTCGGAACACTTGAAGATATTATGAATGCCCTAGCGCTTCTTTTAAAAATTGAAACGTCAACGCAGCCGTATTCTCTTTCAATGAAATATCATGAGCAGCAAGGATTTCTTTTAACGGCCGGCCCAATTAATACGGGGAAAATACTTCACGATCAACTTCTTCAGACATCTTCTTCAGTTGTCTATACTTCAGCAACATTAGGCAATGAACATGGAGATCAAGGAAGTCGTGGTATGGAGTGGTCCACAGGTTATCTCTACAGTGAGCCAGAAAGACGCTTTCGTTCAGGATTATTTCTTCCTTCTGTATACGACTATAAGAATAAGACTCGTGTCTTCTTATGCGATGATACGCCATCTTTATATGATAAGGATTTTGTAAAAATAGTTTGTGATCGTCTGGTACCATTTATTGAAGATATTGGTGGTAGAACGCTTCTACTTTTCTCTGCTCGTGCCAGGTTTGAAAAAGCTGTCGAGTATATGTTGGATAAGTTTGAAGGTAAACTTCCTGTCTTTGTTCAAGGTATGGGCGCCAATGTCGTTGAAGAGTTTAAGGATTCTGGAAATGGAATTCTAATTGGAATGGAGTCTTTTGGTGAGGGGATTGATGTACCTGGTGACGCTTTAAGATTTGTCTTTATTGATAAAATTCCAGACCTTTCAATGGATCAGGTTATTCGATTAAGACGTGATTATTACGATACAAATATTGGTAATGAATTTGAAGATTATTATCTAGCACACCGTACGCGTAATCTTCATCAAAAGCTTGGTCGACTCCTGAGAACTGAGAATGATGCAGGAGCAGTTGTTGTTATTGATTCACGAATTAAAAAGTGGAAGAATTCAACGATGGCAAAGCTTACAAAGCAAATGGAGCCTTATCAAATTAATCGTACGAACTTTAAACAAGCGCTAGAAGCTTCTAAAGAATTCGTCCAAACATTAGAATAGGCTAGCTTAAATCGTATCCAGATTATTGAGATACTTAATTGTGATATTTGTGCCTTTATTATCCTTAATAATGTAGGGAATTGTTTGGTGTTGGGATAACCAGATATTTAACATCTCTGGAGTTTCTTTCAATTCTTTTGGATCATTAGATTCAATTTTCTCAAATAGCTTATACTGAACGGCCGTAACGGTACTGCCGTCAATTTTGATATTTTCTGAAGTCTGGGCAACTCTTTCAACAACAATATTATTATTGATAATCGGTCCAGAGTACGTCCATTGATTATTTGTCGAAAAGAAAGAGTAATAATTCTTTCCTACGGAATCAAACTTTTTTGACCATAAGAAAAGCATTGAGCAACAACTTAGGGGAGTTGTGACAAAGAACTTCGGCGAGGTTGCAATTGATTCAGTCTTAACGATATCACCACATTCAAATTGATACTTAAGTTCACTATTGGAGTGATCAAAGAGAAAGATTTCTTTTGAAACTTGTTCACCAAGTGACTTCACAATATTAACTTTTATGGGAGTGTATTCCTTATCAACTGTATAGGCGACATGGACCTTTAAAAGTTCCCCAGTCATTACACGCGCTAGCATTTCACCTTCAAAATAGATCTGATGGAATTTTGGCCTGCGATAGACTTCAAATGTTTCTTCAGCATAAAGGTTATCTTTACGGTAGTAGTTGTACGCACCGCGATATATCTTTTCACCCTTATTACTATTCCCAAAGTAGCTCATATTCAATATTATATGTTAAATCCTAAATTTATAATAGAGGTCAATTTGCGCTCAAGTATCAACATATTCTTTGAACGATTTATCTACTTGTTCAAGACTGTTCCTTTCTGGGTTATTACTTTCCTAGGTAATAGTGGTGTTTTAATTTTTGCCTATACTTTCTTTCATTTCGAAAACGGTCATAATCCTAACGTGACAACTATTAGTGACTCAATTTGGTGGGCATTTACTACTATCACAACTGTTGGATATGGAGATGTTACACCTGTGACATTTTCGGGAAGGGTGGTTGCAGTTTTTCTAATGATTCTTGGAACAGGATTATTTGCTACATATACTGCCATCTTCGCCAATGTTATGCTTGGAAGAGAATTTCTAACTATTGGCCACCGCGTAAAGGTGTTAAAGAAAAATGTTGAGGGAATGCAAACAAGCTTACACCGTGAAGATTTAATGATAGAAAGAGAATTAGCTAGAATCAATAAGACTTTAAACTGTATTAACGACAGACTGACAAGTTTAGAAGAAGAGAATAATGGAGAAGAAGAATGAGTTATGAATTTTACAAAGTACTTCACGTTTTTATGTTAGTACTAATGGTTGCAGCTTTTGCACCGCAATTTGTTGGCCCTCAAGGTAATAACTCGAAGTTGCTAAAAATAACTTCAGGTATTGCAAGTTTCCTACTATTTGTAGGTGGTATGGGGCTTTTAGCTCGTATTGGTGTAAGCCACGGTGAAGGTTGGCCAATGTGGGTAAAAGTAAAAGTTGGTTTATGGGTAGCTGTTTCAGCACTTGGACCAATTTTAGCTAAGAGAATGAAGAATAATAGACTTGCTGGTCTAGGTCTTATCTTAGCGCTTATCTTTGTTGCAATTTTTTCTGCTGTAACAAAGTACTAATCAAGTAATTCAATCTATGAATCGAGATTGGTTATCTTATAAGGGCCTATGGGCCCTTTCTTTGCCTTCTATTCTAGCATCAATGCTAGAGCCCTTAAGTTCAATTGTTGATACGGCCTTAGTTGGAAATTATGATACACAGATGCTTGCGGCAATGGCCGTAGGAGTATCAATCATTTCATCATTAACTTGGATGTTTAACTTCTTAGTTCATGCTCCAATTCAAGCAATTTCACAAAAGCTTGGCCAAAAAGACTTTCCTCGAGTGGTCTCTCTTATTAAAGTTACTTTCTTAATTGCTCTGGCCTTAGGACTTATTTTAAGTATTTTTCTTGCACCATTTAGAGATAATATTTACCAATTTCTTTCAGTAGACCCTAAACTTTATAAACAATGTGATGAGTACTTCTTAACTCGAATATATGGCCATACATTTATCCTACTTTTTATGTCGTCACTATCCATACTAAGAGGCATGGCCGAGGTCAGAACAGTTCTCTTTATTATTGGCTTCACAACACTTACTAATATTATTCTATCCTACTTAGGTCTTTATATCTTTGATGGTGGACTGGCATCAGTTGCAGCAGCTACTATTATTGCAAATGCACTTGGTCTTCTTATTGCCCTTTTCCTCGTTCTTAATCAGAAGTCTTTAAAAGGCCTTTTTATTAAAAGCAAGATTGCTCTAGAAGACGCATTTCATATGGGCAAGAATTCATTGAATGTATTTATGCGCTCAGCTTTCTTAACCACAAGTTTCTTTCTTGCTACAAAAGTTGCAAGTTCAATCTCAATTAAGGCGCTTGCTGCCCATCAAGTGATATTGAATTTATGGCTTTTTGCATCTTTTTTTACCGATGGAATTGCTACATCGGGAAATATTATTGGTGGTAGTTTGTATGGAAATAAGGGACATGAGAATCTTAAAGAAATCTTTAGAAAACTCTTAGTAATGGGTGCTGTTGTTGGAGTTATTTTTTGCATCCTTTTCTTAACAGCTAACCGCTTTCTCATTGGACTATTTACTTATGATCAGTCGATTTATGAGATGATTAAAGGGGTCATTGTTTTCTTGGCCATCGTCCAAATCCCTGCTTCCATTGCGTATGTCTATGACGGACTGGTGTTTGGAATTAATCGCTTTGATTTCTTAGGCAAGCATATGGTCATTGCTTTCTTTACTTGTTTTCTGCCTCTTATTTATTTAAGTTTTACTTATCAGTCGTTTCTATTGCTATGGTCAGCTATTTTTTCTGTAGGAATTTATCGATTGATATCAAATGCCTATTTAATTAATAAAACACTAAAAGTGAGTGAGTTGTGAAAGAGTTGGGAGCTAAAGGCTTTTCCAAAGATTATTGGGACGTAAATTACGAAGATGCCGATGATATGGATGGTATTGGAAATGCCAAAGAGCACGTTGGTTATATTAAGTATCTATTTGGTATGGAGTATATTGATATCAGTTCAATAATTGATCTCGGCTTTGGCCTGGGACACTTATTTGAGGCACTTCTCGATGAGTTTAAACCATATAAGGCCCATGGAATTGAACCCAGCGAACATGCTTACAATATTGTTAAGAAGCGTGACATCAATAAAATTCCATCAACAAAGTTTAAACTAGAAAAAACAGATTTAGTTTCATGGTGTGAACGCAATAAAGACAAAAAGAAGTCCTTTGATTTGGCCGTTTGTACTTCTGTTTTTCAATACCTCACAGATGAAGAGCTAGAGTATTGTTTGCCAATTTTAGCAAATCGAGCAAAGTATCTTTATTTGACTGTACCTACCGATAAAGAACTTGATCGCCAAATAGAAGATCTTGAGTTCAAAGATGAATATGCCATAAGACGAAGTCGTACAAAGTATCAAAAGATGCTCAAGCCGCACTTCACATTTATTTCTAGTCGACTACTAGAAAGCAAGGTATATTTTGATGAAACAAACACTAATTTTACCGACTTATTATATCGATTTTAAATGGAGTTTATTATGAGTTGTCCATGTGGACTTGGAGAGAGTTTAGAAAAATGTTGTTTACCAATTATTAAAGGTGAAACAAAAGCAAAGACGGCCGCACTTCTAATGCGCGCACGTTATTCTTCTTACACAACTGGGGATATCGACTTTATTGTTGATTCAACGCACCCAGATCATCGTGAAGATATGGATGTAAACGAAATTAAGGCTTGGTCATCACAATCTGAGTGGAAAGGACTTGAAATAGTCGACACTGCAGAAGGAACAGAAAGAGATGATTGGGGAATGGTTGAGTTTAAAGCAACTTTTGGCCTAGGTGGACAAGACCATGTGCATTATGAGCGTTCTGAGTTCGTAAAAATTGACGGAGATTGGTTCTTCGTAGACGGAGAGCCCATTGTAGCGCAGGTTAAAAGAGATGGAGCTAAAGTTGGACGAAATGATCCATGTCCATGTGGCTCAGGAAAGAAATACAAGAAGTGTTGCGGTAAATAAATCGTAACTAAATAGCCTTCGTTTTGACGCATAATGGTCTCGTAATAAAGGCCAATCTTAATGGTTAAACTAGTTAAAATTAGGGTTACAACTTTATGTATTTCTGTTAAAAAATTAATAATTTCAAATTTTATTTTATTGTTAACAAACCAAAATAACGGGATTTGTCGCTATGATTCACATTAAGAGAGGATTGGATCTTCCTATCAGTGGGAAGCCATCACAAAAGATTGAGGCAGGACCTCAAGTGACTAAAGTTGCCCTTACTGGACCAGATTATGTTGGAATGAAACCAACAATGATTGTTCAAGTTGGCGACGAAGTAAAGAAAGGACAAGCGTTATTTTCTTGTAAGAAAGTTGAAGGTGTACTTTACACAGCACCAATCAGCGGTAAGGTTATTGAAATTAACCGTGGGGCAAGAAGAGCGTTTGAAACTTTAGTAATTGAAGTTTCAGGTAATGAGCAAGTTACTTTTGAAAACTACAAAGGAACAGGAGTTAAGGATTTAACTAGAGAAGACGTTCAGTCTCTTTTAGTTGAGTCGGGACTGTGGCCAACATTTAAAACAAGGCCATTTTCAAAAGCTCCAGATCTTGGATCAGAGCCAAGTTCTATTTTCATTACAGCTATGGATACAAATCCACTTGCTGCTGATCCTGCAGTTGTTATCGCACAAGCAGGTGAAGACTTCACAAACGGTATTGAAATTATCTCAAAACTTACTGATGGAAAGACTTATGTTTGTAAGGCAGCTGGAAGTAATATTCCAAAACCTTCTACGACAAAAGTTGAAACAAAGGAATTTGCTGGTGTTCACCCTGCAGGTAATGCAGGTACTCACATTCACTTTGTAGATCCTGTAAGTAATAAAAAGACGGTATGGTCAATTAATTATCAAGATGTAATTGCTATCGGTAAGCTTTTTACAACAGGTGAGCTTTCAACAGAGAGAATTATCTCTATTGCAGGGCCAGCTTCTGTAAACCCAACTCTTGTAAAGACAATCCCAGGAGCTCACTTAGGTGAAGTAACTTCAGGTAAAGTTGGACAAGGTGAGGTAAGAGTTGTTTCAGGTTCAGTTTTCAGTGGACGTGCAATGGCCGGTTCATTTGCTTATCTTGGTCGTTTTCATAACCAAATTACTCTTCTAGCTGAAGGGCGTGAAAGAGAGTTCTTAGGATGGCACAAGCCAGGTCTTAATAAATTCTCTGTTAAGCGTACATTCCTTCACTGGTTAAAGCCGGGGCAAGTTTTCAATTTCACAACTGCAACTCATGGTTCTGATAGAGCGATGGTTCCGGTTGGATCATTTGAAAAAGTAATGCCTCTAGATATGCTTCCAACTCAACTTCTAAGAGCACTTGTAACGAAAGACAATGACTACGCTATCGAGCTTGGTTGTCTTGAACTAGACGAAGAAGATCTAGCTCTTTGTACTTTCGTAAGCCCTGGTAAAGTTGATTTCGGACCAGCTCTAAGAGAAAGTTTAACTATTATTGAGAAAGAAGGATAATTACAATGTTGCGCAAACTTCTAGATTCTCAACATGATAACTTCGCTAAAGGCGGGAAGTTCGAAAAATTTTATGCTGTTTATGAAATGATCGATACATTCCTTTATACTCCAGGTGGAGTCGCTAAAGGTTCAGTTCATGTTAGAGATGCACTTGATTTAAAAAGATTAATGATCACAGTTGCTATCGCTCTTATGCCTGCGGTATTTATGGCAATGTACAACACAGGTCTTCAAGCAAACTCTGCTCTTGCAGCTGCTGGAATGACTCCTGAAGGTTGGCGTGCTGATATCATCATGGCACTTGGTGCAGGTTTCTCACCAGAGAGCTTACTAGCTAACTTCTTACACGGATTCTTATACTTCTTCCCAATCTTTCTAGTAACTCAAATTGCTGGTGGTTTCTGGGAAGCATTATTTGCAATCGTTAGAGGACATGAAATTAATGAAGGTTTCCTTGTTACAGGTCTTCTTTTCCCTCTAACTCTTCCTCCAACAATTCCATTATGGCAGGTTGCTGTAGGTATCTCTTTCGGTGTTCTAATCGGTAAAGAGGTATTTGGTGGTACAGGGAAAAACTTCCTAAACCCAGCTCTTACTGCTCGTGCTTTCCTTTTCTTTGCTTACCCTGCACAAATTTCAGGGGATGCGGTTTGGACTGCAGTTGACGGATTTACTGGAGCAACAGCTCTTTCACAAGCTGCTCTTGGTGGAGTTGAAGCAATAACTGTTTCAATGAAAGATGCTTTCTTAGGATTCATTCCAGGTTCAATGGGTGAGACATCAGCTCTTGCTTGTTTAATCGGTGCTGCAATTCTAATCATTGCAGGAATTGGTTCTTGGAGAATCATGCTTTCAATGACACTTGCTGCTGTTGCAACATCAGGTCTTTTAAATATTATCGGATCTGATACAAATATGATGTTCTCTGTAACTCCACTTTGGCACTTAGTGATTGGTGGTTTTGCATTTGGTACAGTATTTATGGCAACAGATCCAGTATCTGCTTCTATGACGACAAAAGGACATTGGTTCTATGGTGCTTTAATCGGTTTCATGGTTATCCTTGTTCGTGTTATTAACCCAGCTTTCCCAGAAGGTACTATGCTTGCAATCCTTTTCGGAAACTGTTTTGCACCATTAATTGATTACTTTATTATTCAAGGTAATATCAAGAAACGTGCAAATGGATACAAGACGGTATAAGGGGGCAGTGATGAGTAATGATAGTACTGCAAAAACTCTGATCGTAGCAACAATCCTATGTGTTGTATGTTCAGTTGTCGTATCTTGGTCAGCGGTTTCATTAAGACCACTTCAAGAAGAAAACAAAGCTTTAGATATTAAGAAGAACCTTCTTATGACTGCTGGGATTGTTGAATCAACAGCTCAGAAGAAAGAGATTGAAGAAGCTTATAAGCAAATCGAAGCTAAACTTGTTGATCTTAAAACTGGTGAGTACGTAACAGATATTAAGCCATCTGAATACGATGCAAACAAAGCGGCTAAAGATCCAAAAAGAAATTACAAGATTCCTTCAGAAGAAGATCTTGGAAATATTAAGGTTCGTGCAAAATACGGAAAAGTATACTTTGTAAAAGACGGTGAAGAAACGAAGTCAGTAGTTTTCCCAATTCACGGTAAAGGTCTTTGGTCAACAATGTACGGTTTCCTAGTTCTTGAAACAGACCTAAATACTGTAAAAGGTATTGGATTCTACGCTCACGGTGAAACTCCAGGTCTTGGTGGTGAAATTGATAATCCTCAGTGGAGAGCAGTTTGGCCAGGTAAGAAGATCTTTGGTGAAAATGGAAATCCTCAAATTCAAGTTATCAAAGGTGAAGCACGCGATGCTAGCAAATTTGATATCGACGGTCTTTCAGGTGCAACTCTTACAGCTAATGGTGTAACAGGAACTGTTCGCTACTGGATGGGGGACGACGCATACGGACCATTTATTGATAAATATACTCAAGGTGGGGGTGAATAATGAAATTAAAAGAAACAGTTCTTAACCCATTATTTGAAAATAACCCAATTGCTCTTCAGATTCTTGGTATTTGTTCGGCCCTAGCCGTAACAACTAAAATGGAATCAGTTGCAGTTATGTGTTTGGCCGTTACATTAGTTTGTGCATTTGCAAACTTATTTGTATCGCTAATTAGAAATCACGTTCCAAGTGCAATTCGTATCATCGTTATGATGACGATCATTGCTTCACTTGTAATTGTTACTGACCAGCTTTTAAAAGCTTATGTTTATGATGTTGCAAAGTCGATGTCAGTTTACATTGGTCTAATTATTACTAACTGTATCGTTATGGGACGTGCAGAAGCATATGCAATGAAGAACCCACCAATCATGTCATTCTTTGATGGTATTGGTAACGGTATTGGTTATTCAATTGTATTAGTATTTGTTGGATTCTTTAGAGAGCTTCTTGGTTCAGGAAAGCTATTTGGAGTTTCTATTTTAGCAACAACTGGAGAAGGTGGTTGGTACCAAACTAATGGTATGGCACTTCTTGCACCATCTGCGTTCTTCTTAATTGGTTTTTTCATCTGGGGTCTACGTACTTGGAAGAAAGATCAAATAGAAGAAATGTAAGGGTAGGTGAAATATGTTAGAACATTATCTTAGTCTATTTATAAAAGCAGTATTTATTGAAAACTTAGCTCTAGCTTTCTTCCTAGGTATGTGTACATTCCTAGCGGTATCAAAGAAAGTTAAGACTTCACTAGGTCTTGGTGTTGCGGTTGTTGTTGTTCAAACAATTACAATTCCAGTCAATAACTTACTTTATAATTACTTATTAAAAGACAATGCACTTGCTTGGGCAGGTATGCCAGGAACTGATTTATCATTCCTAGGACTTATCTGTTACATCGGTGTTATTGCGGCAATGGTACAAATCCTGGAAATGTTCCTTGATAAGTACATGCCTGCTCTTTATAACGCTCTTGGGATCTTCCTTCCACTTATTACTGTAAACTGTGCCATCCTTGGTGGTTCATTATTTATGGTGGAAAGAGATTACACATTTGGAGAGTCTGTTGTTTTCGGTCTAGGTTCAGGATTTGGTTGGGCCTTAGCGATTGCAGCTCTTGCAGGTATTAGAGAGAAAATGAAGTACAGTGATGTTCCAGACGGACTTAAAGGTCTAGGGATTACTTTTATCACTGTAGGTCTTATGGCCCTTGGTTTCTTAAGTTTCTCTGGGATCCAACTTTAACGGTAAGTAATAAAAAGGAAATATTATGAATGCAATTATTCTTGGTGTTTTAATGTTTACCGTTGTGGTTCTGGCCCTTGTCTTAGTTATTCTTTTTGCTAAGTCAAAGCTAGTATCAAGCGGAGATGTTAAACTAACGATCAACGGTGAGAAAGTTGTTCAAATCCCTGCTGGAGGGAAGCTACTTAATGCTCTTGCTGATCAAAAATTATTTGTTTCTTCTGCCTGTGGTGGTGGGGGAACTTGTGGCCAGTGTACAGTTCACGTTCACTCAGGTGGCGGTGAAATCCTAGAAACTGAAATGTCACATATCTCAAAGAAAGAAGCTCGTGAAGGTCTAAGACTTGCATGTCAGGTTAGTATTAAAACTGATATGGAAGTTGAAGTTGAAGAGTCTGTCTTTGGTGTTAAGAAGTGGGAATGTACGGTTAGATCAAACCACAACGTTGCTACTTTCATTAAAGAATTCGTTCTTGAACTACCTGAAGGTGAATCAGTTCCATTTAGAGCTGGTGGTTATATTCAAATTGAAAGACCTCCGGGACTTTCTATTGATTATAAAGACTTCGATATTGAAGAAGAGTACCGTGGGGATTGGGATCAATTCAATCTATGGCAATACAACTCAACAGTAAACGAAGAGACAATTAGAGCCTACTCGATGGCAAATTACCCTGAAGAGAAGGGAATCATTATGCTTAACGTGCGTATTGCTTCTCCTCCTCCAAGAGCTCCTAAGGGAACTCCTCCAGGGAAGATGTCTTCATATATCTTTAGCTGTAAGCCAGGTGATAAAGTTACTATCTCTGGTCCATTTGGTGAGTTCTTTGCTCGTGATACAGATAAAGAAATGGTTTTCGTTGGTGGTGGAGCTGGTATGGCGCCAATGCGTTCACATATCTTTGACCAACTTAAGAGAATCAAAACTGATCGTAAGATGACTTTCTGGTACGGTGCACGTTCTAAGAGAGAAATGTTCTATGTTGAAGACTTTGACGGCCTACAAGCTGAAAATGATAACTTCAAGTGGCACGTTGCTTTATCAGATGCTCTACCAGAAGATAATTGGGATGGATACACAGGCTTTATTCACCAAGTATTACATGATGAATACCTGAGCAAGCACCCAGCTCCTGAAGATTGTGAGTACTACTTATGTGGTCCTCCAATTATGAACAAGTGTGTTATCGATATGCTTCTTGACCTTGGGGTTGAGCGCGACGACATCATGCTCGACGATTTTGGTGGTTAACTGCGGCATCTTCGCAAAGCGAAGATATGACGCAGTTAGGGCACCCATCGCCTGAAATGAAATTAAACTTCAACAAGCCAGCTTTTAAGCTGGCTTTGTTGTCTCAAGCGCAAAGGGAAGCATCCGCAAAATTGTCCGCCCAAAGGCGGGCTATTGTTTGCGGTGCTAGCTCCCCCTCTCTTCAGCTAGAAAATTGGAGCGAGAGCGAGGGGGAAATACCCGAGCGGTTCGTCTCAGGAGTAATGGGAAAGTCTTCGTAATAAAATCCAAATCTTCTTAAACCGAAAGCCGCGCCTGCGGCTAGCCTGAATACTAGATCGTATTCAGTAAATTACATCCATCTCTGCTTCAAAACTGCCCTTTGGGGCACTTTTACCGCAGGATGTTCTGAGGTTTATCCCGGTCTTAGGTTTTTATGTCTAGGATGGACGGTATGTCCGCGAAGGCAGGAGCCGAGAGCGGACGCATGCCCAGGATGGACGGTAAAATCTTAAGTTAAGTTATCCTTTCTTAAATTGTTCATTTTTTTTAATATGCTATTTTTTAGAAATGGATAGCATGAGCTCGTTATACATAGTTTTATTATCCTTCTTACTACTATGTGTTGTGAGTGCTTACGTCATTGCATCTCTGGATCGAGAAACTAATTATTCACAGCTGAAATTGGCCCTAAATATTAACTTCTTCCTTTATGCAATTAGGTTTGTTTTTGCTGAAAGTAGAGAGATGGATATTATCCTCTTTAGTCTAAAGGTTGTTCCTCTTTATTATCTTAGTAATTTCTTTTTAGATAATCGTTTAAAGTATTATCGTAAGAGAATCTCTATCTTCTTTGTCTTAGGCCTTGTTGCCGGAGGCATCCTTTATCTCTTTAATACCAAAATAATGTACTATACACTTCCTATTGCCTTAGGGAGTTTCTCTCCCGGTATATATGCTCTTTATTTCTATGGAAAGAGACTTACGAATTTAGAAAATATTTTCTATTTTGGAATTTTTAGTGTTGCTGCCATTGTCACTCTTTCATTTTGTTTAAGCTATGAAGTTCCTGGCTCTGCTGTTTGGGGTTGGAGTGCTGGAGTATTAACTTTTATCTCCATTATGATGGGAGTGTTAGTTAAAACATTATCTAAGAAAGTAGAAGGTGATCACAAACTTCAAGAAGAACTAAAGCTTATTAATGCTATTTATAAGTCAGTAATTCACGATACTTCAAATGATTTAAACTTCCTCTCCTTAAGCCTTGCTAGAGCATTGCGAGATGAGAGTTTAAGCTATGTTAAACGGGCCTACGATCGACTTAGAGAGCTTATTAAGTTTAAAGAAGAAATGAGAAAGCAGTTTGATGGACAAGATAATTATTATGAACTCAATCCTGTCGATGTATTTAAGTGCGCTATCTCACGTTACGAAGAAGGTTTTCATGAGAAGAATGTGCAATTCATTACCACTGCACCAATAAAGAAAGAAGAAATATCCCTACCCATAAGCAAGGAGAGTCTTGTTAATTCTGTTTTGGGCAATTTATTATCTAATGCTCTTAAGTTTACTGACTCTGGTCTTAAGGTTTATTTTTCTATGGTGATAGACCATCATTTCATCTACTTCAGTATTATCGACTCCGGACAGGGGATACCTGAGGATATCGTAAAGTCAGTTCAAAGTTTTTCAAAAGTTCGCTCTAGTGCAGGGACAAATAAGGAGACGGGCAGTGGGATGGGGCTGAGTATAATATGCTACATCGTTAATCGAATTGGTGGTGAAGTTCAATTTTATAGATTGGAGCGCGGAACTAAAGTTGTGGTTAAGATTCCTTATACAAAAAGTCTTTCAAATCGACCAATTGATGACTTGGAGCAGGGTGATTTTATAAGTGCTCGCTATTAAGCCCTGATATCTTCTTACAGTAATAGTAATTTTAAGTTTTTCAAGGTGTAATTATGGATATGAAAGCACTACTTACTCTACTTATTACAACTTATGTGTTGGCCGCAAGTCCAGCTACGATTTCCCAATTTTCAAATTCTCTAGAAAAGAGCCATGGATTAAAACTTGGTCGGCTAGATGATGTTGCTCAAAAGGTGCGTATTCGTAAACCTAACTTCTTTGAAAAGTGGATGATGAATAAATCAGGGGCCGAAGCTACTTATAATGATAAGACCAATACAATTGTTCTAAGAGAGAAGAATTGGCGCGGTAGTCGAATTGTGGGGCTTTCAGACTTTCCAATGGGACAAAAGTATCAATTTACAATCTTAGCATCAACTGTCTTTCATGAAATGATGCATGCGGATTTTGATGTTTTAATTAAAAACTCAAATAGTCGTTCAGCAATTGCTCTTAAGAATGTTGAGAATTGGTTTCGTAAAAATATTAGAGGGGTAAACGCCCACGTTGCAGCCCACGAGTTCTTTGGTTATACGGCATCTGATATCATCACTGGTTTAAATATGGATATTCAGGATATTCTTATGAATCATGGTATCAATTATCAACAAGAAAGATGCTTTGGTAAAAAGGGCCTAAAGAGAATTAAAGATAGGCTATTTCCAAGTGGAGACATTCGTTTTGTTGATACAAAAAATGTTTCTCAATATTCATTAAAGCTTACTCCTCGTTCCGTTTTTATCAAAGGAAAGGGAATCGATCTTAAAGGCACGACTTTTCCAGACTCATATCGAGCAGGGATTTATGAGCATTTCATTGCTGAATATGGTGCTCCTAAATCATCAAAAGATCTATTAGACTTCTTAGAGAGAGAGTATGGTGATTTATTACGCCGCTGTTATCAAGATATTTAATTTGTTAAATGTAAGTTGCACGATCCGTTTTTTCAATGGAAAATATCTCTAAGTATTTTTGGAGAGTTTTTTAATTGGAAGTCAGTAATAAAGCGTTAAATGCATACTTTGATGGGATCAAGTCCATGGGGGATTCGGTTGACGAATTTCTGTGTGAAATTTCTATGCAGGATAAAAGCCTCACAGATGAAAAAGGACGAATTTCTTGGGAGGATTTCAAGCTAATTACAATTGCTTTTGCAAATCGTTACGAAAATTATACCGAGATTATTAACGAAACAGGTGTCGCAAATAAAGTTATCAAGCCTATTTTTGATACTATAACTTATTTTGTTAGCTATAGCTTATTATTTAATTTCTTCTTGAAGCTTTCATTTAAAATCTTTTATTCAAATGTTAAAGTGTCCTCAAGAAAAATCAGTTCAGACACCTTTCATTTAATATTTACTTTTGATCATTCTGATCAGATCTTTCATGAGTTTATCAATATGTATGTTGATCTATTTCGAACGGTTCCAATGAACTTCTTAGGAGCAAAAAGTCCTTCTAGAGTAAAGTTTAGAACTCTTGATAATAAAGTCATCTATACTGTTTCTAATCCAGTATTTGCTAAGTTTAGCTTACCAAATTTCTTTTATAATCTCTTCTTTACTAAGAGGAAGTATAAAGAGTTAATCTTGCAAAATATTGAATACTCTAATCAGTTGGAAGAACAAAATCTTGAATTGGAAAATTATCGAAAAAAATTAGAATCTTTAAATGCGGATCTAAATTTAAGTAATAGAACGTTAAATCATGATATAGCCAATAAGTTATTAAGTCTTGAGTTTGCAAAGAAAAAGATAAAAAGAGGGGATTATGAACAGGCCATAGATCGAATCGATCGTTTTTCAAAATCTGTTCTAGGTATAATTAATAATTCAAAAGGTCGAAGTTTTAAACATGATCAAATCTACGAATTTTCTGAGATTAATTTATACTCTCTCTTGTTAGACTCTGTTACTGAGTATGAAGATCTTGCTCATCAAAAAGGTATACGAATTATTCATGACTTTAAAATTGATGATAATTTAAAAATTTATACGAATAAAATAGCTCTTCAAAATAATCTAATCTCAAATATTATGTATAATGCAATTAAGTTTTCCAAAAAATATGGGAGTATAGTATTTTCAGCGGAAGTTCTTGAAGACCAATTATATCTAAGAATCATCGATTTTGGTGTTGGAATCCCACAAGAAAAAATTGATCTTATAAAGATGAATAGCGGTGCTATTGATTCAACAAAGGGGACTGAAGGGGAAGCTGGAACAGGTCATGGTATGAGTATTATTATGGATACTGCTGCTGCACTTGGTTTTAAAGTAAATATTTCTTCAAGTTTAGATAATGGTACATCTGTTGAGTTATCTAAAAATATTGCTCATGAGGATAATGATTATTCAAATATTCTTTTTTTAAAGAATTAGCTCTATATAGGCCATTCTTAAGTGTTTTTCTCGAAAGAATGACCTAGGTGTTTCTTGTATTTTTATGCTGCTTTTTCAAATCCAATATTTTTAGCTTCATTGCATTTTTTTAACATTGATAAATACCTCGTTTTTGTCATTTTTATATTCTCAATAATTAAATCTAAATTATCTAATTTCTCTACCGCTTGATATGCTTTTTCTACATGTTCAACATCTTCGTTCGAATGAATAAACATAAATCGCGTAGTAGGTTTTCCATGTATGGAGATGAGCTTATCAATGTATTCTTTAGGAACAGAAGCAGCAAAAGCTTCAAGAATAAGAACCCATCCAAGGACACTTTCTCCAGAATACTTTTGTGCAAGAAAAAACTGTGATTGATAAAAAAGCTTTGTTTCTTCAAATTCAATGAAGTTTTCTATTTTGAACCCAAGTCGTTTTAAATCACCCAATGCTAAATTCTCATGGCCAGCTTCTTCATCAGCATGTTCTAGCCATCTTTTTGCCATATCTGATTTTTTACTCTTTTCTGCACAAAAAAGAAGGATATCCTCAGAGCTTGAAGTATAAAAATATGTTTGTGCCAGCCAGTTTGCATATACTTCACGAGATTCTAAGTTCGCTGCCATAAAGAAATCGATCATTTCAGCAACTTCATTATCAACTAATTTTTTTAGCTTGCTCATAAATTTTCTCCTTGTCAGATAAACTCTTAATTTTTTCTTTGAAAGGCTGATAGAGGCTATTAATTGCTTTTGCTAGCTTTTCATCTTCTATATCTGGAACAGTTTTGTAGTTCATATGTAAAAAATCACAAAATAAACTTTTATATATAATATTTTGAATAATGATTTCACCATGGACCCGACCTTTTAAACTTGCTTGGTTTGTTTTTACAATAGGTGCGATCACATGTTCTGCTTGAAGATCACGAATGATATTCATAAGTACTTGCTTTAGGCCTTCATAAACATCAATTTCGAAATGGCCTTGTCTAAAATTAGGGTGGACAGTTAGAAGCTCAACACTCCATGTTTTTTGAAGTTCTAGTTGCGTAAGTGTCTCTAATACTTCATTTGGCATATTAGTGAAAAAAGAATGATGTCGGTAAGCTAACAAAGTATAATCGTACTTGCTCATTGCACAATATCCAATAGGTTTCATTTCGTGATAGAGCAAAATATGTATATCTTGTCTTAATAGTGAATCAGAGGGGAATACCTCATACTCTGTGAATATATTTTTCCATACATCCATATAAAGCTTAAATGCCTCATTTATGGAAAATGAGTTTACAGATGAGTTCATTATTTCATCTTTTAAAATAATGTTCATTGATATATTCATAAATTTTATTTTAGTAAGGAAAGGCTGGCCATAGGGATAATTATATTAGATCTTGAGTTTTCAATACTTTATACATAAAATAAACTTGTTTTATTTACTTTGGTGCGCCACTATTTTATGTGTATGTTTTACACATCAAACTGTCTATACTTACTTATATGGTAGATAAGAACACATGATGAACGATTTACAAATCTCAAGTGTCGTTGCAAATATTCTCATGGGCTCTCTTGAGAAATTCAATATTGAGAGAGACGAGTTCAACGAGCTCTACAGAGAACATTTTGGTAACAAACAAAAATATAGCAGTGTAAGTTTTCTTAATGAATACTTCGCAAAGCTACGCAAGAGTTATTCTGATGAAGAAATCGTTCGCATCATTGCTATAGAGGGAATTCATTCAGAAGAAATCGCATTATTTAAAAATCTCGTTTTTAGCTTCATTTCACATAAGAACCTATATCGTTTTCAATCGAGGCTAGTTCTTCCTTATCTATATAAAGGAATAAAGTTAAAGGTAGAGTTTCGAGATCGAAAGATCATATTAGAGCAAATAAATGAAACTCAAGAAAAAATTGATCCAATATTTTTTAAAGTATATCTCGAGGTTTATCGCAATTTTCCTGTAATCATTGGAAGAAAATCAGCAGTTATTTTATTTGAAGAAATTACATCTAATTCTTTAAAATTAGTTTTAAAGCCTGCATTAGGAAGTAATATCTTCTCTTCTTTTTTCCTATATATTCGTACTAGAAGTGCTCATTTTGGTGCAAGATCAAAGTACTTAAAATTAATTAATGAGCTAAAGGATGAAACAGACAGAAAAAACGAAGAGTTAAAGCGCTTAAACATGATGTTGGATCAATCTTTAAAAGAAAAGTCCGTTCTAGTTAGAGCGATGGGCCACGATGTAAATAACTCTATTTATGCCTCTCAGCTATTATGTCAAAGACTTGAGAAGAAGCTAGAAAATACAAAAGAACTAGAGTTAGTTAAGAAGCTTACAAACCATATTAATATTATTCAAACCATCTCAGCTAATACTTTAAAAAATGAAATGGATGAGGACCACATCTTAAATGAATATAGTTATGAAAAGGTTTCTGCCATTGTTCATGAATTAGAAGAGATCTATCAAGAGCAATTGACTAGAAAACAAATTCAGGTGAATTTTAAAATTGATGTGGAAGAAGAGATTATTCAAATCAATAAATCAGTCTTTTTATATAATATCTTATGTAACTACTTCTTTAATGCCATCAAATATTCTTCTGTTTATTCAGAAATTGATGTCGAAGTAAAGCAAGTAGGAGATTGTTTTTCTTTCAGCATTATTGATTATGGAAAAGGAATGAATGTTGAAACTGTGCAACAGATAGAAGGAACTTTAGGTGAAAAGGGATATGGCCAGGGGATGATCATTGCTAAGAACCTTCTTGCAAAAATGTATGGTGAAGTAAAAATTTCAAGTGAAGTAGGAAAGGGAACAACGATTACTTGTGTAGTCCCTCGTCTGCTATCAAAAAGCTCAATTTCTGGAGTTTCATTAAATCACTAAAGTAACTATCAATTGTAAATATGCATCGTCTTATTTCTTTGCTAAACTTAATTTATGAAATTTAAGCTCAGGGATTATCAGGTTGAAGCTGTAGAGCGTGTTATTTCACACTTTCGAAAAACCAAGGATCCATCTCTCATTGTACTTCCTACTGGTGCCGGAAAAAGTCTGGTGATTGCTGAACTTGCAAGAGTTGCTAAGGGAAGAGTCCTTGTATTGGCCCACGTAAAAGAGCTTGTTGAACAAAATCATGCTAAGTATGAATCCTATGATTTAAAAGCGGGGATCTTCTCTGCTTCAATGAAGAGAAAAGATTATAACGATAAAGTAATCTTTGGTTCAATTCAATCAGTGGCCAGAGCGGACGATAAATTTTTTAAAGACTTTTCTTTGATAATTATAGATGAATGTCATCGCATCTCTCTTGAGAAAGAAACTCAATACCAACAAGTTTTTGAAAAGATAAAGAAGGCCAATGAGAAGGTTTTCTTCTTGGGCCTAACTGCGACACCATATCGCTTGGGAATGGGGTGGATTTATAATTATCATTACCATGAAATCCTTCGAACAAATGAAGAACGATTCTTTAAGTTTTGCCTCTATGAGCTACCATTAAGTTATATGATTAAAAATGGTTATCTAACGAGGCCGATTAAGATTGATTCTCCTGTTGCTTGTTATGACTTTTCTAAGTTAGAAGTAAATGGAGATAATGGACGCTTTCTAACTCAAGAAATCGAGAAGATTTTAGAAGATTCCGCTCGAGTGACTCCTGGAATTGTGAAACATATTGTACAAGAAGCAAAAGATCGTCGTGGTGTTATGCTTTTTACCTCTACTGTAAAACATGCCAATGAAGTTCTTTCTCATTTACCTGAAAATGAAAGTGCTATCGTGACAGGAGAGACTCCTCAGGAAGATCGAGACTTATTAATTACTCATTTTAAAAATCAAGAAATTAAGTACCTGGTGAATGTCTCTGTTCTAACCACAGGCTTTGATGCCCCTCATGTGGATCTTATTGCAATTCTTCGTCCAACAGAGTCAATCAGTCTCTATCAACAAATCGTTGGAAGGGGCCTAA
Organism: Halobacteriovorax sp.; assembly: GCF_048381875.1. NCBI lineage: Bacteria > Pseudomonadati > Bdellovibrionota > Bacteriovoracia > Bacteriovoracales > Halobacteriovoraceae > Halobacteriovorax > Halobacteriovorax sp. Next base: position 852,014 of record NZ_JBLXBP010000001.1, on the reverse strand, counting down.
GACTTTTTGAAGGCAAGCAAGATTGCTTAATTTTAGACTATACAGGATTGGATCACGATATTTTCAAACCAGAAGTTGGGGAAGTAAAACCGAGTGGTGATACACAAGAGGTTCAAGTGATGTGTCCGGATTGTGGGCATGCAAATATCTTCTGGGGAAAAATGGATAGTGAGGGAAATATCACTGAACATTACGGCCGAAAATGTCAGGGAATACATCTTGATGAAGTAACAATGGACGTTCAAGAGTGTGGCTTTCTCTTTCGCTTTAAAAGCTGTGATAATTGCGGGCAAAGTAATGATATTAGTGCTCATATTTGTGTCCATTGTGAACATGAGTTGCGTGATGCAGATAAGAAGTTAAAAGAGGCCATGCAGCTTAAAGATGCTCATATAATGCGAGTAGAGGAGATGTTCTTTAAGCAATACCAAGGTAAGAAAGGACGATCTCTAGAAGTTAGTTATTTTGATGTAAATGGAGAGTCTTTAAAAGAGTATTTTCAGTTAAATACTCAGTCACAACGCATGGCCTTCTATCATGCTTTTGTGAAAAAACACCTCAAGCGAAGTGATTTGAAATATAAAGTTGATGATATTGAAAAAGTTATTCAAGATCGTATGTTCTTTAGAAAGCCCAAATTTGTAATTGCTCGTAAGAAGCAACGATTCTGGCAAGTTAGAGAAAAGATATTTTTAGAAGAAATAAATAGTAAACGCTATTTATAATCTGCGGGAAATACGAAATAGCTTCTGCATTGCTAGCTCTCCTAAAGTTTCGGAAAACATTTCAAAGAGTGTATCTGGTATTGATGACTTTTCTCCTTTCCAAAAACTTTTAGAAAAGAAGAGGCAACGTCCATCGCTTAATTGTCTAACATTTATTTCACCACGTAATCCTTTTAAGAATCCTTTATCAAAAGTGAAGGGATAGACACCCGGTTTTTTTATACGTGGAATCTTAAAAGTTAGAGACATTGGAAATGGCATTAATGTGTGATCAAGATAGAGATAGATTTGTTTTTTCTTCTCTGAATAGCCAGATAATTTAACCAGATCAATATATTCATTGAATTTCTCATAACGAGAAAGTTTTCGCAGTGCAGTCTTGCACTTGTTTGGATGGATGCCATATATTTGGTAATCTAAACTTTGTTTATTTCCTTCGGTCTTTACGATGGATTTACGATAAATTCTTTTTTTATCTACTAATATTTCCTTAATATCAGGGTTAATCCCTTTGAAATCAGAGGCATAGGCCTGATTTGAAAATACTAATAATTGGCAAAAAAGCGCTGTAATTATAAATGGTTGACGCGTTGTAACTTTCAAGGCCTTTAAGTTTCCCTTATTCTTTATACTGATTACATTATAGCACGAAGCTAAGATAGGGGAAAAGTTAAGGATGGGACGCAGCATTGAGTCAGTTAAAAGAAAAGGGAAGACGAAAGACGCAGTCATTGAGAGTAAAGATCAAAGATGGCACTGTCGAAATCGTATCACTCTCGTTTTCGGATCCAACGATATTGAAGACTTAGAGACTTATGTCTATGGTGATAAATCTGTTGATTTTCAGACAGTTAAGTTTCACCAGGCCAAGTCTAAAGCAATAGAAGAGTTACTAGATAATTGTATCGATGAGTATTATCGTGGCCACGTTACAGAGGTTCACACTTCATTAAGTGAAGATGGAAAGACGGTAACTGTTGCAGATAATGGAATCGGTTTTCCACTGGATAAGGTTAAACAGGTTTATTCTGAATTTAGAACAGGTTCTAAGTTTAAAGATGAAGAAACTGACGAAAAAGGTTTTCTTCACAGAACATTGGGACAAAATGGTCTTGGTGCAGCTGCTACATGTTTAACGGCCGATGAGTTCAATGTAACAATTAAACACTATAACTCTAAAAAAGAGCAGACAACGAAGTTTATCGATGGTGCTCTGAAGATAACACAAACAAAGCCTAAAAAGTTTAAAGGTGCTTCTGGGGTATCGATTCAGGTTACTCTTGCCAAGGAAGTTTATAAAGATAATAAAATTGATGAGGACCTTTTAAGAAAGCGTATTATCGACCTTGCTTATAATAATCCAGGTCTTGCTTTTTACTTTAACGGTGAAAAGTATCACTTCACTAAAGGACTATTTGAGCTTTCACAACGTATTGACGAAGAAAATGCTCATGACTTTGGTGTTCATTCATATGTTTATGAAACAGTAAATACAAAGAAGAAAAAGGTAAAGGGACGTATCGACATGTCTCTTTCATTCTGTATTGATAAAAGTAGTGAAGAGCGTGAAAGGTTTATTTCATTTGTAAACTCTACACCTACTTATGATGGTGGTTTCCACCATGATCGAGTTCGTCGTATCTTTATCAATGCCATAAAAGATAAGTTAGAGAGACAAGCTAAGAAAGAAAAAATCAAGCTAGTTGATAACGATGTTCTCTCAGGTCTTACTTTTGTCCTTGGTATTACAATGCCAAACCCAAGGTTTGAGTCGCAAACAAAGCGTAAGCTTGTACGTGATACACATCTTGAAAAGGCCCTTGAAGAATTCATGGGTAAGAATATTGATAAATTTATGAGAAAGAATAAGGACTATCTAGAAGTTGTTCTTGAAAGAGGTAAGTCTCGTCATAAGTACCAAGTTCTAAAAGAAGCCGCTAAGAAGGCCCGTAAGCAAAAAAGGCAAAGAGTTGAAAAACTTCTTGATGCCAACGAGAGAAAGAAGCGCGATCTTTGTACTCTTTTCATTTGTGAGGGAGATTCAGCAATTGGTGGTTTAAGATCTGCTCGTAATAAGCTTTATCAAGGAGGGATTGCCCTTCGAGGTAAGCCAATGAACGTTGCACAAGCAGGTATTAAAGATATTCTAAATAACCAAGAATTTTCAGATATTATGGCCTCAATTGGCCTGGCCCTAGGTCAAGAAGTTGAACCAAAGAAACTTCGTTATTCTAGTATTGTCTTCCTGGCCGACTCAGATGTTGATGGTGGCCATATTAATACACTCTTAACGAATTTCTTCTACCAGTTTTGGCCGGAGTTATTCGAGATGGGTGCTATTCAGATTGCAAAGGCACCTCTTTTTGAGGTTATCACTGATAAGAAGACACTTTATTTTGAGTCAGAGAAAGAATTAGATCAATTTAGAGATTCAGGTGAAGCTAAGATTAAAATGATTCACCGAAATAAAGGGCTAGGAGAGATGTCTCCTGAAGCTTGGAAGTACGTTCTCTCAAAAGATGAGTACACAAAGATAACAATTGATAATAATGCTAAAGCTAAAGAAATGTTAAATATCTGCTTTGGTAAAGACACAAACTTAAGAAAGGACCTTCTATTAGATGAAGCCGAGTCTGAGATCATGTCTGAAGTTATCGAAGAGCAAGAAAAGGCCCCTGCTAAGAAAAAGCCTGCTAAAAAAGCAGCAAAGAAAGTTGCCAAAAAAGTAGCCAAAAAAGTAGCCAAAAAAGTAGCAAAGAAGAACGCTGCAAAGAAAGTAGCGAAGAAGACGGCAAAAAAGAAAACTGCAAAAAAAGCAGCAAAGAAAACTGCTAAAAAGGCCAAGAAGAAAGCAAAGAAAGCAGTTGGTAAAAAAGCGGGCTCAAGCCTAGCAGATATGATTGATTATCTTGATTAAAAAAGTATTAGGAAGGAAATAAATAATGCAAGAAACTTATCTTCACTCACTTGAGTCTATTAATTTAGAAGATATTGTAAGAGATGAATACCGCACATATCAGATCTATACCTTAATGGATCGTGCCATCCCTTATCTACAAGACGGCCTAAAACCAGGACAGAGAAGGATTTTATATACTCTTTGGAAAAATCAATCAAAGGGGCTTTTAAAAGTATCAGCTGCAACGGGATTAGTTCTAACTCTTCACCCACACGGACCTGCATCGATTGAATCTGCCATTGTTAATATGGCACAAGATTATACGTTTTCAAATAATTACCCTCTTATCGATAAGAAAGGGTACTTCGGAGAACGTATGGAAACCGATCCAGCGGCCGGAAGGTATATTGAGTGTAAGTTAGGAAAGTTTTCTGAAATTCTTTTATTTGATGATATGAACCAAGTTGAAATGGTTCCTAATTATGATGAGAGAACAATGGAGCCAGTAGGGCTTCTACCAAAGCTTCCAATTATGCTACTTAATGGAGCAGAGGGAATTGGAACTGGTTTCTCTTCAATGATTCCAAGTTTTCACCATAAGGATGTTATCCGATCGATGATCCATTGTGTAGAAAAAGGAAAACCTCGTAAGATGAAGCCTTATGTGCACAATTATTCACTTCCAATTCATGAAGATAAGAAAACTGGAAAGCTAACCTTTGATATGTCTATCGAAGAAAAAGGCGGAAAGTTTTTTATTACTGAATTGCCACGTGGTTATGATGCAAAAAAGATCTATCGTCACTTAACGAAGTTTATCGATAGTGGTTTTATAAAAGACTTCGTTGATGCATCAGTTGATAACGAAATTAATATTGAATTACTTTTCAAAAAAGGCCAGGAAGTAACGCTAAAAGAGGTTACTGACACAATTGGAGTAACATCTTCACTATCTCCAAACTATACTCTTATTTCAGAAAGAGGAGTTAAGATCTTTGAGCGTGCTGAAGAGATTATTGAGATCTTTACGCAAGAAAGACTTAAGGTCGTTAAGCGTCGATATGAACTTCTTTGTGAAGATCTTAAAGATTCAATTACAAAAAATAATGAGATCATCAAATTTATTAAGAATAAAGAATACGAAAAGGCGACAAAGTCAAAAAACAGAAAGTCATTTGTTGAGTATCTAGAGAAGAAGAAATATGTCTACTCTGATTACCTTGCAGATATGCCTATTTATCGTATGACAAAAGATGAAGTAGAAAAGCGTAAGCTCATGGTTAAAGATGAAACGAAGAAGCTGGCCGAGTATACAAAAATCGCAAAGTCTCCTAAATTAATTGCCAAGAAGTTAATCGAAGAGCTAAACGATGTTGATACTAAGTTGACTGATTGGATCAAGAAAAAAGATCAAGAGAAGCAGAAGGTTCTAAAGAAAATTGCTAAGGATCAAGAAAAGCTTGGAAAGAAGAAGGCAAAGAAAAAGGCCGTTAAAAAGAAGTCTAAGTAATCATCTCGAAAATGAATAAAAAAAATCCCCAGCAAGAGTGCGGAACCTATGCTGGGGATTGTTCATGTCAATACGCCAATTTGACAAGAAGAAGTTGATATATACATATTACATAATAGTTGTTTAGTAGGACAACTTAAGAAATTCTTAAAGTAGGGAAATGATCGCTTTACTCTAAAAATGTCTAAGTTATTAAAATGAAATATATTTCCCATAAAATTTTTTTTGTGAAATATTCATAATTCTGCTAACCTATTAATATATATAGGTTCTTTTGATTCATGGAGGAATGCAATGAGCTTGACCAAAGCTGATATAGTTGAACGAGTTTACAAGGAAGCAGGGTTTTCTAAAAAGGAAGCTTCTGACCTAGTTGATCTAGTGTTTAAGGTAATTAAAGACACTTTAGCACGTGGTGAAAAGGTGAAAATTTCTGGTTTTGGAAATTTCTCAATTCGCGATAAGGCATCTCGTGTGGGGCGAAACCCTCAGACAGGTGAGGCGATGGAGATTTCTGCTAGACGTGTTCTTACGTTCAAACCATCTCAAGTACTAAAAGAAGACATCACTGGACGTTATGCTCATCGTATTGATGAAAAGGGTAAGGAAGATACTTCTATTGCTCCTAAAGAAGGTAAGCCACAAGCGCTTAGCTCTTTCTTAAATAATGATGATAGTAAAGATGATGAAAATGAATTCAATGGATTTTAATCAATGTTAGAGAACTTAGATATCCCACAAAAATCACTTTTTAAATTAGATGAAGTTTGTACAATCGTCGGTGTAAAGCCGTATGTATTAAGATTCTGGGAAAGTGAATTTGAAGAAGTTTCACCCCTTGTTTCATCGACTGGACAAAAGTTATTTGAACAAAAAGATATCCAAATTCTTGCAAAGATTAAGTCATTGCTTTTTGATAATAAATTATCAATTGATAAGGCCAAGCTAGTCCTAAATGGAAAGCTTGATCTAGAAAAAGCAACTAAGCCTAAGAAAGTTGTAGCAAGATCAAATAAGCCAATTAAAGCTGTAAAGTCTAAAATGGCAAACTTTGATATTGATCTCGATAAGCTTGAACAGGCACGTGGCATTCTGAAAGAATTGAACCTAAAGAGTCAAAGTATTCAACAAAGAAATAATTGGATCTAATGAGGCGGCTTGGGCCGTCTCTACATCCTCTTCATTCTTGAGTTGCGATAGATGAGAGATGATCGTCTCTTTACTATTTTCTATTATTGAGAGTATCTTCCCTAAGTATTGTCCATAGACAAATCTTAAGTTTTCACAGCCATATTTTTCGAAGAAATGTTTTTGATATTCTAAATTTCGTTTTAACTCATTAAAGCATTGAGTTTGTCTTGTAAGCCATGGGTTTACTGCTGATTCATGTTCACTAAGTTTCTCATCTTCTAGCTCACATAAATCATCTAGAAGTTGAAATGCAACTCCCATATGATGACCTAGTCGGTGAAGTGCTTTGGCCTTTTGAAATGTCGTATTCTCTGTTTGGAGATATGCTCCAACAATGGCCAGTTGAATGAGTCTGGCCGTTTTAAGTTTATGCGTAAGAACGAGATTCTCAAAACTCTCAGTCATTTGGTGATCAAGGTCTAAGGCCTGGCCAAGGATTAGTCCTTTTGCTCCTAGACACCAGTGAGCATAATTTAATATTTCATATTTATTATTACATTTAATTTTATTAATAAGATTAAAGCTTAATCCGTGGAGTGCATCTCCGGCCAATAAGGCCTGCCACTGACCAAATTTTGCGTGTGTCGAAAGCCTACCGCGACGATATTGGTCGTCATCCATGCATGGCATATCATCATGAATAAGTGTATATGTGTGATGGATTTCTAATGCGCACGAGAAGCTCTTAATTGAATTATGTGCATCTTTATTGTCTAAATTGATACCAAAGTCCATGGCCGTTGCATATGCCAGGAGAGGGCGAAATAGCTTACCAGCAGGAAGAAGAGAATAGTCATAAATTTCATGGAAAAAATTTTGATAACTATGTTTTTCTATTAGCTCTTTTAGGTCAGCTTCGATATGCTGCCTTGCGTTTTTAATGTCCAGATTATTCGTCGTTTGCATCGATTAAAGATGCTCTAATTTGTCTTAGTAGTCAACTAGAACTATGGACTATGGCTTTACGATAATTGGTGTTCCAGGGTTTCCAAGAGTACCGTTAATTCTCATATGATAGAAGCCTTGTTCGTCTGGTTGACCGTTTCCTAAAATAAGATTCAAAATAGCAAATTGTTCAATAAATTCTGGAGAGAACTTAACTTGTGCTTCAATCTCTAACTTCGATCTTTTAATATTGATTTTATCCAGGTCAATAATCCCACTGGCCTTAGCACGGATAGGTGAGTCTTGAGTTCCAAGAATAAGCTCTTTTATCTCAATTGGTCCACCATCAGATGATGCTTTTAAAGATAGGTTATTAATTGCTAAAGTTGGAATTTCAAAACTTTGAATGATCTGTGATGGTATAACTAAGTCTTTTGAACGTAGATATATATCGAGATCTTTAAGTGCTTTTAAATCAGTGCTAACAAGGGCCTCTATATCGATATTTCCATTGATTGAAACTGGACCCAGCATTGGCCTAAGTGATTCCAGATTAATTCTTGTCTCTTCTAATTTTAGATACTGAGTAGAGAAGTTATGAATTGATTTAATATTCAATGTACTATCAAAACCATTGATTTTATCGATTTTAGAAGAAAAGCTAATTCCAATAGGTGCGACACTTGGAAGACCAAGTGAAACGTTAGCAGATTTTATCGTTAGAGCATTTGGTGTACGTAAGCAGCGTCCAGAAACTTCAAGCCCTGATAACTCTAGGCCAGGTAAGAAGTAACTTAATTGTGCTTTCTTATAGAATATTGGACACTGGCGATTCTTTTTTAGGCCACTTTGTAATAGCCCATATATTTTATCTTCAAAAGAGAAGTTTGCTAAAAAGCCTATAATGACTGAAGAGAAGGAAAGGACAATAATAAGAAATATTGTTTTCTTATTAAGCTTATAAGTTTCTTCTTGTATATTATTTTCGTTCTTACTCATCGTTTCTTGCATTAATCGGCCTTCGTATAAAACTCAAAAGTAAACTTTCCTGAGACAAATTTTGTGTCTTTCGTACGCTCTAATTCTACTTCTGTAATAATTACTTTGAAGCGTCTATGTAATTCATTGAGTAGACCTACGAGGGCCTTATTTGTAAATTTGTTAATCATTAGATTTGTTTCGATTCGACTAATAGAGCCACCAAGGTTTGAACGACTAAAACCATCAACAGAGACTTGATTAGATTCGATATCAAAACGAGTTAGTGAGTTACTTAACATTTGTACAAAGTCCGGCTTTTCATAGATCTTCGCATCAGATATTATTCCACCTTCTTGAGTTTTAAGTTGAACATTTCCTTCCTTAAAATTAATGATTGAATCTTTAAGCTCCAGTCTTGTCGTTAATTCATTTTTTTGAATCGTTCTAAAAATAAAGACACCGGCCAAAAGTAGGATAGGGATAATAAGAGTTACAGCAGAAAAGAATTGATTGATAATTCTTTGTTCTGTTTCGGAAAATGCTCTTAATTGATCAGCTGTTGATTGAAAGAAGTTAGATGATCTTGCTTCTTCAATTTGCTTATCAATTGCAATATCAATTTCTTTAAATAAACTTTTATCACTCATATTCTATTTGCCTTTAAAGCTAATGATTACGCTACTTTGTTTTGACTCGTCTATATTTGCTTCGTTAACATTTAATTTTTTTAGAACCTTAATGAGTTGGTCGCGATCTCGTTGCGTCTTTGTGTTGAACTCAGCATAACCGTTATTGAGATCACCACGATACTTTGTTAATGAAACTTGAGTATTTCTTTTAATTGCTTCAGTTACTGTGTGAAGGTTTTTAAGTGCACTTGAAGTAGGGACACTTTCTAATACTTCTAAATCGATATTAATTGCCTTGTTCTTGCGCTCAACAATCTTTTGAAGTCTTTCTGGTCTTTTTCTTAAGTAAGCAGTTTGTTTTCTTGTTAAATTTAGATCACTTGTTTTAATGAGTTGTCTTATTTCACGGTTAGTTGTCTTTATGTCATTGTTTATAAAATAGAATGATTCAACGAGAAGGCCTGCAATTATAATGAGACAAACAATTGCAACACGATAAAAAGAAAAAATTGTATTTTCTAGTTTGATTCCATCTTTTAGGGCCGAGGCAAATTCTTTAGTAAAGAAATTCTTTGCTGGTTCTTTGAAAGCATTAGTCGCACCCATAGTGTAACCAAGCGTGAGGGCATTGTACTCGTGTGTTGATACCATCTTCTCAAGACCTGGTGACATAAATTGAGAAACACTAACTTTTAATCTTTCAGTAATATAATTATCAATATTTTTAATATTTGCACTTCCACCAGTGAGATAAATATGCTCAATATTTTGACCAGTCTTTACTCGATGGCCTAGAAGCCAACGATCAATTTGTGACAGTAGATCCTTAAATGTTTGATGCATCATCAGTGCGAAATCTTGTTGCTCTTTTGTAACACTATCAAGCTGAGACTTTGTTAAAAAGAAGCTATTTTCATGCTTGAAGATACGCGCTTCACTTGGCCCAATGTCATAAGTTTTAGAGATCGCCTCATCAATTGCGGCGCCTGCAACGTATGAAATATGGTGTGTATAAATAATTCCATTATAAACAAGATATGCCTTAGTTGTTTCGTGACCGATATCCAAGATACATACATTTGATTCGATTTTCTTTTCTTCAACGAAGCTTTGATAAACACTTAACTCGGAAGTTAGGTTAGAAGGTACTGTATGATAGGCTTGTAGAAAATTACGATATGTTGCAAAAACATTCTTTTCTGCAATTTGTACAATGGCTGAAAATTGCCCATTAATTTTCTTATAGAGATTCACAATATAGTGAGTATCAATAATATTAAAAGGAAGATCCTCTTCAAGTTGAAAAGGGATCATAAGCTCGGCATCTTTTTTATTCTTTGCTGGCAAATCAAGATAGCGATTTGTTAAGAACTCATTTGGTAATTGAGTGATAATTCTTCCATGGAAGTTTTGATCCTGGAGGTATCCAGAAATAATTCTTTGTTGTAACTCATGAATAGAGATATCAATTTCATTTGGCCCTCTAACATCTTCAAGTAGAATCTCTTCTAACTCTTCAATGATGAATTTCTTCTTTTGAACTCGGCCTTCAATAAATTTGATACTGTACGTACCACAGTCAATAACTAAAATGCTCATAAATTTATTTTACCAAATTTCAATAACTTTGCTGTTACTTTTTATAATGAAAATTTTGCCATGCAAAAGGAGGGAAGTTAGTATGTACGGATTTCTACAACTCTTGGCCTTAGAAGATAGTATTTACTTTCTTCATTTTGTTGCTGCTGACCTTGAGTAGTCTGGTTTGTTCCTTGGTTATTTACCTGGCCATTATTAGAGCCTTGATTGAGTGAACCAGTTTGTCCTTGTGAGTTTGTTGAAGGTGATTGAGGCTTGATTGGTAAGTCGATAAAAGCAGTCAACTTATAGGTAGAGTTTCCATAGGTGCCGATGGACTCAAGTTTAAATAATTTTCCACCAGTTCCAATAACAATGTCAGCATCTGCAAACTCTTTAATTCTCTTATCATACTCACTTGCATCGATGGCACCAATTCGTCCTGTAAGAAGAGCTTTAAAATCCTTTTCTGTTTTAAATGGTGTTGCCGTAATACCTGACTCTTCATCTCCGTCACGGTATTTAAAAAACTCTTCAAGTGCCACATCTGACATTTCTGGAAAGAGAACTTTTAATTGATTAAGAGTGATTTCATTGACGTTAATTACAGATACGTTGTGAATGCTAATACGGTCTTTAATTAAGTTTACGATTTCATCATCCCAGCCAGCTAGAGAGTAGAGCTCGTCTGTTGTCTCAAATGCTGCATGTTTTGCTTCAATTCCCTCATTTTGATAAGTTCTTTGAATATCGGCCTTCTCAGGCTCATCGTAATCATTTTCTCCAGATACGTAATATTTCAATTCTTTTACTAGTAACCTGGGATCTAAATTCGAGTAGTGTAGAGCGAATGTTTCACTATTTTCAATCTCTTCTCTAAAAGTTTTCTCAAGCATTTCAATAAAAGTTTTTTCCATAAACTCATGTGGCTTTAGTGACTGGCCACTTCCTTGTTGTGATGAGCTGCTCTGAGAAGAGCTATTGGCATTTTGATTGATTGGCTTAATAACTCTTAGTGTATTAGGGTTTAGAAAACCTGTAATCGACTTTAAGCTAACTGAAAGTGTCCCTTGAATGAATGATTCATCTTCAAACTCAGCAATCGCATTCTTTTGTAGGGCCGACATCTCTCCAGTTGTAGGAATTGGAATCATAAATGGCTGTGTCGCAATCGCTTCAATATCACTTTTTGAAATAGTATTTTGAAGAGAAGTATTATCTTCTAATTTATTCCATGCTTCACGATACACTTTTAGAATTGAAAGAGCATATTGTAGACCTGCTTCAGCATTTAGCTTTGCTTGGGCCTTATCAACTTGGTGCTCAATGCGAATTTTGTTAAGCTTTGTCTCATAAGTAAATTGTGCCAAGAGAACAGTCAAGATAGCAACCGCAGTTGTTACCATGATAATAGCAATACCGGAATTGTTCTTTAATATAATGTTAAAAGTGCTATTTTTTGACTTCATATTTCTCTTTTAAATCTTCTGTTGTATCAAACGTAGGCCATAGGACTCTTACTGTTCTTTCTATCTCAAATTCATCGCCATTTTTTGAAACGTAGTCGAGGTTCAGTTTTATTAGTCGTGGCGTATTTCTTAACTTATTTAATTCTTTTAATGATGCAACAAATTTCTCTTTTTCTGGACTATAAAACTCAAAGTAAAAATCCCTTAAGTTATTAATGACAGCGTACTCTTTTGCATCTTCCCAATCTAGCTCTGTATCATAGAGGTTTTGTGAAATTACTGTTCTAGTTAATGAGTAAGGAGCTTCTTTATTTTTTTCTTCTTCATCAATTCCTGATGTTTCAGTTGTTACAACGCGATATCGAACCCAAATCAAATTAGACTGCTTTGAGTTTTTTATAAGTCTTCGGTTTGCAGAAGTCATAAAAATTAGCGAACCTTTCTCTTCATTGATAAGAATAGGGATCGGAATATTACTAGATGATAAATTATCAAAGTTCTTATTTTGATAGAGGTGAGAAGTCATCTCTGGAGGATTCGTGTTCTGAGTTTGAGACTGACTCTGGCCTTGAGTTTGTGTACCAGGCTGTCCACTTCCAAGTTGTGAGCCTGAAGTACTTGAGCGCTGGCTTTGCTGATATGTCTTAGCAAATAATTTATTATCTTCTGACTTTTGTGATTCAAAATATAGAGGAGAGTGGATTAACTCGAGGTCTCTTTGAATTCGCATAAGACCAATTTCTAATTGAAGTCTTTCTCTGTCTTCTGAAGTTATTCGATCGTTTGTTGTAGCACTACTATCGACAATTTGATAAATGGCCGTCATGAGAAATGAAAGAATAGCAATAGCAATTAAGACTTCGATTAATGTGAAGCCAGCTTTATTTGCTAATATCATTTTATCTCTTTTATAAACCATTTATTTGAACTTTATATTTTTCGTTTGAGATCCAAGTACTTAATGAAAATGACTCTTCAGTCGTTTCGTCTTTTACTGTTACACGAACCTGCCAAATTAGTTTTTCTAAATTATCTTTAACAACTGAAAAAATTTGTTTTTGAATAGAGTTGTTACTGTCATCTCCATCTTCAGGAGTTTCTTGACCTGTAATTTTTTCGTAATCGGGAACAATAAACTTATTCCATTCTACGCTGTAGCTAATATTTTCGTTTTCTTCAAACTTTCCTGTTTCAGCTTTTAAAGTTAGACTTTCTTTAAGCTCTGGTGGGTAGGCCACGATTTCATTGACCTTTTTAACAGCGTATTCACGCAGAGTGATCTCTGAGCGCATCTCTATTGAGTCTGTAATATTTAGACCTTGTGCTGTGATATATGCAGTAATGAATACAGCAAATATAGCAAGTCCTATAAGAACTTCAATTAATGTGAAACCAGAGTTGTTTTTTAGTTGCTTAACCATTCGTCATACAATTCGTTTGCTTTTTCAATTAACTTCTCAACATAGTCTTCGTTTCCAAAGTTGACACCTTCAAGTGCTACATACTCTCTATTAATTACTTGAGAGTATGGCTCGGTTGAAAGAGCAACCATTTCTTCTTCTGTTGCTAAGATAATTATAACAGAATCTTTTTCACCTGTCGGGTAAAAGTAGACGAAAGGTTTTCCCGTTGTATGGAGTTTTTGTGTAAGAGTGCTTCCAACGGCGACAATTTTAACTGCACCACTTGGCGTAAAGTCATCGGCGTTAAACTCTGGTAGAGGTGTGAAGCGTCCAGATGACTTCATCTCTTCTTGCTCTTCTTCAGTTAAATCATCAAAGTTTCTTGTGCCCTCTATGTCGATAACAAAGTCATTACTTTGGGCAATTTCAAGAGTTGGTCTCTGATCAAGTTCTTCTAAAGGAAAACCAAGACGAATAAACTTATTTTGAAGGCTTGCTTCATCACTAGAGAAGCGAATAATTCGTTCAATATTATTGACTGTTTCATCGAGATTGCGGCGACTGGAAAAAGAGGTTCCCACAACCATGTAGAGCAGTAAAGATGCTAAGGCCATTGATACCAGAATTTCAATTAATGTAAAACCTGATTGTCGATGGCCTCTATGCATGATTACCATTAATCTTTAATTACTTTCTATCTCTTAGGTATAGATCTTTAGCGAAACCTTCTCCGCCTTCTTCATTATCATTACCATAAGACATAATATTGTACGTCTTTCCATCAGAAGTATAAACGTATTCCATATCCCATGGATCTAGTGGAATTTCATCTGCATCAATAAATCCATTTGGTGGGTAGTTACGACACTCACGTCCTCCTGAAGGCTTTGATATAAGAGCTTCTAGACCTTGTTCTGTAGTAGGGTAGAAGTTACACTTTCTTCTAAAGTCTTTTAGAAGTGACTCAAGTGACTTCATCTGGATGTTAGCTGATTTAACACGTCCTTCTTCTAATGAATCAAAAACTTTACCCGCAATAAATGTCCCCATTAATGAGATAAGTGTTAATGCAATTAGAATTTCAATTAGCGTCATACCTGCTTGGTTTTTTAAAGCCTGAACTTTAAAAAAGTTTTTAAAATTGTAATCTTTCAAAATAAATCTCCTTAAATATCTTCTCTTCCTAAAATCAAGTTAAGCTTAGTTGATTGAGTTCAGCTCCATCATTGGAACAACTACCGACATTACAATAAATGCAACGGCACCACCCATTCCCACCATCATAATCGGTTCTAAAACAGATGTTAACCCACTTAGCTTAGATTCTACCTGATCTTCGTAGTTTTCCGCAATAATGTTAAGCATTGGCTCAAGTTCTCCTGATTTCTCTCCTAAGCTGATCATGTGTGTCACCATAATAGGAAAGTGTCCAGATTGTGCCAAAGGCGCTGCCATTGAAGAACCTTCAGATATATTAACACGTGCACTCTCAATTGCATCCTGCATGTGGACATTGCCGATTAGATTTTTGACAATTTTCATGGCAGCAAGAATTGGAACACCCGAATTCAATAGAGTTGATAGAGTTGAGGCAAAACGTGAAACGTTTACCATTGTTATAAGTTGACCAAAGATTGGTAGCTTTAAAGTTAATGAGTCCCAACGTGAACGGCCTTTCTTTGTATTGATATAGCGTTTAAATAACCAGAAGGCACCGAAGAGACCAACGATAACGGCCCACCAGTATTGTTGAAGAAAGCTTGAGAGCCAAATTGAAATCTGTGTTGGTAGGGGTAGCTCTTTTTTCATTGAGACAAAGATTTTTGTAATCTTTGGAATAACGAGAACTAGAATGACACCCATAACGGTTGCACCAACAATAAGCATAATTATTGGGTACATCATGGCACCCTTCACTTTATTTTTTAATTTAACTTGCGCTTCTGTAAATTCAGCAAGACGTAGTAGAACGATGTCTAAAGTTCCTGATTGTTCACCGGCTTCAACCATGTTGACATAGATATGGTCAAAAACTTTAGGGTAATCAGCAAGGGCGGCCGCAAGGGAAGAACCCTCGTTAACCTTTTGTCGTATTTCCGAAAGTATAACCTTAAGTTTTGGGTTTTCACATTGCTCGATTAAAGCATTAAATGATTCAACAATTTGAATTCTTGCCTTAATAAGCGTTGCTAATTGTCTTGTCATTAATGAGAGATCATTAATAGAGATAGTGCTACCAAAGTTGATTTCAAAAGATGCTTTTGATCCCGATTTATGCTCTTTTATTGATGTGAGCATAATACCTTGAGCGCGAATTTTTGCCTTTGCGGCCAATTCATTTTCGGCCGTAATATTGCCTTTTTTCTCGCTACCTGTACGATCAATACCTTTATAATCAAAAATGGCCATGTATTACTCTTTTGTTTCTTCTTCTGTTTCAATATTAATGGCACGATTCATTTCAGAGATAGAAGTGATACCTCTAAGAACCTTCTCAATGGCGTCATCGCGAAGTGTCTTCATTCCAGCTCTTTGTGCCGCACGTTTAATCTTTCCAGAAGGTGCAGAGTTAATAATCATCGTTCTGATCTCGTCGTTAATCATAAGAAGCTCTGCAACGACTGTCATTCCAGAGTATCCTTTGTTATCACAACTTGGACAACCTACGGATTCATAGACAGTATGACCTTCTGGGATTGCATCAATTCCTAAAACTTCTAGATCAAATTTAGATATATCTTTTGGCCTTTTACACTCATTACAAAGTGTACGAATAAGTCTTTGTGCCAGTGCCCCTGATAGAGAAGAGGCGATCATAAATGGCTGCACACCCATGTCAATTAGACGGTTTGGAACAGAGGATGCATCGTTGGTGTGAATTGTTGATAGAACAAAGTGACCTGTAATCGATGCTTGAATTGCCATTTCCGCTGTTTCATAATCCCTCGTTTCCCCAACCATGATAACATCAGGGTTTTGACGAAGAATAGCACGAAGTGCTTTAGCAAATGATAATTCAATTTTGTGATTTACCTGAATTTGTGAAATACCTGGTACTTCATATTCCACCGGGTCTTCAACTGTAATGATCATACGATCAGGAGTGTTGATACGACTTAGCATTGCAAAGAGAGTTGTGGACTTACCATGACCAGTTGGCCCTGATACGTAAACAATTCCATCTTTTCTTTGTGATAGGGCATCGAGATTATCTAGAACCTTCCCGTGGAAGCCTAGGTGATCAAGTTGAAGAATATTATTATCCTTTTCTAGAATCCTCATAACAATACGTTCACCATTTTGAACTGGTACTGTTGAAAGACGGATATCAATATCTTTACCGGCCATCTTAATTGGAATACGGCCATCTTGAGGTAGACGCTTTTCAGCAATATCTAGTTTTGCCATAACCTTAATACGTGAGGCAACAGCAGAGTGAGTTTTTAGAGGTTGTCTTAAAACTTCCGTCATAACTCGGTTGATACGAAAACGATAAATCGACTCTTTTTCATAAGGTTCAATATGAATATCTGTTGCACGCTCTTTAACAGCTCTAAAGATAATAGAGTTAACAAAGCGTATAACAGGGGCCTCGTCAGCTCCAGCATCAAGGATATCAATTGGCCCATCTAGGTCGAGAGTTTCATCAAACTCGTCTTCAAGAGATTGAACCATATTCTTATTAGCTTTCTCATAAACTCTGTTGATTGCATCATTAACTTTTAAAGGCTGAGCAACTGAGACATGAATATCTTTTTTAAAGATTTCTCTTAAATCATTGATGGCATCAAAGTTAAAAGGGTCGGTGATAATAATTGAAACAAAGCGTGGTGTTTCTAGTACAGGAATTAACTCCTGGCTTTTAGCATAGTTAATCGGAATATTAGTAATGAGTTCAGGGTCAATCGTATCAACATCAATTTCAGTTTCATAAGGAATATCAATTTGATGACAGATTACTTTTGTGATGTCATGCGGATGAATGTAATTCTTCTTTAAGAGAATTTCTCCAATTAGCATTCCCGATTCTTGTTGAATATCCAGGGCCTCGTCAAGTTGTTCACGAGTGAGGGAAGTGTGCTTAATTAAAAGCTCACCAATCTTCTCTTTTCCCTGTTCAAATGTTTCTAGCACTTGGTTTCTCATATACTGTGTATGCCTTTATAACTCTTACTTACTAATGATAACGTCTTTATTACTTGTTTTAATTCTTACTTCATTGTCTTTTTGTGAAGCAGCTTTTTTAGACTTTACCTTCTGAACGATATCATCATAATTTGGTGTATCAACAGGAGCGCTACTGTTTAAGTCCATCTCCTGATTTTGAACACCTTTCTTATTCTGATCTTTGTAGTAACGGTTACGACTTTCATCATAAAGTGGACCGTCTTGTTGCTTCTTGGCCTTATTGTAAAGTCCTTTGGCCGTTGATTTAAACGGATCGTTTTCACCATGGTATTTCTTCAGGTGAGAGGCACGACGATTTAAATTTTCCTTAACAGTTTCAGCAACATCTTGCTGGTAGTTATCTAAAATACTCGGTGTTAAGAAAAATAACATATTAAGTTTTTCAGTCTGTGTACTTGTATTCTTAAATAGCCAGCCTAGGACAGGGATATCACCAAGTAGTGGAACTTTTGAAACAGAGTCAACTGTCTTGTCTCGCATTAAACCACTCATGGCAATTGTGTCACGATCTCTTACTGTAACTGTTGTAACTGCACTTCTAACAACTGTACCAACACCGACGTTTTGAACACCTGATGGAAGGGCACGGCTAGAGAAGTCTTCTAGGTTCTGATCAATCTTAAGTTTGATATAACGAGTAACCTTATTAATTTGTGGTGTAATCTTAAGTTTAAGAGTTACGTTTTGTGTTTCAAGTGATGTCGTTGTCGACCCATTTGAAGCTTGTGTCTCTTTAGGCACAGGGATCTTCTCACCAACTTCAAATACACCTTCTGTATTATCTTGAACGAGTAGTTGAGGAGTCGAGAGAACATTTGTGTCACCGTGACTTGCAATCGCTGAGATCAGTGCGTTCACTGAATCGATCTTAACAGTTTGCCCACCAACATCAACTTCAACTTCGTTTCCGATACCAATACCTGCAAATAGTCCACCGATTGATTGCCATGAACCTGAAAGTAGTTGAGTTAGTGTACTTCCTGAAGAACCTTGCAGTGAACCAGCTCTATCAGCAGCACCTGTTCCGTAGGCTCCAACAATTGATACACCTAAGTCTCTTGACTTAGAAATATTTGTTTCCATAATTAGGCCTTCAACAAAGACTTGGTCTTTAGGTTGGTCTAGTTTCTTGATTACTTTTTCAAGTGTTAGCCAATCAGTAGGAGAGGCAGTAACAACAAGAGCGTTATTTGATTTGTCTGCTGTAATTCTAACTTCAGCATTGAATAATTCGTTCTCATCATCGTTACTTGCTGCTCTCGAGAAGCGTGATCGTCTCGTCGTTCTCGATGTTCTAGAACTTCCTGAGCTACTAACTAGTTCAGAAAGTGTCTTAGACATATCCTCGGCATCACCGTGGTAGAGGTAGTAAACATGGATTTGCTCATTATTTGAAGCGACTAGCTCAACATCAAGTTTATTAATTAACTCTTTTAATCTCTTTGCACCACTTGAGTTGGCCATGGCGATAATAGAATTTGTTCTTGGCTCAGCAGTAAGCTTTGAAATACTTTGTCCTCCGCCATCATTACTACGACGTGCGGTCTTCTTTGATGTGTCATCCTTGAGGATTTTATCGAGAAGCTTTGCAATTTCTGAGGCAGAAGTATTTTTAACAGGTATAATTTGAAGCGTTTCTTCGTGTCCAGGAACATCGATGAACTTAATTAAGCTCATAAGACGATTAATATTAGAACCTGTATCTTGAATGATAATTGTATTTGTTTGTTTAATTTCAATAATACGCCCATAACGAGACATAAATGGCCTAAATGAACGAGAGACCTCAGTCGAGTCAATATTCTTTAGGGCGATAATCTTCATTAAGTAATTTTCAGTTTCTGGAACGTAGTTTCCCGTGTAGATCTTTGTTGGGATATAACGAATATCTCTTGCTTGAACAATCTTATAGAATGCACCAGATTTAACCATTGTTAAACCATTCATATTAAGAGCTGCTAGGTATGCCTTCCATGCATCTCCAACTGTAATTGGAGTAGGTGCAGAGATTGAAATCTTTCCTTTAAGGTCTTTGTCGATAATAAGATTGAGACCAGTAAGCTTTTGCATATGCTTTGTCAGATCTTGTAGGGATGTATCTTCAAAGTCAAAGCTAGTAACAATTTCAGGACCAAAAGCTGTTTCTGGATTTAGGTTTACATAGGCATCATCAGTTTTCTTTGGTTGATCAGCAGTTCTTCCAAAGGCATCACTTCCTGAAGTCGCTGTACTTGTGTTAAGTAAGTTTGCTGCAGATGGTCTGTCGCTGCTATCGCGATTAACTTTCGTCTTTGACTTAAACTGTCTAAACTGCGCTTCTGCATATGGTGTAGACAGGCAGAGTAGTGAAAGTGCTGAAAGATTTAAAAATAGTTTCTTCATCCGTGATCCCTATGATTTAATCAACAAAGTTATAATTAAAGCTTTGGTGAACGCCATTGCGTTTGATACCTAATTCGTAATAGTCCGTAGACTTAATTTTTCCAAACATTCCCATAATCTGGTTCATGTTATTTATTTTTGCGCCGTTGATTTCGCAAATAATGTCATCATTTTGAACATTCAGGTAAGAGTAGATTGACCCTGGCTTTACCTGTGTCATTTTAAAACAAAGTGAACCGTCTGGGTTCTTAATTGTAATGGCCTTAGCTTGAGTCAAAACATCACCAATATTACTTAGTAGTTGATCTCTTAATTGCTTCTTGATCTTAAAATTATTACCTTCAACTTTAATATCTTTATTGAATTCAGGCATCACATCCTTTGCTCGACTAGGAGGAAGGATCTTTGTTTTTGTTTTACGTGCAAAACGTCTCGCACGATCATCTACATTTTCAATATATTCACATTCACCTGAGCGAAGGTTTTTAAAGATAACCTTTTGACGTGAAATATTTCCAATCTCTGCAATATTATCAATCTTACTTCCAATCCTAACGTTTAAACGCTTTCCTCGGTTTGTGATACTTGCAACAGACTTTTTATTATTTTGTAGAACAACTGTGTTAATTAGTTTCAAGCCAAGCTTTGATTCCGCTTCGGCGCTACGACAAACTTTTATAATATTGCGTGGCTTCTTGGGCTTATCTTCAACTTTTTCGTTCTTATCCTCTTGGATATTGAAAGGATTATAATTTCTTATATTAGCAATAGGACGATTGTACTCATATGTTTGTGGACGACTAAATGTTGTCTGAATTGAAGAGCCTTCACCTTTATCTTTTAAATAGAGAGCGGCCATCTTTCCAACTTGATAGAGTAGGACGAAGCTAATGGCCAAGATAAAGTAACGATGTACCTGTGGACGATTCTCTGAACTAAGTAAGTTTGGTAGAAAGTATTGTGGTCCACTTAGTTGTTGCTTGCCTTTCTTTCCTGTTACATTAGCTGTTGAGAGCTCATCTCTTTTTGATTTGATACGATCAAGCATACGTTGCATTACGTTGTACTTATTTGCATCTTCATCTTCTTCTATTTCATCAACTTCAAGCTCATCGTCGTCTTCAGAGTCATGAGAATCATTATTCTTTTTTAATTTATTTTTTAATTTGCTTAAGAAGCCAGCACTTTGCTCATCATCTGCTGATAGGTCATCAATATAGACTTCTAACGTTGGATCTTCCACCGCTGGGGGAGTTGGAGGAGTATCCTCTTCTTCGACTTCTAGATGATCTTCACCATCAAGTTCCTCATACTCTTCTTCGTACTCTTCATTATCGAAGTCTGCTTCTACTTCTTCCTCATCTTCATATTCTTCGTATTCATCAGATGGAGGTGTGTCAGGAAGATTTTCACTAGTGTACTCAGCATCATCCTGATCCTTCGACAGTTTCGATTTAATTTTTGAAAAGAATCCTTTCTTTTTCGTCATTCAATTTCTTCTTGAAAGTTTTTATATTTTAATACCTTATAGTATTTTAAGGTTGTTTACCCAAAGCATCAACCATTGATATATCTGGTAAGATTTTTCTTAAGGAAAGCAGAGCGTTGTGCTCGGATAATCATAATATCTGTTTACTTTGCGTATTTGACAATTGTCGTGCTAAAATGTCAGGGAATTCTAGTCAATCAATACTCTAATATAGTTAGAAGGATTTAAAAAAGGACTTAATGATGAGTGAAGAGAAACAAATGATGGACTCCATTGTTGGAGACCTGTTCTTTGGTGAAGTTAAAGAAGAAAACGTTTTTCCATTTCCAGGTTTTACTGAAGAGCAGCAAGACTTTGGTCGCGAAATGGTTAACGCTGTTAGTAAATTCTGTGAAGATGCACTAGACTGCGAAAAAATGGATGAAGAGTCCGTTATTCCTGATGAAGTTATGAAAGGGCTAGCTGAACTAGGTCTTTTTGGTATGGGTGTTAACGAAGATCTAGGTGGTCTTGGTTTAGATTACACTCTATATAGTCGTGTTTTTGCTGAAGTTGCTGCATTTGACGGCGCTGTTGCAACAATGATTGGTGCACACCAGTCAATTGGTTATCGCGCACTTCTTAACGAAGGAACAGAAGAGCAAAAAGCAAAGTGGCTTCCACAACTTGCTACAGGTGAAAAGTTAGCATCATTTTGTCTAACTGAGCCAGGGTCTGGTTCTGATGCTTATTCTATTAAGACTAAGGCCGTTGATAATGGTGATGGTACTTATACATTAACTGGACAAAAACTTTGGATTACAAATGCTGGAACAGCAGAGTTCTACTCAGTATTTGCTAAAACTGATCATGAAATTGATGGAGAAACAAAAGAGAAAATCTCTTGTTTCATCGTTGAAAAAGGTATGGAAGGTGTCTCTTTTGGTGAAAAAGAGAAGAAGATGGGGATCAGGGCCTCGGAAACTCGCGCTGTATACTTTGATAAAGTAATTGTTCCAAAAGAAAATATCATTGGTGAGCTTGGAAAAGGTTTCAAGATTGCTATGAACGTTCTTAACTCAGGACGTCTATCACTTGGTGCAGGTTGTGTCGGTGGTATGAAGACTCTACTAAAAATGGCAACTGAGCACGCTAAAGGGCGTAAGCAATTTGGTGCACCAATTGCTGAGTTTGGTTTAATCCAAGATAAACTTGCTCTTATGGCAGCAAGAATTTATGCAACTGAATCAATCGTTTACATGACAACTGGAAATATGTGTAAAGGTCTTAAGGATTATTACTTAGAGACAGCTGTTTGTAAGGTTTATGGTTCTGAAGCACTATGGGAAGTATGTGATCAAGCAATGCAAATTGCGGCCGGTAACGGTTATATGAAAGAGTATCCTTATGAAAGATATATGCGTGACTCACGTATTAATATGATCTTTGAAGGAACAAATGAAATTCTTAGAATCTTCCTTGCTCTTTCTGGTATTAGAAATCCTTCTGAAAGTATGAAAGAGTTAGGTAAAGCGGCAGACGTTTCTAAAGCACTACAAGACCCAATTAAATCAGTTGGTGTACTAACAAACTTTGCACGTGGTCGTTTCTCTAAAATGATTGGACAACGTCTTATTACTAAGCAACATGAAAAGCTAGATAAAGAAGCAGGGAAGTTTAACTCTCTTCTTGGTCAATTTGCGATTCAAGTTGAAAATACACTAATGAAGTACGGTAAGAATATTATTGGAAATGAGCTTCCACAAAAGAGAATTGCTGAAATGGCAATGAATCTTTATGTAATGCTTGCAGTAATTTCACGTACAACTTCTATTTTAAACAGTGAAAAAGTTGATCAGGCCAAGAAGGACTATTGTCTTAACCTTGCTCGTGTAGCACTAAAAGATGCTAGAGCAGTAGTTGTAACAAATCTTAAGTCAATGACAAATCACGATGATAAGATTGTTAAAGCAACTTCAGATATGGTTTGTGATAATGATGGTTACGGATTAGACATTATTAACTTCTAATTTCTCTAAAAAAATATTTTTCACAAATATTGGCCCTAGTTATTTGCTAGGGCCTTCTTTTTTCTATTATCATATAGGTATGAAAATTCACTACTTATTAGTCTTCGCTTTATTATTTAGTGCTTGCTCTTCTTTTAACAAGAAGAAAAAAGAAGTCAAAAGAAAGCGAGCAAAAATTAATTACGGCCCACAGAAGAAACCATCTGCATTTATTGATGTGACTCATAAGGTTGGCCTTGCAAATATCGAAGCTTCTCGTGTTTATATTTATGATATCAATAGTGATGGGCTTGAGGATTTAGTTTTTCTAAGTGGGAATTATTCAACAGCTCAGTTCTATTTGGCCACAAAGAGTGGAGAGTTTGTTAAGGCGAAGAATATTTACTTTGAGGATGATGTTCAAGCAACGTTTTTTCAGTTTTCTGATTTTGATAAAGATGGAACGACAGATGTATTAGTTGGGCTTCACAATCAAAAATCGGCCTTAACGAAAAAACCAATCTCTATTTATTTGGGAAATAAGTCTCGCGGAAATAGTATTATTTTTAGAAAGGCACATGAATTTAAATTTGATTTCATCGCACCTATTACTAATGTAAACGTCTTTGATTACGATAATGATGGTGAATTAGATATGTTTGTTGCAAGTTGGTTTGACCGTCGTAACAAGGGGAAACCTGTTGCAAACCGACTATTTACGGCCAAGAAGAAAAAAGTCTATGAAATATCAGGGGCCTTAACTTCTGAACTGGCAATGCGAGGTGATGAAGAGTATAACGTCGCACCTACATTCTCATCTAGTATCTGTGATATCAATAATGATGGATATCCGGATATTCTAACTAGTAATACCGCCGGCTATCCTAATAAACTTTGGCTTTCAACTGAGCAGAATAAAGTTTTAAAATATGTAGATTATGGACCTCAATCTGGCTATGCCATGGATAGTATTACAAGTGGTGGACGTTTTAATGGTGGTAATTCAACCTTTGCTATTTGTGGTGATTACAATAATGATGGTTATTATGATATTGCCATGGGAGAGGTTTCAAAGTCTCTTGATCTCGACTATCGTGACCGTTCAAGTATCCTCACAAATAGAGGTCTTAAAAAGATTTCATTTTTAAGAACAGAATATACAAATGATGGTGCACTTACTAATTGGAACCAAGGTGATATGCGCGGGCTTTGGAGTGATCTTAATAATGATGGCCTCATTGACCTAATTGTTGATAATTCGGGGTTTCCTCCGCACACAAGACTCGTTAGCTTTGTACAAGAAAATGATCACGAATTAGTAAACCGCTCTAAAGATTACGGTATTGATATTGTAAACCCAAGCTCAACTGTAGTCTTTGACTACAATGGTGATGGAAGAAATGATCTTTTAACAATTCAAGTTAATACCAGAGATGCACGTATTAAGCCGCGTGTTTATCTTTTTGAAAATAATTTACCACAGAAGAACTTTATTAAGTTGAAGCTTGAAGGTAAGAGGTCTAACCATGATGCAATCGGTGCAAAGATTATTGTTGTCACAGATAAAGGTCGTACACTAACGCGTCAACATTATTTTTCATATGGACAATTCCAACCACAAAACTCATCGATTGTTCATATCGGCCTTGGAGATGAAAAGGTTAGTGAAGTCATCATTGAATGGCCTTATCGCTTAAAAAGTGGAAAGAAACTCCGAAGAAGTTATCCTGTTATAATGAATGAGCTTACGCTTATTAAGGAATAGGTGCCATGCACCTTTTGTTTCGCAACTGCTAAAGAATTCTCCTTGAAGATTGGTTTACTATCGGTTTATAGACTGGTTTTTGCAGCGACTGTCTTGTTTGGTCTGTCGCTTTTTTATCTTCAAGGTTTACCCATTTTAAAAAAGACGTTTTATCTCCATATATCGGGTCTTTTAATTTGAAACCAAGATTTTGGTTGTTTATATAATGGTAGAGTGAAGAAAACTCATATTCTTCACAAAGGCTTGAAAGGTCTTTCCTCAACGGATTTTGATATATATAGCGCAGAACATTTAAGTAATATTTTTGATCTCTTATTAATGACCACTTATATCGATCACCAAAGATACGGTTTATTCTTCCTGTATATTTTCTGATAAGTTTGCTTAGGTGAGAGTTAAAAAAGAACATAAACTTATCAAGATCACTATTTGGGGTCCATATCATTAAATGATAGTGATTCGACATTAGGACGAATGATTGAATTTCTACTGGATGATGAAGGTTTGCATAATTTATTGATTTCATACAAAAAGACCAGACAATAGGCATGGGAATATCAAACCATTCCTTATTATTAGTTCTTATTGTTACATGATAAGGACAAATATTCGTTCTTATTAAAGATTTTCTAGGCATAAAATGATTAATAGTGTCAAATGTAAAAGTTGTAAGTATGTTTTATGAAGGTAGTTGAAGTTTTTCAGTATTGAAACATAAGTATTAAGAAAAAAATAAAAAAAGACTTCTGAAGAGAAGTCTTTTAGCAGTTGCGAAACAAAAGGTGCATGGCACCCTTTAGAGATTATTTTTGATTAAAGAGATCATCTCTTTTACTTGCTTATCACTGGCCTTACCATTGATTTTATAAATGATATTTCCGGCCTTATCAAAAACAATAATATTAGAATCATCATCTTTTACAATTCCGTCCCATTTTTTTACGACGACTTTTTCTAGGTCTTTAACATATAATGTATTAGGGTACTTCTTTTGCTTATCTTCAAGAGCACCTTCTAGGATTGAGTTAGGTAGCCAAGTTGCATCCATATTGATTACGGCAACTGAAGCGTATTTTTTTAGATCAAATTTTTCAGCGGCCAGTGCTTCAGAAGCATGATTATTTAAGTCTTTCTCATCTGGATCAACATAGAATAGTACGTGTACTTTGCCTTTTAGCTCTTCTGAAGACCAAGCATTCCCATTTAAGCGTCCGCCATTATCTCCTGAAATTTCTACTACTGGTGGTCTAATTGCAAATGATGCCACACTTGAAAGTAGTAGTGCCCCTAAAATCAACTTCTTCATAACCTCTCCTAATCGATAAATGTTTTATTGAATATTTGCTTAATATTCTTATTAAATTTTGAATCTTTCTTTAGCGTATGCTTAAGTATTTTTGTTCTTAAAGTATCGTTATATTCAACTAATTCCTGCATCAACTCGTCAAATTGATTTAATTCAATCACATTTGGAATACGTGTTTGAAAGAAGTCCTTTAGTTGTTTGATTCGATTCTTTTCAATGTCCAAAAAATTCGTCAGCTTATGTCCTTCTTGTCCATTATCGCTTCTCTTTTGAACCGGCGCAAACTCTTCTCCTAACACTTTTCGGATATGTTGATCAATTTTCTTAGCATCGTTATTATCATTATTGTCGTCGTTCATACTTTATCCCTTGGCCTCTTCTTCAAGAATTTTTAGAATTTTTTCAAGTTTACTTCCTTCCTTGGCCAATGATTTAATAATTCTTTGAGATGAGATTGTGCGAGAGAACTCGTCTAAGCATAGCTGAACATCTTCATTTCTTATGTTAGATGCTGAGATATCGATGAAGTCCAGTATTTTTTGTTCCTTAGTCGTAGGTCTCGTTGCTTCAAATTGATAATAACTTGGGAGCTCTTCTATACTTTTGAAGATTGGAAACTTAGTCCAAATATCTTCGATATCGGAAATAATATAAAAAGGGTAGGGAAACTTAGGTGATAAGTTTTCCTCTTCCATAACATTGGAGAGAAGGCCAAGTAACTTGATAAGACGATCTCTTTTAAGGCGAGAAGCATCAAGGTAAACCGGTTGATGGCCAACACGATAATGTTTTAAATTTGCCTTGATTTCCACTTTATCAATGGACTTCAATTTGAATTCTTCAAGAATAGGAGTTTTCATTTAATTATTATAACAGTTTCTTGTGTTATTGATAAAGCGAATATAAGTCTGGAAAGTGATGGAAATCTCATTTATCATAGGTATATGGAATTGGATTACATAGAACTTCCCGAGGCATTTTGTCAGTTACTCATCAGTAACGTATCAAGCTCAAGTCAGGCCTCTGTGGATCTTCAAAAATATATTTATCAATCACCGGCCATGGCAAGAATTCTCTATCGAGTTTTAAATGCTGGTGAAGAGACAGACCTCACTTCACTTATTAAGAAGTTTGGATGGCATGGGATTCGTGATCGTTTATTGGCCTATTATATAAACTTCTTAGAAAATAGTAATCATCCTCATTCAGTTTTAGTTGATAGTGTTGATGATATTACAAATCTAGAAGCTAGGTTTCGTGATAAAACAGTAAGTGGATATTCTAGACTAATATCTCTTGGCTTTTATTTAAAAGTCTCTTGTTATGAACAAGACTTAAAGTCATTGGATGAGCATCCTTATTTTCCATCTCGTAAAATCGATCAATTAATGGCCTCTGTTACAAATCGAAATATAAGAATTGATATTCTGATTTTGATGCTTGTGCATTTCTTAAAGTTTCTAGGTGAAGAAAAGCTTTTTGGATTAATTAAGGCCAAATCAAGCTTTGATATGATTGAGACTATGCTCGAACCAAATCAGAAACAATTACTACAAAAGAATTTAATAAATTATGCGCTTAGTATTGGGGATCTCGAACTAGTTGCGGCTAAGACTGTTTAGGATTCATTTAAAGGAAATATATGACTGAAAATAGTATTTGGAAAATGTTAGATGATCTATCAACAAAACGAGGGATCTCTGAAATTGTCATTAATGGACCAAATAGTGTTTTTGTTGAAAGGGCCGGAGAGTTCATTGGCCTAAATGTGAATATTAATAAAAAAGATATTCTCGACTTTGCTACAGAAGTTGCAATTTTTAATAAGAAAGAATTCTCAAATAATGATCCTATCTTAGATGGCCGTCTACCAGATGGCTCACGTGTTAATATTATTAGTGAACCATTTGCCTCAAGTGGTACATCCATAACAATTAGAAAATACCTTTCAAATAACTTTGAGCTCGAAAAACACGGAGCTCTCTTTAATATTCCTGAAAATGTCGTTCCATTCCTTATGGCCTTAATGCGCTCAAGAAAGAATATTCTGATCTCTGGTGGAACAGGTTCTGGAAAGACGACTTTTATGAATATGCTTTTAAAAGAAGTTGATCAAGGAGAGAGAATTATTACCATTGAGGATACTATTGAGCTTGTTTTAAAACAGCCAAACTCTGTTCGTCTTGAGGCAGGGCTTGATAAGAATATCTCAATGAGTGAGCTCGTTAAAAATACCCTACGAATGAGACCTGATCGAATCATTGTTGGTGAGGTTAGGGGAGCTGAGACTTTTGATATGATTCAGGCGATGAATACTGGCCACGATGGAAGTATGACTTCAATCCATGCGAACTCACCTGTCGAGTGTCTACAAAGAGTTGAGTCTCTCTTTCTAATGTCGGGCTTTGATCTACCATATCATGTAGTTAGACGTTATATCTCCACGGCCGTTGATTATATTATTCAATTAGGACGCGGTGAGAATGGAAGACGTAAGGTTACTCAGATCATGGAAGTAAATTCTATGGAAGGTAATCACATTCTAACAACTTCAGTTTTTGAGACTGAAAATGATGAATTAATCTTCAGTGGAGCAGTTCCTTCAAGTGCTAATGATCTCCAGTATAAAGGGGATTTAGAAATCAATTATTGGAATACTCTTTAATTCACTATCATTGTCGCATCAATCTTAGTGAAAATATTCTCATTCATCTCATCGGAGTGAATTGCCGTGATGAGACAATGATGGTCGATATCTAAAATAAAAGCTGCGATGGGAGTAATGATCAAGGACTCATGAGAGCCTTTGGCCTTTAGTTTCATTGCGGCTTCGCTGAGTTTAAATAAGTCCCTATCATTTAATTCAATCTGACGCTGAGACATTCTCTTTTGTGCATGTTTTGAAATTGATAATTGATTAATGACTCTTTCCATACAAACCTTCCATGGTTATTGTTAAAGTCATTTTGCCACCTTGCACATTATTAGCGGTAGGTGGGAAGCGGTAAAGAAAAGCTTATAATTTCTTTAGCTCTTTTAATTCCATGAGAATTCCAAGCTGTTGATGACGTAAGCTTAGACATTTTGATTGAAAGTAGTAATTTCTCGTTTGATTAAAAAGTGAATTGATTTGTTTTTTAAGGTCCTTACCAATCTTCTTGGTTCCAGCCTCATTAACAACTTTCTTAATTCTTATGAACTCTCTTGTGTTCTTATAAGCAATATTCTGATCTTGTTGTTCGCAACTTGCGAGGCTCTGTAATGAAAAGATTGTTGTAACTAAGGTAAGCGTGGTGAAAAGGAAAGCTTTAAACATTCGATCTCCGGCTAGATTGAGTAGCGTCTTGCTACTTATCTATCAATACCATAAGAACGCGTCTACTTACACCTTAGTAAGAAGATGTTGTGTTTTTTTCACCATTCATAATCGCAATTCCAGAACTTGTTCCAAGTCTTGTCACACCCATTTCGATGTATTTTATTGCGTCTTCGTAACTTCTAACACCACCAGATGCCTTTACCTCACAGCGTTTCTGGGCCTCTTCTAACATAATTTCAACAACTTCTGGTGTTGCCCCTGAGGAAGAGAAACCAGTTGATGTTTTTATAAATTTTGCACCAGCATCGATGGCCGCATTTGTGGCCAAACGGATTTCCTTTTCATTCAATAGGCATGTTTCAAATATAACTTTTACTGTCTTCTCTCCAGCTTGTGCAACAACTGCTGCAATATCACTTTTTATATAGTCAATTTCCCCTTCTTTAAGCTTTCCTATATTTAAGACCATATCAATTTCACTGGCACCTTTTGCGATGGCATCTTTCGTTTCAAACGCCTTTGCCTCAGTTGTCATGGCCCCTAATGGAAAACCAATAACAGTACAAATCATGGATCTTTGCGGGTCAAGATGCTTCTTTGCTTCTTCAATACGAGAAGGGTTAATACAAATTGACTTAAATCCATATTCATTGGCTTCAGTACATAACTTCTTTATCTGAGCAGCACTTGCTTCTGGCTTTAAAAGAGTGTGGTCAATATACTTTGCAAGATTTTGGATTTTTGATTCCATTTTGTCCTCATTATTAAACATTTTTCCTTAACTTATAGTGCCAATAATTGCTAAAATTTGCAAATGGCACGTCAAATTAGGGGACCTGTATTTTTACATCCCGTCTTTATTTTTATTTCATCCCTTGTAGCTCTTGGGGTTTCATTATACCTCTATATTTCTTCATATTTAGAAGTTAACGAGAAGCTAACGATATTTGTTGAAAAGTCTGGGATTCAGCTCGTGCAATTTCAGCAAACTCAGACCTGGGTTATGATCCTGGTCTTATCAATTCTTGTTACTTTGATTATCTTAGGCTTTAGTTTAGTTTTTTATTACTATCAAAAATTACGTCAGCTCTATCGTATGCAACAAAACTTTATTAACGGTTTCACGCATGAACTAAAGACACCGGTTGCTTCTATAGGGATATTTATCGACACCTTAAAGAAACATGAATTTCCTCGCGAAAAGCAAATGGAATACTTAGATGTTATGCGCCAAGATACGGAGAGACTAGGCGATAATATTGAACAAATCCTTCAGCTTGGACGAATTGAAGAGAAGAAGGTCGAGCCAGACGTGAGACTGATTGGGGTTCGTACGGCCATTGAAGAATTTCTGGATAGAAATAAGCATAATTTTAAAGATCTTCAGGTTAGTTTTCTTCATCTTGAAGAGGATGCTTTTATTGATTTTGATCCGAAGCTCTTTGATATTTTACTCATGAATATTTTTACCAATGCGATTCGATATAATAGTAAAGCTCAGAAGAAAGTTGAGGTTATTTTTCAAAAATCTAAAAACTTTGGAGAGTTATTCTTTGTCGATAATGGTGATGGTGTTGAAGAAAAAGAATTAAAGAATATATTTAAAAAGTTTTATCAAGTTGGTAGATCCTCTAAGGGCAGTGGTGTTGGTCTTTATATGGCCACTCAAATTATGAAAATTCACTCTGGTAGAATTACTGCTTCTAGTGAAGGTAAAGGCAAGGGTCTAACTTTAAAATTATCATTAAAACTACATAAGAAGGATTAGATTATGAGTCATATTTTACTTATTGAAGATGAGGAGAATATTGCAAAGGGAATCATCCTAAATTTAGAACTAGAAGGATTTGAAGTTACTCATGCTGCCCGCGGTGATGAGGCCATTGAGATCTATGAGCAAAAGAATTTTGATTTGGTGGTTCTTGATCTAATGTTGCCTGGACTAAGTGGTGAGGATATTCTTGTAAAAATTCGCGATGTAAATGAGAAGACACCTGTTTTAGTGCTATCTGCTAAAGATAGTAGTAAATCTAAAGTTCGCTGTTTTAATTTGGGGACAGATGATTATCTGGCAAAACCATTTAACCTGGATGAGTTTATTTTAAGGGTTAAAAGGCTTCTCAAAAGATCAAGTTGGACAAAGAAAGAAGTCGAAGTTTATAAGTTTGGAAATAATGAGATTAACTTCTCAGACTTTAAGGCCTATTCAAATGAACAGGAGTATTCACTGACTGAGCAAGAGGCTAAGATTTTGACACTTTTAACTCAAAATGAAGGAGAAGTGGTAACGCGCGGTGAGTTACTTGAGTCATTGGGCTACAAAAAGGATTCAAATACTCGTACAATTGACAACTTCATTGTACGTTTTAGAAAATACTTTGAAGAAAATCCAAAGGAACCTAAACATATTATTAGTATCCGCTCTGTCGGCTACAAGTTTGTTAAATAAAGTAATGGAGATATAAATGGGAATTTTAGAAGGAAAGAAAGTTCTAGTCCTAGGCCTTGCAAATGATAAGTCAATTGCATGGGGAATTTCAAAACAAATGAAAGAGCAAGGAGCACGTCTTGCATTTTCATACTTAAACGAAGCTCTACAAAAAAGAGTTGAACCACTCAGCGAAGAAATTGGTGGAGAGTTTACATTTGAGTTAGATGTTCAAAATGAAGAGCATATGACTAAGATGGCAGAAATCGTAAAAGAGAAATGGGGTGATGTTGATGTTATCGTTCACTCACTAGCATTTGCAGATAAAACAGATCTTAAGGATCGTTTTCATAAAACAAGCCGTGAAGGTTTTAAAATGGCACAAGATATCTCAGCTTACTCACTTTTAGGTGTGTGTAATGTTCTTAAGCCACTTATGGCAAAAGATTGCTCTGTTATCGCTCTTACTTACCATGGATCAGTAAAAGTCCTTAATGGTTATAACGTAATGGGTGTTGCAAAAGCATCTCTTGAATCAACAATGAGATATCTTGCTGATGATTTAGGCCCAGAAGGGATTCGAGTAAATTGTATCTCTGCAGGTCCAATTAGAACTCTTGCTGCTTCTGGTGTACCAGGGCTAAAAGGATTCTTAAATGACGTTGAAGAGAAGTCGCCACTTCGTCGCAATGTAACTCAAGAAGATGTTGGTGGAGCTGCTGTGTTCTTAGGTTCACGCCTTGCAAATGGTGTAACTGGACAAGTGCTTTACGTTGATTCTGGTATCTCGATTTTAGGAGCCTAGTTTTGACTAAGATTTCAAGTTGGAACGTTGCAGGTCTTAGGGCCTGTGAGAAAAAAGGTTTTTACGATTGGTATTTAGAAGATGATTCAGATGTAATTTGTCTCCAAGAGACAAAGGCACTACCTGAGCAATTAAGTGATCGCCTAAATAATCCTGATAATCACGAAGTGTTAATAGCACCTGCGGAAAGAAAGGGATATTCAGGTGTGGCCACTTGGGTACGCAAAGGAATCAATGTTAAGCACACGGTTGGACTTGGAATACCTGAGTTTGATTGTGAAGGACGTACCATCATTTCAGAATTTGATGATTATATCCTCTTTAATTGTTACTTCCCAAATGGGCAAAGAGATCACGCAAGAGTTCCATATAAGATGGACTTCTGTCGTGCTGTTGCTGATAAAGCTTTAAAGCTTAAGAAGAAGACAAAGAAAGAAGTTGTGATCTGTGGTGACTACAACACTGCCCATACTGAAAATGATCTTGCTAATCCAAAAACAAATAAGAAGACGACAGGTTTTCTTCCTCTTGAGCGTGAATGGATGGATGAGTTTAAGGCCCAAGGCTTTACTGATCTTTTCCGTGAATTCACTTCTCCAGAAGAAAATGGCCACTATACTTGGTGGACTTATCGAAGCAATTGTCGTGAACGAAATGTTGGTTGGCGTATTGATTATTTTTGGTCAACTGATGAATTTGTTTCAAGAGTAGAGAATTGTTGGCATCAGCCAGATGTAATGGGAAGTGATCACTGTCCGCTTTCAATTGAATTCAAATAAAAAAAAGCCTCCTTTCGGAGGCTTTTTTTATATCAAAGTTGAGAGATCTGAAATTATCTATCAAGTTCAATGACAAATGATAAGGCAAGCTTAGCAAATTTTAGTGCATGATCTGCTGTTCCACCCATGTAATCTAGAGTATCACGTGATGTGTGAATTCTTCCATTCATTTCACGCTTACGAGTTTCAAATGGTGTCGAAGCTGGAAATCCTTGAGCTGTCCACGAAGCATGGTCTGAACAAGCATATCCACAAGTATCACGTCCCCAAGTTAATTCTGGAAGATATGTATCAATCAGAGATCCTAGGAAGTTATTTTGTGCTTCATTAGTATAGTCAGTAATAATCGTAATATCGTCATTAGAGTTATTGAAGTTTGTCATATCA
Organism: Halobacteriovorax sp.; assembly: GCF_048381875.1. Classification (NCBI taxonomy): domain Bacteria; kingdom Pseudomonadati; phylum Bdellovibrionota; class Bacteriovoracia; order Bacteriovoracales; family Halobacteriovoraceae; genus Halobacteriovorax; species Halobacteriovorax sp. The sequence continues at coordinate 817,908 of NZ_JBLXBP010000001.1, read as the reverse complement.
AGTTGCATGACACCAACAACACTTTTACCTTCACGCTTGTGAGTTTGTGCAATATCTTTAGATCCAAGAAGTCCAACTTCTTCTGCTGCATAGGCCATGAATTTAATTGTCTTCTCTGGTTGATAACCACTTTGAGCTAAAACCTTTAAAACTTCTGTTACAGTTGCTGTTCCTGAAGCGTTATCATCTGCACCTGGTGCGTGAGCATTTGTACGTCCCCACCAACCAGCAATAGAGTCAGCATGTCCACCAATTACGATAATATCATCTGATTTACCTTTAATTGTTGCAATTACTGATGGTTGAGGGAATCCTGAATGATTAAAGAATTCAACACTGATATCATTTCTGTGTGCCGTTAGGCTCGTCCAATGATCCTTAAGCCATTGTTGTGATTGAACACCTGTTTCTGACTTATAATAACGATTATGGAAGCTAGACATCTTTTCAATAACACCTCTAATTGAGCTTTCCTGTGCTTTTGAAATAGTATCTCTTACAAGATCTTCTTGGTTAAGAGTGTAGTCGGCAACAAGTGAACTATAGTCTTGCTGTCCTTTCATATTTTCTTGAGATTCTTTAACGAATTTTAATGCTTCTTCTTTTGTTTGAAATGCGAAGTATCCACCACATCTTTTATGTTCTTCGTGGGCAAGGTGAGAAATTTCAGCTCGCTCTTCCATTCTTTTTGTTTTTGCAATAACAAGATCTTTTTCAACTTTAATAACATCGAGTTGCATTTCAGAGTGTAGACTCTGAGTTGATGTGAATAGGTCTTTTCCTGTTACAATGTAATTATGCTCGTGATTCCCGTTTAGATCTTGGGCAAAAGAATTAATTGTTAAAAGAGACAGTCCTGCTACTAATACCTTTTGTGTAAATTTCATTCAACCTTCCTTGGTCAATTTTATCTATTAACTAAACAAGTTTATGGCCAAACAACTGATTAAAATAGCGATAGATTCTATTATATTCTTACATAGAAGCTGTAAGGGCCTTGTATTAGGAGAGTTTGGGCGCTATGCGCCCAAACAATTAGTATTGAAACTTACTTTGAATTAATTCGACACTTTTTCTCACGTTTTCTTGGTCAATCCACTGAAGACAACCGTGTCCAAGTCCACAAACCCATTTATTCATCGGAGCATTGGCCGTTTGGAGTGACTCATAAAGCCCCATCCATTTCTTCTCTAGAGTCTCCCATGGAAGACCTAAGTATGCTGGTTCAAGGTTTCCTTGAATATAGTAGTCGTTACCTAGAGTGTTTAGAACATGACCAAGATCATGTCTCCAATCAACACCAAGAACATCAATATTATCGTCCTCGATTGCTTGTAGATAACGAAGGTGAGTCATTTTAGAATAGTAGATGACTTTTTTATTTGGGAATTCTTTTTTGAATTCTGCTGTAACTCTTTTGAGTACAGGAAGAACGATCTGAGTATAATCTTCGTAGTTTAACTCACCAGAAGCAGTGTCAAATAAACACATAGCATCTGCTCCTCCTAGGGCCTGAGCACGCATCTCACCAAGAAGTTCTGGGATAAGTAACTCGACAAATGCATTCCAACGTCCATCATAAAGACCTAGCTTTGAACTATAAAGTGATCCAGCATGAGATCCTTCAACAGCATAAGTGTATAGAGTGAAAGGAGCACCAACAAATCCTAGAAGAGTCGTTGTATTTGGTAGAGTTTCTTTTAAAAGTGTACAGGCTTCACCTTGGAATTTATAAAAGTTCTCTGCTGTATCAAGAAATTTTAGCCCTTTAATATCAGCTACAGTTTCTAGTTTCTTTTCTAATTTAGGTCCTGGTGCATATTCTAGTCCCATTCCCATTTGCTCAAGAGGGAAAAGTAGATCTGAAAATAAGATGGCCGCATCAAATTTAAAGTCATTGATAGGACCCATTGTTACTTCACATGCTAGCTCTGGTTGCTTGCATAATTCCATAAAAGTATTCTTCTTTTTCATTCCTTGGTAATGATCGTGGTAGCGTCCAGCTTGACGCATAAACCATACAGGTACAAATTCTTTTCCGTTTTCACTTTTGCGATCGTTAAATAATCCCATCTCTTAATCCTTTTTGATTATTTATTAATAATCAATTTATAGCCAATTCCACGAACACTTTGAATCTCTAGGGAGTTCTTGGAGTCGCTCTCGGCCCACTTTCTAAGTTTAACAATATAATTATCCACTGTTCGTTGAGAAGGGAACTTGTCTTCACCCCAGACTTTCTCAATAATAAGATCCCTCTCTACAGCTTCGTTCTTTTTCTTTAATAAGATCTCAAGAATTGCGCATTCTTTTTGCGTTAAATTAATTATTTTTCCTTCACCATCTTGAACTTCAAATCTTTTTGGCCAAATCTTTAAGTCACCAATGATAATTTCATCATCTAATGAATCAATTGTAGTTTTAAAGCTAAGAAGACGATCAAGCCTAATTGTTAGCTCTTTTAAAGCAAATGGCTTTGTTATATAGTCTTCTCCACCTGCTTCAAATCCTTCAACCTTCGTTTGAGGGTCATTAAGGGCAGACAAGAAAAGAAGAATGAAGTCTCTTCTTTCTTTTCTAAATTCTTTTGCTAATTCGATTCCATTACCATCAGGTAGACCAATATCCATAAGAATGATATTTGGGCCAAATTGTTCAAAATAATATCTCGCATCTTTGACATTTTTTGCAAGTTTACATTGATGACCAACATCTTCTAAGTATTCACTTAGAGTATCACCAAGGTTATTATCGTCTTCTACGACTAGTATCTTTCCGAAGTTACTCATTTTCTTCCTCGGCTTTTGAAAGTGGTAGAGATATCTTAAAGATAAGTCCATTCTCCTTCGTAATATCTAAACTTCCATGCATACGACTTATTAACTTTCTTGATAGATAAAGTCCTATTCCAGAGCCTTTTGTTGACTCATGTTTATAAAAGAGATTTCCAAGTTTGTTAATTTCACCATTAAAAGTACCTTTGTCTTGGTATGTAATAATGGCCTTATTTTCAAGGGTAGTAATTGTTATAGAAACATCTTTCGAGTTCGTATGTGAAATCGTATTTTCTAAAAGATTTTTGAATATAATATTTAGGGCAAACTCATCAGCACTTACACTAACTTCCTCAGCACCGTCTTCTAGTTCAACATTAAGTTTTGAAGAGTAATCTGACTTTACAATATTAGCGATAAAGTGAGTGATGTCGACATCAACAAAATTAAGATTTCCACCTCTTTCTAATCTCGAAAGTTGAAGGATTTTATCCATTTGATTCTCAAGTCGAATGGTATCCTCAATTAGGCGATTCGTTAATTTTTCTAATCTTTGATTTTCTATTCCATCAACTTCGTCTTTAATGACTTCCGATTGTAGCTTGATACTAGCAAGTGGCGTTTTAAGCTCATGTGTAAGACCTGCAAAAAAAGCCGTAATAGATCGATTCTTTCTTTGGTCGCGTATAAATAGGAGAGTATGTGAAACTACTAGAACTAGAATTAGCACTAGAAAGGTTGTCCCTTCCCACTTTATAAGTGATACAATATTTAGGTCTTCTGTAACATTTAAGCTACTAAGGCGGTCACTAAGCTTAAAAATTAAATAAAGCCACCAAACTCCAAAAAGAAAGATTAGGCCACTTGTGATGGCCGATACAATGAAAAATGGTGATGATGACTTCTTAAGTTCCAAGTTCTAACTAGCTCCAAAGTCTCTTTTCGAGGTCTTTTGCAACATCTTCGTCGTGAGCAAGTGAGCCAAAACCAACTTCATATGCATTAGGTGAGAGATAAATCCCTTTTTCTAATAGTAGTTCAAATAATGGAACAAAGTCTTCACCGATGTTTCCTGGAATATTACCAACTGACTTTATCTTATCTCCTGGAACAATCCAAAATAGAGAAGAGTGGTGGATAATATTATAATTTGAAAACTGTCCATCGTTATACTCAGCTAGCCATTTCTTAAAGATATTTACAATTCTTAGAGTGTTTTGTTCTAGCTTTTCGTAATTTTCTTTTGTCATCTGCTTAAGCGTCTCAAGCCCTCCAACCATTGCAAGTGGGTTGGCACTTAAAGTACCTGCTTGATAAACACCTCCAACTGGAGCAAGGTGTTCCATTATCTCTGTTTTCGCTGCTAGAGCACCAACTGGAAGACCACCGCCGATAACTTTTCCGTAAGTTACGATATCTGGTGTGATTCCTGTAAGCTCGGCCATTCCACCAAAGGCAACACGGAAACCAGAAATCACTTCATCAAAGATTAAAAGAGCATCATTTGCTTTTGTGATATCGCGAAGTCCTTGTAGGAATTCTTGATCTTGAATAAGAAGTCCATTATTAGCTGGTAGAGGTTCAACGATAATTGCTGCAATTTCATCTTTGTGGTCTTCAAAACATTTTTTTACACCATCAAGATCTTCTAGTTCTAGAATTAGAGTATCGTCAGCTACACCTTTTGGTACACCTAGTGAAGATGATTCAGCTGCTCCAGCAAGACCTGAGCCTGCTTTAATTAACATGGCATCAACGTGTCCGTGGTAACAACCGTTAAATTTAATGATTTTATTTTTCTTTGTTACACCTCGAGCAAGTCTTAAAGCAGTCATAACCGCTTCAGTACCAGAGTTCACAAATCTGATTTGATCAACGTGAGGTAGACGAGAAAGTAGGTATTCAGCAAGGTCAACTGAGTATGGCTCACAAGCTCCGTAGCTCCAACCACGACCAAGGGCCTGGGTCAATTTTTCTTTTACTACTGGATTTTGGTGTCCAAGAACGAGGGGACCAAAGCTCATGCAAAAGTCGATATAGTCTTTACCCTCAATATCAGTAAAGTATGCACCATTTGCGCTCTTGAAAAACTTAGGAGTTGACTCCATTCCCTTGAAAGATCGAACAGGTGAGTGAACTCCTCCTGGAACCATCTTTTTACTCTTTTCAAAAATCTCTGTGTGTAAATTACTCATTATTTAATCCTTTTCTTATTTTTGCTTCATCCAGTTTTTAAACTCTTCCATTGATGTGAATGGACGAACTGTAATATCTTCTTTTGATAATTGTTCAAAAGTCTTTCCAAGCCCACAAGCATGGAACTTATTCTTTATTTCTGGAATATGTTGTGTATAAGTTTTATATTGTGAGAAGCTTGTCCAAAAGAAGACATCACATTGTCTTAATTCGTCCATAAATCCTTCACGAATGTCATTCGTACTTTTTTCGTAAGCTTCCATAATCTGGCCGTAGTCAGAGTATGAGTCCTTATGAGTTAGAATGGTTAATTCTTCTTTTGGCCCATTCATCACTTCAATTGCTTTGGAATCACGAATTTTATCTAGATATGCTTCACCTAAGCTGTCACAGCTTCCATGAACCCATTGACCATTCCTAGCAAGTAGTCTCCAAGTTGAAAGTCCTGCCGTATAAACTGCCTTACCGTGGTTTTTGAATAGGTTTGCACCGTAACGAGCAGAAACAAGAAGATCATTATTAGGAATATTTGCTTTCTTAAGCGATTCCTTATTTATTAATTCACAATAAATATATTCATCTTCTCTGTGATCAGCGTGAGGAAGACCGATGAAGGCGCGCTCTTTCTTTTCTGGAGAAGGAAAGCTTCCTTCAAGATGTCTCTCAAAGATAACTTTGTCATCTACTTTACCTTTATGAGTATGAACGTAGTAGTCGCCTTTTTTAGTAACGTTAATTCCAACTGCTAAGTGACAACCTCCACCATAGCTTGCAAAGGCCTGGCGTTCACGACTTACTTCACTAACTGTATCTTTATCTTGAAGCTGTTTTAACTTTGCTTCTAATTCACCATTATCATCACGTCCTTCAAGGCATTCAATTCCTAGAGCACCTTGAGATGCCGCTGCTGGGAATTGGCTATGAGGCATAACCATAAAAGTCATATCTTTTAAAAGTGGCTCGAGCTCTTTTCTCGATGACTCAGTGATTGCAAGTCTTTCAATCCCAGGCATCGCAAGAACGATGGCATGATAATTACCATCTCTCAATTTTTGTAGGCGTGAGTTTACATTTCCTCTAAGCATCTTTGTCGTAACTTTTACGTTCTCTCCATATGGAAGATATTCAGCAAGTGAGCTTTCGATATTTGTAATTCGTCTTGGTGATGATGTTCCAACAACAAATTCTTTAATTTCTTTGCACATTAATTGGCTTACAGTTTCTTCTTTAATAAAGAGAATATCGTGAGCGTAATCTCTTTTTGTAATGGCCGCTAATTTAATACCTTCAGGCCTATCACTTCCAAGGTCTTTATAAGAGTGAACCACCATATCAATTTCTTTATTTAAAAGGGCCGCATCAAGTTCTTTAGTAAAAAAGTCTTTACCTTCAAGTTGCCAAAGAGGCTTGTCTGTAACCTGATCTCCTTGAGTCTTGATAACCTTCAGCTCGAACTGATCTCCAGTTAATTCTTCTAATTGATCTTTAACTTGATTACATTGTGTAAGTGCTAAAAGAGAACCGCGTGTTCCAATGATGTACTTCAAAATATATCCTTGTGTTTAGATGTGAGTCTGTAAATTACAATACTTAACTTACTTTTTTGTCATGAATTTGTCATTAAAAGTGGGGTAAAAACAACGTGTGCGCTATGTGTTAAGAGATGGTAGTGGTCCCATATCCGATGAAAAATGTAAGAAAAAGATATTTTCTTTATTGATTTTATATGGCTACACTTAAGTTGTTGAAATTTAATTAGCAAAAGGAATTGCAAATGAATCGTTCGATCTTGATTGGAACAATCTTAATTGTTCTGGGTTTTTTTCTGAATATATCAGCTAAGGCCACATCAATACACGCCAACTCGAAACGAATTGTTATCAAAGTAAAGAAAGGGAAGTCGCTGCCACAATTTTCTGGTGTTCAAAAGATTAAACATTTCTTTGGTGAAAACTATGTCGCTTACACAAATGGTGATGAATCATTAATTGATCTCTATCTTGATCATGAAAATGTTAAAACAGCATACTTCGATACATATGCGGACTCTGAAAAGTTACCTCGTCCAACTGATGTGGAAAAAGTAGCGCCTCAATTTAATAAGTCTCGTGCAACTCTTTTTAATGATCCAAAGATATCAAGGCTATGGGCATTCGATTCAGCTTCTGAATATGGTATGGGCGTAACAAGAGCGTATGAAGAGTTTGGATTCTCTACTGGAGCTCCTGTTATTGTAGCAGTTGTTGATACTGGAGTTGATTATAATCACGAAGATCTTAAAGATGTCATGTGGATCAATGAAGATGAAATTCCAGGTAATGGAATTGATGATGATGGAAATGGGTATATTGATGATATTCATGGAATCAATACTCTTGAGCGTGACTCTAGTGGAGAGGCGACAAGTGATATTATGGATAAGCATTCTCATGGGACACATGTTTCAGGAACAATTGCAGCAAAACAAAATAATGGAAAGGGGATTGCTGGGGTAGCTTCAAATGTTAGAATCATGGGGCTTCGTACTGTTCCTAGTCGAGGTGATGAAACTGATGTCGATGTTGCAGAAAGTTTTCTTTATGCTGCAAGAAATGGCGCGCGTATTATTAATTGCTCATTTGGAAAGTCTCATAATGAAGGTGGAGACCTTGTTAAAGAGACAATTGACCATATAGCAAAAGAGTATAATGTTCTTGTTGTAACAAGTGCAGGTAATAGCTCAAAGGATATTGATCGCTATCTTACATATCCTGCATCTTTTAATAGTGAGGGGATGATTGTAATAGCCTCATCAACTAAGTATGGGCGTTTTTCGTATTTTTCTAATTATGGAGTTCAAAATGTTGATCTCTCATCTCCTGGTTCATCGATCTACTCGACAACACCTGGGAATCGTTACGGGAATATGTCTGGAACATCAATGGCCGCACCAAATGCTTCTGGTGTTGCAGCAGAAGTTCTCTCTCGTAACCCAAGCTTAACAGCGGTGGAGCTAAAGAAATTGTTAATGGATAATGTCGTTAAGAATTCATCAATGGATGGCGATATTCTCACGGGTGGAATTATTAACCTTAATTCAGTATTACAAGCACTTTAAAAAATAAATAGTGCCCTATTCAGGGCACACTTTCCTTTTAGTTAGTGCCAAAGTTTATATCTTTCCTTATGATTTACTTTCAACTGAGTTATATTTCCTACGTCATTATAACTTAGATTAATTCCTTTAGTGTTATTTGCGATATAAATGCCTTTTTCTGACTCATTAGCAGATTCACTTGAGTTGGTTTGTAAATACTTCTCATAATTAAAACCATCACCGCCATCGATGATGTTGATTAAATAATATTGATCACACTTTTCAAAAGTAATAATGATGGGTTCTTTATTTCGATTTGTTAATATCTCTAGATAACTTTCATACTCACCGCTTTCTTTGGTTCTAAGTCTTTCTTTTTTATTAATTTTGAGTTGGCCATGTTCGAGAGAGTTTAGAATCAATTCAAAGAAGGCCCTTTCTTGATTTAGTGTAGCATTGGTTATCTGTTTTAAGGTTCTTGCACAGCCTGCTACATCGGCCAACGTTCTTACTTGCATATGTGCTAATGAGATAACATCAAGTCCACTTTTATGATCAATAGAGTAGTTTATAATTGAATTAATCCGAGACTGTATTTTGATTTTAGACTTAACCATTTGTTGTATAAGAGGGAAGCTCTGCATGTCAATGAAGTCACTTATGTCATTTTCAAGAAAATGTACTTTTCTTTTTTCGTTAATCTCTTCTGCTAACACAATAACTGGAACGTTGGTAAAGCGAGGGTATTTCTTCATCATTGAAATTAGTGAGAGATCTTTTTGGGGATCACTATCATAGTAAATAACAACATCAATATGTTCTCTTTTTACACTTGCAAATAATTGAAAGATCATTGATAAGTTCTCTCTTTCAATTATTCTAAAATTATCTCCAAGTAGAAGCCTGAGCCTATTTGAAATTTTTTTATTATTTGAAACGATAAGAATACTAGGCTTTTGCTCCTTTATTAGGATATGTTGTTTGTTTTTTTTGTTTTCAGGTAAGTTGGTGCTACTTCTTTCGAAGTCTGATGAGTCTGGAGTATTCCCAATGGCCTGTAAGATTTTTTTTAACATTTATTGCTCCGTTAATGTGTAGAAAAAAATGGTTTTCGAGTTACTTCTTCCAGTGGTCCAATTAGATATTTTAAGATGCTTTTTCTAGCGGTGAGAATATCCGCATGTATTTTCATACCTGGTAAAATTAAATTTTGAATATCATCATTTCCCATGTAGTTTTTTGATAGCCTAACAACCCCACGATAGTAACTCTCATTCTCGTCTGAGTAATATGTGTAAGGTGAAATTGATGTGATGATTCCTTCAACTGAGCCATATATTCTGTAGTTATATGAGTTCACTTTAATATCAACAGGCATGTTGACTTGAACAAAGCCAATATCATTTGGGCTGATTCTAATAATTGCATTTGTCGTACTCTCAATGGGAACTATTTCCATAATCTTTTCATTTGCTACAATTGTATCTCCAATGTTCTGTGCTTTTATAGCTCTAGCGATACCTGCACTTTCGGACCTAATATTTAATGTTTCGATTTTATTTGTAATTTTACTTAACTCATCCTTTAAGGATATGAGTTTTTTGTTAATAAGAGAGACTTTTGATGTTTTTGTGGAACTATTTCCAAGTTGTAGGTTCTTGAATTGAATCTTTAACGATTCGATCTCATTTCGAATAGAGTTTTCTCGACTTCTTAAACCCTTATCTTCTAGAGTGAATAAAATATCTCCTTCTGCAACAATTTGACCCTCGTTAACATATATATTCACAATTGTTCCTCCATGCATATGTTTGATAGAGTGAACCTTTGTAGAAGGCCTTATTTCACCTTCACTTTTAACGATTTCTTTTACTGTTGTTGTCGATGCCCAAAGTATTAATCCGCTAAAGCCTAGTAGGAGAGTTAATATAATAGATTTCGTTAGTAAGGGAACTCTAGCTTCTGCCAGTAAAATATCCTGTCCTATATAATCGACTTGTCTAGAGTATTCGATATCATCAACTATTGATGTAAATTTTCTTTTGATCATTTAAATCTCCATTTTGGACAACTTTAATATATGACTCCTTAAGAAGCGTAGCTTTGTTTTTTGTGATTATTTTAGCGTCTCTTGTTAGATATAAAACTTCATCACATTCTTTAAGTATTTCAAAATGGTCACTTTTAAAAATAACAGTGAAGTTATTGCGAGCTATATTGATAAATTTCCTTAACATTGGCAGACTTTCGTTGATTATTGATGATGGTATCTCTTCGATTAAAACAATTTTTGCCCTTGTTGTAAAAGGGATAAGTAATACAGTCGCGGCATATAGTTCTTTTGAAATCTTGTAATTATGTGGTCCATTCAGTGGTGTATCGATAGTCAAATCACTGTCTTTAAGCATTTTGTTTAATCCAAATATTTCCATACTAATTAGTAATTCTTTTTTTGTTATTAGTGGATTTATGTATTTTATATTCTCAAAGATGCTAAGGTTTTTTAGTAAGGACTTTGTTAAATTAAGAGTTATCAATCGTTGTCTTAGATACATTGTGTCAGCTTGGCGGTGATCAACATTTCCAACTGTTATAGTCCCAGTGTGAGGCATGTATGTTTTATTAATAAGTTTTATTAGTATATCTTTTCCTGTGTTGTGATCACCATCAATACCAAATATCTTTCCATGTCTTAAGCATAAGTTAATATTTTTTAATAATGGGATCAGAGTAATTGGGTTTGTGTAACTGACTTGAGTAAATCTCAAATCGAGGCTTTTTAAATAGAGATCTTCAAGTGAGTATAGTGACCTTTTTTCTATATCTTTAATTAATTCTATGTGTATGTCTTTTAGAACTTTTCTCGAAGATAAATTGGAATTTCGATTAGTTAAGTAGCGATTTATTGGAAGAAAGATAAAAATAATGAGCGAGATACTTGCTAATAATTTTGAGATACTTAAATCTTGATTCCAGTATTGATTTATACCGATCGTTAAACACAGAATTATCGTAATAAATGATAAAACGTAAAAATGAATTGCATATTTGAAAATAAGCATTTCACATTTTAAATCATGTAAAGCACTACCGGCAGTCATACTAGTAAGTCTTTTATTAAAAATAGGAAGTATATTTTCAAAGAAAATAGATTCAGAACGCCTTTTTAATTCATTTGTTAGTATCATTCTTTGCTTTGAAATATTTTGGAATAAAGTTTTTGCAATACGAAGGTTACGATGATGTCTCTTATAATGAAGAAAGTAGAAAGGGGACATGATCAATATTGGAAGGGCCATCTTCCATGATATGATCACTAATGGGATAAGAAACAATGGTACAAAAAGTAAATCTAGAATTTGAGCGGTTGTATTTGAGCCAAAAAACCTTGTCATTCGATTAATCTGCTCGTATAGGTTTATATTGATATGTTCCTTTTCAATATTCGCATCTTTAAAGTTTATCATTTGTCTAAAGAGTTCTGTCTTTAAAAGATAATTAACTCTTGATGATGTCCATGCGATTATACTCGATCTTATATTTCTTATTCCGTAATCAATGGCCAGGACTATGACTACTCCCGTTGATGCATTGATAAGAGTTAGACTATCTCTTGTGATTAAATAGTTCTCGTGTATAAAATAAATGTAGTAGGGTATTACTAGTATTGAACAGGTGGAAATTAAAGTTAGTAGATATAGAGAGTTTATATTTTCCCTAAAGCGAAAGAAAAACTTTATCATCCATTTTTTTTCATTTTTGCTTATGTTGTTTACGGTGTTTTCTTTGTCGTCGCTACTGATCAAAACCCGTCTTTTTACAAGTATTGCTGAATTAATATTTATATGACTTGTTTTTGAAAGGTCTTTTCTTTGACCTTTTGAGTTTAGAAGGTAATATTCCTTTTTGCCATCATCATAAGAATAAATTAATAGGTCACCATCTTTACAGTAGTTATCGATGTTTTCATTTATTATTATAAAGCAAGGTAGTGCCTCTCTTTCTATGTTTTTAAAGCTAATATCAAGATGAATGCTTTCAAATCCTAATGATGAAAGTGCATTTCTAATGTCTACTAGTCGCATTCTTGGGTACGACAAAAGAATCTCACTTACATCTTTCTCATGTATATCGTCTTTTTTTAATTCAATAAAGTAGCTAAATAACCTCTTTTTATTATTCATACATTATCCTAGGTTAAGTAACTACTGTATTCACCTATGCGATTATTAAATAAGTCTCTATTACATAGGTTTATGTAGTTATGGTCTTTTGAGTTTATGAAAATTATTTTATTGTCTCTAATGTTTGCGATATGATTGTATACTTTTGCGTAATCTCTCTTATCAATATTCGCTTCAAAGTCGTTGAGGAAGATGACCTCTGGGTCTAAAGCAAGTTTTCTTGTCATGTAAATTAGTGCTTTTGCTTCGTTTGAAATTAAAGATGTATCCTCTTGAGTGATATATGTCTCTAGTCCTAGAGGTAATGCGCTTAGTATTTCGTTTAATCCCAGTGTGTTAATGTAATAGTTTAAATTTGATTCTGGTATCAATCCAAACGAAGTTAGGTTCTCTTTGATTGTTCCATCCCATATATTCACCTGTCCATTGAGTATAGTGATTTTCTTATAGATAGAGGTCTCATCAATGTTTATGAGGTAATCATCATTAATGAGAATTTTATTTCTTAATTGATTGATTTTTGATGATAAGATGTAATTGATCATGTTTTCATCTGCATTCTCTAAAGAGATAGTATCTCCTTTCATAAATGGAACCATTACTTCTTTCTTATTTTGCTTTAGAGGGATAATCATTGAATAGATGGTTTCAATAACTTTTGTTCCCATCTCCTTTTGATGTATAGAGGGGCTGATTGATAAGTCTTCTATTATCTTTGTTTCATGTAAACGTTTTATAACTTTAAACATACCAATGGTCGGGCCAAAGGACTTACTTGCAATATATACACTTGCCACAAGTCCACCTATTCCTATTTGATTTATCGTTATTAGATACGAACCTACAGCTATGATTAAGATGATATTTATTTGGGCAAATAAGTTATTTAAGTTTATGTTATTTAACTCTTCTTTATTGGTGATAAACTCCTGTTTAACTGCTCTTCTCATTAATACTTTAAAACGATTGTGAAAAAGGTTAATTCGACCAAATCTTTTAATTGTTCTGAGGTTGTTTAGTGTGTGATAAAGAAGGTTATCTTTCTTTATAATTGAGAGATGCTTAAAATATATTGAATCTCCAACTTGTTGTGTTGAGTTTAGTGAAAATATTGTGAATATGATAATTAACACTAATGGAATAAATGCCAGTATTGGATTGATATATAAAAGAAGACCAATGTACATAAGAAGAAAGGGGAGCTCTGTAAGAGTAACAATGCCACTATTTGCATAAAGGGCCTTGTCTGCACCGATCTCATTTAAAGAATGCTGAAAGAGTCCTATATTATAATATGATGGATCCATAATGATATTTTTAATAAGATTTTTAGTCTTGTTGTTATCGTAACGGGCGCTGTTAAACGTTATTATATAAAATCTTAAATATTTAAGGCCGGCCTCTACCAATATAAAGACAACGAGTGCTAGCAGGATGTAAAGTAAGAGCGCTGTATCTCTTTCTGGAATTGCTCTGTCGAAGATATTTAATATAAGAATCGGTATCGCAAGAATGGCCAGATTAATGATAAAGTTTAAAGAGATTAATAATGGTAGAGAGATAAAGTTATAATTATATAATTGAACACACTCTTTAAACCACTTTCTAAGTGAATTTGGTAGGTGTGAAAGGCTGATATTCTCTTCATTAGTCATGCCATCTCCTATAGTGGGAAACTATATGAGATTAATCGACGACACTGAGAGACTTTTTGACTTAATAAAAGTTAAATTGCAGCTCTTGTATTTGCAATTGCCAAGTGTTTAGCTCTTCTTTCTACAAGGTCTTGAATAGCAAGTTTTGCTTGATCAATCTTTTCTGTCTTCTTCTCGTTTAATACTTTACCGTGGTTTAGGATATCTCCAAGGCGGTAAACTCCATGCTGCTTGTCGTATTCAGTTTGAATCGCAGAAGGTGAGCCAAGGTCTACGAAAACAGAGTTATTTGGACAGTGACCTCTGAAGTGCTCATCAGCAAAAATGGTATCATTAGATCCAATTGTATTCACATGAGAGTTGAATTTGTAATAAGAATCAAAGTCTCTCCATTTAACGGTTTGAATATTTACGTTTGGAAATTCTTCAATGAGAGCTTGTACTTTTTGTGGATTTCTAGCACTGATATAAATATTGTATTTCTTCATTAAGTGCTTAATCGAATCTCTTGCAAGTTGTCCTGAGCCAAGAATTAAAACATCACCAGTTTCATATTTTGACTGAATGATTCTTCTCATGATTCCGGCATATGATTGTTGACCAATCTTAACGAGGTGCTTTTTTCTCACTTCTTTAGCATCTTTAAAAAGTTTTTCTAAAACTCTTAGAATGACAGAAGAGCGAATATCTTCTTTAAGGTAATTTGCAAATGCTTCTTTAAATTGAGCAACGATCTCACTTTCACCTTTTAGTTTACTTTGTAGACCGCAAATCGTTTCTAAGAGAAAGTGATAGGCTTGTTTTGAAGTATGGTATGTACCTAAGGCTTTATCCTGTGAATCAAACTCTGTAGTTGTGAGAATGATTGTTCTTTGGCAAGTAATTAGAACAAATGCTCCTGGCATCTCTAATAGTCTTTTAGGTATTTCGTTACTTTTTGTTTGAATATTAAGTAAATGGATCTTTTCTAACAAAAATCTGTTCCTTGCGTTGTGTTATTGTCCGATCTCTGTAAAAAGAGATTACAAAATTCAACACTTAAAAGTGTCACAATTTTGTAGAATTCATTATGCATTGACGATATTGCGCTAATTTGTCTTCATTGAGCAAAATAGTCAATGTTTTCTTTACAATATTACTATCTTACACATTTTTATTTAGGTCTAATTGAGTCTGTCTATGATGCGATCAATAACTTCCTAAAGTTCTTTTCACGGGTAGAAATTTCTGCTAATTTGTCCTCATCATGAATACAGTTACGAAAAGTTCAAATGATGTGGCCAGTGAGGCCAAAAAGCCTAAATCAGCGTTTAAAAGAGTGCTTGAGAGGCTATGGAATAAGTTGAAAAAGCCTGCTTTAGCATTTGATCGCAAGGTTGATGGGGCCATTTCTTTCTTTATTCAACACTATGGCAAAACAAAGTTCATGGTAGCCATGTCAAAGAAAATTCAATACTTAGGAATTGAAGGACTTTGGAATAAAGGCCCAAAAGCTTTTATTTATTTTTTCCTATTTTATCTAATTCGAGATACAATATTGTACATAATCATACCAATTTGGGTGGCCAAGGCTACTTCGTAAATTAATTTTATTATGTACTATTTGCAACACATCTTATTTTTTATCTCAGGTCTCGCAATTTTCTATTATGGCCAAAGAATTATTTCAGCTGGAATTCAAAGTTTAGGCTCACAAAGTATTAAACATATCGTCTCTGATATTGATGGTAAAAACTTTGTAGTTAACTTTTGGAATGGAGCAAGACTAAGTCTTTTAGCATTTTCCCCAACTATGGCAAATCTTGTTACCATTGGTCTAGTTAATGCTAACCTTATAAAGCAAAAGAGGGTGTTGCCTATGTTTTTAGGCTCATCCCTGGGCTCAATTGCAATATTCATTATTCTTGTTTTCTCATCTCAAGAGACGGCCTTGAATCTGATGGCCTTCGCTTTAATCTTAGGTTTAATTTCCCGCAATCTCTATATTAGAAAGTTATGTAAGCTCTTATTTGGTCTTGCTTTCCTATTCTTAGGCGTTGCAGTTATGCACGAGAGTTTTGTAAACCTTGTAACGTGGAAGTATATTCAAAACTTTATCGTCTTATTTATCGATTACTCACTTTTTACAAATATGCTAATAGGACTCACTGTTGGAAGTATTATTGCTGTTATCTTAAGAAGTCAGACAATGACTTTGGCAATTGTAGTGGTTCTTTTAATTAGTAACCTTTTTCCAACTAGTTTTTGCTTTGCAATGCTTACAGCGTCTTCACTTTGTTCGTTTGTCATTAACTTTGATACAGCAAGACGAAATGCAAGACCTTTGGCCATAAGACTAAGCCTTGGCCCGTTAATTCATTATTCAGTCGCTACAGCAGCTTCTTTTCTATTAATTGTATTAATTGATCATAATGTTCAAACTGATTTAGATCCACTTAACCTTGTTGTTCTGGGATTCTTCTTTGTAAACATTTTAGCTATTCTTAATTATTTCTTTTTTAAAAACATTATTTCAGAAATGGTTAAAGGCCTATATCCTGATGCTAAGTTCAAGGATCGTCCAAAGCTCAAATTTCTAGGTGATCGTCGTCACATATCTTCAACAATGGCCTATGTCCTAGTAGAGCTAGAAATTGGGAAGCTCATGGATATTGTTTCTCGAATGTTTGATAAATGTTATGAGTACGTAGAAAGTCCAACTAAAGGTGCTAGGGCACTTGCAAAGATTAAAGATTACGAAAAGATAATCGACAATATTCAAGTTGAAATCAATGAATTCATCTCTAAGGTCATCTCTAGCGGAGTTGAAGAGGAAGAGAGTCGCAATGCTATTAAGTTAATGCAGATTGCTTCTGATCTTGAGCAGTTAGCTGATAGTCTAGATAAGTTAACGACAATGCTTACGAAGTACTATGAAAATTGGCAACTATCGGCCGATGAGTCTGAGCGCTTATTAAACTTTTATAAGGAAGTTCAAAATCTTTTTGCAGAAAGCTTAAGCCTTTATGAAGGGCATATTGCCTCTGAAGAAGATGTTGAACGAGTTATTCATGATACAAGAGAGCTCAAGAAGCATCTGATGACTGAAAGAGAGGACTTCGCTAAAGTTCATCACAATGAAGATGGTCGAAAACATATCTATTATTCTGATATGATGACTTCAATTTCTGTTGTTAGAGCAAATGTAAGAGATATATACTTACTTCTTTCAAAGTAATTATTCCCATTTCTGCGTTAATTCGTTTTGACAAACGACTAGTGGAAGCTCTTTAACGACAGTGTTTTGATCCTTATTAATTGCAAAAGGAAATAACTTTTTAGTTGAAGCTATCTTTCGTCCAATAATCTTTTCTTTATGTGCACGAGAGGCCCTTACTCTTCGATAACGAACACATTTTTTTCCTCTCATTTGAATACATTTTTTTATCATGGATACTTTATGAATTTGACTCTCGTGGTATTTCATCTCCTTTTCGACTTTTTCTTTTGTATTTGTTATGGGGATAAACTTTTCACCATTTGTTGTTCTAATTCGGTAATTACCAAATGGTCTAACCGGTCTTAAAGTCAGTAGATCTTCTTTAGCTTTAAGATTGATATCAACTTTATATTCAAAACAACTATAGTCTTGATCAACAACTTCACTCATTACTTCTAATGCTGTTATTTGAATTTTAAAAAAATTTGGTATTTCATAAAAGTCACGAGTAATCTCAGACAGTCGTTGCTGTGAAGGTTTTTGGTTACAACTTAAAAGTAGTAGGGGAATGATTATTATTAAAGCTCTCATGAAATAATCATAAGGCCCTAATGCTATCTTTTAATAGTGGGGAAACGCTTAAATTAGGTTAATAAAGCTAAAGCTAAAACCAAAGTGCTTGCATGCGCTTAAGAGAAATATCAGTGTATTCGATATCTTCTGTTTTAGATGCAAGGCCTCTTCCCTTATCTGCTTTTTCTTTATGTGCTAGATTTTCAATAAGTAGTTTATTAAATACTACGCTCATCTTAACTAGTGAATTAGCACCTTTTAGAGTTTGTGCTGATACTTTCTTATCTTTAGCTAGTGTAATGTAATTAGCAAAAGTATAGTAATTATCTGAGAATCCATTATAACAAAGTTGCTCAAGTTCTTTGTGTGTTCGATCCATATGATCTCTCATCGCCAGAGGTAGAGTTTTCTTTGTTGCTCTTTTTCCTTCGTATGGAAGATGCCACACAACATTTTCAATATCGTTTGTAATTTCTTCTTTCAAGGTATATTCCCACATTTTCGGTCGATCATTATAATTAATGAACTCCTGATGAAAGGAAGCACATGTTTTAATCTCTTTTTTAAAACTAGGGTATATTTGTGAGAAAGTTAAATATTGCTCATATAAAGATAAGAAATAGACTTTCTTATTATCTAGCTTTGAAATATCTTTAGAGGTTTGTGAGTCTGCACTTGCAGGACCTCTTTTTTTCTTTTCAAACTTACGAACTTTATAAGTCGGAGTAGGGTTTACTTCGCTTTCTGATCGGTCTGTAAACTGTGCAAATTGGTCACCAAGCCCGTTACCGTAATGTTGTGATCCAGCACAGCTAATAAGTGTTGTCGATAATAGAAATAGTGTTCCAATTTTTTTCATTTTAGTCACCTCTTATTATCTCTTATCGACAGAAAGAGGCTTATATTTAGAAAAAATAGATGTGTTCTAGAGTGAACCTATCACCATCTTAAGAATCGTCTTGCCGTCATTATTGCGGCCGATTCATTTAAAGTTCCACCACTTACACAAAGATTACTTAATTTAGCTTTCTTAGTGGCCGATGATAATAGTATGTCTTTTACATGCGCTGGCGAAATGGGCTTAGCATAGTAGTCGGCCATTGCGAAAATTTTGGCCGCGATATTGGTAACGTGAGGAGCTGCCTGTGACGTACCATTAATTGGAATGTAGCGATCTCCTGGTGAGCATGAGTATATGGCCACACCTGGTGCAAAGAGAGAAACAGTTGTTTTCCCAAAATTAGAAAAATAAGCTTTATCTTCATTGTCTTCGTCAATTGCTCCTACGGAGATAACATTATCAGCGATAATTGATGAAGGGTAGTGAAGCATTTCATCTGTATTATCTTTCTTATTTCCAGCAGAGAAGACGAATAAAATATTTGAATAGCTTTCTACGACTCTTTGACCTTTTTTCATAAGGCCCTTCATATAGTCGTTACGAAATTTCGTGATTGTTGACTTGTACTTCTTATCAGCTTCTTTCTCACTTATATCAAACTCGTCTTGAAAGAGCTCGTTTACCATATCGTATGCAGGCTCCCAGCTTTGGCCCCATGAGGCATGATAAATCTTCGACTTATTTGCTGAGTATTTAACTGTCTCTTCAAACTTCTTGATCATCCAAGACTGATAATAGTTTAGGTAATTCTTAATATTTTGAATTTTATAATAGCTTCTTGAATATTTACTCGGTGTAAACTCTTTCTTTTTAAATAGCCCGACTTCATCGTCACCAAGATAGCGTATAGGCATGAACTTAAGGTCCCAGCTTTTCATTTCATACGGAAGCTTTTTTGTATTCATCGCAAGACAAGTGACATGAGAGCCATGTGTATATGAAGAGAAGTCACTTCGATGATCCATGAAGTCATCATCTTTTCTTATCTCTTTATACCATTCAAGTTCTTCATCTGTTGCAATCTTTAATGTTTTTCGACGTCTAACTTCATAGTACTTGTATACATTTGGATCAAAAGTACCAATGAGTGAAGGGTCGAATACTTTATTAGTATCATGAATAAAGTTCCACCCATTAAGATCATCAACTTTTCCATTTCGATCGGTGTCATATCCGTTTTGATATTCAGAAAAGTTACGATAGAGGTGGGCACGTAGTTTTTCATGGCCAATATCTATTTGGTTATCGCTGATGGCCACGACTGTAGAAGCATACGTACTACTTACGAGAATTAATGAAATTAAAGCTTTTATAAAGTGTTGTGTGTATTTATGCATGAGAAAATAAATAATTGATCTTATGCGTCTTTGCAATTGCATCGCATAAAATAATGCTTTGCGCAACGCCTAAGTGATTGAATATTAATTAGTCTTGAATTTTTATGATGGCATAGACAGGGTAATGGTCAGATGGATTATTCCAAATATCACCTCTTCTACGAGGAGGGCCAATAAGACGACCTGTTGAATTCTTATATTGATAGACAGCAGCATCCATTAAACGATGACCAAATGACTCTTCCATGAAGATATAATCTAATTGAAGTTGGTGTGCGGCTTGTCCTACAAATTGATAAAACGTTGTTCGGTATTGTAGGGGAAGCTGACGCATAGAAAGTACATCTTTAAGATCAGTCTCTTTATAAATGACTTTAAATTCTTCATCTGTATTTTCATTTGAAGCATTACCATTAAAGTCACCACATAAAAGGATTGGAGTACTAGGATATTGCTTCTTCTCTTCTTTATAGACTTTTAATAATAATTCCAGTTCTGCTTGGCGCCTTCTTACTGACCTAAAGTCATGGCCAGTATCATCATCTCTTTGTGACTTTAGATGTACATTAAAGAGGCTAAGTAAATGCTCTCCATTTTTTCTATTTACACGCAAGTGGGAGAAGTCTCTACTTAGAAAGTAGTCATTGTCATCTTCATCGTGAAGTTGAAAGTCGATTTCTTTATTTGTATGGCTTAGATGTTCAAATTCAAATTCAAGGCCTTTTCTTACTAAGAAAGCATTTTCAATTCCGCGATCACTATTGCCTTGTTGATGGAATATTTCATAACTTTCGTTAAGATAAACTTCGTTAAAGTAGACTAGGCTTTCAACTTGGCCAACTTCTGTTAAGGCATAGATATCGGCATCTATTTCAGTAAAAACTTGTTTTAATTGATTTAAGTTTAGTTTTGATTTGAAGTAGTTTATATTTGGAGGGTTATCGAAAGCATCCCTAATAAAGAAGTTCTCAAGATTATAAATACAAATTTCAATTTGTTTCAATTAACAGCTCCAGCCGAAGATATAGCGATGATACTTTTTCTCTTTTGTATCATAGATCATTTTACAATAAGCTGATTGATATATTCCACTCTTATTGATCTTTTTAAACTTATCCACAAGTTCCTTTGAGCAATTCGTATTTAATATTTCTTTATTTGGAAACTTCTTTGTTGCTAAAGATATATACGTGGCCGTTGAGCTCTTATTTGGTGAAAGTTTCATCGCATAATCAACTTCACGAAACTCTTGTCTAAAGAAAAGGTCGTCTCCATTTGTAAAAAATGGAATTGTTGATCGAGGAATAAAGTAAGTTTTATCACTTCCTTCTTTAATCATTTGATTTAGTATCACCCCATGAAATGAAGTGATTTCGTTAATATTTTTTGTAAAGCGAATCCCTTCATATATTTCTTGGCGCTCTACTAAGACTTTTCCAAATTTATCTTTTTCAGTCTTATGATGTATACAACGTGATTGGTAGGTGATGACACTATCTTGTGCGACTGTTGTGGTCCAGAAAGTGAAGGGGAGTCCAAATTCCTTCACAAAACTTTTCTTTTCTTTCAAACTTCCATTTGTAAAGACTTCTTTGAATTTCTCTGAGGTCTTACCTGTCTCTTTTGAACATTTAGAGTTCTCAGGACAGCCTTTTATAAGATGTTCAACCATATGTGGCTTAAAGTTTACTTCTTCAATTACTTGAACAGATGATTGAGTATTTTGCTGCTGTGTCATTGCAATACTTAGAGTCGCAATTATACAGGCGAAGCTATATTTGAATAGATGGGCCAATTTCATAATTAAATTGTACTTGGCAATGGAGTTGGGGTCAAAAAAAAAAGCCTGCATTTGCAGGCCTTTTTAAGGGGGGGGTTATTGATTCATCCCACGGTTATTGCCGTCTAGGAGGAAATCAATTTGGGATTGTATTTCATATTTTTCAGTAGTCTGACCTCTTCTTATATCGCTGATTCTTGTGTTATTTGAATCATCGCTGTCACGACTTCCTTTTTGTTTAAGAAAGTTTTGTCTTTCTTGCTCATCAAACTTTACGATAACTTTTTGCTCATCTTCATCACTGTCGATTTCAGCAGAGTTAACTTTCGTTTGTAATGTTGTTTTTGTATCAATATCATCAAGTTTATCTTGCTTATTAACTGGATTACTAACACATTCAATCTTAGAGAATTCAAGAGCTCTAATATCTCCAACAAATGTTGATGGAAGACCTGAAGCTTGTCTAATTTCTAGATCTGCATTGAATTCAATTCTTTCTTTTCTTGATGTTTCAAATTCGTTTGTTACTGTTCCAGCTTCAACATTATCACCACTATTATACCATTTCTTTTGGCCAATTGTGAAAGCTGCCGTTGCTGCATTACTATCAAATCTTGACTCTAGCTGCTCTTGAACAGCAACAGGAGTTTCAACTTGTCCCATATGGTCTTTTTCAGCAATTTCTACCAGTGCAGTTTTGGCCTTTGCGTTCTTATCACTTAGCATATTCTGACAGATTGCATTTGCATCAGACATCTTTTGTAAGTAAATATCCTTGTCTCCATTGTATGCTCTATACTTAAGTGAAGCACGGTAAGCAATAATAGGAGAGTTGTCATAGAAGTCTCTAAGATCTTCTTTTGAGATTTCAATTGATTCACGATCTTTAATGAAATCCTGATGCTCTTTCTTTTCTTGATTATCTTTCTTTAATTCTCTTTGATAAGCTTCTTCAGCAACCTTGTACTTACCAAGATCACAACGCTCTTTGTATTTTTCGTATCTTTGACGATATTCTTCATCGAAGTCGCTGATCTTTTCAAAGTCCTTGCGATCGAACTTTCTTTCAACGATTGTACAAATGCTTGCATACGATGACAGTGGAATTAGTCCCGTTAGGATAGCAATTTTAATCATAGTTGAGATGTTTTGCTTCTTCATAATAGCCTCTTGTTTTGTGTAAGTTAAGATACTATTAATAAAGCAATTGCTATGCCAAAAAGGATAAAACCTAAGGCATTGAAAATTTGTTTTAATTGCTAAGAAGGCCGTCTAAATATTGAACAGTGTGTGAAATTTAATCACAGTAGAAGTGGCGATTCCAGCGCTTACCAGAAATGAATTCAGTGTAGTTTGCTGACGTGGCCGTTAGATCATCCATCGAGTCTACAATTGTATTATAGCTTGTTAGTTGAGTGTCTTCTGTAAAGTACCCAGCTGCTGGTTGAGGGTAGAAGTTATCAAAAGCAGAACCATTGCTCACAGTACCTAATTGACAGAATCTTTCACCAATTTGTTGAATCTTTGATCTTACAGTCTCACTTGAGTGATCTGGATAACCAGTTTCAAGGTTATAATGTGTTTCGTCTGGAGTAAGGGACATATTCTCATCATCAGTCACTATACCTTCTGACGAAATAAAGAGGTTTAGGTATAAGTTTAGGTCTGTTCCACTAGGGAGACGACACTCGTAAGTATTGTCACTATTTAATACTCCAAAACCTGAACAGCACATATTACTAGGATCGGTTACATTTGAACCTAATTTAGAACAGCACTTGAATTCATCCGCAGAGAAAATCTGTGGTAGTGAAATCGTTGAGCCATCTGTCTTATAATAAACCTTAGATTCAACACCAGCTGGAGTACCTGGAATAGCATCTGCTGTAAATGGATCTGGTCCAGCATCATTATATACACCTTCAATCAAGCGACCAACATTTGATGTCCCATCTGCCGGATTAGCTTTTTCATCGTTACAACGAATTGCTTCGTAAGCAACTTGAGGAACGCCAAGAAGTTCGTATTTCTCAAAGATATCTTCGTAATAAGCTTGGTTTCCTGGAATCGTACCAAAGATCTCATCTTTTAAATCGTATTCAAAAGAGAACCAACCTTTTTGGAAACCATTTAGCGTGGCCTGATTTCCTACATAGAAGAATAAGTAGTTAAAGTTGTCCTGAATAATACAGTAACTAGGCTCTCCAGTATTTCCATCAGAGTCGATATCATTACTATCAGTAAAGAGAAGATCGTTTGCTGCAGTACTCACTGAAGAACACGTTACTTCATCTCCATAGTTTTCTGGTGCTGGAGCTATTGCAGAAGGTGGCCCTCGTAGCATATCGCTACTAAAGTTAATATCTGAAAAGTCAGCAGCATCAGTATCGTCTGTATAGTGGAGTAGGACATTGCGAATAGAAGTTATATCCACATAGTCTGGAATATAAATTGCTAGATAAAGGTTGTCTGGTGCAAATCCATTATCACTACTTGGAGCACTAACAAGTGGAGCTTGAGGATTATTAAATCCTGACGGCTTTAAAATAACAGGAGGGTAAGGAGCATTGTAAGTGTCACTAACACCTAATTGCTCATACATACCATAAACTGTTTTTGCTGCTAGACTAATTTGTCCTTCGGCATCGACAGGGCTTAGGCTTATTCGTCCAGATAGGCCTGTTGCCGGTATTTCAGTTGGAGCTTGTGGTGTTTCTGAGTCATTTTGAATATTTGCTTGTACGGCACCTACAGGGTCTCCAGGACGTAGCCAGTCAAAAAGGTTCGTTGGAGAGTCTGGGTAAGTTCTATAGCCTCCAAGTGAGCTCATATATGAGTATTCCATTAGCCAATTATTTTGATTAGTTGGATCAAATCCTTTTTCCCATGATCTCATTGAGTAGTTTAGACAAGCTAACTTAGATGGTGAAATATTTAGGCGATTACCAACTGTCCAATTATTTGTCCCATCTTCAAACTTTCTTATAAATCCACCACCACAACAATTTGCACGACCTGTTTCATTGATAACTTTTGTATCATTTGCTGAAGGTAGGCCAAAAGATGGAATGGATGGATTTGTCGAGTATGACTCAGCTGCTAAGTATCTTGAGTAGCGTCCGGTCTTATCATTATCTGAAATTGAATCTCTAAGTGGGTTTAAGGCCACGTTATCGACGTTGTAACCAGGTAGGTCTGAGCGTGCGCCAACTGCAGTATACATTGTAAAAGTCTTACTTACTTCACGACAGCATCGATTCTTAGACATGTCATAATTATAATAATTTGCTCCAAGAATCGTATTAAGAAGTGGCTCTTCTTGGCTTTGTCCACAAACTAGCTCTTCTTCCCAGAACTTCTGCTCGGCCATCGTACCACCAAAGCTTGAAGGGGATAGTCCTCTGGCGACATCTGCATGTAAACGGTTAGGGCCACAATCTAAGTCAGTATGACAAATTGCTCCTGCACGTCTTAAACAGGCGTTAGCAGCAAGGGTTTCACTTTGTACATTTAATACGTAGCTTAAGTTTCCAGCTTCTATTGACTTGAATGTTGACTCAGTTGTCACAGGGTCAATAGAGGATGCACTACACATATTTTGTCTAACCGCGAGAGGGTTTCTTATTGGTGTCTCATCATTAAGATAGTTACCATTTTCATCAAATACTGGACAGCTTCTAACTTTGCCTGTTTGGTATGCTGTCTCATCACAGGCAGCGATTTGAGAAATATAGTCTGTTCTATTATCGTTATCTTGTTTTTCGTGTCTTAGCTCAAATGCTTCAACACCTGTATTTCCTGTATCAGCTGATCTTCCTGGGATACAAAGCCCAACTTCTGAAGGCTCGTAGCTTCCAGTTGCAGCGTAAATTGATAAGTTTTGTGCAATTGCATTTTGTACTTCTTGTGGTAACTCGTCAGCTCGATTTGTATAAGATATCGGTCTTCCAAGAATGCTTGCAGCTTGTCCAAATAGAATCGAAGTTGGCTCATTAGGGGAGCGAATAAGTTCTTTTGAAAAACTTGCTGAATCAAGGGCCGCACAATAGAAGTTAGGAGCACAAGTTAGTAGCTTTGACTGACTTGTCTTCTTCACATTTTCATTTGGATTAAGCTTACAAGGAGAACCTGCTCCGCGGTAAAGACAGCGGTTATTTTGTCCGCCACTAATATTTCCTGCAAGTATTGCTGAAAGTGAAATGGCCTCTCGACTGTAGTCATTTTTTTCAAAGGCATCAATATCAAATTTAGGCCAATTTGTTTTTACGTCTGTGATTTGTCCACATGCATATTCCCATCCTAGCTTTGCAACACAATCGCTATCAGTGTTACAAGAATGCATATACTGGCAACTCGCTCCAAAGTTTTGAGCAGCGCTATCTGGGTCTAGAGAAAAGTCGTAGTCATGATCAGCTGCTGTTTGACCACCAAGGTCTTCTACAACTGAGACTGTAAAATTACTGTTTTGAGTAAGGTCAGCAAATGGTGCGTTGATTGCTAAGAAGAGTTTATTTGTTGTCGATCTTACTCGTCTTCCTGCACCGACTGCAAACCAAGAAACACCATCAAAAGAACCAATTAGAGCTCCTTGATTAAAGCCATACCAATCTCTTTGGTAACCATTAACATACATCGCTGCTTGAGTCGTAAGGCGGTTTCTTCTTTGAACTCCAGCATTTGAGTAGCTAATATGTGAGCTTGCAAGCATCGTTGGTGGAACCCAGCAGGCCCTTCCAAAAATAGTGTCTTCATAATTACCAAATGTTGTATTGCTTCCAATAGCTGTACGATCTGTCGTGTAACCACGCCATGTTAATCCATATCCTTTAGAAGACTCAGGATGAGAACTTAAAACTTTTTGCCAAGCATCTTGTTGACAGTATGGGCATGGAGTTGAATATCCACTTGTAGCCGAAATGATATAAACTTGGTCAACATCAACTTCAACAACCTTAGCTGGTTGAGCTTGTTGGAGATCAAGAGTCATCGGGCCAAGGACTGCATTCATTGAATAAGTTGTTTCAATTGGACCTGCTTTATTTGCATCATCAAGATAGAAGAAATAATCTCCTTCCTGATTTGTCCCTTCAGGAACTTCTGATAAATTATCGTAAGGCACTCCCGCTAAAGAGAAGAAGCGGTGAGGTGCACTTTTGGCCGATACTAAAACTGATAAGTTTTGAAATGGAGCATCGTCATTTTCATTTACTGGAATATCACAAGTGATATTTAGGATATTGCCATTAGCATCCTTGTCGGCCTTTAAGCCGTAATCAATACAGCGGGCATCTAGTTGCAGCTCTCCACCAGCATAAGTTGGCTCATGTGGACATCCACACTTTTCCCATATCTTCACTCTTACAGAGTCGAGATCTGGTGAACACTCAGCTGTTTCTCCTAATAAACACTTATAGTCTTTTATATCTGCTTGTAGCTGTTGATTTGCATTATCTAGCTCATCTTCCGTGTCAGTCTCATCATCTTCACTTGGATCAGTGTTGATTGGACACACATAGAAAAGGTTAGGGTAGCTCTTAAATGCATTTGGATTTTCTAACATTTCATTTAAGGCTGTTTGGTATTCAAGACTGTCTTCATCAATATTAGGTCTTGTTGCACCGTCGTTAACACATTGGCCGTTAAGACAGCAGTTATACCCTTGTAGCTGGCACGAAGAGTTTGTACAGCTATTTGTATCTGGATTAGTGGTTGTGTTTTTAACATCAATATTTAGGTTTAAGTTATCAATACCAATTGAGCCAAGAGTAGGTACACTATTTACTGTACCGTACACTGATTCATGAAATCTTAGGTTAAGAGCAGGGAAGCTAGAGTTACATGTAGGACATACATCATTTAAGCTATAAGCTGCTAAAGTACCTGAGATTTTATTATTTAGATATGTGGTATGAGTTGTTGAACCTGTATATCCAATAATTCCGTCTCCACAGAAGGCTTGACTATCAATTGCATTTGCAATTTCGATTCGCATACTTACTTCTTGTGATTTACTAGATTTAATAGGAATTGCCTTTAGGCGAACTTGGGGTTTTTTTACAACACTTCCTGAAACAACTTCCCCGGCACCATCGAAATCAGCAACAAGACAAAAAGCTGAATTTACTTTTTCTGAAGATACAATTGAATTATTAACAACACCACCGACCAGATAAATTGATTCAGTGTCTGTTGAGTTAATGGTAATTGGACCTTGGATATATTGATTCTTTGCATACCATGAGGCATCAGTTGGATTTTCGATAATATTATTCGTTGATTCTTGTTCTGAATCTTCACCATCGACAGAGAGTCGATTATTGGCCGCTTGCATACAAGAGGTTAGTAGCAAGATTGCGGCAAGGAATGTTAGTAAAGGTGCACGTAATTTCATTAATTTTCACTTTCCTATCTCTTAACTTTTCGCCCTTTTACGCCGGTAACTTTATAATAACTTATTGATATTAAAAGAAAGGTAAGAAATACCTAATGATAGGTTAAGTGCTTAGAATTACTGGTTAGGTGAGTAGGTCAGCTAAAAGTGTGAGTTTTTCAGTCGACAATTATTTGTGTGGTTTACCAGCCATAGCCGAAATCGATCTGTCCAACGGAGTTATTTGAGTAAAAAGGTCCACCCCAAAATCCGAACATATTGGCATCACTTAGATCTAGTTTTTCCATATACCAGTCATAGTATTGTTCTCGATAGGCTATTTGTTGTTCCTGATACATTCCAGTGTATATAGCACTCGGTAGTTGTGCTCTTAATTGTTGGGTAGCAATCATTGGTCCCATAAATTTATAAGATTGTTCAGCTGCATACATTGCAACTCCAGGCCAAAAGCTCTGTTGATGGCGTCTAACGACAGAACGTTCTGAAATTGGATCCCAGTCAACATATTCATTATCATCAAGTTTAAAGCTATCTTTTGAAAGTGATAAGCTTTGTTGGTTACAGCTTCTTACTTGTAAATATTGGCAAGCTTTCGGAAATTCATCAGGATCGGTTACATCACCATTTCTAACTTCATTTCCATTACAATTGATTTTATCTGATTGTGGACAATACTTTTCTAAGTAACGATTAGAAGTTTGGTAGTCATTTGTATCTTTAGCTCCATAATAATATCGAGAATAATCTTCAACAATAAGCTCTTCTTCTAAATTGTCACCAATAATAGACAAGGTCTTAATACTCTCATTAACCCCTTGAAGAGGTGGTACACAACGGAATTCATGAATCTGTGGATCTTCACATATATTCTTATAACTTCTCGTAAGAATTGATTTTATAATCTCCAGGTCCTTCATTGGTTGGCTTATAAATAAATCACTAATGGCCTTTTCTGCCTTTGCTAATTCTTCTTCTTGTTTACTAATCAGCTCATCAAGAGAGGAGTCGTCAAGTTCGTCTTGAAGGCATTTAAATACCTTATCTGAAATTTCATTATTAGAGATAAGTCTATCTGTCGTAGAAACGCTTTGCGGACAAAGCTGACTTAGTTTACTAGCAACTTCACCGTTAAAGTCAGTTTTAGTACCTGTTGTTTTATTATAGGCTTCAGTTTCTGCTAGTCCCTTTTTTAGGATATCGTGAAGCTTATTCTTCGTTTCTTGTCGTCTACCATTAGCAAAAATTGTGACGTTTGAAACACTATTGCCACTTCCTATACTTTCGTTTGCTGAGTTAATAGCTCTTGCAAGTTTTCCTGTATCAATAGACTCGTCACAATCTACGAGTTTACCTTTACACTTTTTTAATTCATTTAAAGCGGAAGAAATGTCATTGAATGATTGGTCTTCAATTGAGTTTGTAAAAAACTGAGTAGCAAAACTACTTTCAGGAGAACTAAATATATTCTTGTCTGAATTATGCTCTTTATTTAAGTCATAGAGTTTTACAATTGTATTTTGATAATAGTTCTTTAGTTCATCGCTCTCACTAAGCAGTGAAAGTGTATTATTTGGCTTACTGATGGATAGAGATGGACTTCCATCTTCTGCCTTGTCTAATGAAACATTGTATTGATCGGTCTTAAGTGCATTTAAATGCTCTTTAAAGAAAGATGTTGCATCTTCTTGTGTTGCCACACCAGCATAAATCTTCTTCAAAATCTGACCATAATTATTAATGGTATTCTTGGCCATCTCTTCGTGGCCATCACCAAGTTTGAAGTTTTCAGTAAAGTCATTAAAGACTGAACATTCCTGTTTTACGTCCTCACTAGCATCATCACAAGCTGAGCGCATATAGGAGTAGAGGTTCTTACCGTCACCATTTTTAATATGGTTGAAGATTTTTACAAAAGGATTATCTTCCGTTGAGTTTTGAGCAATACTGTCGGCTTGCTTTTTTGCAAGTGCTGCTACTGTTGAATGGATAACTGCATACTTTGTTACGGCCTGTGTATGCTCCTCAAGAGCAAATAAGGCTTCTAGGGTATTGTCATCAAATAACTCGGCCACATCAAGGCTTTGAGATTCTTCTTTGAATTTAAGATATTCATCGCGAATGTTCTTAAGTGATCTTAGCGCAATGACTTGGGCCATTTGAGCGTCTCGAGCCCCTTTTAAATCTGCCAAGGTTGGAGAGTTTGGCTTGTTTTCATCTGCCTTCATTCCATTTTGCTTGTCGTGAACCGACTTAATTTCCATTTCCAGTTCACTACAGTATTCAGCAAATACATTGAGAGAGAGGGAACTAAGTGATGTTCCAATAATTAAAGCTCGAATGAATTCTTTAAATGGTTTTCTCATCTGATTTCTAAAGTTTAAGTTTAAACTATTCTCCCTCAAAGAGACTTATCGTTATAAACATAAGAAAACTTTAGTAAGCCTAGAGAAATTAGAGACTTAGCCGTGACCGCCGGCCATGAAGACTTGATTATGGTCGATCTTCTTGTGGCCATCTTTAATGGCATCGAAATATTCTCGAGTTACGTTCATTGTTTCTTCAATATCTGGCGTCTGAAACATTGCATTTCTAAAGTGAGTTACATTTGGAAAACCAGCGGCCATCCATACGATATTCTTTCTAAGAGTTATCAGAACAGTTCTTTCACGATCCGTGTACTCTTCAAGATAATCGCGGAATCTTTCAATAACCTCCAAGTAGTCACTAGGAGTAAATTGAATATCGTCGTCTTCTTTTAGAAAACTTTCTAAAAAGATGAATGGATTTCTAAGAGGCCCTCGACCAAGCATTAGGGCCTGACAGCGAGTTGCCATAAGTCTCTTTTGTGTCATTTGCCAAGAGTGAAGATCTCCGTTGCCAATAATTGGTAGCGGAGAAGTCTGGGCAATACTTTCTAGTAGATCCCAATTTGCAAGGCCCTTATATGCCTGAGTACGCGTTCGCCCATGAATAGCAACAAATTCGACACCTTCTTCTTTTGCGATATGAATAACTTCTTGGGCGTTGATAGAATCATCATCCCAACCAGTTCTAATTTTAATTGTTAGAGGAACCTCAATGGCCGACTTCATTTGATTGAAGTACTTACCAAGTTTAGAAGTATCTTTCATAAGGGCAGAGCCACCGCCTTTAGAAACAACCTTTCTAACTGGACACCCCATGTTAATATCGATGAACTTTGGCTCGCGCTCTTGTGCGACTTTGGCCGCTTCTGCCATGGCCGTGCCGTCTTCACCAAAGAGTTGAAGACCGATATTCTTCTCTCTTGGATGGATTTCTAGCATCTTAACAGTCTTTTCATTCTTATAATTGATGCCGTGACATGAAACGAGCTCACTAACTGTTCCACCTGCACCCAGCTCTTCCATCAATAAACGATATGGAGCGGTACAAATACTACTCATTGGAGCAAGTAGAAGTGGTGAATCAAAAGAAATATCCCCAAGTTTGACTTTTGGGCGTCGTGACATCAAGGTGTCAATCTTAGCTTGAAGAGATGGTGAAAAAGTGCGATTATTGGCCATGCGATTATTTAGCAAGTAGCTAGAATTAGGTCAACATTTTTCGATAATTTGGAAATAATTACTGATGTTTTTTGAAAATCCAAGAGGATATATTGTGTTTGATTGTGATGGGACTCTCGTTTCATCAAAAGAGGCCGTCATTAGTGCTGTCGCGGAAGTTATGAGTATTATTCTTCAGCGTGACGTAAGTATTGAAGAGGCCCGTAAAAAGTATGGTCCTGATATGGTATATACTGCAAATCAATTTGGACTCGACCCAGTGGGAAGTGAAATTCAAAGAAATAAGCTTATGAGTACTTGGAAAGAAGTTACTTCTAAGCAAAGTAATGATTATAAGTTGTTTGCAGGAATGAAGAAGCTAATCTTGGATCTACTAAATCAAGAGTTTCAGCTCTACGTATGGACGGCACGTGATCGTAGGTCGACTCTTAGAATTTTAGATGATCAGGATGTGTTGCAGCACTTCTTGGAGCTTCGTTGTCTAGATGATACAACTCCTAAACCTCATCCACAGGGACTTATCGAAATGCTTGAAGACGCACCTAAAGATAAGATTATGCTAATAGGTGATAGTTTCTCAGATACACAAGGAGCCAAGAGCTTTGGTGTAAAGTCCATCGGTGCTCTTTGGGAGAGTGGGATTACAAAAGATGGATTTGGTGAGCACACTGCCGATTATTGGGCAACTCATCCAAGTGAATGTTTAGAAATAATTTTGAATAATATAAATAAATAGGGAATTAGAATGTTTGATAATTTAAGTGATAAGTTTTCAGAAGCGTTTAAGAATATTTCAGGTAAGGGAAAGATCTCTGAAAGTAATATTGAAGAAACATTAAAGCTTGTTAAGACAGCTCTTTTAGAAGCAGATGTTAATTTTAAAGTCGTAAAGAACTTCATTAATAACGTTAAAGAAGAAGCTCTTGGTGAGAAAGTTATCAAAGGTGTTAATCCAGAGGAACAATTTGTTAAGATCGTTCACGACGAACTTGCAAAGACAATGGGTGATAAGAACACTGAGCTTAATTATGTAGAAGGTGGAATCACTCCTATTTTAGTCGTTGGTTTAAACGGTCAAGGTAAAACAACTTTTTCTGGGAAGCTTTCACTTTTCCTATCAAAGAAAGAAAAGAAGAACGTTCTTCTTGTTCCTGCCGATACATTTAGACCTGCTGCCAAAGATCAGCTAATTACTCTTGCAAAATCAATGAATATGGATTGGTTTGATTCAGACCTTTCAAAACACCCTAAGGATATCGCAGCTGATGCCATGGCATACGCAAAAGAGCACGGTAAAGAAATCGTTATTATCGATACGGCCGGACGTCTTCATGTTGATGAAGAACTGATGGGACAAATTAAAGAAGTTCGCCAAGGACTTGAAGGGCTAAATCCAGAAGTTCTAATGGTTGCAGATGCCATGACTGGGCAAGAAGCAGTAAATGTTGCAAAGAGCTTCCATGAAGCTGTAGGGCTTACTGGTGTTGTTCTTTCAAAAATGGACTCTGATGCTCGTGGTGGTGCCGCGCTTTCAATTAAGCACGTAACAGGAGTTCCAATTAAATTCATCTCAACTGGTGAGAAGATGAAAGACCTTGAACTCTTTCACCCGGATCGTCTTGCGGGACGAATCCTTGATATGGGTGATGTTCTAACGCTAGTTGAAAAAGCTGAAGCTGCTATTGATAAAGATGATGCTGAAGGCATGATGAAGCGTTTAGAGAAAGGGAAGTTTTCTGTAAATGATTTCATGAAGCAAATGGATATGATGAAGAACTTAGGCTCTATGGCATCTATTATGAAAATGATCCCAGGTATGGGTGGCATGCTTAAGCAAGTAGGGGATCTCACTCCTGCTGAAAATGAAATGAAGAGAATGCGCGTTATCATCAACTCGATGACAAAGAAAGAGCGCGACAATTATAAGATCATGAAAGACTCACACATCAAGCGAATTGCAAAAGGTTCAGGAAATACTGAAGCTCAGGTTCGTGACTTCATTGCTAAATTTAAGCAAATGGAGCAGATGATGGGGGGACTATCAAAGATGATGAAAGGTGGAGCGATGCCGGGGATGCCTGGTATGCCAGGGATGGGTGGAATGCCGAATATGCCTGGACTTGGTGGGAAGCCGAAAAAGAAACGCAAGAAAGGCGGAAAATGGGGCGGTGGCTTTTTTTAAGCGCTCCGCAAAATTGGCCGCCCAAAGGCGGGCTATTGTTTGCGGCGCTAGCTCCCCAGTCTTTAGCTAAAAATCTATTTCAACAAGCCGGGTTCAAGCCCGGCTTTGTTGTCTCTGGAGCAATGGGTAAGTTGTCGAATTGAGCAAGACGTCTGCTGCGCCTGACTTCGGTTATGTCTACGATGGACGGTATGTCCGCGAAGGCAGGAGCCGAGAGCGGACCGGCGTAGCAAACTACGCCTTCCCTTGTCTTACGCTAGCATCCACAGCAAGCTTTAACGAATCAGTTACTTCAATTCAATTTTAGATTAAGTTTTTTACGGCTTCGCCGTTGCTCGGGCTACGCCCTTCGCAAATGCTAGGACTTCGTCCATCGCATTTAGGCTAGGACTTCGTCCGTTGCAAAAAAAAACGGCCACTTTGGGCCGCTTTCTTTATGGGAATTATTTTTGTGAGTAAGGAAACTCTAAAACTAGCGTTCTGTCGTGACACTGATCCCAAGAGTAGCTGTGGTAGAGAGAAAGTTTTGTTAACTTAAGCTCTTGTGCTCTTGTTTCTTTGTCTTGTGAAATAACCATTTTGTATTGGTATGAAAATGCTTCGTATTCATCACAATAACCACTTGAAAGAACTACTCCATCTAGCTCTCCATCTAGTAGGTATTTAGCTTTAGAGTCTGTATAAAGGCGCTCGTTAATTTTTGCAACTAATTCTCTTTTTTCTCCATTGATAACAGCAGTAACAACGGCCTTTCTTTCAAACAGATCTGCATTTATAAGAGTTAGGTTTTCAACTGTTAAATCCACTAGTGGTTGGTATGAGCGATCAGTTCTTGATGATAGTGAATCTGTTAGTACATAAGTATTTGC
Source organism: Halobacteriovorax sp. (assembly GCF_048381875.1). Classification (NCBI taxonomy): domain Bacteria; kingdom Pseudomonadati; phylum Bdellovibrionota; class Bacteriovoracia; order Bacteriovoracales; family Halobacteriovoraceae; genus Halobacteriovorax; species Halobacteriovorax sp. Next base: position 783,246 of record NZ_JBLXBP010000001.1, on the reverse strand, counting down.
AAATACAGATGCAGTCATAATAATTGCAATTCATAATTTCATAATTATCTCCCTAATAAATATTTATTTGTTTTCTAACAAGTAATGTCTATTATGAAAAGTTAGGATTGTGTTAGTATGTATGTTTTTCTTGTCAGTAAGCTATTGGAATCGCGGCAGGTTCAGGGGCCTGCCGCGAGTGTATTTATTATACAACAATCAGTGCTTTTTGTTTGATTGCTTTCTTTGTTCAATTTTAGACTCTGCTTTATTATTAAACTCCTTCATTTTTGGATATGAATAGAAAGCAAAAACTAAGAGTGATGGTGTGAGTAAAGTAATAAGTGATATCAAAAACCTATGTTGCTTATACCTTAAACTTTTCTTAAACTTTTTAGTATCAAATGATCTAATCTCTTTTATATTCATTATTTACTCCAATCTACTTTTGAATAATCTAAAATAGCATTCTCTAATTGAGAAAGAATTTTTCTTATTTGTTCAATATTGTCACTGCAGTTTAATAATAAGTCCTTATCAAGGATTAAGCATTGTATACAGTCAGTGATGTCGTTCTTTCTTAAACATTCTATAATGTGACGATCCACCATATGTTCAGAATTAAATTTTTTAAATGTTTGTTCAATATTCGAATCTATATAAAACTCTTTGGGGAAGTATTTCTTATAATCGAAACTGATGGTAGGCATGATAGTGCTCTTCTTTGCTGCTTCTTCTTGAAGCATCTTGTTGAAGGACTGTATCACGGGGGTTGTTTTCTTTGCTATATCTAGTAGTCGATCGAGCTCGCTAATATCTTTCTTGTACAGAAGCTCTTCTTTTTTTAGTTGATCATCTTTTGTTGGAAGTTTGTTGGCCTCTGATATTAAGCGTTCGATTTCCAAACTTTTACTATCACCGATACTAGATTCATTGAATGTAAAAACAAAGAAAAGTCCAATTGCAGAAAGAATGCCATACATGATGAAGTTGCCAATTGTATCGAGTGCATTAAACTCATAATTTAATCCACCAGGTCCTTCTAGGTAAGTAGTGTATGAATAATTAAAATAGATAACAGCTGCAAAAGGAATAATTACAGAAATTATTATCATAAGATTAAGTGTATTCGAAGTTCCTTGTGCCCTTATGTCATTCTGTTTTGCTTCATGGAGCTTCTGTTGCCATTCGTCTGTTAGAAGTTTTTTTTCTATTGGAAAACTATCAATTTCTTTACTTTTTTGTTCGTATGTTTTAAGCCTCTTCGTTTTTAAGTAATTGATATTTTCTTTGTTGATATCCTTAAATGATTTTATCTCATCGTTATTCACTATCGATTCTTGAAGTTTTATGAACTCATCTGGGTTTACATTATGTTCCCTTATTTCCTTAGCAAGTTGATTATTTATAAAGCCAAACTTGTACAACTGCAGCTCCAGTGCCATACCTTCAGGATTTGCTAATACCTGTAGAGTAAAATCATTCTCTTTAATATTTAAATCTTGAAGTAATTTTTTAAAAGTTTCGTTTACCTTTGACTTTACCTCACTGTAGAAGTTCATTTTATCTTGCGAAATGAAAGTTTCATGACCATAGCCTTTTTTTAAAGATTCACGAAAATTATAGATATCTATTACTTTTTCTTTTCTTGTACTTTCTTCGGCTTTTAAGGTTTCGTTAACTTCAAAGATAAAGTTGCTATAATATCTTTCGGCCTCTTTTCGACTCTCTTCTTGCTCTGCGATCTCTCTTACTCTGGCCGCGTCTCTTGCTGCATCTCTTTGGTGAGCTTCGGCCCTTTGCGAAGACTCTGCTGCTAGCTTTGCAGCGTGCGCACTTTCTCTTGCCGCTAATTCTTGCTTTTGTTCTATTATTAGTCGCTTCTTTGTGGCCTCAGCGTATTCTTTTGCTGCCTTCGCTTGTTCTTCAGCTGCATTTGCACTTCTTTCAGAGTTCTCTTCAAGCCTTCTTTTGTGCTCTTCCCATTCATAGTTAGACATTATATCTCCCTTTTTTGCATTGGACCTTTCTTGTTAGTTATTAGTATTCTCTAAAGTCTTAAGGTAGCTATTTTTACTAACTTTAACTCTAGTGTAATAAATGATGTTCTTTAACTTTTTCCCATCGACTTCTCTTTCAATGACTTTATACCAGCGGTCTGATACGTGGGCCTTAGAGATAATTGATTTTGAAATTTGTTTCACTAGCAGATTTATTTTATCCTTTGACTGACTTTCTAGATTTAAGTTTTGTTCATTTTCAATGTCATTCATTATTTTCTTTGTAACTTCACTCCATGCGAGATTTTCAGATGCGGATTTTACTAGGTTAATATTTGTGTTTTCTTTGTAGTCTGTTTGGTAAACGCCAATGAAGTAGGCGTGGTCCCCATCATCTTCAAAAGTCTTAGCTTCTGTTGCCCAACTTGGTTGTCCTATATCTTCCATAGTGTAGAGGGTTTTGTAGCTTGAACATGAGACGAGTGCTACCGTTAGTAATAAATTCATAAATAACTTTTTCATAAATTCTCCCGTGTGTATTATTGTGTCTGTATGTGTATGTTATACTGGTTTTGTGTGCATGTCAACACGTTGTGTCATGGTGTCGCAAGGAGCTAGCGTAGTTTTAATGGTTTAGCTCTTATTTTTCTTAGTTTCTTATGACCTTATTAATAAAAGGCATAATATTAGGGTAAGTTTTTGATCAATTATTAGGTATGTTCTTAGAGATGTTTTTTTAGGAGCTCATCAATTTCTTTGTTGAGATCTTCTTTCTTGTTTGCAAGATATTTTATAATTGCTTCGCTGATGTACGGAGATAGTTCTTCATCACTTCCGCCAGTTAGCGCCATTGCTTTATTGTAGAGTTCATGAATCTCTTGAGTCACTGATACTGTAATTTTACTTTCTGAGTAAAAGTCTTCAAGCTTTTCTCTTACTAAAGCCGATAAGTTTAGATTATCTTCATGCACTTTTTTGTGGAGTGATTCATCTATTGATATATTTACTCGTTTCATAAGTCCCTCTATAGTCATTCTACTTCGCTTCAATTAAATCTATAAGTTGTTGAAAATATTTCCTAGTGTATTTAAATTGTAGAGTATTAAAATATTATTTATGGAAAAATATGAGATAGGTACATACGCTTCTTCCTCAGTTGATATACGGGAATGTCAAGAATGTTTGGGTAAGGAGTTTTCTGAAGTCAATTCTTGTCGAATTTGTGACGGCGCAGGAAACCTAAGGCTTATTAATACTTCTTTTATTGAATTCAATGATGATTTCAAAAATACTTCAAACACAATTTATCAAGAAGGGCCACCTACTACTAAAAAGGATTTAATAAAAGAGTTAAACCAAATCAATTGTAAATACAATACAAAAGATATTCCAAGAGAAAGTGAATCTTCACAGGAGTCTATAACAGAGATCGATAATAAGAGCTTAAGTTTCTCGAATAAGATTGTAAACTTTGTTCTTTTTGTAATTGGTTTGATAATTCTTTCTACCTTACTATTCTATGGACTTGAGCAATCAAGAAAAAATCAGAAACCTGAAACTCCAAAAGTTCAAAAAGAAAAGAAAGAGATCTCTAAAACTGAAGAAAACGCTAAGGCTGATGATAAAAGAATATCTAATGGATTTGATTTATCAAATAACAAATTATTAGAAGCCTATCGAACACTTTCTTATGATGATATTCGAAAGAATAAGTCTCTTATGAAATTTATGAAAGCTAACCTCGTGAAAGGCCAAAGGCATAAGAATGAGATGTTAATGTCTACAAAAGGTGTTTTTCATATTTGCTCTTCATTTGAAAAACATAAAATAGAATGTCGAGATAAATGGTTTAGGTCTAAGGAAGTTAGAGACCAATTTGTTGAGCGTATTAATAAGATTATTAAAAAGAAAGAAGGATACGATTACCTTGAGTAATATATTTGTCACTTATAAATTAAAAGCTAATGTTATTTGGGTTGTTGGATATGCAACGAACCAAAAGGTCCATGTTAAAAGACTAGGTGATAAAATTACTCGCGATGTAGAGTATCATGAATTTATTAATGATTATAATCTCATTAAAGGGAAAAAGATTAACTCAGAGCTGAATAGAATTTTAGATAAAGAGCAGGGGCTAGTTCTTCCTTATATTTATATACTACATTCTAGCCTAGATGATGAAGGGATATGGTATGCCGTTGAAAAAGTATCTATTCATAGTTACGATTTAAAAAGTGAATTTATTAGGTTTGATAAAACAAGGAAGTTGATTTGATGGATATGGAATTTTTTAAGACTATCTCCTATGTTTTATTTGCAGTTTTTATATACTTTGCATTTTCCTATATTTTTATACCAGCATTTAACTTTTCTACTGTCGTGAGAAAACGTATGATTACGTATGTTGAAACACTTATATTATGTGTTTTTATGCGAGCCTCTACAGTTATTTTACTTATTCTCTTATCGGCGGTATGGATTCCTGTTCTATGGGGGATCGATTTACTTTTTAATATTTTGTTCCCTAGTCAATTCTATATCGACTTACGCTTGATGGGAGTGAGCTTCTTCTTTTTTATATTGATACTAAATACCGGTCTTAGACTATATAAAGAATATATGAGCATAAAAAGAGGTGAACTTATAGAGATAAGTATTGATCAAATTGGACTCAATAACCCATACTTTTTGAGCGACTTTATTGATGAGCGCTATTCAAATGTTAAATTATACAAGCGAAGGGGGCCAGAGCCAGTTGCTTATACTTATGGCCTATTATTTGTTAAACCCCGAGTTGTCATAGGAGAAATGCTTTTAGATGAAGGCTGGGCCTCTCAACTTAAGTCTGTCTTAGAACACGAATATAATCATATACAACGTCTTGATATTTACTATGCTCTTGTCTTAAACACTTATAGTCATTGCTTTCTAGGTATTTTGAATTTAGTGAATCGCTCGTTGTCTGTTTTATCTTTAATCCCTTTTGTTGGCACATTTATATACTCTTTATTCTTAATTATTATGAACGCTATTTTATCTGTATGGAACTTTTTCCTTGCCTTAATCAAGCTTTCAAGTCGCAAGAGTGAATTACTGGCAGACCTTGGAACAAAGGGGTATGGTAATTATGATAATTTAATCATTGCTCTAAGGGATTTATCACGAGGGACATTAGGTTACTATCATTATTCAAATCCAAGACTCATCTCTCAGGAGATCATAAACGAGTTTGTAAAACGAAATAATTTTATTCCTCAAAGTCTTATAAAGAAACTTGGTGAGATGTTCCAAAATAAAAGTGAGCACCCTGGGGTTAAGGAACGTATATATTGGGCAAATTATTATAGTGATTATTTAGAAAGTGATGCCGTTATCCCTAAGGTGAATATCGTAAATTGTGTTGGAGTTCTTCTTGTTGTAGCAGTTTTTTCTCTTCTTTCAGTTGATATAAAAAAGTCTATAGAATTTGAATATACAAATAAAGAGTTAATTAATTATATGAAAGAATTAAGGAAGTAGCTATGTTAAACCCTGGAAATAGAAGACTTTTGGATCTTCTTGATTACACACCAAAGCGTAAGAGAGTTAACTGGACAACTGTGGGAGGTGGTATTCGTGGAATTATTCTTCTTATTTTCTTCTTTGCGCTAGGTGCACTTTTAGCAAGTATTAATGAGTACTTTTTTTCAATTACTGCACTTGTAATTGGTATTTTATTATATAATCTAGACTCACATATCTTTATATTTTTTGAGAGGATATCAGCAGGTGTCTTAAAAAATGCACATATCACACCAAATGCAACGCAATTAATTGAATTTAATAATACAATGGATGCAGTAGAGCATGACTATTATTTGAATAATATGAGTCAACTCAATGACTTCGATTCTCTAATTAATAAAAGCTCTCTTTCAAGTCATTTAGTATATGAGTCAAAGGAGGATTTTGATACCATTGAAAATACTTTTGAGAATATTATTTATAATGATACACATGAGATTTATACATTTTTTATTTCTGTCTTAGATACGATCGCAGGTATAACCCCTTTAATTGGTTTGATAGGTACTGTTTTTGGAATAGTACAAGTACTTAAATCAATGGGAGGCTCAGTTGATGACTCTATGATCACAGCAGGTATGGCATTAGCAATGAAAACAACTCTGTATGGTGCCATTTATAGTGCTCTATTTAAAATTCTTTCAATGAGATTAAAAATTAAAAGAGATGCTCTTGATTATGATTTTGAGAGGTGTAAGAACCATCTACATTTCATTGTGAATAAGAGGAAAAGTAGGGACGTATAATGCCAAAGTTTACGAGAAGAACATATGAGGATATATCATGGAAAGATGTTTATATGGACCTTGTTACGCTGGTCATGATTTTGTTTTTGGTTCTATGGATGCGTAGTAAAGGTGGAGATGGAGCACCTATTGATATTAATAATGCTATTCCATTTACTAAGATAACATTAGGTGATTCTGCTTATAAAAATGGAAGCACTGAGTTGACAAACCAGACAAAGAAAAGACTGCGAGATCTTCTTTTGTCAGATGAATATAAAAAGAAATTTTCTCTTTTGGGAAAGTCTGATGAAGATGGCTTCTATTATTATGTTACAGTTAATGGCCATGCTTCTCCTGATGGGACTAGTTTTGATAAAAACATGAATAGCTATGCCATACCAAGAGCAAAGAAAGTTCAACAATTTTTAAGTGAAATATATAAAGAGATTGGACATGAGAATTTTCCAAATAGAAGGCCAAATACTGAAGATAACTTTATGATTTCTGTTTGTGGACATTCTGACAACTTTCCTAAAGTTGAATATAATCCTAGTTTGAAACGTAGGAACCAAATTATTGCGCAAAGACCAAATAGACGCGTTGAAATATTATTTCATAAGGTTCATATGAGTGTGATGAATAAGATGTATACTGGAGAGTGATGTGAAGTCAGTCTTAAATGTGCTTATATTTAGCATCAATTTATTAGGCTTATACTACTTCAAAGTTATGAACGAATACGTGATACTTCTAAGTAGTGATTTTTGGAAGACTATTAGTGTCTTCTTAGTATGTCTAGTCTTGATAAATATGATATTTATGAGCTTAAGACATAATCGTAAGGTATATTTCGTCCTGACTTTTAATTTTATTATTATACTGACTCCATTGATAACTAAGAAGTCTAGCATGTTGATTCTGCCATTCTTTAGGGCCATAACAGAAGCGGAGTATGTGTGTCCAAAATCTGTTATAACAAAAGGTAAGAGCTTTGACTTCAGTGGTGCTCAGAAAAAACTGGAAAACTATAAAAATGATGATAATGAAAATATAGCTTCTAGCACAGAAGCCTCAGAAAAAGAAAAACAACCCCTTCCATGTTTAGGACGTTATGAAGGTGAGCCTTTTTCTCTATACATTGGCAGAAGATTCTATATTTCTTTTTTTGAATTAAAGAACATTCAATTCTTAGGCTATATCCGAACTAGATATAAAAGCTTTAAATATAAGCTAAGCTTACTGGTTAAGGGTGAATATCCTTTAATAAAGGTCTCGAGTGAAATCACAAAGCCTAAATTGTTTATAAATTACTTCGGTGCTACAGAGAAGAATCTAGAACGTTTGAAAAACATTTCTTTTAAGGCTTTTGTCTCTGGTCGTTATCATGAAAGTAATCTCAGTCAAGAGAATATTATATTGTCAAACTATCATAGTTGTAATTCTTTGAAGCCTGAGCTGGAAAGATTAAAAGGTGATTTAATTAAAAGTTGTCATGAAATCAATAAACAAGCCTTCTATCGTTATTGTTTAAATAATGATAATTTTTTAAAAGATGAGAGATGTAATTTATCTAATAAATATAGCCATCTTGAATGGGCCGAAACTGACTTGTGTGATAGAACACAAGTTAAGAGAAATTTTAAACTAGTCTGTCTAGGAGAAAGTTTTAAATTTTCTTATATAGATAATGAAGACATCTTAAACCTTGCAGAAGTTGTATTTGATAGTACCTTCCAGCTTCGTAATAAATCATCTAATAAGTTAACAGGTCATTTAAATAAACTCATAAACGTTTTAAACTTCAGAAACTTTTTACAAGGACAGAATAACTCTTATATTAATCATTACAAATTATATAAATGGATTCGGTTTCACCAATATAATGAGTTAAGGAAACTTGATGAGACACTTTATTAAATTATTAATTATATCTGTTCTCTTTACTCCGCTTTGTATTGCAGAGTCATTGGAAGACTTTATTTTTCAAATACGAGGGGAGAGTATTGATAAGCAAGTAGTCTTAATGGAAGAGATAAAGGGGGAACTTTGTGGAAAAGATTCTCTGTGTAAATTCAATGCCGAGATGACTTTTTTGAGTTCAATATATCCGAAATATCTTAAAAAAGCCGGTATTGATCCTATTGTGGCAAAAAAATTAATGAAAAGAAGAGATATGAGAAATTCACGTTGTCTTGATATGGAAGAATGTTCTGATGAAAGAATAAGGAAGCAGTGTCAAAAAATGGATAAGACAACGTTTATGCCTTATCCATTTTGTATCGCTATGTTATATACTAGTAATTAGGCTGGGTTCTTTATTAAACTTATTTGTCCCTGTCTTGAGCTATTGATGATTTTATCTTCATCAAATGCCTCCAAGATGCACTTTCTTGCAAGCTCATTAGTAATTTCCTTAAGTCCTAATCTCTCCATCTTTGCAATAATCCTCTCAACTGCGCTCCTTAGTACTCCTCCTGATATATTGATTCCGTCTAGTACTTTCTTTGAAGAGAAATTATCAGATAAGGGAGCATCTGGGGAGAGTAGTTGATCTAGCATTGCAGCTAGAAGGTTTGTAGAAGGTAATTGATAGAAACATTTGATATCAATTCGCCTTGAAAAAGCGGGATCGATTGCTGTTGGGGAATTTGTTGTAAGAATAAGTATACCATTAAAGTTTTCAATTAGGTTTAACAGATGATTTGCAATTTTTTTATTGAATTCATTTGCTTCTTGGCGATTCATTAAGAAAGTGTCACACTCATCAAGTAGTAGTACCGCATTTCCATGAGATGCTAGCTTAAAAACACGAGATAGAGTTTTTTCTGTTTCTCCCACATACTTTGATTGTAACTTACCAAAGTCGAGTTTCCATAGGTCTTTATTTGTCTCACTTGCAATAACCTCTGCAGACATGCTTTTCCCGGTACCTGGAGGGCCTGCAAATAACGCAACGACTTTGGAATTTTGTCTTATTTTTTTAGCAAATTGATATTTGAATTTTCCAAGGTTCTTGCTTCTGGAGATTATATCTAGTAGTAATTCGTTGTTATTACCTTCTATCATTATATCTTTTAGTCCTAAAGAAGGTTTTGTAATTTCGATTTGTCCTATACTTTCCTGTGCTAATTTATCTTTGTAGTCTTCTATTGTTTGCTCCAGAATATCGTAGTCAAACTTGACATCTAACTGAATTGACTTTTGTTGAGCGTGAGAGATTATTGCATCTAGCTTCTGTGGTGTCGTTCGTATATTTGCCGATGATAGTATTGATATTGTTTTTGTGTCAATGTCACTTATATAATTGTGCTTTCTTAAAATAGCGGTAATTAGCTTTGTATAAGTTTTCTCTTCTGCATAATCACTTTCCTCTATGACTAAATTAAAATGGTAATCCTTAAGATATTTAAAGTCTGGCAGGTAAGGGGTGCTAAATAAACCTTCACTTCTTTCGTAACCTTGTATTAACAATGTAAGGCCTTTCTGATTATTTCGATAGTGTTGTAGTGCCCTTTCTTGAGAAGTAAATAGAATTGCGATAGTATTTTGATCATCGTTTTGTGATCTGTCTGCTTCTTTGTCACTTATGACTCTTATGTTAATCTCATTCATTATTGATTTTGCAATTGTGGTTCTTCCCATCCCTTGTGAACCTGATATAATTAACATCGGAGCTCTGTTCCCTAATTGAATACAGGTCTTAGTTTCTTCGATAAACCTCTTTGACAATTTTTTATCTTTTTCTGAAAGGGCGAGGTTATTGAGGTTGATGATATTTGTATTCTCAATTGAGTTTAATTTTAAGAACTCAATGACTTTTTTGTAATTATGATTATGTTCTATTGACTTACAAAAACCTAAGAAGTTATTCTTTGAGTTTCTATATAGGTCTTTGTAGGCTTTCTCAATATTATCAAAATTGAAATTGTTATTTGTTGACATGATTTGACTAACTTCGAAAACTTTATGGTTGCCTTCATCATCTAGCATGGCTACATTTTTCTCTGGATTTTTATTTTGTGACTTTTCTTCACCGAGCATCTTTTCAAATTCGGAAAGAAGATTGTCTGGTCTTTTTTTTGAACTGTCTTGTTTATCTTTTTCTGTACGTTTATTCGTTGTCCTTACGTTATGAATATTATTTTTAAAAGTAGAAAATACATTCTGTGATCGATTGTTTTGAGGAGCTACATGCAGGGATTCAAGATCATCTCCAGAGTATAATCTCTCAAGGTTTTTGTTGTTTTTGAAAAAGCTGTTGTGGATGGAAAACTTTTTAAAATAACTAATGTTGTCAGAGTTCGATTTGATTTTCTGTTTGTTACCAGCTGAAATTATGATACATTCATCTTGCGATAAGTATGGTGTGAGAACTTCTTTTCTTTCGAGCTTATCATCTAGAAAATGTAGTTGTCCTACTCTTTTTGTTAAAGGTCCTCTGTTTTCACTTGTAAGTAAATCACTTTCCAGTGAACTATAGTTGTTTTGATAGAAAACAAAGTGTGTTTGGCACTGATTACGTACAGCTGAAATTATATCATTTTGTCTTTGTGTTGAAAGAATTAGGTGTATTCCAAAGGCCCTGCCTTTGCGCGCAATATATTCAATGATATTCCTAAGAGTATCCTGTTGAGGAGAGTAGGACTTCATGTCAATGACTTCATGGGCCTCATCTATCCAAATAAAAAAACGTTTAAAATCAGGGAGATCATTGCGGTTATGTTTCTTTCTTTCTCTTTTGTATTCATCTATTTTAACGGGGGGAGTCGTAAATGATTTGTTAAAATAATATTCTCTTGCTTTAAGTTCAATCAATAGATATGTAAAAAGCTCATTCCAACGATCTTTTGTATCTGCATAAAAACCTACATTCTTATGTTGTTGCATATGCTTGTAATCAACTCTTTTAGGATCTACTATGAAGTTACTTACATCATCTAATGTATTAAGAGTTTGAGTCATAAGATGCTTGAAAAAGGTACTCTTACCGTAGCCTGTTGCACCTGTTATATAAGCATGTGTAAAGTTTTCGAAACTGTAGTGAATAGGTCCAAAGTCTGAGAGGCCAAGAAACCACCCTTTATCCTTATTATCATCCAAGTATTTTAAGTAATCTTTATGTTCAATAATTTTATCTTCTAGATCTACTTTTGAAATATCTACTCTTATGCAATCTTTATCTACAATATCTATAATCCTCGTTTTTCTACCGCCAAATACTTGTGAAACAAGTGTTTTTGATTTTGAATGTGCTTTAGCACCACTAATATAAATAGAGTCAAAATAGTCACTTTTTTCTATTTTTATTATCTCTGCTGCATTTTCTTCAACAGTTCTTTGAAACGCATTTATAATTGAACTTAGTGAACTCATTACTACTTATCCTCGTATTTTAATATTTGGTTAAGCTTATTAGGATGAATATATAAGAGTGATAATTTCTTTTTTAATTTCTTAAATGTATCGTAATTCATATCGATCTTGTTTACTATCTCCTCAAAATCAGCAATTTCTTTTTCTGTGATTTTATTATTGGCCATAAATAGTATAAAACAAGTATTTAAAATATTATCCTTTAGCTCCTCTGGAAAGTTTTTAATTCTCACTCCTTGAAGTAACTTTGGTAATTGGTATGCACGATTATCACGACTACTTGCATTTGCTCTTAAATAAACCTCTGCTAATAAAAAATCTTCAATTGTGTCACTCATAGACTCCATTGAATAAACCATTTCTCTATTTTTTAATAGTAATATTAAAGCTCTTTGAGTTTGATTTAGTTTCTTATTTGAATTCATTTCTTTAATTACCGATTCATTGAAGTGAAGGTTTTGTAACTTTTTTATTTCCTCGACAACTTTTTCAGAACCTTCAGTGATTGCTTCCTGTTCATCTGGACACACAAAGTTGTGATTTGTGCATTTGATTAGCAGCTTAAGCTTATTTCTAACTCTCTCATCTTGGTTAAAATAAATTAGCTCCAGGGCAAGTGATTCAAATCGGTTGTACGTATTAGGAATTGTTCTACTTATAAATTGATTAATAAGTTCAATAAGTGGAATAATATCTTTAGGAATATCATACCTTATGATAATTGAAGTTAAGAAGAGATGAGCATAGATCCCAACTGTTTTATCAGTTGTTTTGTTTATTAATGACTTCACTATTTCGAATAGGTACTTCTTTTCTACGTTACATAACTTGTTATCTAGAAGTGCAGTCTCTAAAGTAAGAAAGAATGTTGCCGTTAATTCGATCGAGCTCATTGACTTTATCGCTCTACTAACGTCTTCTTTTTCATTTTCAAAAACTATTAAGTCTTCTGAGTCTAAGCAGTCTTTACTAAGTCCGAGCCTTTTGATCATTTGAGAGATTTTCGACTTGTCTCTACTATCTATTTCACTATCGAGATAAAGGATTGATAGTGTTATTTTTATTACATCTTTTCTTTCTTGTAACGTAAATGATTCATTATTTAAATTAAAGTTAGGATATACTTTAGATAGAAATAATGCATATGAATATATGATATCTTCGTTAAACTTCAATTCATCTAGTAACTGTCGTAAGATCTTCTTTTCTCTATTATCAATATAATGATCTTCAGACATCATTATTTGTGTGACTAGAAATATTATATCTTTCTTGTTTTCAAGACTTAGGTTTTGAAATGATGAAGTTTTTAAAAATATCCCCAAACTTTCATCTTGAATGAAAGCTTTATCGCTAAGTTTTAATATTTCTTTGTAATGAAAAAAATTAGTAATGGCCTTCCACTTAATTTCATGATGATTTATGATAAAGTCAAATATTAACTTTAGGGCCTCTGTTGCTTCTTTTGGATTAGTTAATAATTGATTTTCATTAACTTTTACATCATCTAAAAGCTTTTTATATTCAGCAGAATCTTCACTTAGGTTAAGATATCTGGCAATTTCTGTTGTTAATTGTTTTATAGCTGATCCATATACTAATTTGAACCAATCAATACTCACTAGATTTTTCATGACTTACGTATCGTAAATAATTGATATTTCTTAAGTCTTTAGTGGATTTATCTACCTATTTCTATATGTTTACACTTACTTTAAAATAAAATAAATTATTTGTATTGCGCTGCGTTGTGTGTTAGTGTATCATGTTGTGTATGAAGGTGTTTTTGATAAGAATTGTAATTTTTCTGATATTTATCTCATGTGCAGGACATCAAAACGTCCTGTACACCATGGAGGATCTCGATCGACCTAGTTGGGCGACAGAACAGACCCCATGTGTTGAGGAAAGCGAGAGATTAACTTGTGTTGGTGTCTTTCAAATTAAGTATCAACCTTCACTGAATTTGAATATGGTACGCCAGAAAGCGGAAATTGAGGCCAACGTCCTAATCTCAAAACGAATTAGGCAAATCATTAGCTCAAATGATACGGCATACTTGGATACAAATTCTAATAAGACATTCATATCAAGCTTTTCAAATACACAGACTAAATCAACTTTAGAAAGAATAAAGGTTACTTCACGATGGTATGAGGTCGTAGAAATAAGAGAACCTGAGGAGACTACAGTAATACGATATTACGTAAAAGTTGTTATCCCTTATAACTTTCTTAAGTAATTTGTTAAAGGAAACATAAATGAAAAAATTAAAAATACTTCTTTTATCATTTTTTTTTATCCCATCAACTACACTTGGAGATGAGGTAAGAAGACCTTCTTGGACAAAACGTACAAGTGTAAAAATAGAAAAGGGAAAGCGTATAAGATTCCTTGGAGTTGGTCAATCTCGTAGTCGTGAGATCGCACTTAAGAATGCAAAGGCAAATGCTATTTCAAATTTTATTGATTTAAGATTTCCATCGCTAACCTCAAGAAGTAATTCGTCAGCTGAAAGCTTTACTGAAGTAAAGAGTAAATCCCTGACACAGGTTCATAGAAAAACCGTCGAAGTTAAATATGATAATTTTTTAGCATGGTGTGAGAGAAACGAAACAAATGATTATGACTGTTATGTCGATGCAATTATTACAAAAGATGATTACGCTAATGCCTATGTTAAAGGTCAAAAGAGTTCACAAGATGATTTAGAGAAGTATACAGTTGAAGATTTAAATCAACAGTCTAAGAATTCCGAAGTTCTTAAGGATCGGGCTTGGACTATTGCAATATCACCCTTAACAGGAGATGGGTTTTATCTACTTCCCATAGAATTAGAATACGCATTTCTTTCAAGACGATTATTTATAAGTATAAACTACAATCTAAAGAGTAACTCACCGGATGATAATTTATCAAATATGAAACCTGGCCTTGAAAGTATCGTTCGTATAAAAAGTGGTGGAGCTATCGGCGTAAACGTTTGGCAAGACTTTAATAGTGAAGTTTCTTTTGCTGCTACTTATACTAAAAACGAGGCCTCTTATAATTATTATAATGGTGACGAGGAAAAAATCGAAAACAAGGAGAGTATCGGTGCAAGTATTACTTGGAGACAGCTATTTTCAAATTCTCGTCGCGATAAGCAGACTCCTTGGGGTTATCAGATACGTGTTCACACAGAGGATATTGAAGAAGACTATAAAAAGGTTAATTATGGAATCGGTTTATTCTATAGTTTTTAAGCTTGATAGAAAAAGATTTGAGATTGATAGTTTCTAAATCCTGCGTATTCGTCTTTATTAAATGTGGCAATATGTTTGAAGCCGTTTTTCAAATGGAACCTTACAGATGCTTTATTTTCAATTGGCTTGGTCACAATAAAAGCATAGAAGTTTTTGTCTGGAAATAGTTGGAACATTTTTCGATATGTAAAAGAACCTGCACCTTTAGCACTATCCTTATTAAGAAGACAGATTCTATCTATATACTTTGGCTTTAGTGATACAAATTTTTCTTTAACTTCTTCATCTTCCCATTCTAGCTGGTCAGGAATACGTTTATCTACTTTATCGCTAAGCTCAAGAAAGCCGACTGTTTCATTTGATATGGTGTTATTAATTAGGTAAAGACCAATGCCTTTTTGTAGTTTTGCAAGTGTTTCATCATATGAATATTTATCAAGGATAAATCCATCTTTGTCTTCACGATTTGTTCTTGAATTGTTGATATCAACAATTACTTGGATGTCTTTTTCGGTTGCTGAGATAAGCTCAAAATTATTTTTCATAAAAATATTTTAATTCACTTCTTTATATCAAGCAAATAATACCTAAGTGAAAAGCTAACAAGTATTGGTATAATTATATTTAATTGAGAGGGGCTATGTTTGACTTTTTAAAAGATAAAAATGAATTATCTGTATTTTATGCACTAATGACTTATATAATTTGGGGAATTGAAGCACCAATGGCCATTTGGTTCGGTTCAAATTTTGGAATAAATAATATTATTGTTTATAGTTTCATTTTTATCTTCGTATTTACTTTTTTTATTCTATACATCAAAAAAATAAATGCCTTTAAGGTATTTAATAACCTCAATTTTACTGAACAACTTCTTTTGATACTTGCAGGAATATTCAGAGGTGCAAAAGATAGCCTTTATTATGTTGTTCTGATTCTTTTTATTGGTAATTCATTAGAGATCATCACACTTAATTACCTTTGGCCAATTCTCTTATTTCTTTTAATCAGGGCTCAAAGCTATAAGAAAGAGGGGGGGAGATTTTTACAAAATCAAGAAATTGTCATTATTCTTTGGTCAGTATTTATTCCTTTTCTATGTTACAAATCTCTTGAATCAAATGTCGTAAATTCAAAAATAATCTTTTTGTCGCTCTTAAGTGCATTGTTTGGAGCTCTTCATTCATTTATCTATCGTAATTACAGTAATATCATAACAGCTAGGGCAGTTGAGGATAAAGTTGATATTGAAAAATATAACCCTAAGTATTTCTCTTTATGTATTAGATCTTTTATAGCTATCTCAGTGTCGCTTCTCATATGTAGTCTTTTTGATCTTAAAACTTACACTCTGTCTCCAACAATTTTATCATTGGCCATCTTATTTGCTTTTATTCAGGTTTTTCTAGCACAGCATCTTTATTCTCTTTCAATGCGAGGTAAGAGCTTTGCTCAACAAAGTTCATTAACTATATACAGTGTATTCTTGGGCTTTTTTGTAACAAAGTATTGTTTTGATATCGATCTTAATTATCTTACTGTAATGGCAATGGTATCAGTTGCTTTTGTTATTTACTTTATTAGAAATTTAAAGTCCTATTTTACCGCAATGGATAAGACGATTTTGATTCTAGTTTTATTTTCTCTTGTTTATTATTCTCCGTATAAATATATTCAGGGCCTAGACTTTTCACCAAGTACTGAAGTCTTAACAGGAATTTTCTCTATTATTATAGGATTTACCTTATCCAGGCTTGTTGAAAAGGTGAGAAAAGAAGATGAATTGCTTACAAGGGCAACTATGGAGCTATCTAAAACAATGAAGTTTCTTGAGTTGAAAGCAACAAAAGAGACTTTTGTGAACTTTAAAAAAGAGGCAAATTCACTCTTGAGAAGTATTACCCGCTATAACTTTTCTCCTATTGAGTGGACTACTTATCGAACTCATGAATTAACTAGAAAAATTGACCACTTTTGTAGTTTTATATTAGAGCGTCCAGACGTTCGAGAAAGTGATGAGTTTATTTCTATTCTTGAATATATCAATTCTTTTGAAAGTGAAATTGAACTTTGGCTTGCTGAAAGGTCAACTAGACTTCCTCGTGGAGAGAGATATGCCTCTTGGATTCTCGGTTTTTTTTCTATTTTGAGCTTTACGACTGATATGATAGGAAGCGAAGAGAGTGTAAGTGCCTTTACAAATCTTGCAATTATAGCATTTACATTTACAATTATTTATCTTTTAACAAGTGTGGCTGACCTTGATATCAACCGGCCTGACACTTCTGCTCGCTCCCTTCTTTTTAATCAAAGGCCTTTTAAAAAACTTGATTTAAATTTTTATATACCACGCGAACAAATATCAAGAGGTCATATTGATATTTTTAGCAATAAGCTAACTTTTGAAACGGAGGTTTCTCGCGTTGATAAGAGTCTAATCAATAGAGACTTTAGAGACTTCCCATTCCTTTTTAAAGTTTTAAAAACTGCTACTCCATTACTTATGTTAGGTATAATCTTACTTGTAAGTTTTATATAAAGCCGTTGGAATCGCGGCAGGTTCAGGGGCCTGCCGCGAGTGTGTACTCTAAACTTTATTACTCTGTGCTGTAAGAAAGAGGAGAGGTTTATTGTTCTTTTAAATTACATTTTGTGTTGGATATAAAGTAGCAATTACTTTCGGCTTAGGAAAGTTGAGATTGTGTTAAGATTTTTAAGTTGGTCTTTTTCATCACAAATTTTATTAATCTATGTGTAGGCCAAGTTGATGAAGTCTTCATAAAGCTTGGCCTATGTATTTGAGATAGAAGCTAGGTTAGGAATTAATTACATTTTGAAAATTTTGACTCAATTTCAATCTGAACATCACTCCAAGTTTTTCCTTCATGAAGTGCGTAGCATGCCTTGTTTAGGGCAGCTAGATTTTCGCTTAGAGCGAAGTCAAGAACATCGATTGTTCCTTCTGCTTCAAGCTCACCATCTTCAATGTCATACTTCATAGGAACTTTCATTGTCTTTCCTGCAAGAGTCATATCAATATAAAGATAGTTGCTATCGATCTTGTTCACAACACCAGAGATTTTCATATCCTTAAAGAAGAATCTTTCAATCTTTGCATCACGAGATGTATCCTTTGTATGAACTGAGTTTACATCAATTGTAAATCGAGCACCTTTAACAAGGTCTTTAATTGTTCCTTGCTTTTTAGTTGTTTTGATTTCAAACTTTTTAAAGGCACCGCCAACGCCAGCTTTCTTAGCTGTCTTATATGCAGTCCATTTTATTTCAGTGTTTGCATTGCTATATTCAAAACAGTTTGCAAAAGTCATGCTAGAAAACAATAGCCCAGCAATTATAAATTTCATTGTCTTTCTCCTTTGTATTAGATACACCAAGTATATGAAACAAAACGACTATCCGAAAGAATTTTATGTGACTTTACAAAATAATGACAATTTACTTGGTCAGATAGAAGTTAACCGAACAAACAATGGTTTCAACGCAGAAGTCGCTATCGTTTTTAAAGAGACAAAGAAAATATTTAAGTATGTTGATCAAGTCTTTGGTGCTGAAGATGAAACTGAAGCATGCGATATTGGAATGATGAAATTGTCTCGTTTTTTAAAGTCAATTAAGTAACGCCTTGTCTATGCGTGTCAGTCATAAATATGACGGCGCGATTTTCATGATGTATTTATTTTCAGTGACTTTTCGATGCGTCAACGTGTTGTGAAAGTTGGCACGGGCCTTGCTTTATATAAAGCGTGTGTGTGTTGGAGCAGAAAAAAGGATTTTTTCACTCCGTCAAAATGTCTCTCTTTAAGAAGCCGGATCATTGATCCGGCTTTTTTTGTTTGCAGCATTTGCAGGAGCAAATGATGCAATACAACCCAGAGGCGACCACGAAGGGAGCCTTCGGGTACGGTCGCTGCAAATTAAGCCAACTTTTCATTGAAGTGACACCGAGCAACTCAGTGCGAGCGAGCAGGATGCGAAGGAGAGAGGGTTTTCATGCAATCTAGAATATCCCTTCAGGTAATTACCACCCAATCAGCAACACTTCACGAAGTGAAGTTAGCCTTACCAGTCTTTATACATTTACGTAATCCACGCTTCAAGTAATCTTAATTGTTAACTCACCTGTGTGCTGGTCTCTCTTTAGCTGGTCTACTTTTTAAAGCGCGCTCTGTATCGTCTTCACATTGAGTGCTCAAATGTAAATAATTTAGTCAGTGTTTAAGAATAATGAGTATGCATTATACTCTTATTAACGAGAGACTTTGTTACAAGTGTTGCAATCATTGTTATACCAAAGCAAAGTGGTAAATATTCAAGCTTTCCTGTCATTTCTAAAACAATCAGTGCTGAAGAGACTGGTGCACCAGAAATTGCTCCAAAGTAGCTTCCTGCTCCGACTAGAGACGCTAGTCCGATTAATGTTGGTGAAATTGATAGGGGAATAGTTAATTGCATAAATGTAAAAGCCGCGATTCCAGCACCAAATATGAGTAGAGGGGCCAAGGTGCCAGAGGTAGTTCTAGAGCTAACTGCAAAGGCCCAGACACCTCCTTTAATTACAGCAAGCTCGACTAGAAAATAATTATTGCTTTTTAAATTAAATAGTGATTGAAGTAATTCGTAGCTGGCACCTAAGATTGAAGGAAAGAGAAAGCCAAGTAGTGATACTGGTATCACTCCTATTACTGGCCACCACATCCAGTGAAGTGGTAGTTTGTCATAGATACACTCAGTTAGTTCTACTGCATGGATAGTTAAGGCCGCAGTAATTCCTGTTACTATTGCCATAATGACAAATGCAAGAGTTGCATTCTGTCCATAGTGAAAGCTTAGATCAGCTAAGTGAAAAAGTGGGGCATCGCCTATAATTAATACTCTAGTCAAGAAGGCTGATAAGGAGCAAAGTGCTATTGGGAATAGGTTGTCAATTCTTTGGTCTCTTGTAAATAGCTCTGAAACAAGAAATATTGCTCCAACGGGAACCCCAAACACCGCAGAAATACCTGCTGCTGCACCAGCCGCGAGTAAGACTTTCTTTTCTCTGTTTGTTAAACTAAAAGTACGTGCAATAAAAGAACCTAGTGCGCCACCCATACCGATTACAGGACCTTCTGCACCATATGGACCACCAGTCCCTATTGAAATTGCACATGCAATAGGTCTTAGCCAAAGTATGCGAAAGGGGATGTGGGACTCATGGTATTCGATTCGCTCGATTACTTCGGGTATTCCATGACCGCGAATTCCTTGATCAATATATTTTGCCATAAGGCCAAGTATAAGTGCACCAATGATTGGCATAAATATAATAATTAACCTCTGCGGGTCGCCAAAATTACCATGATGAAAAGAGAATTGCTGATTAAAGGCCAAGTTAGTAATTAAAGAGATTAGGCCCAATAGAAGCTGGGATGCAAAGAACATGAGGATACCTAGTGATATGCTCAGTGATATAAGTTTCCATGATGCAGGAAAAAGTAGGTATTTTTTTATATTAATATTCTTAAATTTCATTGTGACATACTAAAGAAATTTCAATATTTTGTAATGGCACAACGTTTCGACACATACTGTTAGCTAAATAGCGAAAGTAATTCTTCTCGATTCTCAACGATGTCTTCAAGAGTATACTTTTCTAAGTTCTGAATAAATAGAGATAAGGACTCATTCATTATTGATTTCAATTTACAGTGAGGTGTTAGTCGGCAAGGTGACTTGCTCTTGTCACCAACAAAACAGTCCACAATATTAAAGTCAGGTTCAATTTCTTTAATTAATAAACCAACATTAATATCTTTAGGCTCTTTTGCTAGCCTGATCCCGCCACTTGCTCCTTTGTAGCTTTTAATAAAGCCTAGGCGTGAGAGCTGATGGATTATCTTTGCAAGATGGTTTCTTGAAATCATGTAGGTTTCTGATATTTCGCTAGAAGTACACAGGCGCTCGTGATTTAGGCTTAAGAATATTAAAACTCTAAGGGAATAGTCAGTATATGAAGTTAATTTCATACTTCTTTATTAGCATATATCTATCTGAAACCTATTGTTTTTTATAAATATATATTAAAAATACATGTTTTTATTGCTAGCTCGTTCTTTGTATTATAAATATGTATTTAAAATACATAATTAAGCGGCAAAGATTAGGAGTTGGTATGCTATCTACACAAACTATTGAAATTGTAAAATCAACAGCACCTGTATTAGAAGAGAATGGTGTATTACTAACAAAACATTTTTATCAAAAAATGTTTGAGAATAACCCAGAGGTCCTTCCTTATTTTAATCGTGCACATCAGAACAGAGGTAGTCAGCAAGAAGCATTAGCAGGAGCAATCTGTGCGTATGCTAAAAATATTGATAATCTCGAGGCCCTTGGAGATGCAGTATCTTTAATTACAAATAAGCATGCTGCTTTAAAAGTTGAGCCGGAACACTATCCAATTGTAGGAGTTAATCTTCTTGCATCAATCAAGGATGTCTTAGGAGATGCGGCCACTGATGAAATTATTAATGCATGGAAAGAAGCATATTTCTTTTTGGCGGATATTTTAATAGATGTTGAAAAAGGTATTTATAATGAACAAGCTTATGAGGATTTTAAGGAATTTAAGGTCGAAAAGAAAATTAAGGAAAGTGAGATCATTACGTCTTTTTATTTAAAGCCTAGTGATGATTCAAAGCTTCCTGAATTTAAAGCTGGTCAATATATTACAGTACGAGTTCCATATGATGGAATAACGACAATGAGAAATTATAGTTTATCAGATTATCCTGTTAAAGACCTCCTTCGTATTAGTGTTAAAAGAGAAGAAGGAAGTCCTGATGGATACGTGTCTAATTATCTTCATTCAAAACTAAGTGTGGGGGATACGTTAGAAGTTGCAGCTCCTGTTGGAGATTTTACTTATAAGAAGTCTGAGAATGGTAGTGTCTTTCTCGCTGGCGGTATTGGGATTACACCTCTTTTAAGTATGGTAAAAGCTGCTCTTATAGAAGGCGAGCCTAGAGTTGACTTTATTCATGCTAATAAGAGTCGATCGGTTCAGGCATTTAAAAATGAACTATCAGATTTAAGTGAAAAATATAAGTGCTTTGCACCATTGTACTTTTATGAAAATAGCAGTGAAGAGCTGGCCGATAATGAATATGAGGGGTTTATCACCAAAGACTTCCTTGAGAAGAGAAGCTTTGATTTAAGTTCCAATTTCTATATTTGCGGGCCGAGTGCGTTTATGGCCATGATGAAAAAACACCTTCTAGAGCTAGGTGTTGATCCAACTAAGATATTCATCGAATTCTTTGGCCCACTAGAAACTTTATAATCTTTTAGGTACGCGGTCCCTTAAGTCATTTTAGGAACCACGTACCTAAAAGTGTTTGACTCATCAAACTTTTCTTTCTACTATTTCCCGGCACACAATTTTGGGACACACACAATGAAAGTAATTCTAATCCTCACACTGAGTCTTGTGGCGAGCTTCGGCCATGCAGACCAACTTGATATCAAGCTTAAACGCTACACAGAGCGCTTCTTTTTAAAGGCCGTTGAAAAGCCGACGGGAAAGAAGGTAGAGCTTTATAAATTAGGAAAAGAACTCTTCAATGAGAAAGAGATTTCTGGAAATCGCAATATTAGTTGTGCCGATTGCCATATGCCTGAACTTGGAAGTGGTGATAAGTTACCTGTTGGTATTGGTGAAGGTGGAAAGTGGCAAGGTAAGGAGCGCTTAATTTCTAAAGGACAAGTGATCCCGCGCAACTCGCAACCGCTTTATAACTTAGGTCACGAAGAAATCACACATATGTTTTGGGATGGCCGAGTTCATTACCGAAAGGATTGGGATGTTTATACAACTCCAGTTGAAGCCTTAAATGGTGACTATCCTGAAAGATGGGATATCACTGAGAATTTAGGAAGTGCACTGGCCGCACAGGCCCTGTTTCCAATTACTTCACATGAAGAGATGCGTGGAAAGAAAGGAAGTAACGATATTGCCAATGCTCCAAATGAAGAAGCGGTTTGGAAAATTGTCATGCGTAGGCTTTTGGCTATGCCTAAGTATCGTAAGCTCTTTAAAGAAGCTTATTCAGCAACACCTAAGAACGAATTAAATATTGGTCATTTTGCACAGGCCATTGCTCACTTTGAAACTCATGAGTTCGCTGCTTATAACACTCCTTGGGATAATTACTTAAGAGGTGATAAGAGTGCATTAAATCAAAAGGCCAAGCGTGGTGCCCTCGTTTTTATGGAATCAGGAAGCTGTGTGGCCTGTCATGTTGGAACTCTTTTGGGGGGGCGTGGATTTGCTGCAGTTGCAACTCCACAAATTGGCCCAGGTAAGAATGATCCACGCAAAAATGATGAGGGAAGGTTTCTCGTTACTGGCCGTGAATATGACCGCTATCGATTTAGAATTCCACCTCTTAGAAATATTGCCTTAACTGCCCCTTATTTTCATTCCGGAGCCTACGGATCCTTAGAAGAAGTTGTTGAGCACTACCGTGCTGGGATTAAGGCCTTAGATCATTACGATAGCTCTTGGGTAATTAATTCATTTAAAAAGAATTTTGATAAAATTCTATTTGTTGAGACAAATCCATATATGCTTTTTAAGAAGAAGGATGCTGCTCATCCAATCTTTAAAAATGGTGAAATTCAGATCAGTAACTCTCAAAAAAGCGATTTAGTTTACTTTTTAAAGCATGCTCTAACTGATGGTGAGCAGCTGAAATAGATCTGCTGCCCACTATTTTTGTTAGCAAAACTTCGTAATCCAAGCAATTTTAGCCTCTTTTTCACTCTTTGTACTACATCGTGTTATCATCATTGTTGACGTATTGGTGCGTAGGGGAAGTTGATGAAGAGGTTTTATTTATTTGCGTTATGGTTTGTGCTCGTTAATTCTAATCTTCTAGCAATTGACTTGTCTTCTGAAGATATTTCAGAGATTCAATTTGATGTTGTTCGTTCGTTTGATATTTACGATCCAAGCTCTGGATATTCACATCGTATTGAAGCTCCTAGTAGTAACGATAATAAATCAATAAAAGTTAGAATTGTCGGCCAAAATAGTTGGGCCTATAAAGTTATGCTTGAAGTTGATGGTGTGGAAAATCCAAAAGAGTTCTTAGTAACTAAGAAGTATCTTAAGTCAGCACTTGATACTGCAACTGCTTATAATGCTCTTAGGCTTCAACAAACGATCAGTACGGCAGGAGAGCCTCCTAATGCTCCTTGTGAAGGAGAGGAGAGGGAAGGTGTTAACGCAGGAGACTTCTTTCAAGAACCAAGTACTGCAGTTATTAGTAATCAGGAGTGGAAGCCTGGTTGCGAGGTGTTGGCCAATCGTCAAAGTTTTTCATCTGGTGATGATGTCACAAAATCAAAACTAACACGCTGTATTCGAAGTATTCAAAATTCAATTACTCGCCAAGGCTCTGTTAAGAACAGGGGTCAGGTCTTTAGAAATATGTATCGTTATCTTAGGCCACAAGAGCAGCACTTTGCTGCAATGGTTTTCACCTCTCAAGGTGAGGCCGGAATTCTTGCACGTGATATACAGACTGAAGAAAGTAGCCATCCGGAAGAAATGATGATGATTATGAAAGTGATTGATAACCGCGTTCGTAATGTCATTGAGGATGATGCGAGAAGGGGGAGAATCACCAGAACCAATGCGCTGGATATTGCTCTGGATCCTTGGCAGTTTTCTATGTACAACCAAGGTGAAGATAATTGGAAACAGATGATGTACCCTGGGCGAAATCAACAATTTGGTTCAGCTATTGATGCTTATATGCAGTTTCAAACAGCTGAGTTTGAACCTGATCCAGAAGTGAACCACGTTTATCATTACCACGCTAATTGGATGCTGCCGAGTGACAGTGCATGGGGCGATGGCTTTAGGGCCAACCAAGATAATTGGGAGTTGAATGTGCAAGTTAATGGAGATTCTCTAAGACAAGCAAATCCAATGTATAACGAGAATAACAGTAGCGATCGCAGAAAAATTGCTCGTCACTGGAAAAGACAGAGGCATATTTTTTATAAACCAATTGATACCGATGGAAGAATCACAGGTGGTGATGATTGGCATTGGACAGTAAGGACGCCGTTTCGCTTATGAGAAAATTAATCATTACACTCACATTCTTAATAAATTGCGCAGCTTTTGCTGATGTAAGTGACTGGTCTATTAAAAACGATAATGGAGACTACTGGCTTCACTATAAGAACTCTAAGAAAATCAAAGCAAAAATTACAAAGAGAACTGGTAAGAGTAAAATTGTCGAGACAAAAGACGTTGGTAAAAATTATGAGCTTGTCATTTATTATACAGGAGCAGCGGGAACATTTAATATTGTAAATATTTACTATGCCGTAATTTTTGATAAGAAAACTATGCAATTTATTGGGGACTATCCTTGGGAGTATAAGTCAGAACAAGGAAAGAAAGTTGCAAGTCCCAAATGGGAAATTACGCAGAAGAAAATCACCATTAAAGATGAACAAACGGCCTTAGATAAAACGATCTCTTTATTTTCAAATTAAGTAATCGTAAATGAGAGAGGCAAGGCTTCTGGCATCTTTTGCAGACAATTCATCAAAGAGTGGATTGTATTCATAAATACCAAGGGTCTGTTTCTTGTCTTTTGTATATTGTTGGTACTGGTCTACTAGCATTCTTAAAAATTCAAATGGAATACCATCATGGTTTACTGCACTCACACTTTGCATATCACAACCAGCAATAGCGTCAGCATCGATACTAAAAACAATATCGCCATCGTGCTTTTCATAAACTTTATTTAAGAAAGATACGTCTCTAAAGAGATTAGATTTTTGTTTAAGGGTTTTCGTATCGATGACATCCATTTCTATGCCTTGGTAGTTTTGAGAAACATTAGCATATTCGTGGATACCAATTTGGAGCAGCTTTATTTTGTTTTCATTTGCCAATTGTCTAAAGGGAGTTCCTGAGTGATGGATTTCATCATCTCGTGTATCCAAGTGAGCATCGATATTAATGATTAATGGGTTGTTGAACTTCAGTCCTGAAACAAGAGGATAGATATGGTCGTGTCCTCCACCTAAATGAATAATTTTCTGTGACTTTATTTTGCTGATCTCATTAATTGAGTTCTTTTGCATTTGGTTGAAGTCATCTTCACTTTGATCTGTAATATCAATTAAAGAAATATTTTTTATCTTCTGATGATTTGCGAATTTTTGTAATTGAGAGATTAGAACACGAGGGCCTAAAGCTGCTCCGCGGCGACCACCATTTCTTACGACCCCAAGATCATTTGCACTAATTAGAATTGAATTTTGTGAATCATTGGCCTCTTTAGACATCACATTCGCTATTGATTGTGATTTTCTTTTTGCCAAATTCTCATCTACCTCTTTCCACCCCATGTATCTTCCTTTAAACTACAACTATGCAAAAAAATTGGTATATTAATCAGTCCGGTAAAAATAAAGGACCATTTACAGCTCAAGATATTATCGACTTTTATGATAAAGGTCTAATTAAGTCTTATCAACTTTGTTGGCGCAAAGGGGCAAAGAATTGGAAACCTGTCTTTGCTGTAATTCAATTGGCCCGCCAAGAAGCTCAGTCTTATTATGAAACTCAGGTTCTAAAAGAAGATGGCCAACTTCCTGAGATACCAATAAACGACGTAAAGGCCTCAACTGAAACTCCCGATATTCCTGCCAAAGGGCCAGTGGAGCTAAAAGAAGTGCCAGAGGAAGAATCAGATTTAGCTAATATTGAAATTTTTCCTAGTAAGTTTCCGATATACACAACAGTTATTGCCACTTTCTTTATAGCAGTGACACTCATTGCTAGTATTTACTTTGCAGCTGGCTCGACAAAGTTAAAGAAGGTTGAGGTCCAAAATATTTCGGTGACAACTCTAAATGAGATGAAAAGGCCTGTTAAAGATGGCGATGTACACCTCTTTGTTAATAAAGAGATGTCCACTATTTATGCTAGGCTTCCTTTTAAAAAACCAGTGAGTGTTGAATTAATTCTTCATCGCAAACCCGATCTTTTAGATGGATCTGAAATTTTGATTAAGGCCCATAATATTGGAGAGGGTGGGCTTATTGAATTTAAGGACCTTGTCTTTGAAGAGGGCCGTGAATTCACCCCTGGTTCATATAATGTAACGTTCATTTATGAATTCTTATCTGTCACAGACAATATTAAGAATAAATTGGGAATGGGAACGATTCGAGAAGTTCTAGAAAAGAAAGTTTTTCTTGTTCCTGAGTCGAGGCAAGCTTACTTGGAGCAGATTGCAAAAATTGAAAAAAAGCGCAAAACAGCAAAGAGAAAGGCCATAAGTACAATTCGAGAAAAGCTTAGAACACTTGAGTCTCTAATTTCATCGATGTCCATTCATTATCGTCTGTCTTTGAGTCAAAAAAGTGGTTGGCTTGCTCATAAGGAATTTCAACAAAGATATGCTCGAAATATTGGGCCACTTCTACAAAGTATAGTTCTATCTAATTATGAACTTGATAAGACTAAATTAACGAGTACTGAGTTAAAGTTAGAAAATGAAATCCACAATCTTGGTAAGGATATTAGTGCGTGGAGTGCAAAGCTTGTGGAGAAGCTGTCACGTTATGGCTACCTTAATAAGCAGAAACGTCTTCATTTAAGAAAGTTCATGGATGATGATCGAGTGGTGCTTCAATCTGTTAAGAATGAGATTCAAAAACAGATTGAAAGCTTAATGTAGGTCATTTTAGGTCACTGTAGATCTTTACAGATATATTTTCCGCGCTCATTTTGCGTGACTTTTGCACTTGCATACTTCGGGTCGTGCTCAAAGATTACTGTTAGATCCTTTTCAATGATCATCTTTAAGAATTCCATCTTATCCACTGTCGTTTGACCTGGGGCGATATCATAGCCCATTACCCATGGTACATGGACGTGATTTGAAGTTGGGATCAGGTCTGCCAAGTAGATATACTCACTTGTATAAGGATGCACGAGGTGAGGTGTGTGTCCGTAAGAGCATTTAAATCTTAATGTATCATTTGATAGTTTGAGTATCTCACCCTCTTTTCCAGTAAGCCAGTGGACGCGTCCCGCTTTATCAAATTCCTCGATAATATCTTTAAAGTACTTCTTGTGAAATGAGCCGCTGTCTCTTAATGTTGGATTAAGGGCATATTGCCAATGTTCTCGATGTAGGTGGATCGTTACATTTGGTAGAACTGGTTTAAAGTTGTCGCCATCTTTATAGACCATACCACCGACATGATCGAAGTGAAGATGCGAGATAACAAGATCTGTTACATCTTCAGGTTTTATCCCTTTGTCTGCTAAGGCCTTTACGAGAGGAGATTGTTCTTGGCGAACATCGAATTGTTGGTCGAACTTCTCTCCGTGGTAATCACCAATACCAGTATCTGTTATAATAATTCTGTCTTGGTCTTTAATGATCCAAAGCCTTAGATCGAGGTCGATGCGATTGTATTCATCTGCAGGGTGAACCTTGTTCCATAATGGTTTTGGGATGATTCCAAACATGGCCCCGCCGTCGAGCCTAAATTTACCTGGGCTTATTAGTATGTTTTCCATGAGCTAATTGTGCGAAAAATCGGAAATTGCTACAAGACGTTAAGCGTTATTTTGTGAATAAGTCCATGAATTGCCCATTAATCAGTTGAATGACAAAAAACTTGGCAAAAATGACACGACTCACCTAGAAAGTTATAGAGATGACCACTATTATAAGCCAGTAAAATCATGAATATTTCATACACGAAAACTTAGGAGTTTTAATGAACGTACATGAGTACCAGGCCAAGGGTTTAATGAGAGACATGGGCCTGAAGGTTCTTAGAGGTGAAGTAGCAAAGACTGTTGATGAGGCTGTTGCTGCGGCAGAAAAATTAGGTGGAAATATTTGGGTAGTAAAAGCTCAAATTCACGCTGGTGGGCGTGGTAAAGCAGGTGGTGTAAAGCTTGCAAAGTCATTAGATGAAGTTCGCTTACACGCTGACGATATTCTAGGTAAGACTCTTGTAACTCACCAAACAGGTCCAGAAGGAAAGAAAGTTCACACTCTTTTCATCGAAGAAGGATGTGACATCGAGCACGAGTACTATGCTGGTGTTGTTCTAGACCGTGCAACTGGTAAAGTTACAATGATGGCCTCTGAAGAAGGTGGAGTTGAGATTGAGGAAGTTGCTCATAAGACTCCTGAAAAAATCATTAAAGTAGCAATTGACCCAGCAGCTGGATTCACTCCATTTGTTGCAAGAAAGCTAGCTTACGGAATTGGTCTTAAGACTAAGGAAGAAGTAAAGGAAGCAGGTCAATTCTTTAAAGGTCTTTACGATCTATATATGAAGTACGATTGCTCAATTGCAGAGATCAACCCATTAGTAAAAACTAAGCAAGGTGATATCTTAGCACTAGATGCAAAGCTTAACTTTGATTCTAATGCTCTTTTCAGACACCCTGAAATTCAAGAGCTAAGAGATCCAACTGAAGAAAGTGAAAAAGAGTTAGCAGCAAGTGAATTTGGTGCAGCTTATATTGAACTTGATGGAAATATTGGTTGTCTAGTAAACGGTGCAGGTCTTGCAATGGGTACAATGGACATCATTAAGCTTCACGGTGGTGAACCAGCTAACTTCCTAGATGTTGGTGGATCAGCGACAAAAGAAACTGTTCAGAAAGCTTTCTCTCTTATCCTTCAAGATGAGAATGTAAAAGCTATTCTAGTTAATATTTTTGGTGGAATTATGAAGTGTGACATCATCGCTGAAGGTGTTGTTGCAGCCGCTAAGGAACTTGATTTAACAGTACCATTAGTTGTTCGTCTTGAAGGGACAAATGTAGCTCTTGGTAAGAAAATTTTAAATGAATCAGATCTTGCAATTATTGCAGCTGAAGATTTAGCAGATGCAGCGAAGAAAGCTGTTGAAGCGACAAAAGGGGAGGCGTAATGGCCATTCTTATTAATCGTGATACAAAATTAATCACTGTTGGTTTTACAGGTAAGCAAGGAACTTTTCACTCACTACAATCAAGAGATTACGGAACTAACTTTGTTGGTGGTGTAACTCCAGGTAAAGGTGGAACAGTTCATGAAGGTTTCCCTGTTTTTAATACTATTAAAGAAGCAATGGATAAGACGGAAGCAAATGCGGCCATGATTATGGTTCCACCTCCGTTTGCAGCTGACTCAATCCTAGAAGCGATTGATGCTGAGATGCCACTTATTATTGCAATTACTGAAGGGATTCCTATCCTTGATATGGTAAAGGTTAAGGCCGCTCTTGAAGGTTCAAAATCAAGACTAATTGGTCCTAACTGTCCAGGTGTTATCACTCCAGGTGAGTGTAAGATCGGGATTATGCCAGGTCACATCCACATGCCAGGTCGTGTTGGTGTTATCTCTCGTTCAGGAACTCTTACTTATGAAGCTGTTTATCAGTTAACTCAAAGAGACATCGGACAATCAACTTGTGTTGGTATCGGTGGTGACCCAGTTAACGGAACAAACTTCATTGACGTACTAGAGCTATTTGAAAAAGATCCAGATACTGATGCTGTTATTATGATTGGTGAGATCGGTGGTTCTGCTGAAACAGATGCTGGTCGATGGATTCAAAAGAATATGAGTAAGCCAGTTGTATCATTTATCGCAGGTGCTTCAGCGCCTCCAGGTAAGAGAATGGGGCACGCAGGTGCAATCATCTCTGGCGGTGACGATACTGCAGAAGCTAAGTTTAGAATTCTTGAAGAATGTGGCGTAACAGTTTCACGTTCTCCAGCTGAGCTTGGTGAAACAATGGAGAAGGTTTTAAAGAACCTTTAATTAAAAGAATTTAGGGAATTTTTCCGCAAGATAATTTTAAGGAGATTAAAATGGAAAGAACTTTTAGTATCATTAAGCCAAATGCACTACTTGATAACAACATTGGTAACATCATTAAGAGATTTGAAGAAGAAGGTCTAAGAATCGCTGCTCTTAAACTTGCTCACCTTTCAAAAGAGAAAGCTGAAGGTTTCTATATTGAGCACAAAGATAGACCATTCTTTGGTGAGCTTGTTGCTTTCATGACTTCTGCACCAGTTGTTCTTATGTGCCTAGAAGGTGAAAATGCAGTTGAAAGAAATAGAGAAATCATGGGTGCAACTAACCCAGCTGAAGCTGCTGAAAACACTCTTAGAAAGCTATATGCTAAGTCTATCGGTGAGAACGCTGTTCACGGTTCTGATTCTCTTGCTTCTGCTGAAAGAGAACTTGCTTATTTCTTCGAAAAAGATGAAATTTGCCCACGTTTCTAATTAGTTAACTAATTGAAATTACAGATATATTTATCGAATTAAGCCCCTCTTATTGAGGGGCTTTTTTTTGCCCCGCATTTCTACAACCTTCCGTCTAAAAATCATACCCCATGTGTAAATCTTACAAGCTGCATTGAGAGTCATGGCGCGTCGTAGTATAACTGAGTGAGAGAAATACCCATGGAGGTAGAAATGTTTAACATTGGTGATTACGCAGTTTGCCCAGGACACGGTGTTGGTCAGATTGTGGACATCGAAGAGCGCGAAGTAGGAGAGCACAAGCTTTCGTTCTACATCATTAAGGTTGTAGCAAACGGAATGACTGTCATGGTTCCTACCAATTCTAAAGATGGAATTAGAGTGCTTGTTGACGACAGCGAGATCAATGAAGTTTATCAACTTCTAAATGATCACGATGTAAAAGTTGATAACTCAACTTGGAATCGTCGTTATAGAGACTATATGGAAAAAGTGAAAACTGGTTCACTTTTAGAAATCGCAGATGTCCTAAGATCTTTATTCTTACTTAAGAATAAGAAGAATCTTTCATTTGGTGAGAAGAAAATGCTTGAGCAGTGTAGAGACTTAATTGTTCAAGAGATCTCAATCAAGAATGGTTCTGAGAAAACTGAAATAAAAAATCAAATTGAGAGCTGTTTTGAATAATAGCTTTAAGTTCGAAATTCTTTTTTGAACTTATTCTCTTGTGTTGTGTGTGTGAAATAAGCGTTTGTGGGGTAACTTGCAAACGCTTTATTTATTTTTGGCCTCACAATTTCTTAAGCCTTCAGGCAATCTAATAATTCATTTAATCTAATATCAAATTCTTGAACTTCCTTAGGAAGAAGACTATTTTCATATAGGCAAATTGTTTGCATTAATGAGCCCGTCAAAAATTCGTGTAGTAGTCGTCCCCAAAGCTTAGCATCAACTTTTGGTGAGATGCTACCTTCAGCTTGTCCTTCAACAATTAAGTCCTCTAATCGATTTCTTCCATTGAGGATGACCTTCTCTCCAAATGGTAGAACGACAGAATTAGTGGAAGATTGTTGATATAAGTAGAGGATGATTTTAGCTTCACTGGGCCTATCAATTAGCCAGGTCAGACTAGCTTGGCAGTGCTTGCGTATACGGCCAATACTATCATCAGTTGGTGTAATTAATTGATTTATTAATTCAGTACGCCTTTCAAGAATACTTTCCAAAACCCCAAGAAAAAGCTCGGTCTTATTCTTAAAATAATGAAAGACACCAGACTGGCTAATACCTAGAGTATCGGCAATTTTTTGAAATGAGGTCGCAGCGATGCCTTTTTCAGCGATCTGACCTATGGCAATATCAATGATCTTTGCCCTTTGTAGTTCACCTTTTTTCATTTTTTATCCCTAATTAAAAAATGATCAATTTAGTTAATAATGTAACATATTTATAGCTCAGATAATAATTGTTATCTTTTAATCTAATAGGATACAATCTCGATATGAGTGATAAGACCTTTAATTTACAGTCAAAATTTGAACCTTGTGGGGATCAGCCAGAGGCCATCAAGACTATTGTGGAAAAACTCTCTTCTGGAGAAAAAGAGCAAACTCTATTGGGCGTTACTGGTTCTGGTAAAACATTTACCATGGCCAATGTGATTCAAAAGCTTGGAAAAAAGACCTTGATTTTGGCCCATAATAAGACTCTTGCGGCGCAACTTTATGCCGAGTTTAGAGAATTCTTTCCCGATAATGCTGTGGAGTACTTTGTTTCGTATTACGATTACTATCAGCCTGAAGCTTATGTTCCGGGAAGTGATACTTATATTGAAAAGGACTCATCTGTTAATGATGAGATCGACAAGCTTCGCCACTCTGCAACTCGCTCACTCTTAGAAAGAGATGATGTCATCATAATTTCTTCGGTTAGTTGTATTTACGGTATTGGTTCTCCTGATGAGTATGCAAGTATGAGGGAGACTCTCTTTGTTGGTGATGAGAAAGACCGCGATGATTTTCTAAAGTCTTTAGTTGCTATTCAATACGAAAGAAATGATATCGACTTTGTTCGTGGATGTTTTCGCGTAAGAGGGGATATTGTTGAAGTCTTTCCTGCTCATGAGGATTCGAATGTTGTTCGCATTGAATTCTTTGATGATGAGGTCGAAAGTATAACAATTGTTGACCCACTTAGGGGAACAAAACTTCATAATCTTAGTAAGGTTACAATTTATCCAAAGTCTCACTATGTTGTTGGTGAGGAGAAAATGGATGGTGCTCTTGAGACTATTAAAGTTGAGTTAAGAGAGCGCCTACAAGAGTTAGAGAAACAAAATAAATTAGTTGAAAGGCAACGCCTTGAACAAAGAACTCTACTTGATATTGAAATGCTTGAAGAGATGGGCTTTTGTTCTGGTATTGAGAATTATTCTCGTCATATGACGGGGAGTAAACCAGGAGATCCTCCACCAACACTTATTGATTTCTTTAAGAAAGACTTCTTAATGATTATTGATGAGTCACATATAACTATTCCGCAAGTCGGTGGGATGTATCGCGGAGACAGGGCCCGTAAAATGAATCTCGTCGATTACGGTTTTCGCCTACCTTCAGCATTAGATAATCGTCCTTTAAATTTTGAGGAGTTTAAAGGAAAGCTCGATGATGTTCTTTATGTTTCTGCTACCCCTGGTAATTACGAATTAGAGCGGACCCATGGAGAGTTTGTTGAGCAAATTATTAGGCCCACTGGACTTCTCGATCCGATTATTGAGGTTAGGGATGCAACTAATCAAGTTGATGACCTCTTAGTTGAGGTAAGGCGCATTATTGAAAAAGGCCAGCGAGTTCTTGTGACAACTCTTACAAAGAAGTTGGCAGAAGAGTTAACTAATTTCTACCATGGTAGTGGAATTAAGGTGAAATACCTTCATAGTGATATTGATACGATTGAAAGAGTAGAGATCATTCGCGATCTTCGCCTTGGTGAGTTTGATGTTCTTGTGGGAATCAATCTCCTTAGAGAAGGTCTTGATATTCCTGAGGTTTCATTAGTTGCCATTTTGGATGCTGATAAGGAAGGCTTCTTGAGATCTGAGCGCTCCCTTGTTCAGACTATTGGACGGGCCGCTAGAAATAGCGATGGTAAAGTTCTTATGTATGCATATCAAATAACGAAGTCTATGGAGCGAGCAATCGGTGAGACGAAACGTCGTCGAGCTATTCAAATGCAATATAATGAAGATCACGGCATAACTCCGCAAACGATTCTTAAGGAAGTCTCAGGTGGAGTAATTGAAACTTTACGTGGTGGTAAGAAGAAGGGGAAAAAGAGCGGTCCTAAAGACGTTACCATGTCTCCTGATGAGATTAAAAAGCGTATTGCTGAGCTTAAAATTGAGATGAAAGAGGCCTCAAAAGACCTCCGCTTTGAAGATGCTGCTAAAATTCGTGATGAAATTAAGTTCTTAAACGAATCATTTCTAGTCTTTGGCTAACTTCATGACTAATAGGCATTTTCATTAAGAAGTTAAATAGACCCTTTCCAAATCCATGTCTAATAGCAAAGTCATCTGCTTCAATTTGCTTTGTCATTTCATTTGCATGTAATCTCATTGTGAAATGACGATAGTAGAGATGTCCTAATTCATGAAATATGATTGCATAGGCCTCTTCATTATCTGCTGTTAGAATTGCTTTTTTTAACTGTGGATAGACAAGTACAAATGTCTTATCTCCATGTGATGGAATAACGCTAGAGTGCATGCCCTGACTTTCTAAAAAGACAAGTTCCCCATAAGTGGCCAAGCTGTCTTTTTCTTCTTCACTCAATTGTGAAATGACGTCCTCAAAGAATCTTTTGATTCTTGGATTCTGATTAATCCAGTGATGGGCCGGGTCTGAGAAGTTGACCTTAAAGCTTGGGTTAGACTCTTGATTCTTTGTAAATGTTTTCTTTAGTGTACTTATCATGAATATCTTTTCGTCAACATTGAAGTTGGCCCAAGAATTTAGCTTATTCTGAGTGAACTAGGTAAGCTTTGCCAATAAGGACCAACAAATTATTAAATAGTTACAATATAAGTATGACAAAAACTAAATTTCTTAAGTTTTTTACTCTAGCTTTTGCATGTCTGATCTCATGGCATATGAACTCATATGCGCAACAGAGAATGGAAAAGTCTGAGGCTTTTTTAGTAACAGCTATGCCCAGTTATTATAAAGTTATCTCTCCGGTAAAGAAGAGGGGCTCTCGCGTTGCAGTTGTTATTAAAAATCGTACCCTTTCAACAATTAGAGGGAAGTTTGTCGATGACAATGATAAGAATTTAAAATTTGTCACGATTAAGCCAGACGCTGAAATGAGTATTGAGTTTGATTTTAATACAAAGAATAAATTCTACTTTGTTCCACTAGACCCGTCTTTTCAAAGAGTCGTGTTAAATATAGGAAAGTCCGCATATGAGATTCCTTCGCAAGAGTAACTCAAAGAAGACCATAATCATAATCTCTGATGTCCATCTTGGCGCAGGAGAGTATGTAAATGGTATTAGAAATTATCTCGAAGACTTTCACTATGATGAAGAGTTAGTTGATTTTCTCGAATACTTCAGCAGTGATGAGTATGCCAGTAAAGATGTCGAGTTGATTATTAACGGAGACTTCTTTGACCTTTTAGCAGTTCCTTATGTGCAAGTATTTGATGATGAGTTTTGGTCTGAGGAATCATCGAAGAAGAAATTACAGCTAATTCTAGATGCACATAAAGAGGTGATGCAGGCCCTTAACGACTTCTTAAAAGTAAAGAATAAAAAGGTTACATTTATTATTGGTAATCATGATGCGGAGTTAGTTTTTGACTCTTTAAAAGAGATGGTACTCAATTGTTTTGATAAAGAAGTACGAGATCGCTTTGTCATAAGAGAGCTAAATGATGAATATCGTCCTACTGATCGTGTAGTACTAAGGCATGGCCACGAGTACGAAATTGCTCATACTTTTGAAGAGGAAAGTTGCATTATAGAGGATAAGGACGGAAAGAAATACTTTAATCCGCCTTGGGGCTCTTACTATGTAACACGAGTGATAAATAAGTTTAAAGAAGAACGAGATCATGTAAATGCAGTTCGCCCAATTAATAAGTTTCTCATTAATGGACTTATTTATGATACTTTCTTTACTCTTCGATTCATGTTGGCCAATACCATTTACTTTATAATGGTTCGCTCAATCTATCTTTTTAAAATAAGTAATAACTTTGGAGATTGGTTAAAGCTTTTCATGAAAGAATTACACCTCTTTCAGGATTATGAAGAATTAACTTTTGAATATCTACAAGATGCAAAAGATACGGATGTATTGATTGTTGGCCATACACATGAGCCAATTTGTCGCACCTATACTAATGGTAAAACTTTTATAAATACTGGAACCTGGACTAGAATGTACAATCTAGACTTTGGTAAAGGTGGAGGGAATACCCAACTTACTTTTGCAAAAATTGAAGTCTTAGATCCAAAGAATAATAAAGATGAGCACTTGCCAAAAGTTCAAGCAAACTTGCATACGTGGGAAGGGCGAAATACATTGCCGTATGGTAGCTTCAATTAAAGGCTTAGTACGCTAGTGATGTGAGGCTTTATCTTGTCACTGTAGTTTGTATTAAGACCGCCTACTCCTGCTTGAGCATCAACCATATATATAACGCTGCTTAGAGGTGATTTTTCTCCGTTAATTAATCCTGTGCTAAATTCTAGAATATGAGAAATAAATTCTAGGATTTCACTTTCAAGGCTAAGTCCAGCTTGAGAAATTTGTCCAGGCATTCCGCTACCATCATGTTTCTCATGATGGTGATCAATAATTGCCTTACACTCTTCTGATAATTGAACACCTGACTTTTCTATAAGCATACGAGATACTTTCACATGCTTATAATATTGTTCTCGTTGATCGCTTGTAACTTCTTCAAAGCTCTCATGGATGATGTTTGGAGAGATACTTGTAAGTCCAATATTTGCTAGAAAAGAAGCACAGATTAAATCGGCTTGCTTTTTATAGTCTTCAATTCCAAGTTTCTTTGCAAAGAAGAAGCTCAGTGCCACAATTCGATTTGTAAGATTGTCCTTATCAAGATGGGTCATGGCAAAATGTCTTGCAAGAGAGATAGTATGAGATAAGTTTACAGGAAATGTTGATATCTCCTTTTGCGCCCTTAATATAATTGGTAGGAAGTCGTCCTGATCGATTGCTTTTGTTAAGACACTGCGAAGAGGTAGTCTTGTTCTTGCTTCTTTTTGATTTGTTTCAATCGCTTTTTCATGCTCTTTTAAGATGTTGATCTTTTCACGAATTTGATTTGCCTCTTGTGGAGTATACTCACTTAATTCTCCAACTGTTGCAAGATAAGTCATTCGTTGCGAAAGCTTAATTGCGATTTTTCCTGTCTTGTTATCTTCAATATACTTTAATAGGTTATAACTATCTTGAGTTAAAGGAGTGTTTGCTTTTAAGTATTCTGTGTAGAGATTCTCTTTCTCTTTATAGACATAGAGAGTAAAAGGGAAGGTGCGAATGTCTTTAAGCGATTTAAGCTTTATATAGAAATAGGCAATCATGTTCGTCCTTTACCAAATATTCCTTTAAAGAGGCTTCCCACTGAGTTTTTTAAACTTGATGCAGCAGACTTATTAGATGAAGCTATCTTCGTTGTCATACGATCTTCACCACTTTTATAACTTCCTTTTAAGGCCTCAAGACAAATCTCTATCCTTTTAGGGGTATCTTCTGATTTTTCGATCTCTTCTCTTGTGGTGAAAAATACTGTGAAGTAACTATAATTTGTATTCTCAATAATAGGGCAGTGATAGTAAAGTGTTTCAGCTTGGAATGTGTCATCATTCCAACTTGGTTTTCTCTTTATTTTTAATATATTCTTCACTGCTTCAAAATTATCTGGTCCCTTTTCACTACCCATAATACATTCATTTTGCAGGTTATAAACAATGAGGGTTCCATCACAGAATTCATTTATATAATCTGAGGTCATCTGTTTTATCTCATCACCATCAATGAGCATGTCTGTGGCACGAATGAGAAAGTCCATATCCTTTGGTTCAGGAATAATTATGGAGTTAAGGGCCTCTTCTAACTCTTTTTGATCTTTTGCTTCTTCAATGGCCGACTCGGAGTCAGTGGCTTGCTGATCTTCTTTTGTATTACTTGAGTATTGATTAACTTTTAGTTGATGATCTTGATTATTTGCATTGTTATTATTTGATGGCCTTTTGCTATAATCATAACCTGGAGCTTGATCCTGTTCTTGAAGTTTTTTTAATGCATTACTTAGGTCGTAATCAATTTCTTCTTCACTCTTTTGGTCATAGCCTTGGTCTTTTTCTTTGTTATTTTGCTCAGGGGCATCTGTTACTTTTATTTCTAATTTTTCTTTCGTTCCACCACTGTATTCTGGCTGTTTATCAAGGTTGCGATAATCGATAGTCTGTTCACCTAGATCACCCTTTTTCTCATATTGAATCGAGCCGCCTTCTGCTTGGTCTTCATCTTGATTATCATCCTCTCCATCATCAGACTTTTTCTTTTGCTTTTCATCCCTTTGAACAGGTTTTCTCTTTCCATGTTGTGCTAATGATTCAAAGAGGTCTTCATCTCTTTGCTTGGCATCTTTATTTTCGGTAAGATCTCTTTCAAGGCCCTTTTCGTTATCAATCATTTCATTGTCAGGACTGCCTTGACTTGGTCTTTTTGATGATGCTCCCTTCTTGTGTGCATCCAAAGAAGCAAATAGGTCTTCTTCATCATCATTTTCTTCATTTATATCGTCTATTTCTGGACCAATATCGCCCTGATAATGACCACCAAGATCATTTTCTTTTCTTTTTACTCCACTTTTTACGGCATCCAATGATGCAAAGAGGTCTTCTTCTTTGTCTTCTTCTTCTTCAATCTCATCCATCGTTGGAGCAGTTTGGCCTTTATAATGTCCGCCCTGATCCTTTTGCTGTGTTTGCTTGCCTTTTGAGACTGAGTCTAGTGCAGCAAAGAGATCTTCTTCATCTTCTTCATCTTCGATATCGTCTAGGCCACTTGAAGTTTGTCCCTTATAATGTCCACCTTGATCTTGATTGCTAGAGGAAGACTTTTTTGTCGCCGAATCAAGAGCTGCAAAGAGATCTTCTTCGTCCTCTTGATCTCTTGAATCTTCCATTGTAGGTGAGACATCTCCACGAAGTGCGCTACCTTTATCCTCTTCTTTATATGAGCTTTTTCTAACACCTTCTAAGCTTTTAAAAAGATCCTCATCAAATTCATCATCATCTTCTGATGCCTCAGATTCTGATCCTAGCTTGCCTTGAAGGTTACCACCTAGTTGGTCGGCCTTATTTGTTGCATTCTTTTTATCTTGGTCTTGTCCATAAAGATCATCATCAAATTGAATATCATCTTTATTGGAATGCTGCTTTTTATTGTGAATTTCGCCTTCTAGCCTGCCTGCTGTTTTTGAGTTAATGGCCTGCTCAGCGCTATATTCTTTTGAGTTCTTATATGGATCTTCTTGTGTCTCTTCCCATTCTGAACCAACATTTCTATCATCATCAAAAACATCTTTACCATCTTTGAGGTGATTGTTTTTGTTAACTTTACCTTTTAGGTGGCCAGCATCACCAAATTTTTGGGCATCGGCTTTATCTTCATATTGATCATCATCGCTAAATGTTTTCTTCTCTTCCTTAGCATGGTATTCCATTTCATCGCCATCATCTTGCTTCTTAAGGGAGCGCAGGATTAAGTTGATTTTATAAAGAAGAGTCTTAGGTGGAACAGGCTCTTGGATATACTCTGTAAGACCAATCTTTCTAAACTT
Organism: Halobacteriovorax sp.; assembly: GCF_048381875.1. Classification (NCBI taxonomy): domain Bacteria; kingdom Pseudomonadati; phylum Bdellovibrionota; class Bacteriovoracia; order Bacteriovoracales; family Halobacteriovoraceae; genus Halobacteriovorax; species Halobacteriovorax sp. The sequence goes on along the minus strand of NZ_JBLXBP010000001.1, from coordinate 743,138 downwards.
ATCAAGGGTCTTTGGTGGAATATTCTTACTATTAATAAGGAGTATCTTTACATTATTCTTAAATATGAACCTTTTTAAAGGTTGAATACATTGAGCACATTTCTTCGGTTGGCAGGCGATCGTGAGGGATTGGCCAATAGTAGGGACGAGTTGATTATATTCCTCTGGATTTTCGACATCATAGATTTCAATACCGTCATTCTCGGCATTTTGCTCGATTGTCTCTTTAAGTGCCTGCACACTCTTAGTTAAAGGATGCAGAAAGATTAGTGGTTTTCCCTCTTCCATGGTCTCTATTATCGGCTATTTATGAATTTTATTTATGAACATATATGTAAAATATTTTAAATTATTTTTAATTTTTTCTAAAGCTTTAGTTTTTACCTCCGAGAAGCTTTGTGTTAGGTCAAATGACTTAATTGAAATTTAATAATTCACAAGAGCAGTATGCTCATTGTTCCAATGGTCGGGACAACCCTGAGTACGGGGAGTATGTAGATCACGGAGGTATCACAATGGGTATGCGTATTAACACAAATGTAACGTCTTTATCAGCACAAAGAGCGTTAGGTCAGTCAAATTCAACTCAACAAAAATCTTTAGAAAAGCTATCATCTGGTACAAGAATTGTACGTTCAGCTGACGATGCTGCAGGTCTAGCAATTTCTGAGAAATTAAAGAGTCAGGTAAGATCTAGTAAGCAAGCTGAGAGAAACGCAAATGACGGTATTTCAATGATTCAGATCGCAGAAGGTGGACTGAATGAAGTATCAAACATCTTAGTAAGACTAAGAGAACTATCTGTTCAATCAGCATCGGACACAGTAGGTGACACTGAGAGACAATTTACTGATCTTGAGTATCAAAACCTTAAGCAAGAGATCCAAAGAATTTCTGAAGTTACAGAGTTTAACGGAAAGAAACTTCTAACTGGTTCTGGAGATAAGTATGATATCCAAATCGGTATTAATAATGATGATTTCCAAGATAGAATTCAGTTCGATACAAACGTACTAAGTTCTGGTCTTGAAGCGCTAGGTGTAGCTGATTTAGAAGTTAGTTCAAAAGAAGGTGCTCAAGCAGCTTTAGCAAATCTTGACTCTGCAATTGAAAATATCGCAGGACAAAGAGCAGAGCTAGGTGCTAAGCAGAACAGACTTAACTCTACAATCAACAACCTACAAATTAGTACTGAGAACTTAAGTGCAGCAAACTCACGTATCAGAGATACTGACTATGCAGCAGAAACAGCTAAGAAAGCAAAGAGTGACATCCTTGTTAACGCTGGTACTTCAGTTCTTGCTCAGTCTAATTCTCAAGGTGCTGCAGCTCTAAAACTAATTGGTTAATTAAACCAACCACAATAAATACTGCAAAAGGATGGCCCCGCGAATGCGGGGCATATTTACTTAATGAGCAAAATTTACTTGAGTAGGGTTATTAATCAAAATCTCTGGCCCGTATGCATCTAGGGCCTTTAAAACTTCATCAAATTGTTCTCGAATTATATCAATTGTTTCATTACAGAATTCATCATTTAGTTGATTTTGAAGTAGGGCCATATAATGGGCCGCTTTTTCACTACCTAGAGTAATGGAGTCATTGATTACATGATTAATCTTCATATTAATAATTTCTTTAAAATCTGACCATTGTTCAGGGTAGTCTTTTAAGTGAATTAGTTGGTCAGTGATATGCTTCATTCTTCCTTGTAGATTCTTTGCTAATAATAGCTTCATTTCAAGATCATTCATTTCTACTCCTTAGAAATAGGGTGCCATGCTCCTTTTGTTTCGCAAGTGCGAAACAAAAGGAGCATGGCACCTAATATACCGAATTAAAGCAGTTGAAGTTAGATTTTTTGAGTGGGTGTGAAAAGATGAAATTAGTTACAGGACTTAACTTGAACGCCATTTTCTTTTAAGAGCTTTGTGAATTCACCGTCACCATCTGTTAATTGACCCTTAAATGATCCGTCATAGATTTTTCCAAGGCCACACATTGGAGATTTCGACTTTAATAAAGCCTGCGTGCATGAGTTTTCAAGTGCGATCTCTAGTGCCATTTGTGCTCCCTTCTCATAATTTAAGGTGACATCTTTGCCATCAATTGTGATGAGTTTACCGTCTACATTCTCAGCAGGTGGCCTAGGCGTAGGTAGTCCTCCTAGCTCTTCTGGACATACCGCAATGGCCTTGCCCTGAGCAACGAGTTCTGTAACATCTTGAATTTCCTTGTGCTCCCCGTCATAACGACATTTCTTGCCGGCCAAGCACGCACTAACAATAATCATATTTAACAAGAATAAGTTAATTTCGTCGAAAATGCCACGTTGAGTCGAGGATTCTTGAATAATTTACAATACTATATTTGATAAGAACTATTATGCTATTACGTAGTGTTAAATAAAGTTTTTGGAGAGAGACTTTGCTTAAGAACGCAACACTTGTATTGGCCCTTGTTTTTCTAGTGATCTCATGTGGAGCTCCTGAAGGCGAGAGTCAATCAAAACCAAATATTCAAAAACAAGAATCGAGGCTAGAGGCTTCGACGAAAGTTAATTTCACTTGCTTTGAAGATGGCCAGTGTTCGGACTCGTTCGTACTCTCTATTAATAGCGCATCTGACTTTCCTCTATATTGTACAGGGTATCTAGCAAATAAGAACCATATGATTGTACCAAGTCACTGTCTTGCTAAGGCAAGTTGTGAGCAGATTGCTGCAAAGACTATCTCTGGTGAGATCCTTAAGTGTAAGAGCATTGAAGATCACAATACGAAAATTGATAAGAAGAAAACATTTAACGGTGAATTCTCAGTTGTGGAGTTAACTCCTTCTTTAGAGGGTGAGCTTACACCAGTATCAGATAGTAAGATGAGAGACTTTCATTATTATCAGCTTTGGTATGTTAGAAAGAATCTTGGAAACTCAGGTTATCAGCTTCGACGTATGAGATACAATTGTCGTAAGACGACCGATAATGTCATTTTCCCTGGAAATAATTATGATTCTTCAGTTGTAGCAATGAAGAATTGTAACTTAAAGAATGAGGCAATGGGGGCAGCTGTTGTGGATACTCGCTCAGGTGAAGTCCTAGGCTTAGTTCACGATGCTATTTCAGAAGATAAGACTTATCGTCGATTTATGCATGGTAGGCGTGGAACATCTTTGACCTTGGCAACTCCTATTAATTGTATTCTTAAGGAGTTCAATATGGAGACAAAGTCATATGATGACTCTCTAAAATATTGCAACCGTCCTGTTCACCGTCCTGGTACTGAAAACTTCTCAAAACAATTAAAATCTCTTTTCACTTTTTCTTCAACACGTTCAATTAAAAATGTATTCACTAGACTTACAAGTGATGAACTTACAGGTGAGGTGAAGCGAGAGTTCTTTGCAATGGAATATGAAGTATTACCTTATCGATATCCAAGAGTTAAGCTATGTCGTTTTAACCCATATTTAGATCGTAATTATGAAGTATATGGTGGTGATTATACTTTGGGTTGTTATGATGAAAAACTAAATATTGTCTATAAAGAAACTCAAATGGAGAATTCATTTTCTATTTACGATGACTTTGGAAACCTTGCCGTAAAAATTAATTACTAATTACCTGTCTATACTTTAAGCACATCCTAGAGTTTTTTCATAAAGCCTACTTAAAAATTATTTTCATCGTTAATATCTCCCAAAGTATTCATTTAGGGGGGACAAATGAAGAATATTCTAATAGGGGTAGTACTGCTTACCTCAATATCAGCTATTGCAAATTGTAATATTATTATTAAGACAGCACCGGCCTGTGAAACGATGTTAAAGTATGAGTCTCGTCATGGAGGTGGTAGGTGTACTTATTTTCAAGACGATATTACTTCGGCAGTAGAGAAGCTGGGATTCGGTGCGCATGATGATGTTTCTAGACCTAAATTAATGCACAATATTTTAAATTCAAATATTCAGTGTCGATAATTAAGGGAAGTTTTATCTTATATAAAAAAAGCAAACTTTAGACTTATCTTTTTCAAGTAATCTAAAGCTTGCTCGATTTTATTGATTAGTATTTTAGATCTTAAAATATAGCATCAAGCCACATTTTTCCTTCACGAGTATTGCAATCAGACTCCCAAAGGTGCTTCACTTCAAGGTAGGCCTTGATTCCTTCTTCACCCATTTCACGTCCAATTCCTGACTGCTTGTAGCCACCAAATGGCATTCCTGGATTAAGTAGGTGATACTCATTAATCCACACAGTACCAGCTTCAATCTCTTTTGCTATCTTAAGTGCACGATCTTCATTCTTAGACCATACTGCTCCAGCAAGTCCGTAGATTGAGTTATTTGCCATGTTGACTGCATCATCTTCTGTTTTAAACTTTGTAATTCCAACAACTGGCCCAAAGATCTCTTCATGCCAGATTGTATTGTCTGGAGTGATCTCAAATGCCGTTGGTTTAATGTAGAAACCTTTATCAAGACCATTCTCTAGTTCTTGCTCTCCACCATAGATAAGCTTGGCACCTTCTTCTTTTGTTTTATTGATATAATTCATAACATTATCAAATTGCTTTTTACTTACAACTGGCCCAAGCCCCGTTGTTTTTTCTTGTGTTGGCCCTAGTGGAACCTGAGCAATTCTTTCTTTAAACTTTGTCATAAATTCATCATAGATCCCTTCTTGAACAAGAAGGCGAGTACCAGAAGTACATGCTTGACCTGAGTGATAGAGAAATGCGTAAAGTGCAGCATCCACTGCAATATCAAGATCAGCATCATCAAGGATGATATTTGGAGACTTCCCACCAAGCTCTAGTGTCGCATTTTTTACTTCATTAGCAGCTTGCTTTAGGATCTCTCTTCCAATCTCAGTTGAACCAGTAAAGGCAACTTTTGAGATATCTTTGTGATTTACTAAGAATGCGCCTTCTTTTGCTCCACCAGTCACGATATTAACAACACCTTTAGGAACACCTGCATCGATTAAAACCTCTGCAAGCATCATTGCTGTCATTGGCGTTTCAACAGCTGACTTTAAAACTGTAGTACAACCTGTCGCTAGAATCGGTCCGATTTTCCATGCGGCCATTTGTAGCGGAAGATTCCATGGGATAATTTGAGCACAAACACCAATTGGCTCAAAACGGCGAGTGTTCTTAGAGAATCCGGCACGAGTTGCTTTCTCATCAATTTCTTCAAATTTAAATCCTGCAGTAACCTTACTCATGATCTTAAAGAAGCTTGCACTATTATGGATATCTGCAGCGGCCTTTCTAAAAGTTGAACCACTATCTTTAATTTCTGCAGCGATGAAATCACGCTTTCTTTCTTTGATAAGTTCTGAAACTTTAAGAAGGATCTCTGAACGTTTTAGCTGATCCATATCGCGCCATTCTTTGCTGTAGAATGCTGTTTTTGCTGATTGTACAGCTTCTTCTAAGTCCTGAGTGGAAGGGATATGTACCTTTGATACAAGCTCCCCATTTGATGGGTCTATTGAGTCCACCATTTCACCAGTTGAAGAAGGTCTAATTTCACCATTGATATATAATTTTACTTCATCCATACTTTTCTCCTATTTACAGTTTTCTACGCTTAGCGAGACACCTTGACCGACACCAACACACATTGAAGCCAGTCCTTGTTTAAGACTCGCATTATCTTTCATTATATGAGTTAGTGTTGTTACAATTCTTGCCCCAGAACATCCAAGAGGATGGCCTAGTGAGATTGCTCCACCACGTAAGTTTATTTTTGATTCATCAAGGCCAAGTTCTCTAATACAACCAAGTGATTGAGATGCGAATGCCTCATTTAATTCCACAACATCAAAGTCCGAAACTTTCTTGCCAAACTTATCCATTAGCCTCTTTGTCGCTTCAACTGGGCCTAGTCCCATGATATTTGGGTGAATTCCTCGAACACCGGCCCCTGTTAATTTAACAAGTGGTGTAAGATTATGTCTTCTTAAGAAGTCTTCACTTACTAGTGCAACACAAGCAGCGCCATCATTCATCATTGAAGAGTTTCCGGCCGTTACACTTCCATCTTTTTTAAAGACAGCACGAAGGCCAGAGAGAGCTTCCATCGTTGTTGATGGCCTTGGTCCCTCATCTTTAGATACTGTTAATGTTTCTTTTCTAAGCGCAATTTCAACTGGTAGAACTTCATCGTTAAAGTCTCCATTCTCCCATGCCTTACAAGCCTTTTGATGTGAGGCAAGAGCGAAGGCATCTTGATCTTCTCGAGAGATTCCAAGTTTTGCTACAACTTCTTCTGCTGTTTGACCCATTCCAAGAAGTGGAAACATCTCTTCCATTTTCTTATTTGGAAAACGCCAACCAAAAGTCGTATCAAACATTTTTGAGTCTCTACCAAATGGTGTTGATCCTTTTGAAATAACTAAAGGTGCACGAGTCATACTCTCAGCTCCTCCAATTAGGAGGCAATCGGCCATTCCAAGATTAATTCGTGACCAACCGTCAATAATTGCATCTAGTGAAGATGCACATAGGCGGTTTAATGTTACACCTGGTACTTCGTAGGGAAGTCCTGCCAGAAGTGCTGACATTCGTGCTACATTTCGATTATCTTCACCAGCCTGATTTGCACAGCCGACTATGACATCATCAATTTCTTTCATATCAAAGTCGAAATTTTGTGAAAAATCCTTGAAAAGATTGGCCAGCATATCATCGACTCTTAAGTGAGATAAGCTTCCTCCAAGTTTTCCAATAGGGGTACGTTTTGCATAAACGATATATGCATCTTTATATTGTATTGTCATAAATTCATCCTAAGTAAGCGGGAAGGTCGATATCTAGCATCACCAGTAACTTCCCTTAGTTCTTCAAGAAGCATGATTACTTTTTCTACTCCAATCTTTTCACACCATTCAAAAGGTCCATGAGGATAGTTAACTCCATAGCACATGGCCTTATCGATATCTGCTTGAGTTGCTAGATTTTCTTCTTTTGCAAAGAAGGCCTCATTGATTATCTGTGAAATAACACGTGGGTAGGTAAATCCAATTCCTACGTGATTAACGATTTCAAGATCATATCCTAAGTCTTTGAAGACTTTAAAAGTCGTCTCTTCATACTCATTATCTTTTTGATAAAGTTCAAAGCATTTTTTTGGAGAATAGAATGCTGAAGCAACAGCTCCAACAACATTCTCATATTGTGTTATGAGGTATTCACCCCAATTTATTGTTAAGTCTGAAATAATTGGGCCATCATAAACATTATCTAAATGTTCGTAGAGGTCCATCTTAGAATTTCGATCAAAACAAGTTAGATCAATGATTAAAGATGTTTCATCAAAGTCAACGCCATCAAGTGTGTTGATATTGAATGGATCAACAGTGATAGAAGGGTAGTCACATCCGTGAACACTTTTAAGAAGAGGGTGATTGTCACTTATTAATATAGTTACCTTATTCATAACGATAAAATCCTTCTTTTACTTTGCGTCCAATACGTCCACTATCAACCATTTCTCTTTGAATCTTATGTGGTCTAAAACGAGGTTCATAGTAATATGATGCCCAAACAGATTGGGTAACATCATAGTTTACATCAATTCCTATTAGATCCATTAATTCAAATGGTCCCATTCTAAAGCCACCCACATTCTTCATCACGCGATCAATCTCTTCTACTTGATCCTTGTCGTAATTTTCTAGACGGTGAAATGATTCACCGTAAAAGTTTCGGGCCACACGATTAACAATAAAACCAGGTGAGTCTTTGCAAAGGGCCGGTTTTTTACCGTATCTTTCAAACCAATCATAAAGTCCGTGAGCAATATCTTTCTTACTCCAAGGAGTTTCAATTATTTCTACTAGCTTCATAATCGTAGCTGGATTGAAGAAGTGTAGTCCTAAGAAGTTTTCTCTTCTTGTCTTTGATAAGTCCTTGGCCATCTTAGTTATTGGAATTGAAGAAGTATTAGAAGCAAAGATAGTGCTTTCTTTCATGACCTCATCAAGTCGGTTAAAGACTTGGCATTTGATATTTAAGTTTTCAACGATGGCCTCAATCACAAGATCGTGATCTATTTGGTGTTCCATCATATCTACGATTCTAAGGTTCTTTTTAAAGGCCTTAATCTCATCTGCATCAAATTTTTCTTTGGAATGTAGTTTATCCCATGAGCTATGAATTAGATCGCCGCTTGCTTGGGCCATCTCTAAATGTTGGTCGACCAGTTCAACTCTAACACCGTGTTGACAGAACCATTGAGCGATTCCTCGCCCCATGGTTCCTGCACCAATAACTAAAACACTATTGATATTCATATAAGCTTATTGCCTTTGAGGCTGTTCTTCTTCCTTATACTCAGGAAGAACTAGACCAGCTTCTTTACATAATTTTTCTACTTCATCGACAAAAACGTCGCGAACAACAGCATTTGTTCTCTTTTTAAGACCTAGCTTAACGTAGAGATCATTTGAGCGTCCCTTAGTTGAACCAAATACATTCATAACTCTTGGCCACCATACGTTTAATCTTTCTTGAAGGAATTCTTTGTTATCACCTTCAGCTAGAATCTTGATCCACTTGTCACCGTGTGCAAGGTGCATGATCTCTTCTTTATAGATTCCTTCAATTCCTTTTTTCCACGGTAGGTAGCTTGAATCAAGAGTATCTTCTAGTTGGTGACCTGCAGCTCTATCCATTAAGAAGTTAAATAGAATAAAGTCTTCCCAGTAATTAATACCGTAGTAGAAGATATTAACTCGGTAATCTTTTTTCATTCTTTGAAAACCTATCTGAGCTAGATCTTCTTCCATTTTAAAACCTAGTTCTGATTCTTGAATGTGAGTATCAACATCTTCACCTAGACCTTTAAGTAGACGGTAGCAAACTGAAGCGTGTCTCATTTCATCTTTTACAATTTGAGCAACAACAACCTTTTCTTGCATTGTTGGAGCTTTCTCAATCCATGGTGCATAACCAAGAGCACCTGAATATTCAGAATCATGTTGCATCCAAAGTAGATTTCTTAATGCTTTCTTATATAGGGGAGGAAGTTCATCACCCTTATCAAATTTCTTTCCATTTTTAATGTCTTCAAAAAGTTGAAGTTCTTCTTGAGTGTATTCTCTTGCTGCCATATGGCCTCCTTATTATTAATTCGTCTTTTTATTTACCTAAAAACTTTGCTTGTCTCTTTTCAAAGAAGGCATTTAATCCTTCTTTATAATCTTCACTATTTCCTAGAAATCTTTGATAAGAAGTTTCTCGATCCATTGATTCTTGAAATGTTGAGTCTGTGGCCACTTTAATATTCTCTTTAATCGCTTTTAGCGATAAAGGGGCCATGGCATTAATTTGATCGGCCCACTTCTTAGCATCTTCAAATACTTCTTCACTAACCTTATTGATTAGACCAGCTCTCTCCATTTCTTCTGAAAGTAGTGGTTGATTGAAGAGGAAGAATTCCATGGCCTTCTTTTGACCTAAAGCTCTTGTAAACGTGAACGTTGATCCTGCATCTGGACAAAGACCTAGTTTTGAAAATCCAGAGACAAATTTGATACCTGGTTTTGCAATAACAAGATCACAAGCTAAGGCCACAGATACACCCGCACCAGCAACAACACCTTCAATTGCTGCAATAACGAGTTTTTTAGAGTTAGAAATTGCATTAACAAGTGGATTCCATTCTGTTTCTAAGGTAACACCTAAATCAACAGGCTTTTCTCCTGCTTGAACAGTTCGATCATTTAAGTCTTGTCCTGTACAGAAGCCTTTTCCTTTCGATGCTAGAATGAGACATCCAACCTCATCGTCTCTATTTAGAGTTCTTATGGCCTGAATGATTTCTAACTTTGCTTCCTTAGAGAGAGCGCCATAAACTTCTTCACGATCAATAGTGATAATTCCAGTAAATGACTTCTTTTCTACTATAATGTTTTTATATTCACTCATGATTAATTACCTTTATATTCTGGGTCGCGTTTTTCTAAGAATGCTCGCATACCTTCTTTTTGATCACTACTTGAAAAAGTAAGATAGAAGTTACGACGTTCAAAGTCGACACCGTCACTTAGGCTCATTTCAAAGGCCTTGTTAACAGACTCTTTAATAAGCTTAATTGCAACAGGGGCCTTGTTTGCGATATTCTTTGCTGTCTCATATGTTTCTTGCATTAGTGTCGTACTAGGTACAACTTTGGCAATGAGTCCCCAGTCAAGTGCTTGCTTGGCCTCAATCATCTCTCCAGTCATTGCAAGCATCATGGCCTTTGATTTTCCAATGGCGCGAGTAAGGCGTTGAGTTCCACCAGCTCCTGGAGTTGTTCCAATCTTAATTTCTGGTTGGCCAAACTTTGCGCTGTCACCGGCAATGATAAAGTCACAATGCATGGCCAATTCACATCCACCACCAAGGGCGTAACCATTTACGGCCGCAATAATTGGCTTTGTAATTTGAGCAAGTTGTTGCCATGAGCGGAAGCGATTATCATTGATTTGATCAATTGGTGTTGCTTCAACCATTTGTGCAATGTCTGCTCCAGCAGCAAAAGCTCGATCGTTACCTGTTAGAATAATGACTCTGACTTCAGGGTTGTCATCCAGTTCAAAAAGCTTGTCTACTAACTCTCGCATTAAGTCTGTAGAGAGGGCATTTAGAACTTTTGGGCGATTAAGTTTCACAAGGGCAATATGCTTGTGATCGTTATATGGAAATTCACATAAAATATTACTCATTGAGTTTTCCTTAATTAAAGTGAGATCACTTCTTCTTTAGCAAAGTGAACAGAAACAATTTCCTTTGCGAAATTGAATAAGTCTTTTCCACAGGCCATATTCTCTTCTGAGCTCATTCCTGTTTTAAAATCATCTTTATTTTCAAATACCAATTCTGCAATAACATGAAGGTCACTTGCTCCACGTGGTGTACCTGTAATGCGATTGAGACGGATTTCTTTGAGGCTTGGAACTTTCTTAACTAGGGGAGTATGAACTTCTGAGTAGTGCTTTTCCCAAGCATCAATATCATTTGGTATTTTATAAATAGCGATTAACTTATACATAAGCGTCCTTTCTTCATGAGTGTCAAAATTTTAGTTAATTAAAGCAATATTGTAGGAATAGAAGACCCTTTTTGAATAGGCTTGTTGAGTCATTTCTTGACGTGTTTTCAATAGTTTAGACAGTAGAATAATTAGATATTAGGATAAACTAATATCAGCTATGAGATTTCTATAACGCAAGGTGAAATTTGTTCAAAATAACCCTTTGCGTTGCTGATTTAGTTTATATTCTTCACAGTTAATAAATTATGAAACAAATGATTATGCCTTAGGGCGGAGTAAAATATGAAAAACTTAATGAGAGCAATATTCGCAATTTTTCTTGTTAAAGCAGCACTAGCAACTTGTGTTGCACCTAGAGATCTACAAGTATATGTAGTTGAGTCATTCCTTCCATTTCACAACACTCACGTTGTTGTTAGTATGGATCGTGAAGATTTAATTATTTCAAAAGATGTTGTTTGTACTAATTTTGAATTTGATTGTGCAGACAAGTCTGATTACGAAGTTTTAGAAAGCTTTGTTCAGGAACTAATCCAGATTCGTAAGGTTGCTTATGAGTCTTGGCAAGATATAACAGTAGACAAGAAATGCTTTGTTCCTACATCTGTAAGAAAGCAAAGCATTTCAGATTGTCTTAAAAGAATTTAATTATTTCTTAGTCCAGGTATCCTCTTGCGATTTGATCCCTTTCAATAGCATCAAAGAGGGCCTGGAAGTTTCCTTCACCAAAACCATTGTGATTCTTTCTTTGAATAAATTCAAAAAATAGTGGGCCAACGTAAGTTTGAGTAAAGTTTTGGATGAGGTAGCCTTCCTCATCACCATCTACAAGTAGTTGACGATCTTCAAGCTCACTTAGATCTTCAGTTACAGTGAAGTTTCTTTTTGGAATATCTTCATAGTATGTATGAGGAATGTCTAGGAACTTAATATCTCTTTGTCTTAAATCTTTTACAGTTGAAAGAATATCACCACAAGTTAGAGCAATGTGCTGAACGCCAGCTCCTTTATGTAGATCGAGAAACTCTTGAATTTGGTCTTTTCCACCAGCTTCTTTTGGTTCGTTAATTGGTATAATTACTTCGCCTTTAGGTAGCTGGACAACTTCTGAGTTAAGCCCTGTTTTTGATCCTTTGATGTCAAAATAACGAGTTACCTTAAATCCATAAACACGGTCATAGAATTCAACCCATTTCTTCATTTCACCCTTTGGAACATTATTTGTTAGGTGATCAATTCTGGCCACTCTTGAAGCAAGAGGCTGGGCCTTTGGGTCTTCTTCTAGTTTTTTGAAGTCTGGACGAAAGTAAGCTTTTGGTCTTTCTATAAATTCATTGGCGACATCTCCGAAGCCCTTGATTCTGGCACTCTTATAAACACCATGTTCACTTTCTGTTGTGATTACTTCTTGTAGGGATTCAGCACCACGCTCAAGTGCTGTCTTGTATGCATATTCACAATCTTCAACTAAGAAAGAAATTGTCGAAACACCTTCACCATGAGCATTTAAATACTCTCTTGCGTGTCCAGATTCGTTTGCTGTTAAAAGGAATCGAACTTGGCCTTGAGAGAACAGCTCCTTCTTTTCTTCTTGGTTTTCATATGTTTTAGAAAAACCAAAAGTATAGAATAGGTCCTTAGTCTTAGTTTCTAGTGAGTCACATGTGAACTCGAGGTGATCAATTGCTAAAACCCCTAATGGATTTTCTGGAGAGATTTTTGAACTCATAAAACTTTCCTTGCTGTATAATTTAATATTGTTGATTCTCTTAATATGGAGCAGATAGTAACGATTTTTCCCATATGGTGCAAGATGCATTATGATAGGCCTATGAAACATCGATTTTGGTTCTTCTTTTTTGCAATAAGTCTTTTGGTGCATGCTGTTATTTTCTTCACAAATCTACGTGAAGGCAGAAAACAAATGCAGCGAGAGCGTATGGGGATTGATATTCAGATTAAGGCCCACTCAATAAAAAAAGAAGAGTTTAAGGAACCTGTAGAAAAAGATAAACAAAATCAAAAGAAAATTGTCGAAGAAAAGTTATATAAGAAATCTCAAAAGAGACAACAAGAAGTGGTTACAGCTAAGACTTTTGAAAATCAAATTCTACAATTTGTTGCTCCTTTATACCCTCGAAGTGCAAGACGTATTGGTGCAAGTGGTATTGTAGAGGTCCTGATAAAGGTTAATCCAAGTGGGAAGGTCGAGTCAGTTGAGCTTGTTAAAGGTGCCAGTTATGACGCATTTAATACTGCTGTTTTAAAAGTGGCATCTAACTGGAAATTTAAGCCTCAGAAACTTACCACGACATTTAAGAAGAAGATTGTGTTTACAATCGATTAAAAATTATAAAAAGTGACGCGCTGGTACGTCAAAAAACACGATTAAATCACTATACTCATTTCTCAATTAAATTTAGAGGACATATGGCAGAATATCGAATTCTTAACGGGAATGAATTAATCATTCAAGGTGCACTTGAAGCAGGCTTTAACCTATATACTGGTTATCCAGGATCACCTTTAGCAGATTACTTTAATATCTTATATAAGAAGAAAAATGAGATGCATGAAAAAGGCATTCGTGTCGTTATTGCAAACTCTGAAGCAAATGCAGCGGCCATGGCAAGTGGTGTAAAGCAAGCAGGTCGAGACTGTTTAGTTGCAATGAAGTCTATGGGGCTACATGTGGCAAGTGATGCTCTTAGTGTTGGTAACTTTGCTAATCCTGCTAAACCAGAAATAATAGATGGCCGTGAAATTTATCCGGCAACTGTCATTTGTGTTGGTGATGACCCATGGTCAATGTCAACTTCAACAGCTGCTGATTCAAGATATTTATTTAAGCATTTACATATGTCATTTCTTGAACCTTCAAATCCAACAGAGTTGAAGGATTGGATCGCCAAAGCAAAAGAGATCTCATCAAAAACGAGTCTCTATCAAGGACTTCTATTAAGCACTTTCTTAGCTGAAGGTGGAGGACGAGTTGAGTGTTTTGAGGAAGCAAAGATTGATGGTGAGTTAATTGACGTTGATCCTTCAACATTTGATCTACAAAAAAACGTTATGGTTCCCCCAAACTCTCTATTTGCAGATATTTCTATGATCAAAGAACGCTTTCCAAAAGTGAAAGAAGTTCTAAAAGAAATGAAACTTGATGCAAGGTTTGGAAATGAGAATTCAAAAATTGGATTTATCTCAAGCGGTGTTATTTTTGAAACCTTAAAGCAGTGCTTAGAAGAAGGGGATTATCTAGAACACTTCTCTTTATATAAAGTAGCTTCTTCTTTTCCTCTTGTGGATGATTTATTAATTCCTTATTTAAAGGGATTAAAAAAACTTGTTGTGGTGGAAGAAAAACGAGGATTCTTAGAAGGTGAAGTACGATCGCTTTGTCAAAAACACGGTATTGAAATTGAGATCGTAGGTAAGGAGTTTGGCGAAAATGAGGGCTTTCCTGCTTATGGAGGTTTAAGTTTTGAAATCATCAGTGAGAAACTAGAGGCCCTTAAGGACTTTCTTGAAATTGGGCAATGTAAAAGCCTAGCATTTGAAGAACGTAACTTTGGTGAAATCTTACCGAAGAGACTTCCTACTTTTTGTCCAGGATGTCCTCATAGAGAAACTCTCTCATTATTAAAAGACTTACGTCGTTGGCTAAAGGCTCAAGATATTGATCTCATTACTCACGGTGATGTTGGTTGTTATTCTTTATCATTTCTACCGCCGTTTGGAGAAATGCATAATCTTTCGGCCATGGGACAAGGTGGTGCCCTCGGTGCTGGTATGGACTTATTTACTAAGAATCCATCAGTGGTCCTTATGGGAGATTCGACTTTCTTCCATTCTGGGATAACAGATATTTCAAATTCAGTACAAGCTGATCACGATATAACTTATATACTTCTGGATAATGACAATACAGCAATGACAGGGCACCAGATGACCCCTGCATCACAAATTAATGTAGAAGGTAGCAAGAGACCTAAGCAGGATATGCTTAATATTGTACAAAATTTAGGAGTAAAGACTGCTAAAGAAGTTCATCCAAGTGATCGTTATTTTTACAAGAATCTCATGCGAGATTTTGTGACACAAAAAGGTGTTAAGGTCATTATTTCTAATAAAGAGTGTTCTCTTACATATCAGGCCAAGATTAGGGCCAGTGAAAGAAATACGATGAAAAATAGTGGAGTATTAAAAGAGAAGACTTTCTACCAAATTAATACTTCTGCATGTGAAGATTGTCGTGTTTGTATTGAAGAAACAGGATGTCCTGGACTGACACAAGTATTTGATGCCTATGGAACAAAGATGGGAATTGACCCTACAATTTGTGTAGCAGATAGCTATTGTACTAAGTTTAAGGTCTGTCCAAGTTTTGAGAAAGTAACAGTTAAAAACTTTCATCCTACAAAGTATCGTCCAAGTGACTTTTCACATTTAGATTTTGATTTAAAAGATGTTGAGACAAAGAAAACTTTTGACGATATTGCTCAAGGTGATACTTGGCGTATGGTCGTCACAGGAGTCGGTGGATCAGGAATAACAACGATATCTAAAATTATTGCAAACGCAAGTATTAAGATGGCAGGCCGTGACGATCTGGACTTCAAGTTTATGGATCAAAAGGGTCTTGCTCAAAGAAATGGGAATGTGACGGGTCATATGTCGATTTGTCATAAAACAAAGTCAATGGGGGCCGTAACTCCTCGAGGAGCTTCTGATGTACTTTTAAGTCCAGACCTACTTGATGGAATTGGACAATTAGGCTTCCTTCATAGTGAAAACGGAGTTGCTGTTTTTGATGACTCTTATCAAGTTCCACTCTCTATTATGTTAGATAAAGGACTATCTGAAGAAAGTCTTACAAAACAAAAACTTATTGAGAAAGTTAAGTCTCGTAATGATGAGAGAATCATTATGGTTCCACTTAAGAAGTGGTGTAATCTATTCTTTGGAAAAGCTGTCTATGCATCGAGTATGATTTTAGGCTACGCTTATCAATTGGGACTTGTTCCTTTTAGTGACCAAGACTTATTAGACGCTCTTGGAAATTCAATTAAAAAAAGTGAAGTCGATAATAATATTGCAGCTTTTAGACTTGGACAAGAGATGGCATCTCTAGGTGTCGAAGAGTTTGAAAGAAAGCATAATGAATTAAAAGTTAAAGAAGAGACAACTCTAAACTTAGCTATTGCATCTTTAAAAGATTCTCTTCTTCCATGGCATAATACAAATTATTTTATTTCTAAGTTTAAAGAAAACTTAGATAAAGCAATTGTTGATATTCCTTGGATGAAAAAAAGACATTTAATACAAATTCTACATGATCAATTTATTTATAATAGAGGAAAGGATACAACTGAATTTATATCAGGAGCTCGTGCCATCAGCACTATTGTAAGTGAAGAGAACCGTGTCTTAGCAACTCAAGTTCTAGCAAAGACATATTTTGTAAAAGATGAAGTTATGGTAGCTCACTTAATGCTTTCTCCTTTCTTAAAACAAATGGAAGACAAAACTTATGGTGCACTTGGTACAGGTATTGTAAAACAACGAATTAATCGTCCTTCATTTGATATTTTAAATAAGAAAATTGAATTTGATATCTCACCAAAAAATTGGCAATTAAAATTAATGCGACACTTTAGGGTGCTTAGAACTCTTCTTCCATCATGGCATCATAAGGAAAGAGCAATAGCTAAAACAACTCGTGACTTCTTATTTAATGGCCTACAAAAGGTCGATAATGAGTATCATGCTTTAAAGTTACTTGATAATATTAAAGGTTATCGAGATGTACGTTATGAAAAAGCGCAAAATGCATTTAATGAATTGGGAATAAATTGAAACAGTCAGTATCAGCTATATTTATTTGTGGTGAAAAAGTTCTCTTCATGAAGAGACAAAATTATCTAAGGGCCTTTCCTGGGTATACCTCTTTTCCTGGTGGTAAAGTTGATAAAGAAGATATTTCAGAAGGCGGGGATAATTATCTTGAATACGCTCTAAAAAGAGAAATCAAAGAAGAGTTAAATATTGACCTAGATGATCTCCAAGTATCTGGGCATATTATTGATATCGCAAAATATTCACTGGCCGTAACACCTGACTTTAATCCACATCGCTTTGAAAATTATTATTTTAAGATCTTTATAAAAGATGAAGCCCATCTTGATGATATTAAATTTGAATTTGATCAAGGTGAGATTGCATATACGAAATGGTTTAATTGCCACGAAGCTTTTGAATCATACAAACAAGGGCAAATGCTTGTTGTCCCTCCAATGATTACAATTTTAGAAGACTTAGATCGAGATATAGCAAGCCTTGATTTTTTAGATGCAAATCTAAAATATGATTCAAAAAAGTGTGTTCCTATGATTGAGCCTCTCTTTGGTTTACGTCAATATATGCCACTTTCTAATACATTTCCTCCAGCAAATCGCACAAATTGTTTTGTTCTTGGTGATGACGGGCACAAGAAAATTATCATCGATCCTTCTCCTAAAAATAGTGATGAATATGAAAAACTTCTTAACTCTATTGGTGAACATGACATTTCAGAAGTTTTTCTAACTCATCATCATCCTGATCATCATGAATACAGCAGAAGACTGGCAAAAGAGCTCGGTATTTCATTTTCAATGTCTAAAGGAACTTATGATCATCTACTAGAAGACTTCGATAAAGATTACTTCAACGAGTTTGATGTTAAGTTTTATCAAGATGGTGATATCGTTGTTAAGTCTTGTGGGGTGGATGTGAAGTTGATTACAACTGGCGGTCATGCTTTTGGGCAAAGTTCTCTATACCGAGTCGATGGTGCTTGGATGATCGTTTCAGATCTTATCCAAACTGTTGGTACCGTAACAATTGGTGGTAAGGGCTCTTGTATGAGAGAGTACTTTCAATCCTTACAAAATGTTATCGATATAGATCCTCAAGTTATTATGCCTTCTCATGGTATTTGTCTTGGTGGAACTCTTAAGATAAAGAAGACACTTGAGCATCGTTTAGAAAGAGAAGAGCAAGTAAGGAAATGTGTTAGTGAAGGCAAGGAAATCGAAGAGATTTTTAACGAAATCTACCCTGATTTACCAGAGCGTCTTAAGTCATATGCCATGGCAACAATTACTTCTCATCTGAAAAAGCTAAGGGATTTTGGCCCTGGAATTTGCTAATTGTGTCTATTTATTGGCAGAAAATAATGTCCAAATTTTGATGACTATTTCTTAGACTCATTATCGAAACTCAATAATTTTAGCGTGTTATTGGGTTAAAAAAAATTATCTTTAAGATAATGGCCTGAATTCATTTATTCCACCTCAATTTCAAGTGAAAATAATAGTAGGGGAAACTTACTGTAGTGATCAGTTACTCAAGAAATCTTAATAAATAACCGATAAATTAAGAAGAGTTATATTGTGAGGAAGGAAATGAGAGCTTTAAATTCAATATTGATTTTGATCTTTGCCACTCAGACAACATTTGCGAATGATATTCGCTTAGATTCGTCTCAAGTCGTGCAAGCATCTCCATCCAGTCTTGATGGTGCTGCGGGGAATATTTCACTAGAAGCTAGCGCCTCTCGAGCTCAGCAGGGGATGATTGAATATACGGTTCAAGAATACGATGCTATGAGTGAATTTGATAAGCCGGATAACTCAATTCTTTCTATAACTGAATTTAGTGATTCAGTATCAGTTGACCAGTACTTAATGAGTCCTGCATATAATACTGATCTTTCTTATAGTAGAGATATAAACCTAGAATATAATAATGAGCCTAAAATAAATATCGATAGTTCAAAGTTTAATTTTAATTATCGATTCGATGACGATTCATCCCGGCCATGTGGGTCTTTAGAAGGATTTTCGACTGATGAAAGTGTATTTAAGAGCTTTTTAAGCTTTGGACGTGACTACCAAGTTTTTTCATCTGTATGTAAGGATTATCTTGAAGAATTTGATTCTTCAGAAGGTCTGACAACTAAATTAAATTCTCAAAGCTATTGTGGCTGTGTAGGTGACTTAGCATCTGAAGAAAGTCATGCAGACTTATCAGATGATGATGTTTTAAATGATTTCCAAAAAAGCTTTTATCAAAATATTATTGCTAATCGAGTAACTGACTTTCTTCAGACATTAAGAAAGAATGCGCACCGATATCAAGACTTAGATAGAGCTGAAGATATTTTCGATTTTGAAGCAGGTGACTTTGGATGTACTGAAGATGATATTGATTCGATGGCCAAAGAGCTTAATCAGTGTTTTGAGGGGCCTGCAGCTGCTCTAATTGATGAGAAGAATGGATTTAAAGATGAATTTCTATTCTTAAATAGTAAGGCCAATAATAGAATTTCTCAGATCTTTAAGAAAGCAAATGAAGAAATTAAAGATTTAAGAGAAGATCATATTGGTCAAGGCTCTAGTCGTAATAGAAAATTCATGAGAGATGGTGGCGATGATGAGCGTATTAGACGAGCAGGTCAAAAATTCTCAGATTTATTTATTGTAGGTTATGCTAAAAATAATGATGGTACAGGACGATTTCCTGATGAGTATTTAAGTCAAGTAAGAGACTTCTTAAATAGGAATCCTCTTTTAAGACAAGAATTTCATGCTCACAAACAGCGTTATGTGGACATGTACAATGTTAAAAAGCGCACAGAGCTTAGAAGTAAGGGGATCGCTATGTCTCCTGTTGAAAAAACAATTTATGATATATCTGATGAACATGAAAAGCACTTTGCTGGAATGTTTGCAAAACTTTTAAATGAAAAGTTAATGATCAATCTGGGTAAGAGACCAGAGTATAAAGACAATGCTAATTATAATGAAGAAATTGTAAATGGTATAATACAAGGAAACCCTGAAACATTTGCAAGTATAAGAACTTCGATGGCAGATTATTTAGCGTCTAGTTATGAGGAAAATATGGGCTCTTGTTCTCAAAAGATACAAAAGCTAAAAGAGTCTTGTGATCCTGCTAATGCAAAACAGGTAATGACAAATGTTAGTGCGCAAGAGTTTATCGATGCAAATAGTGAATTAGATAATGATTCAAGTGTTAAAAATTCTAAACTATATTGTGAAGTACTAAATCGTGAATTAATTGATACGACAGTAGCAAACTCTAGAGCAGGAGAGGTTAAAACATTAACACCACAGCAAGTTTACGCTGAAGTTAAAGAATCAGAAAAACAAAAAGTTTTCTCAGATAGCCCAGACTCTACAGATACTGCTTCTGGAACAGAAACTATTGTTAATACAACAGAACGTGGAGATCAGATCCTTGATAATAGTGGACCAGAAATCGATGATGCTGTTGCAACTTCAACGAGTACTCAAACCACTACTGAAGAAAACTACAATTTCTCGGAGGCAGCGAACTTATTAGATAATATGAACTCGTCTAATAATATTCCAGATTCAAACGTGATAGATGGTAATACAATGCAAGCAATTGTATCAAACCCAAATACATCAGTTGAAGAGATTGAGTCAGTTAAAGATCGTATTGAAAGAGAAGCACAAAATATTGAAGAAGAGCTAGAAAAGAGTGAAGAGTCAGTATCTGCTGCTCAAGTTGATGAAAATAACGCTCTTAAAAAAGAGTTAGATGCCCTTAGGGCACAGATCTCTGAGCTAAACTCTGCAATTGCAAGTCGTGATAAGAAAACAGAAGAAGAAAATGAAGATAGTCTAAACGAAGAAGAAAAAGTTGTAGAAAAACCTCAGCCTACTTCAAATAACTTTGCTGGCTTTGGTTCGGGGAATAATGTACGTAGAGACAATGCTTTTGCTCCACAACAAGCGAGCCGTGCTACAACAGGTAGTGCCGCTGTTCCAACAGCTCCGGCAGCGACATCATCATCTTCATTCTCTTCGGCCGGACAAGGACTTTCTGCAATAAATAAATTAGGTGCAACTGGAGGCCTAGGATTATCTGGAAACTCTGGATCTTCTAGAGCTGTTAGCGGTACTGTTTCTAATTCAAATATAGCTAAAAGCGATCAAAGACTTGTTGCAGAGGCAATTTCAAATGGAAGCACTAGCGTTGTTCTAACAGATGGACGAGTATACTATATTGGTCAAGATGAAGAAGGAAACGTTATTCTATCTGAGACTGCCGAAGAGGTGATGGCCGGTGTAATGGGGCCAGAACAAGAGGGTCCACAATTACCAAAGCCTAAGGCTGAAGATGGGCCTAAGCGAGAAATTGCATCAGAAAAAGATGAGACAGCAGTACAAGAAGAAAGTATTTATTCTAAATTTTTAGATGCTGCAGAAATATCAGAGTAGTAAAACTTAATATATTTATAATATATATTGGCCATCTTAGGATGGCCTTTTTTTATATTTATTTTAAACATATTCCACACTTTATTGGCGCAAAGAGTTTTTATTCATTAAATACCATTTATTTTTTATTTCATCTTAGTAAATCAATTTATAGGTACTTATGTATTAATGAAGTTTTCTCTGTAAACTATATATGTAGCTATAGTCGTTCTTTGAGATAATAAAATCCTCGAGACGACCTCTATCAATAGATTTTGGTCACTTTAGGAATCAGTTTAACTATCCGATGGATAAAACAGATCAAGTATCTAGGAATAAAATGAAATTTAAAACGATTATAATTACTCTATTCTTTTTTCAACAATCAGTTTACTCAGCTTCCTCTAGTTTATTTGCTTTAACAACACAAGGGGGAAGTCTTAATAGTCGTGACCTTCAACAGCAGATTGAACATTATCAAAATGTATTTGATCACTCGAGAAGATCTCAATCAATAGACTACAATAATCCTACCAGCAATATGAGTGAACTCCCTCCGTCAGTATTATCAAAGTCAATATTTTCAAATAGTGGCGACTGTTTTGGAAGTGTTGTTCCACAACAGACACCTTTGAATGTTGTGACTGACTTAGAAGATGATCTCAAAGATCGAGCCTATGCCTGTCGCTATGATCTGTATAGTTTTGATACTGAAAAACCTAGCGAAAAAAAGATTAATGTCGATCAATATTGTCGCTGTGTCGATAAAGTCGCAGCAACTTCTCCTGAGAAGTTTGTTATACCTGATAATTCTTTTGAAGCCTTTAAGAGTAAGTCCTATAACAGTATTATGGCAAATAGAGTTTATGACCTTTTTAATTTAATAGAGTCCAATGCCTTTAGTTTTAATAAATACAAGGAACAATATCATATCAATAATGGAGCTTCTCCAGACTTTTCTTGTACAGAATCAGATATTGATAAAATAAGTGAAAAAATTAAGGGATGCTTTAATACAGATATTAAAAATGCCTTAGATGAAAAATTTGAATTATCATTTAGTGCAAAAGGTTTTAGAGACGGTGATGGCAATCTAAAAGATGCAAAGATTCGCTTAACACATATTTTTGATAATGCTACTGACAGAGTAAATGAGTTTTACGGTAGTGATAACAGGAGAGTATCAGATTCTTCACAAATTATTGATCTTGTGTATAACGAATTTAATAAAGAAAGTCATGGGGTTGATAAATTTAGCGATGAGTATCTCGGAAGAGTTAAAAATTTTATTGAATCAAACGAACTATTTCGACACGAATATTATGGCCATCGTCAAAAGGCGATTGCTGAAGCGGATGAAGATAATCGTATTCGCTATTACCAAACAAGAGGTAATGAAGGTACATTGAATTATAAAGAACGTATTTTTTCGACAAAAGATGAAAATGATTTCATCATAAGTTATTTAACAACTCTAAATATTAATTTCCTTAAAAATGTAGTGAATAATTTCGATGATCTTGAAGAGGTATCAAATTTTCTAAATGATCTCGATAAGTCAGAAAACTTGACTGTAAAAAGAAAGGCTAACTCAATTTTTTGGAAAACAATTCATAACTCTAATAAAGAACTTGTTGATGAGTGTAAAGATAGAATTGAAGCACTAGAATATGCCTGTGATCCAGCTAATACAGATGAGGTTATGGAAGGTATTACGGCCGTGGAATTTTCTAAGTCCAATGAAAACTTTGGTGGGCAAGATATCTTTTCTGCTAAGTATTATTGTGGTTCAGTCGGAACAGCAATTGATACAAAAGTTGCTTCTAGTTATGGTAAAGTCTATCGTTCAACGGCCGATACAAGTACAATTTTTAACGATATAAAAACATCTTATTCAAATGAAATTGCAAGCTTTAGTGAATCTGGAACAAAGAATAAATCGTCATTAGTTGACTCTTCATTTACAACAAATAAACAACCTATTACTGAAGAAATTACAGATAATACTTTTGATCAAAGTGCTGAGTATTTATCTAAAAACTTGGAACAAAGAGAAAACTTACCAAATCAAATGGATGGGCAAAATCTAGCATCCTCTATAGTTCAAAATAATTCTATTAAATCGTCTCGTGATGAAACTTACTCCGACAATAAAGATGAGATTAGTGATGTTATAATTGATCAAGATGAGAAAATCACGAGTGATTCTACTGATCAATTAAGAGATACCGAAAATAGTCTAAGAAAGCAGATTTCTGAATTACAAAATCAAGTCGCTGAATTTACAAAAAATGTTAATAATAGAAAAAAATCGCAACGTGATAAACCTTCGAATACAAAGAAAGCTGCTAGCGCTTCAAATGAATTAGAGAATCCATTTAATAGAAGCTCTAATAATATTAGTAGAAGCAGTGGAGCAATAATTCCTTCTGTATCTAATATTGCCCCAGGTCCTCCAGCCACTGCTTCTAGTAGGTCAGCTTCTTCTGGTAGTTTCTCATCTTCAACCTCATCTGGAACTGCATCTGGAACTTCATCGATCGTTAATAATGGAGGAATGAAGCTCGTAGCAAACTCAAATAATGCCCAAACAATTAAACTCGATGATAATGTCATCAATTCTCAAGATAGAAAGTTAGTAAAAGAAGCGCTTCAAAGCGGAAGTAATATCGTTGTATTGGCAAATGGCGTTACTTATTTCATTGAGCATGATGAAAACGGAAATGTAATCCTGTCTGAGTCTTCTGAAGAACTGGAGGCCATAGCATTTAGTTCATTTGTTGGCCCGCGTCTTCCAATGCAAGCTAATGAGATCAAGCAAGTGGCCGGTCGCAGTATTGCGTCTGAAGTTATTGAAAAAACAGATGAGGATAGTATTTATATGAAGTTTCTTAACGCTGCTGAGGCCATAGAGTAATATTAAAGACCTTCCTTACATCTTCTTGGGTTTTGCGGTGCATCATAACGTGCCTTGCCTTGTCAAAATCTATGATAAATAGATAAAATTGCTCAGTTTTATTACAAATATTAGAGGCAATTTTCTATGACTAATTCGCAAGATACGATTTCGATTCATTCGAAAGTCGATCGCACTAGTGACGACTTTAAAGAAAACTTCAAATTTCATTTTTCAAATGTTGAAGAACTTAGACAAAGAGTAAATAAAGCTCATCAAGGTGGAGGAGAGAAGTCTGTTTCACGTCACCATTCACGAGGAAAACTTTTACCACGTGAACGTATTGATAAGATCCTCGATGCAGGATCTCCATTTATTGAACTTTCATCATTAGCAGCTAATGGGATGTACGGTATGGATATTCCAAGTGCCGGTATTGTTACTGGTATTGGAAAAGTTCATGGTGTTTGGTGCATGTTTGTTGCAAATGATGCAACTGTTAAGGGTGGAACATATTTTCCAATGACTGTGAAAAAGCACTTAAGAGCCCAAGAAGTTGCACGTGAAAACCGTCTACCATGTATTTATCTTGTGGATTCTGGTGGAGCATTCTTACCGATGCAAGATGAAGTTTTTCCTGACAAGGAACATTTTGGAAGAATTTTTTATAATCAGGCACAAATGTCTGCTCAAGGTATTCCACAAATTGCCGTGGTTCTAGGATCATGTACTGCTGGTGGAGCTTATGTACCTGCAATGGCAGATGAATCAATTATTGTAAAAGATAATGGAACGATCTTCTTAGGAGGACCTCCTCTTGTAAAGGCCGCAACAGGTGAGGAAGTAGACGCTCAGACTCTTGGTGGTGCCAAAGTTCACACAAGTGACTCTGGTGTTGCTGATCACTTTGCAGAAGATGAAGAGGACGCATTAGCGATTACTCGCTCAATTGTTGAAAATACAAATTTCATTCAAAATGAAGATGACTTTAATTTTGAAATGCCAAAATATGATGCAGAAGATATCTATGGAATTCTACCTAGAGATACGAAGAAGCCATTTGATATTCGTGAAATCATTGCTTGTATTGTTGATGGATCACGCTTTCATGAATTTAAAGAAAAGTACGGGCCAACACTAGTGTGTGGTTTTGCTAAGATCTGTGGTGAAAGAGTAGGAATTGTTGCTAATAACGGAATTCTTTTTTCTGAATCAGCAATCAAAGGCTCTCACTTTATCCAACTTTGTGGGCAAAGAAATATTCCACTAGTATTCCTGCAAAATATTACAGGGTTTATGGTTGGTTCTAAATATGAAGCAGAAGGTATTGCAAAGCATGGCGCTAAGATGGTTACAGCTGTTTCTACTGTAAACGTACCAAAGTTCACTGTTGTTATTGGTGGATCATTTGGTGCTGGAAATTACGGTATGTGTGGACGCGCTTATTCTCCACGTTTTATGTGGATGTGGCCTAATGCACGTATCTCAGTAATGGGTGGAGAGCAAGCTGCTGGAGTTCTTGCGACAGTAAGACAAGATGGCCTTAAAGCAAAAGGTCAGGCTCCAATGACACCTGAACAAGAAGCTCAGTTTAAACAACCAATCTTAGACAAATATGAAGAAGAGGGAAGTGCTTATTATTCAACAGCTCGACTTTGGGATGATGGTGTAATTGAGCCACATAAGACACGAGATATCTTAGGTGCCGCTATTAAAGCAAGTAAACAAGCACCAATAGAAGAGACTAAGTTTGGTGTCTTTAGAATGTAATGAGAATTGAGAAGGAGTTTATATGAGTGGATATATTAAGGAATTAAAAACGAGTGGCGAAGAGGCCGGTGTATGTTACATCACTTTAAATCGCCCAGAAGTACATAATGCTTTTAACGATGAGATGATTGCTGCTCTAACAGAAGAGTTTCTTGGACTTGAAAGCGATGACTCTGTAAGAGTTGTTGTTCTAACAGGTGAAGGGAAGTCTTTTTGTGCGGGTGCTGATCTAAATTGGATGAAGCGTATGAAAGATTATTCGATGGAAGAAAATATTGCTGACTCTAAGAAATTAGCAGGACTTTTTCATGCGATTAATAATCTTTCAAAACCAGTTATTGGAAAAGTTAATGGAGCCGCCCTTGGAGGTGGTGTTGGACTTGTTGCTTGTTGTGACTTTGTTATTGCAAGTGAGAGTGCAAAATTTGGTTTAACAGAAGTTAATCTTGGACTTGTTCCTGCTGTTATCACTCCATTTGTTATTGCAAAAATTGGAGAGTCAAATGCTCGCCATCTTTTCTTAACTGGTGAGAGATTTGACGGGAAACGCGCTCTTGAGATTGGTCTTGTTCATCAAGTTTCACTTGATCGTTACTACGATGCCGATATTGTACATATGGCAAAACAACTTATTAAAGTTGCTCCCAAAGCTCAAAGAGAAGCAAAAAAGCTTATTTTTGGTGTTAAAGAGAGACTTGGAAATACTGAAGAAGTTACTGACTACACTTGTAATGTTATTGCAAAACAAAGAATTTCTGATGAAGGTCAGGAAGGGATGAGTGCATTACTAGAAAAAAGAAAACCAAACTGGAAATAGAATAATATGAAAGAAATAAATAAAGTTCTTATTGCTAACCGAGCTGAAATTGCATTACGAGTAATTAAGACTTGTCGCAATCTCGGGATTAAAACTGTCACGCTTTATACTTTTGAAGAAAGAAACCTTCCTCAAAGAGAATTTGCTGATGAATCTTATTATTTAGAAGGAAACCTTCTAAGTGAAACTTACCTAAATATGGATAAGATTATTCAAATCGCAAAAGATAGCGGCTGTGATGCAATTCACCCTGGTTATGGTTTCCTATCTGAGAACGCAGAATTCAGTCAAAAAGTAACAGATGCAGGTCTTATCTTTATTGGCCCTACACCCGAGCACATTATTCTTATGGGTGATAAGAAAGGCTCAAAAGATAAGATGATCGAAATTGGTGTTCCTGTTATCCCTGGATATAATGGCGAAAACCAGGATCCTGAACTATTGAAGTCACAAGCTGATAAGATGGGTTATCCTGTCCTTATTAAAGCTTCTGCTGGTGGTGGTGGAAAGGGAATGAGAATTGTGGAAAGTTCTCAAGACTTTTTAGCTGAGCTCGAAAGTTGTAAGCGTGAAGCTTTAAGCTCTTTTGGTTCTGATATCGTTCTTATTGAAAAATTCATCACTAGCCCACGACATATTGAAATACAAGTTGTTAGTGATACTCACGGTAATCACTTCCATTTCTTTGAAAGAGAATGTTCAATTCAAAGACGTCATCAGAAAATTATTGAAGAAACACCTTCACTTGCTTTAGGTGATGAACTACGTAAGGCCATGACAGACGCTGCGATTAAAATTACGAAATCGATTAATTATCACGGTGCTGGAACAATTGAGCTTATTTTAGATGGAAACGAATTTTACTTCTTAGAGATGAATACTCGTCTTCAAGTAGAACATCCGGTAACAGAAATGGTAACGGGGTTTGATCTAGTTGAATTACAACTAATTGCAGCTAGTGGTAAAGCATTTGATTTCACTCAGGATGATATTAGACAAATTGGTCATGCGATAGAGTGTCGTATCTACGCTGAAGATCCTGACAATGACTTTATGCCTGCTATTGGCCGTCTCGAATACATAGGTGATGCTATCGACGGTGTACGTCTTGATACAGGTTACAAGAATGGAAATTCGATCACAGTAAATTTTGATCCTATGATTGCTAAAGTTATTACTTGGGGTGCAGATCGTGATGAAGCGATTGGGACAATGATAGCTGGATTAAACCATCTACCTTTTGAAGGTTTAACTACTAATAATGACTATCTTGTACGTATTCTTAAGCATGATGCATTCTTAAAGGGTGACACATATACACACTTTGTTAAAACATACGAAGAAGACTTGGCCCCTGCTGAAGTTTATGCAGAAGAAATTGCAGCTACATTAGCGCATGACTTCTTAAGAGATAATATCCTTTTCGATTCTTTTAGAATGAGCGGTGAGTCTTTAGAAACTCGCCATTATATCGTTGATGGTAATGAGCTAACTGCTACTTTTAAATTTTCTGGCGTAAGCTCACTCATCGTACGCTTCTTCGATTTTACTTTTGCAGTTGATATTGAAGAAGATGCACTATGGGTTAATGATGTTCCATTTCATATTTTAACTCAAAAGAATGCATATATTGTTAATAGTAAACGAGTTGAAGCAAAGAGGCTTGTTGCTAAACGCTCTGGTGCCGCTACTGGTGAAGCCGGTGATATGAGTTCTCCAATGCCTGGAAAAGTATTGAAAGTACTCGTTGAGGCAGGGCAGTCTGTTTCAGTTGGCGATGCACTGATTGTAATGGAAGCAATGAAAATGGAACATACTGTAAAAGCATCTCGTGACGGAAAAGTCGATGCAATATTAGTTAATGAAGGTCAGACGATTGATGGAGGAGTCGAGTTAGTCGAACTGGCATAATTGGATAATTTATGAGTAATTTTAGTAAAGAGATTAAAATTGTTGAAGTTGGTCCTCGTGATGGCCTACAAAATGAAAAAAGTTTTGTAGAAACCGAAGATAAACTAGAGTTTATTCGTCTTCTAAGTGAGACGGGACTTAAGACTATTGAAATTACAAGTTTTGTTCGTCCGGATAAAATTCCTCAAATGAAAGACGCTGCAGATCTTTATCCTAAAGTGTTAGAACTAACAAAGGGCAAGGGGATCTCAACTCCTTGTTTAGTTCCTAATTTAAAAGGTCTCGAGGTCGCTAAGTCTTTAGGTGTAAAAGAGATTAGTATGTTCACTGCAACTTCTAATACTTTTAATCAAAAAAATATAAATGCGACAATTGAAGAAGCACACGCTCGTCAAGTCGAAGTCGCTCGTGAAGCTAGTGATGCTGGAATGAAATTACGTGGCTATCTTTCAACAGTTTTTGGTTGTCCTTATGAAAAAGATATTGAGGATGAAGCCATTATTGATGGGATAAAGAGATTACTTGATTTAGGTTGTTATGAGATTTCTTTAGGTGACACTATTGGTGTTGCAAACCCAGTACAGGTTAGACGAATTACTAAAATGATTGCAAATGAGTTTGATCTTAATCAGATGGCCATGCATTTTCACGATACAGAAGGTATGGCCTTAGCAAATATCTATGCTTCTCTGGAAGAGGGGATTACTGTCTTTGATTCATCTGCTGCAGGTCTTGGTGGCTGTCCTTATGCAAAAGGTGCCAGCGGAAATGTTGCAACAGATGATGTGGTTAATCTTTTAAATAAATTAGGATGTGATACTGGTATTGATATGGATAAGC
The DNA here is from genome assembly GCF_048381875.1 of Halobacteriovorax sp. Lineage (NCBI taxonomy): Bacteria > Pseudomonadati > Bdellovibrionota > Bacteriovoracia > Bacteriovoracales > Halobacteriovoraceae > Halobacteriovorax > Halobacteriovorax sp. Next base: position 713,560 of record NZ_JBLXBP010000001.1, on the reverse strand, counting down.
TTCATGCTGCAAGTGAATTTATCACATCAAAGATTGGACATCAGGCTCCATCGAAGTTTTTTCAAGCATATAAAGGAAGAAAGTAATGGCAATTTACGGATACGAGTTTGAGCAATTAAAAGTTGAAAAAAACGGACATGTATTATGGCTAAGTTTAGATAATCCTAAAATGGCAAATGCCATTACAAATAAAATGATCGCATCTCTTACTGAAGTCTTAGAATATGCTGATACTGATAGTGAAGTTAGAGTTATTGTTATAAGTGGAGAAGGAGATAACTTCTGTGCTGGCGGTGATATTAAAGCGATGCAGGCCCGAAAAGGTATGTTTGCAGGTGAGCCATTCGAGTTAAGAAACCGTTACTCTAAAGGAATTCAAAATATTCCTCGTACAATCGAAAAATTACAAACACCAGTTATTGCAATGGTTCACGGAGGTGCTATCGGTGCAGGTTGTGACTTAGTTGCAATGTGTGATCTTGCTATCGCTAGTGATGATGCAAAATTTGGTGAAACATTCTGTAAGCTATCTCTTGTTCCTGGAGATGGTGGACCTTATTTTCTAACTCGAAAAGTTGGTTATACTAAGGCAATGGAGATGTATCTTACAGGTCGTATTTATACTGCTAAAGAGTCGATGCATATGGGTCTTATCAATAATATTGTAACGGGTGAGGATCTAAAGCTTGCTGTTTCTGCTACTGCAAATGAAATTGCGGCCAATGCTCCTGTTGCTGTACAATTAACTAAAACAGCTATGAAGCGTGCTAGTCGTGATGATCTGGAAAGTCATTTAAATCTTATGAGTGCATATCAAGGAATAGCTCAAAGAACTAATGATCACTTTGAAGGACTAAGTGCTCTTAAAGAAAAACGTAACCCGGACTTTAAAGGTAACTAAGATTAAATTCTTAATTTTTTTAATATTTTTTGTTTCCTGCTCACATACTCTTTATACTGGAGATGGTGAGCGTCTATTACATATTTCAAAGCATGCCAATCGAGAAGTTATTATTCTAAAAGGTGATCACACTAACGATAATATGTTTTATGGAACCTTACCTAAGGTACATCACGTAAAAATGGGAAATGATTTCTTTAGAAGACGTAGTGAATATGTTTCGAGAGTAGAGATAACTGAAATCGAAACAACATGGTATCAGTGGGTCAAGTTTTTAAGTCTGGGTTTATTTTCACGCAAGGATGTAAAAGTTAGGGCCGTGACAGATATTGGGGAGAATGAATATGAAGTTTATTAATCTTCTCTTTGTTTCACTCTTAATTACTTCTTGCGCAAGTGGTGTGAAGTTAAATAGTCAGTTCTGTGCTTCAAGAAATGGTGTTTGGGCAAAAAAAGATGAAGTCCTTGATTACAAAGCATCCAAGAAAGTTGTTGGCTTTGGTATAGAAGAGAGACGAATAAGAGATATTCTTTCTCAAAGAAGTTATGACTGTCGTAAAGTAAGCCGTATGCGCGTAAGAATCGATCAGGATTTCTTCGATGCTCTTTTAAGCCTTATACCTGGTTATTCTTCAAACACAGTTACAATTGAATTTAATCTAGAAGATTCATAAGCCCTGAAAAGAAGTCCTTTTTATATTTATCAACTTCTTCTTGGCTTTCAAGGTGACCAAAGTTTTGGCGATCTTGTTCCTGATAAAACCTCTTGGCATCATCAGTTACAATAAAGCGAGAGCGATGTCTTGGAAGCATATTCCCATATATCTTTCTCTCTTTACACACTGTCATGATAAGCTTTTCTTGTGCTCGTGTAATTCCAACATAACAAAGTCTGCGCTCTTCAGCGTCACCTTCGTTATTAATGATTGTTCTCTTATGTGGAAGAAGTTCCTCTTCAACTCCAATCATATAGACTTGTTTAAATTCAAGGCCTTTAGATGAATGTAGTGTCATAAGAGTTACTTCATTCTTTCTAACATCGTCATCTTCTTCATCGTCATCTCTTGAATCTTGAGAGTCTTGTAGCATTAGTTTTTCTAAAAATTTAGATAATGTTGCAGACTCTTTAAAGTTTTCAGTAAAACGAGCTGCTGATTCTATAAAGAAGTGAATATCATCTTTTCTTCGACTTGCCTGTTTTGCTTGATCGTAGCACTTATCGATGTATTCAAAGTATTTTAGGTCTTCAATTAAGTTTGTTATGGCCTCACTAAGTGAATACTTATCAAAGTAATTCTTTGTGTTCTCAATTAGCTTAACAAAGTTTTTTATCTTTTCTTCACGACTTCCTGCAAGTTCTGGCGATTTCTTCATCGCAGAAAATAAGTCAATTTCATGGGCCTCACTTTCTTCAAGAAATTTCTCAAGTGTTCTTATACCGATTCCTCGACTTGGAACATTTAGTACCCGTCTTAATGCCATTTGGTCGGCCGGATTACGGATTACCTGAAGGTAGGCCATGATATCTTTTACTTCTTTCTTCTCGTAGAATTTTTGACCACCAATAATTGTATAAGGAACTTGTGAAAGCCTTAGTTGTTCTTCAATTGGTGCTGCTTGTGTATTTGATCGATATAAAATTGCAATGTCACCTAAATGTCCACCTTTTGACTGGTGGGATACAATATCTTCAACAACGATTTCTGCTTCGTGATCAGTATCCGCTAATTCCCAAAGAATTGGCTTCATATCACTTGGCTTATCTGACCACAGTGTTTTATCACGACGATCTTTATTCTCTTTAATAACTGAGTTTGCTAATTTCAAAATAGGTGAGACTGAGCGATAGTTTTGCTCAAGTTTTACAACTTTAGCTCGTGAGTAGTCTCTTTCAAAACCAATAATATTAGAAATATCGGCACCTCTAAATGAATAGATGGCCTGGTCATCGTCACCAACTACACAGAGATTATCATGGGCACATGTTAGATGACGAATAAGTCTAAATTGTAATGGATTAGTGTCTTGGTATTCATCGACCATGATATAGCGAAATTGTTCTGAATATTCGCGGGCCAACTCTGGGTTTTCATCAAAAAGTCTAACTGTAAGTAGTAGAATGTCATCAAAGTCGATTGCATTATAGAATTTCAATTTATCTTGATAGAATTCATACATGAAGTTAACTGCATGATCGTATGGATCTTCGCCGTCAAAAAACGGTGAGTCTGCAAAGTCTTCTGGTTTTATCCCTTCATTTTTTAGCTTACCAATCTTAGATGCAATGATCTCTTTTTTAAATGCACCTTTATTATCGTGATAAAGCCTAAGGCCTTCTCGTATAATACTTAATTGATCTGTTTGATCATAGATTGAAAAGTTCTTATGATAACCAAGATGAGTAATCTCTTTTTTTAGAATCTTAAGCCCTAGAGAGTGAAATGTTGCAAGGGTCATTCCTCTTGATTTTTGTTTACCAAGTAGGGTAATAACGCGCTCTTTCATTTCCTTTGCGGCCTTATTTGTAAATGATACGGCAAGGATACTCTTTCCAGGAATATGAAGGTTGTCGACCATGTGCGCAATTCGGTAGGTAAGAGTTCTTGTCTTGCCACTACCTGCACCCGCTAGAATTAGCACTGGGCCATCGATAGTCTCAGCTGCTTCGCGTTGTTTGTCGTTTAATCCTGCCAATGAAATCATATCCTATAATGTGCCCTCCTAGAGCTGATTAGGCAATCTATTTTGGCCACAAGTGAGAGAATATTTATGCACTGCTTGTTTATAAATTTATAAGTATTTAAAGTCGCAATGCATCTTGCTAAAACCGAGTTAAATGGTCAAAATTTCAAGTTATGAACACAACACTTATAAAAATTATTTTATTGAATTTGGTAATTCTCTTTAGCTCAGTCCATGCCGATGAGCTTCCATCTAAGAGTGATATTCACGGCCTCATTGGTTTACAAACTGCTGTAAAGTCTCAAGGCTCTCGAGGCACTTGTACAATGTTTACGGCCATTGGAATGGTGGAGCACTTGTTGATACGTAAACAAGGATTTTTACCCGTTGAGTTAGATCTGTCCGAGCAATGGATGGAGTATATTATTATGAAAGATAAGCTCACTGAAGGCTCTTCAACTTCGAAGAATATGAGGGCCATCTTAGATATGGGTGTTGTTTATGAAAAGACCTGGCCTTACTCACGTAAAAAATGGCCATCTCTTGATGAAGACTTCCCACAAATTAATATTGCAAAGAAAACCTGCGGGCACCTTGTTGTTCTTCCTAAGTATTTAAAGTCTTGCTTACTTGGTCAAAGAGATCCAAGACTTTTTACAATGTCTGATTATGATATTGCACAAATTGACCCTGACTTTATTCCAATTAGAAAGGAATCAATTTATCTAAGAGATACTTTAGTAAGTAACTTATTTAAGAGAAAAAAATCATATAAATCAAGAGACCTCAATAAAATTAAGCAATGGTTAAATGACGGGAAGTCCGTTATTATGGGTACTAAATTATATTACGGTTCTTGGAATTCTAAGAAGACAATTACTCACGAAATTCAAGAGCGTGATAAGTCTAAATGGTATGCAGGTATTGTTGGATATCCTGAGATTGGGACTCGAGATCGTCGAATTTCTTCTGTCAAAGGAGGAGGCCATTCTATGATCCTTGTTGGTTACGATGATGATGTTATTGTAGAGACAAAGATGCAAATGGAAGATGGTTCTTGGAAAGAGTTTGAATATAAGGGAGTTTATTATTTTAAAAACTCTTGGGGCGTAAAAGGTTTTGGGAAAAAATTTAAACTCGATGGAGTAAGCTATCCAGGATACGGAATGATTACTCAAAAGTATGCACATGAATTTGGAAGATTTTTCTATATCGATTAAATAATTTAAGGAGTTGGCCATGGCCGTAAAGAAGAAAGTAGCTAAGAAAAAAGTAGCTAAGAAAAAAGTAGCTAAGAAAAAAGTAGCTAAGAAAAAAGCAACTAAGAAAAAAGTAGCTAAGAAAAAAGTAGCTAAGAAAAAAGTAGCGAAGAAAAAAGTAGCTAAGAAAAAAGTAGCGAAGAAAAAAGCAACTAAGAAAAAAGTAGCGAAGAAAAAAGCAACTAAGAAAAAAGTCGCTAAGAAAGCAACTAAGAAAAAAGTAGCGAAGAAAAAAGTCGCTAAGAAGAAAGTAGCGAAGAAAGCAACTAAGAAGAAAGTAGCAAAGAAAGCAACTAAGAAGAAAGTCGCGAAGAAAGCAGCTAAGAAGAAAGTAGTAAAACTACCAAATAAGAATACGGCCCTTTTTGATTCTCTACTTGAGCTAATTCGTGTTACTTCTACAGTCCTGCCAGACGACGTACAGAAAGTTGTTCTTGAGGCCCTTCATAGAGAAGAAAAGAACACAACTGCTGAGTATGCAATGAATATTATTCAAGCAAATATTAAAATGGCAAAGATGAAGTCTCAGCCTCTATGTCAGGATACTGGAACAATTGTTTTTAAAGTTTCTCATCCTAAAGACTTTGATCAAGCAGCTTTTCGTAAAATCTGCGAGAAGGCCGTTTTAAAAGCAACTGAAATTGGATACCTAAGACAGAATTCCGTTAATTCTCTTACTGGAAAGAATGACTGTATGAATGTCGGTGGTGGCCATCCTGTCATTAAGTTTGAACAACATAAGTCAAAATCACTAAATGTAAAACTAATGCTTAAGGGTGGAGGATGTGAAAACGTCGGTGCACAATATTCACTTCCTAATACAGAGCTAAATGCTGGACGTGATCTTGATGGTGTAAGAAAAGCGATTCTCGATTGTGTACAAAAGGCACAAGGAAAGGGATGTGGACCAGGTGTTCTAGGTGTTTGTATTGGTGGTGATCGTGGAACAGGTCATGTCGCTGCTAAAGATCAATTCTTAAGAAAGCTTGATGATACAAATGAAAACCCAGAGCTTGCTGCTCTTGAGAAAGATATCGTTGAAACAGCAAATAAATTAGGTATTGGACCAATGGGATTTGGTGGAAAGACAACTCTTCTTGGATGTAAGGTAACAGATCTAAACCGTCTACCAGCATCATTCTTTGTTTCAGTTTCATATATGTGCTGGGCATTTAGAAGACAAGGTGTTGCTCTCAAATCAAATAACGAAATTAAGAACTGGTTATACTAAGAGGTCGAAATGAAAAGACTAGATTATCCTTTTACAAAAGAACAAATAAGAGAACTTAAAGTTGGTGACATGGTTCTTATTTCAGGAAAAATGTTTACTGGCCGTGATGCTGTACATAAGCGCTTACATGAGGGCACAGAACCTCCTGTTGATTTAAATAATCAAATTATTTATCACTGCGGTCCAGTCGTTCTTGAAAAAGATAATGGTACATATGAGGTAAAAGCAGCAGGGCCTACGACTTCAATTCGTGAAGAACCATATCAATGGGAAGTTATGAGAGATCATGGAATCCTAGGAGTTATCGGTAAAGGTGGAATGGGTCAAAAGACACTTGATGGTTGTAGAGAATATGGCTGTGTATATTTCCACGGTATTGGTGGTGCAGCTCAGGTTCTAGCTGAAAAGATTAAATCAGTGGATAATGTTTATTGGCGTGATCTTGGTTCACCAGAAGCTATCTGGGAATTAACTGTTGAGGAGTTTCCTGTTGTCGTAACAATGGATGCTCATGGAAACTCTCTCCATGAAAAAGTAGAAGCTGATAGCGCTCAAGCATTAAAAGGACTGCTTTAAATATAATCGAGTACTGAGGAAGAAGAAGTGAGTAATATTTTATACACGCCAAGCAACGTAAGAATTCAGTCATCAAATATGATGGAGTTCATTAAGTATATTAATAAGTCTCAAGGCCTTGATTGCCAGTCTTATCATTCTCTCCATAAGTACTCGGTTGATAATCCAAATAGTTTTTGGAAAGAACTCGTAAAATTCTATGATGTTGATTTTAGCGGAGAGTTAGAGCCTGTATGTACTGATCTAAGTTTTGATACTTATGGTTGGTTTCCAAATATGAAGCTTAACTTCGCAAAGAATATGCTCAAGAAAGGCCGTGATGTAAATATTGCTCTAAGCAGTGTTCGAGAATCTGGTAAAACAATTAAAACGACATTTGAGCAATTGCGAAAAGATGTTTCAGGATTACAAAAAGTCATAAAAGATCATATTTCTAAAGGCGATGTTCTTGCTTGTTATATGCCAAATATCACTGAAACTGCGACATCAATGTTAGCGACAACAGCTCTTGGTGGAGTATTTACTTCGACTTCAAGTGACTTTGGTATCGAAGGTGTTATTGATCGTTTTGGCCAATCAAAACCGAAGGTCCTTGTTACTGTTAACGGATACGAATATGGTGGAAAATACTTTGATCTAACAGATAAGATAAATGCTGTTGTTTCAAAGATTGATAGTATTGAAAAAGTTATTGTCGTTGATTTCAAGGGCGAGGGGATGGATGTTTCATCAATTCATAAGGCCGTCTCTTGGAGTGATATTGTAAAGCCAAGTGAAGATGAAATCGAATTTATAGAGTGTGATTTTAAAGATCCTCTTTATATCATGTATTCATCGGGGACAACTGGAAAGCCGAAGTGTATTGTTCACTCAATTGGAGGAACATTACTTAACCATATTAAAGAATTAGGCTTACATACAAATCTAAAAGAAGATTCGACAATAATGTATTTCACTACTTGTGGTTGGATGATGTGGAATTGGTTGATCTCTTCACTTTATTTTGGAGCAACTACAGTTCTTTATGAAGGATCACCTGCATATCCAACTTTCGGTGACTTTATTTCCTTAATTGAAAAAGAACAAATTAATATATTTGGAACGAGTCCTAAGTTTTTAAAGGCCCTTGAAGATTCAGGTATCGATCTTTCTAAATATGACTTTTCATCTTTAGAAACAATGCTTTCAACAGGTGCACCGCTACTACCTGAGCAATTTGACTATGTTTATAATAAATTTAAAAAAGATATCCAGCTTTCAAGTATATCTGGTGGAACAGATATTATTGGTTGCTTCTTCTTAGGAAATCCTATTCTTCCAGTTCATCGAGGAGAGTTACAATGTGCAGGCCTTGGAATGGATGTCACTTGTTTTGATTCTCGTGGAAAAGAGGTAAAAGGTGAGGAAGGGGAACTCGTTTGTCTTCAAAGCTTTCCATCTCGACCAATTTATTTCTTAAATGATGATAACGGCGAAAGAATCCATAAAGCCTATTTTGCAGAGTTTAAAGGCGTTTGGCATCATGGTGACTTTATTAAAATCACTGAAACAGGTGGTGCACAAGTTTTAGGGCGATCTGATGCTACTCTTAATCCTGGTGGTGTTAGAATTGGTACCGCAGAAATTTATCGCCAAACTGAAACAATTGACTTCATCGAAGATTCAGTTTGTGTCGGAAAGAATATTGATGGGGATGTCGAAGTATGGCTCTTTGTTGTCACAAAAGATGGCCATGAACTTTCAAAAGAAGATATCAAACTAATTCGCTCGCGTATTCGTGAGAACACAACACCAAGGCATATGCCTAAGAAGGTGATTGCAGTGAAGGGCATCCCATACACACGCTCAGGTAAAAAAATGGAAATGGCCGTAAGTCGTTTAATAAACGGACGCAAGCTCGATAATGTTCAAGCGGTATCAAATCCAGAAAGTCTAGATTATTTTAAAAGCCTCTAAAGACCGACAGATACAGTCGGCCTGGCCGATCTAAGCTAAATTAAAAAATTATAAGTAATCCCTAAAGTCAGTAACTTAGAAGCCGATTAGCTGACAAAGGATTACTTATGAATAAATTCATTTTACCATTTTTAACATTTCTTTTTGCCTTTCATAGCAGTGCTTTTGTGGGCGTAAGAGCAATTCAAGGTGCAGATGTTGACTGTCTAACTGAGTCAGTTCCACCTATTCTCGATCGTAAAAATGAACTTAACTTTAGAATGATTGCTGATGTAAAATCATATGGCACAAATACATCTTATCCAAATTATCCGGATAATATTGCTGATATTATGTATCCAAGTCGTAGGGCAGTCTGTGATGCTTATCGTACGCCAAATAAGCTTTTACCTTCATATAAAAAAATTATGCAACATATAGATGAAACATACAAAGAAGGAAATCATAGAGACTTCTTTTTTAAATATATGTTGTCTATGGATTGCTGGGCATTTAGTAAAAACTTTTTTGATCATGTAAGTAGTGGTGGTGATTACTCATACTATCTAGGTTCTATGATGAAGTCTACATATGGGGGCGTTGATCCTAATGCATATATTCGAATTACTAGAGAAGGTAAGTCATTTGAAGGACCCATGTTCTATGTCTTTGAACATCTAGAAAAAAATTATAAAAATTCAAAAAATGCGAAAGAGTACTCAGCTGTAATGAGAAGATTAAGGTCTGGTGAACGATTTAACTTAGTCCCAGTGAAGTCTATAAGAGAGATTAAAAGGTCTGAACCAAATATGCCAATAAACCTTAATTAAGGATATGATGAAGATATTAATTACGTTCCTAATGATTTTAGTATCACAATTAGCAACAGCTGAATGTCGCCAAGGGATTGTTTCGATTTTCACAGGTGGAGATAGCTTTGCTGATATTGCGGAACGTATGGGAACTGGTTTTCATTCTAAGGTTGGTAAGACTTGTGTTGAGAGTATCGGCTCTGATGTAAATATAGACTCTTACTGTGAATGTGTCTCTGCAAATGATAAAGCAGACTATAGTCAAAGTCGTAAGATTTTTCGTCAAAGAAATGGAAAGCACCTCAAGGGGAGTATTTTCATGATGGCAAGAAATTTAGTTAAGGCCGTTGATCAGGATTTAGAATTAAATTGTAAGCTCCATAAGACTCTTAATTCACATTGTAGTGAACAAATGATTAATGAGATGTTTCCTGAATATGTAGGAAAAGACTTTGCAAATGAATTAGGTATTGATTTTCATGAAATTTTTAGTTCAAGTGTTGATAATACAAATAATACTATAAGCAAGTTTAGAACAAATTCTTGTCAGTCTCTAATTAAGAATGATGTTGAAAGTTTGAGTATGGAGCAGTCTGACTTAGATAACTTCTGTGTTGATTTTAATCAGAAGGTTAAGAGCTTTTGCTCAGGTGAATCGATAACTTCTACAGAAAAAGACGATTTTGAATTTGAACTACCATTTTTAGAAAATGTAGATAGTTATAACTACTATTGTAAGATAAAAGATCGACCTAAGAGACAAGACTTATCATTAAATATATTTAGCACTCTTTCAGCCGCCTATAAGAATAATAACGAGGAAGCTAATCCTAGGTGTGAAAAGATATGTAAAGATAAAGCACCTTATTCAATTCATGGCTGTAATGTTGATAAGGAAAAAGCCTTAAGTGAATTTGTAAAGGAAGGATGTACTTCAAAAGAAAATCAAAATTTACCAAATTGTTTATTTTTAAAAGAGGCAATTGGAAACCAACTAATCAAAGATATTAAATCAGGGTCTATGAGTGAAGAAGATATCTCTTATTTAGAAGAGTATCTACATAAAGATGATTTTGATGATATTAAGTCTATGGTTGGACATGCAAAGAATGAGACGGCATCACTTAATAAAGGTTCTCTTGTTTCTCAATTCTTTGAGAGTAAAGATGGGGAGTCTTTTGATATTGGTGGGACAGATAACGAAAATATCGCACAGGAAGTTGTTGACAATAAAGGTAACTCAGTTGCCCAAGTAAGTTCTAAAATTAATTCTTCAAATGATTCTAATATTAATAATGTTGTTACGAATGCCCCTGCTCAGCAAATAGCACAACAGGGTCCAGTTCAACAAAGCAACTTAAACACAAATAATAGCGGAAGATTAACGATGGGATCACGCGGACGTGGTCGCAGAAAAGTTTCAGCTAGAACTAAGCAGATGGTTGAGACGATTAAGACATTACGTGAAGCAGGTAGCTCTTTAAAAGATGCGATTGCAGCGCAAGATCGTCGTATGAAGAAAGAGCGAGAGGAGCTTGCAAGAGCTAATCGTGAAAAGTATCAGCGCTATGATGCTGAGACTTTAGAGCCAATTAGAAGATCTCCTTCAAGTGATGATCGTAGAAGAAGTAATGATAGACAAATTGCAAATGTGGGGAGCCCAACTTCTGGAAGTGGTGGCAGTAATGGGATGAGCTCTGGAGCTGGTGGTTCTGGTGGTACAGGAAGCTCAACTTTCTTGCCTCCTGAAAAGAAGGCCACTGTAGTTGATATTACAGGACGTTCTGCTCCAGAGTTAGATTTAAATAATTTACAAAGCTCAGGTGCAACATTACCAGCATCAATAACAAATCATCCTGATGCATCTGAAATTTCTAAGATGTTTAATGGACTTGAATATAAAAAAGATAGTGGGCGAGGGCCTGCAAGTAAGGATGATGAAATAAAGAAGATAAAAGTTGATTGGTCTGCAAAAAGTATCGATCTTGGATCTCTTCTTATTAATGCTAAGGATATTAAGCCAGGTGAAGAGTTTATTTTATACAAAGGCGATATGGACCAATATGTTCGCCTTGTTCCTTCATATACTTTCCGTAGAGGAAAGAAGGTCTTTATAGGTTATCGTATTGATAATCGTAGTAGCGAAAATGCCGATCTAGCATCTAGTATCTTTGCTAAGAAATTTCTTATTTTATAATTCTTCAGATGGTAGATCATCCGACGGAGGTAGATCATCATCAGAGTCTGTTGGAGGCACATCATTAACTGGTGCTTCTGTTAGACGCTTATAAATTACAATGAGGCGATCCTTTTGCGCATTAAAGAATAGCACAAGGTAGAATTCGTCTGATTGATCATCTCTAAGAGACTCTAGGTTTCCTGATTGTTTAAGAGAATCAGCTTTAGTTGAAGAATAGAAGTCTTCAATTTTCTTTGTGTCTTCATATGAAAAACGACTTGAACCAACGTGTTCTGTTGCAAGAGTGTCCATAATGACATTGATTTTTTCGTCTTTTAGTGAAAGTTGTAATCTTCCTTCTCCTTCAAAAGGCAGGGCCGCTTGAAGTTTCTCTTTTAATTCTTTTGTGAAGTCAGCGTATGAACATTTATTGGAAATGAATACTAGCTCATTTTCAGGCTTACTCTCAAGACCAATTAACTTATCTTGACTAAGCTCGAGGCAGACTTGGTTATCATCTTGCCCATTATCACCAATTGTAGTGTCATCTTGAGCTGGATTTGCAATGATTGCGTATGAAATAAATAATGTTAAAAGTGACTTGATCATAATTAACAGTTCCCTAATATTTATTGTTGTGCTTGATATTCCCACATTTGTGAACATCAGGCAAGGAAATGCTAGGAAATAAGAGGTTTTTACCTGGTCTAACTAGTTGATTTTCTTAGCGCCAGAGTATTTAAGTCGCACAGTGTCGCTCATCCACTTGCCGGCCACTTCTTCGGCCATGAAATCGTCACAATGTAGGGCAGGGTTTCCGCGAGCAAATTTCACTTTTCCACTGTAGAAATTGAGGCACGTTTCACCATAGAAATTTAGGTACTCTGGAAAGTTTTCTGCAAAGCGTTTGATGATGATTTTAGATTTTTCAGCGACTTTTCCATTTTTGCGCTCAAAAATCTCACCACTAAGAGGATATTGCTTTTTAAGATTATCAAATATTTTCATTCTCTTTTTATAGTTGGCTGAAAGCATCTCTATCTGGTTCCAGGCCATATTCATGATTGGCCCCGGTTTAGGTGAAGTTAAAAGATACGTCATGAGATATGTGTCTGAAGTAATATCATCAATCTTCTCAAATGCACGAAACGTTAGGTATATGATTTCACTTGTATAATCTGCTTTGTCTAAAAGAGCATGGATATCTTCTTTTGAGAAACCATTGAGGCAATCAGGATTAAAGATATCTTTGGACTTTTTTACAATTGTATCCTTGGTATCTTCTCTTCCAATTTCATCAACAAGGATTTTGACTAAAGCTTTCTGGCCTTGCTCTTCTTTACAGTAGTAAATTGAATCATTACTTTTTAAAGGAGCTTTAACTAGGTTGTCATAATTTGATTTAATCGAGTTATTAAGGTTTTTATAAATATCGAAATCAATATCTGGATATCTGGCCGAGTGTGAAATGTATCGTTCGAGATCCTTAATACAGTTATTGCACTTCTTAAAATAGAGTCTTGCAAATTTAGAATAGGCCAATGTGTAAAATGCGTAGGCTTTTAAATTTTTATTTTCTATATACTTAGTTAAAAGATTGAAGTTTTCACGAGTGACTTGATCTTTCTTTATAAATTCATCAGCTTGGGCCGTGGCCATCTCTCGTGTCATCTTCTTCCACTCAAAGTCTCTTTTGGATGGACGTACATCGAGGTGATGCTTCATATATTCATTATATGACTTCTCACTATAGAGGACACGTAAGTCCGCTAGTGTATATGTCAGTGCAAGCGCTTGCAATGACAGAAGTGATAGAATGAAGCAAAAGCTTTGGCGCATTAAAGAATTTCCTCAATTAAAGATAAAAGTTGTTCTTTCTTAAACGGTTTTCTCATAAAGTGAACTTTTTGAGAGATATCGTCGCTATCTAACTCTTCGTCACCAGAGATAATTATATACTCAAGTTTTCCCGCTTTTGGGCCACTTTCAAAACGTCTTACGACTTCAGGGCCATTGATGACGGGCATATTCTTGTCTGCAATAACGATTTTAAGGTCATCGCTAATATTATGAAAATATTGCTCTACGTCGTGTTCTCCGCTTAGGGCCTTCGTCTCATGACCACCTGCACTCAATGTCATGGCAAATAGGTCAGCAATATTCTCATCGTCATCAATAAAAACAATTTTTTCTTTCATAGTCTTATCTTCGCAAAGTTAGACTATTATCAAAAGTAATATTTAGTTATTTTTGTGCTCTGTGACACTACGTAAATATGTTTTTTTAATATCTACTTTGTTTTATTATACCCTTTGGAAGTTAAATGACAAAATAAATCGGCTATCTTGATTCTAAGAGAAAGGATCAAGTTGCCAAATTTTTATAATTTTTAAGGGAGTTAATGTGAAGCTACCTGTTATTAAACAGATCAATTTAGATGAGAATTTTAGACTCGATTTTTATGAGCATTTCTCATCACTTATTCTCGATGAAGAGAATAATCTAAAAGAAGAAGTAAAAAAAGAATTAGTCTTTTGGACTTCTTTTGATAGTTCATTCAAATTTCAAATTGCTCTAGAAGGAACACAATTCCTTTTAGGTGTTGATAATAAAGATAAGGTTCTAAGACTTTGTAATGTTAAGATGGCAAATGAGATTTTTCTTCTTGATAATTTCAACGGAGAAAAGAATAAAGCCTATAAAGCATTTAAGAATCATGTAACGAAGGTTATGAAGGTTAGAATTGGGGACTTCCCTGGTGTTAGTCGTATCATTACAAAACGTTATAACTTAGATACACACGCTCAAATTGATACTGAAGAAGTTTCAAAAATGACTGAGACGATTACTAAAAAGCTTTTAGTATATATCAATGGATATTCTCCTGTCTTTTTTGAAAAAATCTCTGACTTTGCTTTAGGTCTTACGGCCAATTATGCTCTTCTAAGAATTCACTTACTTAAGTTCTTGGCAATTCTTCCTTCTCTTGATCACGATGATGAAGGAACAGAAGTTAAGAGGACTTTAAAAGAAGCGTTAAGACGTCTTATTGTCGATTCTAAGAAAGCTGAAGAACTTGGCCTAAAAGGGGATAGACAACCTCTTCCTTCTCAATTAGTTCTTCTTTTCTACTTTACTTTATTAATTGTAAAAGTCTTTCCAGCAAAACCACTTGCTGCCATTGTTCGTTTTAAAGTTCGATTTATGGCAAGAAGATTTATTGCAGGTGAGACAATTGAAACGGCCCAAAAGAATTTCTCGACGATCTTTAAGTCTGGTCGTGATGTAACCCTGGATCAGTTAGGTGAGTTAGTTGTATCAGAAGAAGAAGCTGATAATTATATGAATGAAGTTCTAAAACTAGTTAATGGTTTTAGTATGCATATCTCTCCAGGTCGTAGAAATAAGGCCGGAATTCTTCGTGCCCACGTATCGATTAAAGTTTCAGCTCTTTGTTCTGACTTTAGGCCAGAAGCTTTTAATTATACATATAGTTTAGTTGCTCCAAGACTTATCAAGATCTTAAAAGCAGGGATGGAGCAACAGGTTTTTATCAATATCGATGCCGAACACTATCACTACCGCGATATAGTTTTTGAGGTTTATAAAAAGGCGCTTCTTGATACTCCTGAGTTAAAAGATTATGCAGATACTGGTATTGTTGTTCAAGCCTACCTTCGTGACTGCTACGAGCATCTACAAGACATTATTGATCTAGCAAAACAGCGTGGACATAATATGCCAATACGTCTTGTAAAAGGTGCTTATTGGGATGCTGAAACAGTTGAGGCCGAAGCTCATGCTCACAACGCTCCTGAATTTTTAAATAAAGAAGAAACAGATATTAACTTTAGACAAATGATCGATGAGACATTTAAGGCCTTTCCACATATTAAATTATGTCTTGCCTCTCACAACTTCTCTGATCACGCTTTTGCAAGTGCTCTTAGAGAGACTAAATATAGTGATATCGATGAAATCGAACACCAGTGTCTACATATGACATATGAGGCCTTGTCTACGGCCATGGCCAAGATGGGATGGGCAGTCAGAAATTATGTACCTATCGGTTCATTAATTGTTGGTATGGCATATCTCGTTCGTCGTATTATGGAGAACTCATCTCAAGTTGGTGTTCTTACAATTATGAGAAGTCATAAGAAGAATGCAAAACTTATGGCACCAAATGATATTTATGCTAAACATCATGAGGAAGGGCTTCTAAATCTTGACTCAACAATCACAAATATCTTTGGTGATTTTTCTAATTGTCCACCACTGAAAACTTATCTCGAAAAAGAATTGAAGTACTTTAGAAGAGACTTTGAAAAGTTTGAATTAGGTAAAGATTATGAAAGTGATTTCAAACTAAGTGGTGAAGTTGAAAATGTACTTTCTCCTTCAGATGGAAAATCTGTCGTAGGTAAAATTACTTTTGCTACACTTGATGATGCGCAAAAAGCGTTAGATACAGTTGATAAATCATTCTATGATGGAGAGTGGTCGAGTTACTCTTGGCAGAAACGTGCCAGTATTATGGCCCATGCTGCTGAGATTATGTATATGCGCAGAAATTACTATTCTGCACTTATTATGCATGAGTCTGGTAAGGCCATTAGTGAGGCACTTGCAGATGTCGATGAAGCAATTGATTTTTTAAATTATTATATTCGCCGTTTACAAGAAGTTGGCCCAAGTCGAGACATCGATGCTCGAGGTCCATTTGCTATTATCGCACCTTGGAATTTTCCAATGGCCATCCCATGTGGAATGACTGCATCAGCACTTCTAACAGGCTCAAGTGTTATCTTAAAGCCTGCAGAACAAACTCCACTGATTACATGTGAGCTAGTTAATCTATTCCATGAAGTAGGTGTTCCAAAAGATGCTCTTATTCATCTTCCTGGTGTTGGTGAGACTGTTGGACAAAAGCTTGTTGAAGATGAGCGTATTGCAGGTGTTATCTTTACTGGTTCAAAACCAGTAGGGGTTCATATCGCAAAAGTTTGTAGCCAACGTTTATATCATAATCGCGAAACGCAAAAGACTTATCCAGTTAAAGTCATCACTGAGATGGGTGGAAAGAATGCTGTAATTGTAACGAATAACGCTGAACTTGATGAAACAGTTGATGGAATTCTCTACTCAGCATTTGCTCACGCTGGACAAAAATGTTCGGCGGCATCACGAGTTCTTGTTGACCGTGAAGTTAAAGATAAACTCATTGCAAGGTTAAAACAGGCTGCACTTGATATTAATGTCGGGCCAGCAACAGACTTTGCAAGTTATATTAATCCACTTGTAAGCCAAGAAGAAAAAGATCGTTTAATCGCTCAAGTGAAACAAGCATGTGAAGAAGCTCATAAGTATGGTGGTAAAGTTCACGTAAATCGTAGTGAGGAAGATCTTCCAGGTTATTGCGTTGGACCAACTGTTATTGAACTTCCAAAGTCTCGCGCCTATGATCCTGAAAGCTTTGCATGTCGAGAGTTATTCGCACCAGTCGTACACATTCTTCCTTATGATGATCATGACGATGCATTAGAGTTATTCAATAGCGTTGAATACGGACTAACAGGTGGGATTTTCTCTCAATCTCAAGATGATATTGATTATCTTTCAAAAGAGATGCTTGTGGGGAGTAATTATATCAACCGTGGTATCACTGGTGCTCGAGTTGCGATTGAGCCATTTGGTGGATTTAAAATGTCTGGTACAGGTCCAAAGGCCGGTGGTGAAGACTACTTACGAAGCCTATTTGTAAGGCCAAGTGATGAAGATATTTCTGAGTCTTTCTATGAAGAGGGTGGAAACGATTCTCCTGTCATCTCTCGCTCTTCTCGATCAGATCACTTTATTAGACGTGAAAAGATTCTAGGTGCTATTGATGAAATCCTTGGGAATTTTGGTCCTCTCTTTCCTGGAACATTTGGTGGTCAAAGACATAATATAATTGAATTAAAAAAATGGTTTGAAGTAGAATACCTTGAGCTCTTAAATCATGGCCGAAATAACCGCTATATTCCTGGTCAGATTAACTATTCTGTATTTGATGCTAATAAAGACCGCGCACTTTATTTAAGTTTAAATAAAGATATTAATATGCAGACATTCTTTGCTGTTCTAATGTCTTTAGCGGCAGGAACAGGTGTGACAGTTCTTTGCTCTAATAAAGCATCTTATCAATGGTGGAACTTCCTTATTGATATTTTAAAGAAGAATCGTTTCTCTAAGAAGAATATTGATTGTTACTTTGTAAACAAAGATAAAATGCATGAGCTTCTAAAAGAGAACTTTGATGTTGTGATTTGTGATGGAGATGAGGAGAATATTAGAGAGTTCAATAAAATTCAAGGTGAGTATAATGGGCAATCTGTAATGACGACTTTTATCACTCCTCTTGAAGACTTTATCAATTGTTCTTACTTTGATCTCTTCCACCTTTTCTCATGTGAAAGAAGTTACGCTGTAAATATCATGAGGCATGGTGCACCGATGGAGTTAGATCAGTAATGGCCTATCGACATCTTATTTTAGGCGCAGGGAATATGGTCCGTGCGCTTTTACCTAACTTTATTTCAGTTGCTAAAGAAAGTGATGAGAGTGAGTTCTTTGTGTTTACTCCTTCTGGGACAAAGGCCAAGAAATTCGCCGAGGACTTTGATGTAAGCTGGATTGAAAGTTTAGAGGACTTAAGAAATCAACATATCGACTTCATTTGGTGTGGATTTAAGCCACAACAATTAATGGAAGTTGCAAAAGAGGTTGAATTCTTATCTCATCCATATCTTACAATTGTTTCTCTTCTTGCGGGTGTTGATAGTACATCACTTGCTTCTGCTCTTGGAAGTGAGGAGGTTATTAGAATAATGCCTAATACTCCTGCTCAAGTTGGTCTTGGTGTAAATGCCCTTTATAAGTCTAAAAGAGTTCATCAGGATAAATGGAAGTACTTCTGGGATGCCTTTAATACAAAAGGAATCAATACTGTCTTTGAGAAAGAAGATGATATCGATATAATCACTCCTTTTTCTGGTTCTGGTCCTGCATATTTTTTTGAAATAGCTCGTATTTTAATTTCTGATCTTGAAAGAAGAGGAATTGATAAGAAGCTTGCACACCAAATGATTGCCGGTACAATAGAAGGTGCTGGGAAAATGCTAGTACAAAATGACGATGCTCAAGAACTTCGTGAAAACGTTACATCAAAAAAAGGTGTTACATTTGAGGCCTTGGAATCTTTAAAAGAATCAAATTTAGAAAAAATATTTAATATTGCAATGGAGCGTGCTTATCAAAGAACGCTTGAATTAAAGGGAAATAAGTAATGAAGAAAGTTCTAGATAAGCTTCCCGAAGGCTTAAGAAATACTGCTTTTGTGCGTCTTTTTGGTCTTACAAAAGTTCCAATGATCTTTTGGTTAAGGCCGACTGTAATAGAATTAAGCGAAGAAGTTACTGCCATCAAGATTCCATTATCGAGAAGATCAAAGAACCATCTAAATAGTATGTACTTTGGTGCTCTTGCTTGTGGAGCTGATTTAGCAGGCGGATTTGCAGCAATGAAGAAAACGATGGATAAAGGAAAGAGAGTCTCTCTTGCTTTTAAAGATTTCCATGCGGAATTTCTAAAACGTGCTGAAGGGGATACTGTCTTTACTTGTAAGCAAGGTAAGGAAATCGACGAATTCGTTGATATGGTTCTAGCAAGTGACGAAAGACATAATCTTCCGCTTAAGATCACAGCAACTTGTCCTGATATTGATGATGGGCCAGTTGCTGAATTTACAATTACTCTCTCTCTTAAAAGAAAGTCTAAGAAATAAGCTAGGCTGGGTTGGGTGAGTCGATGAAGACGCACTCAATCCCGTACTTTTCTTCAATCAAATCTTTAAGCGCAAGGACACCAAATCTTTCTGTCGCATTATGCCCTCCTGCAAAGAAGTGGATTCCTTCTTCTCTGGATTCATGCCAGTCGTGCTCACTCATTTCTCCCGTAAGATAGGCATCTAGCCCTTCGCGAACACAGTAGCGCCAATCTGAGTTAGCTCCACCTGTGATGATTCCCATCGATGAAATCTTTTCATCATTTGGTTCACTATGAATGATATCGTGATTTAAAATATTTTTTAGGAGGTCTTTTAGCTCGCTTGGACTAAGTGGTCTTTCAAACCTTCCTTGAAGCCCTGTAGGCATTCCTTTGTGATCCCCGTATGGTGCTAAGTCCTTTAGACCAAGCCTCTTTGCTATTCCAGCAGCATTACCATCCTCAAGATGAGCATCAAGAGGTAAGTGGTAACCAAATAGGTTAATATCATTTTTAATAAGAGGTTTAACTCTTTTTGCAAAGCTTCCTGTAACGGTTCTTACTCCATGAAATTTCCAGAATAGTCCATGGTGAACAATCATTGCATTTGCTCCCATTTCTACTGCTTTTTCAATTGAGTCACGTTGTGCTGATACAGCAAATGCAATTTTTGAAATCTCAGAACTACCTTCAATTTGAAGGCCATTTGGTCCATAGTCTTGATAATCATAAATATTTAAATGATTATTTAAAAACTTTGCTAGCTCACGTGCTGAAACTTTTGCCATAAATGATATCCATACCTTTAATTATTGTGTTGGTTGGTTATCATTATCGCCTTGGTTATCAGAGAAATCAACTTTGAACTTTTGGAAGCCGCGCTTTGTCGTATTATCTTCTTCTTTTAGTACTGAAGCTCGAATTTTACTAACAGTGTGGCGAAGTTCTTGATTTTCAGGAACTAATTTAAGAGCAACTTCAAACTCTTCCATTGCTTTGTCGAAGTTATTAAGTTGCATATATGCGCGACCAGCATTGATGTACGGGTATTCGCGATTTGTATATTTAGGGGCCTTCTTAGCAAGTTCATACCATTTGATTGATTCATTGATATGACCTTCATTTAAAAGTAGGGTTCCTAGATCGTTGTATGGAGCACCATATTCAGGATCGATCTCAATGGCCTTTAAGCAAAGAGATTTTGCTTCTTCATTATTTCCCATTTGAGAGTTTACCCAGGCCATCAGTGTTAAGACTTCTGCCGTCTCTTTATGGCCACGTGCCTTTTCAAATAACTCTAGGGCGCCGGCCAAATCTTTCTTAGATACTAGAACGTGAGCTTGTGAAATATTTTGCTCATATTTCTCTTCTCTTTTTGCATTCATTCCAAGTATTGGCGCAGTCTTAGCATGTGCAAGATTTAAAATTTCTAATGTTTCAAGAAAGTAGAGTGGAGGATTAAGGCTGGCCTCATCTTCAAACTCATCTTCGTCAACTTCATCAACACGTCCACCTTCAATCAAAGTAAAAGGACCTTTCTTGATAACTGCATGTGGTTTGATGACTTCTTTCTTTTCTTTGATATCAATTGCCTTAAGTAGACCCATGCGAGGAGTGGCCACATCAAGTGATGACTTTTCAATAAGAACGAGGTGTAATTCTCTTGTGTACTTATAAACGAGATTAATTAATCTTGTGATTGCACCAACAACTTCTTCATCATTCTTTGGCCCAAGAGCAACAAAGCTTTCAATAAAGTTATTCATTATTCTAAGATTTTCTCTTCCTTGGCGGAAGTTATCTTGGTGAATAAGATTTAGTTCTCCAAAGTGACTTGGAATAATTAGTTCACATACTAATTTCTCATATTCAGCGCTAAATTCTTGAATAACTACTCTAGCTTTAGGCGTTAGGTGAGTGTCACTCAATTCACATACTGCGTGAAGGATTCTTTCTACGTAACTTCTTGCTTGTGTTAGTTCACTTAATAGGATCTCTTGAACACTTGTCATATCTTCCCTTGATTTTTTCATATCTCAGTCCTTGAAATATGCACTTTCGGCATCATTATGTCTACGTTGCGACGCATCGTGCTCGCTCATTTAGTTACTTTATACACATACACGTTACGTGCCAATTTTCTTCTTTTTAAGTATTTGATTTTATTAGGGTAGAATTAGAATGGGGCCAAATTATCTGGCCCCAGTGTTTAAACTTTTGATGTATTTGTTCGTACTTTAGCTTCTATTCAATTGATTTTGTTTCGTACTTTAAAAGGTTTCCTTTATTATTGGCCTTATCATAGGCAGATGAAATTCTTTGGAAGAGATTTCCTGACTTTGAACCAATGGCCGCCTTACCTTTAAAGTTAAGTGAACTTAGGTTACGGTTCTTATTTTTATCGAACATATTCTTAAATGGATTTGCATCATTCTTTGTGTTCTTTCTTCTACTTGCGATTCCACGTCCACCAACAAAACTTGGTCCACGTCCACCGATATAGCTTAGGCCTTTGGTTCCACCTGAAGCCGCTGTCGCTCCGGCTTGTTGTTCACCGCCACCGCCTGCTGAGGAGCCTCCGCCGCCTCCGCCGCCACCAGGGTTACTTCCACCACCACCGGCACCTTGTGCTAGGCCTCCACCTTCTGTAACAGTTGCACCAGAACCAAATCTTCCCTTAAGTCCTCCGCTTGGAGATGACTTCGTTACCGCTGTTGATGTATCTACATTAGCGGCAGTTGGGTCTGAAGTTGTTGAAGCTGCTGAACCAGTTGATTCTGTTGTATCTGTAGGCTGGTAAGCTTGATTTGTTCCAAAGCCTCCAACGTTATAGTCGCCAAAACTTGGGACATTTACAGCTGCACCAAATCCTGTCTGGCAATCTGGGTGAGTAGGGTTTGCTGTACAAAATTGCATATAAACATCTTCATTTTGATAAAAGTCTTCTGGTAGTTCAAGAGTGTTCATCCCTTCTATTTTTCCAATCGCTCCATCAATCATTCTCTTTTGTTTTCCAAGTTGAGAAACGGCCATGGTCTCTGCCGCTACTTCAACACCTGCTTCTGCTGCGATCTTATTCCCAGCTCTCTTTGCATTTCCATTTCTAAAGTAATTAAATCTTGATCCATCTAGTAGATTTCGACAAAGTACTTTTCCCTCGCCAATACCTGTCGTTAATTGACTTACATGTGTATCAAATTTTGAAATTGCACCATCTACTGGATTTTCACAAAATGCTGGATTATCTAAGAAGTCATCAACTGTTGGGATGGCCGCTGAGAAACCAGCGATGGCCGCTAGTCTTGCTGCTTGAATGGCACGTCTGTTTTCTGCCATATCTTGTTGAGTGGCAAGATTATCTTTTTGTGTTTTAAGCGCTTCCGTTGTCACATTTGAATTAGGGTCCATATTCATAAGCTTTTGCTGCTGCTCACTACGAAGTGATTGGGCCTCATATTGTTGGAATGTATTATTTGCAGCTGTTCCAATTTCCGCACTATTATGAGCTACGATAAGAGCTGAACACTCGTCATAATCAAGTGTTTCTAGTCCTGTTAGGTTACAAGTGATCTTGCCATCCATTGATGTTAATTTTTCAGGATTAATATATGGATCTTCTTGTTCTCGTCCTTCTTTAAAATTTTCACCAAAGACTGCTGCTAGTTGAGAACAAGCTGCAACTTTCTTTGCTGCTTTTGAAACTGTCACAGAAGGAATTTCCTGACCTCTTTTAGAGTCGCCATGAAGACGTACAGTGAAAATAGCTACGGCCTTATTATAGTCTAGCTCAGCACTTCCATTAGAGTAAGTCTGCGTTGAAATATCTTTCCAATCAGTTCCATTTGCTGCTTTTACAAAGACTGCCTGACACTCTCTTGCAGCACTTGAACCACGATAAGCGACATCATCACTTGAGATATTTGAAATAACTAAATCATCCCAAGCGCTATTTGCGCATTCTTTAAACTTATCAGGGGTTAATGTCTCCCCATTGGCTGTCGAGTAGCATGTATTCCAAACGGTCTTATTATCATCGCTCGCATCTGGAGCTTCTTCCATTGTTGGTCTTGCTGCTCTTGCTGCACTTTGTCCTGCCGTTCTTCCTGCTGCATCTATCCCTTGAGCATCAAATACATTTCTACAAGCTTCAGAAGCTTGAGCAGCATTTGCACCTGTACAAGTTACTTGAACTGTTGCTGTTCCTGGTGAGCCTTGGTCTTGTTGAACTAAACCTGCTGGATCAGCCAACTCTTCATCACGAGATTCTTCAGTGTAGAGCGATAGACCTTCGTTAGCACATAGTTCTCTCTTTCTTTCTTGAACACCTGCACTAGAGCGACTATTGAAGCTGCCTTCAAAAATATCTCCAGTCGTTGCATTTATGCACCTGTACTCAAATTTTTGAGTACCACCATTGGCGAATGAATAAACTGGTAATAGACACGCTATAATGAGAATTTTATTTAATTTGTTGTTCATAGTTATCTCGAAAGTTAAGTTATCCTTACTTAAATTATAAGTTCTAATCGGTTAATTATTGTTAAAAGTTGAGTATTTAAGCATGTTTTGGCCTCTTGAGGGGTGTTGCATTACTTAAGTACTTAAAAACCTGTTCATTTATAGTTGAGCAAGAGGTAAAATAGCCTTTGGCCACTTGCCAAGTTAAATGGCCAATTTTAAGATTTCAGTAAGTTAGAGGTGCTAAATATGAGTGAACAATTTGATGTAAATATTGAAAATTACGATGTGGAAGAATCTGTCTTTGATTTTATTGTGCAAGAGACTCATTTAGATTTTTTAGGGCATATGAATAATGCCACATATTTAGAAATTTATGAGCAGGCACGATGGGAGATGATCACTAAGAATAATTGGGGTGTTGGCCGTATCATGAAAGAAAAACGAGGCCCTGTTATTATTGAGATCAATATCAAATACAAGGCCGAGCTAACATTAAGACAGCCAATAAAGATTCATACGAAGATTATAGAAATAAAGAATCCAAAGGTCTTAACGATTCAGCAAGAAATGCGTGATCATGATGGCAAAGTCTATAATACGATTACTATGGATGTAGGGCTTTTTGATCTTAAGGCAAGAAAGCTTATCGCTGCTAATAGTGAATGGTTAGATGCGATTGGCTTAAAAAAGAAAAGTTTGTAAGTTTTACTCAAAACTCATGCTAGAAGCTCAATTGTGATAAATAGTTTAAAACTATTTAGGGAGCCAGTATGAAGATTTTAGCAGTATTATCAGTTCTATTTATTGCACTTAGTGCACAAGCTTTTTCAGTTCAAGGTGAGCTTAAAGAAGTTAAGGTTGGAATGCTTGGAACAGCGATTCCTATTAAAGTTATCAAGACTCAGGATGAAACTCTTGTTGTAGACTTTAAACAAGGAAATTACCTTGAAGAATGTTCTAACGGAGAATATGAATTAACTCAGGTTACTTCAAATGATGTTGAAGGTTATAATAGCTTCTACGTTGAAGAATTAAATTGCCTTGATTAGGCCAAAAGTTTTTTAAAGAAATGATCATATATATGCTGTGAGTTTGCTTTCACTTCATCTAAGAAAGTAAGCTCACGCATCTTTTCATGCTCTAATAATTCACAGAAAATTTCGTATGTATATTGCTTGTGATATTTCGCGGAAATCTTAGCGTAACTAATATGCCATGCTTCAGGAGCAACTCCTCCTAGATCCTCAAGATATGGCCTATAGTAAGAATAGCTTTTTTGCTCTTCAATTTGCTTATTTAGCCATTGGCCAAATTCATAAAAAGGGCCATCTTTTTCAAATTCAGAAGGTATGAGTTGGATATGATAACCTTGTGGCCAGCTATTTCCATCAACGACATCTAGCTCTGTTCCCCAATGATGACGTGAAGTTCCTGGTAGGGCAGACCAGTTAATAATACTTTTTACAATTTCACGGGAAGATAATTTCTCAACGTCTAGCTCAACACCTTCACGATTATAGATCGGTCTTTTACCTTCACACTTTTCGTTCCAGATCCTTAATTGATCTTCAAAAGAGCGAAATGAGCTTGTTACATAAAAATCAATTCCATTTTCATGGGCGTATTTCTTAAATTCTTGAAAGTCATTATATGAG
Organism: Halobacteriovorax sp.; assembly: GCF_048381875.1. Lineage (NCBI taxonomy): Bacteria > Pseudomonadati > Bdellovibrionota > Bacteriovoracia > Bacteriovoracales > Halobacteriovoraceae > Halobacteriovorax > Halobacteriovorax sp. Next base: position 688,063 of record NZ_JBLXBP010000001.1, on the reverse strand, counting down.
TCTTTGTGAAAGTAGCGGTTAATTGATTCATCAAAGATAAGATGATCTTTGGTCATACCAAATAGAACTTCCTTGTTAACATTACTCATAGTTTTCCTAATCTATCTATTCTTCAAATAATTTCTTTAGTCCTGACTGAACATAGCGATGTGAGATAACTTTAAAAATTGAGACGGACTTGTCTTTAATAATATCGTTATCACCGTAATCATAGCGCTTCTTTGAATCGCCATCACCAGCTCCTTGTCCATAACTTAAAACTTCAGAGCTTGAGTCATTACTAAACTTCCACTTACTACCAGTGCTTTTCTTATTTGATCGACGCGTATTTTGTTTTCTTACAACAAGAGACTTCTTTGCTGGAGAGTTTTTCTCTACACTAGTTAGCGCATTTTGAAATGATGAATCTGTTGGCCTAAGACGAGCAAATTGTTCACCTGCTCCGGCACCATTAAAGATAGCAACATTATTATTTCCACTTTTTGCAAGATCTCTAGCTATTTTATCTGCGACTTTATCAAGACTAACACCTGTTGATTTAGCAAAAGGTCCTTCGATTTTCTTCTTTAATGCCTGTATCGTCTTTCCGGCCATAGCAGCTGTTTTATCTGAAGTGCTAGCATTGTAAGTTCCACCGTTTCCTTGAAGAGCTTCATTTGCAACTCTTACACCTTCTGAAGCATCAAGTCCTCCAAGTGCTCCACTTAGGGAACCAGGTGAAACAGAAACTGTCATACAAGCGTTTTCACCCTTATTATTTTTTAACTTACGACACTGACATTCGCGGTCAAATTTCCCGTCTTTAAAAATACAGCCTTCTGGATTGCTACTTTTTGCAGCTCGACTTGAATCACTTGTTGCCACAAACTTACCAAAGTAACGATTCCAGTATGCTTGACATGTATTAGACTTTTCTCGATTTGGATTTCTATTTCCATCAGAAGTATAGCAGTAGCAAGGAGGATTACTTAAATCATCTCTTCCATCTGGACAGAATGAAGCAATGGACTTCGTGTACTTCTCTTTTAAGATCTTTACTTGTTCAACATTTGATTCTGCATCTTGTTTATTCTTCTTTGCCTGTGAAGAGACGAGTAGGGCAGATGGAACTGTAATAACAGAAGTCAAAAGGATACCACATGGATTATTAAAGAGGTTTTTCCAGTTTTTTGAAGGCTCAGATAATGCATCTTTCAATGGGCCACAGCTGGCACCAAAGTCTCCCCACATTTCCATAACCGCAACACCGGCTGCAGCTGTATAACCAAGGGCAAGAGTTTTAAATTGTTTTTCTTGCTTACCTGAAACTTCTGCAACATATTCTTGCTCTTTTTCTAGCATATCATAGGCTGATATCTGAGCGTTCTTCATTGTTTCAGCATTACTTGAGATCTCTTCGTATTCGTCTTTCATCTCATTGGTTTTCTTCTTAACGTCTTCTTTATTCATTTTTGTTTGATAGACACTATAAAGAGATACACCTGTTTGAATTAAGCAGGACTTACAAGTATCACTATCAGAACTTTCTCCTTCTGCTTTCGTTTCATCGCCACCCCACCATTCTTTTTGTTCACCAAAAGAGTACGCTGCAGCGATTCCATTCATAATTCCCCAAGCTTCCGAGAATCCTGTGAGAAGATTACCGTCACCTGTATCCTCTGCATCACCACCTGTAACACGTTTAGTACCATCGGAGTTCATTTCTTCAACGGCCTTGGCCTGGCGCTCATCTGCTGCATTCTTCATACACTCTTGTCTTTGGGCCTTGCCTTCGATCTTTTCACATTTCGTGAACTCATCTCGATTCTTGATTGAGCCTTCTGTGTACATACAGCGATTTAATGTTCGATTGAATGTTTGTCCAGTAGGGCACGACTTTGAGGAAGCAAAGATATCAAAGTGCCCAAGTGCGAAACTTAAAAATATGAACGTTAGAATTATGCCTTTCATTTTTACTTGTCCCTTTTTTTTAGGGTATAAATCTAGTTACTTAAGTAGTATAACAGCAAAGCTTGGTCTTATGATAGTAGGGAAATGAGGAGTACCTACTTTAAGTATCTGAAAAGATAGAGGTTTTGATATGAAGACAGCTGGATTAATACTGATAATGTCGATTTTTGCTAGCCTTAAAACATTGGCACTACCAATGGATGAGCTAAAAACAGGAGATATCCTACTTTTAGATATGGACTGCTTCAGCTGTGAGTTAATTGAAAAACAAACCAATGGGCCATTTTCTCATTCTGGTATTATTTTAAAATATGGAACGAAAGTATATGTGGCCCAGTCTCTTGGGATTGTTCATCATCTGCCGCTTGCAAAATTTCTTCGCTATACAAATAAGCCAGTTCAAGTTGTAAGACCTAAGTTTATAAATTTCACAAAGAGAAGAGCTCTTCTAGAAAGTTATCAAAATGATTTCTTAAATATGCCATTTGACCATGAATACACTTGGGATGATGATAAGCTTTATTGCTCTGAATTTATCTATAAGCTTTTAAAGAGTGTTTATGCAATTGAGAACTTTGCGCCAAAGCCGATGCGCTATGATGTAAATGAAGATGGTTGGCGCCGCTACTTTGGTGGAAATGAGCCTCCACATGGTCAACCTGGACTATCACCAAATGATTTTTATCGCTCAAGTGACTTTGTAGAGATGGGGCCGCTATACTAAGGTGTGGATAAGTTTAATAAGGCCCATTTAGATAGTGACCATTTTCAATTAGCTCCTAGCTTGCAAGAGCTTGTGGCAAAGGCCCTTGATTTAAGTTCAATTGATATTCATCGAGCTTTAGAAGTAGGCTGTGGTCAAGGTCTACAGCTGTCTTCTTTTGAATTCTTTGAAACTTTGGGCATCGACCGATCGCAAGAGGCGATTAAGAAGGCATCTCTAAACTTTCCACAAGGCTCCTTTAAATGTTTATCAAGTCTTTCACTTAATGAATTAGAAGGTGAGTTTGATCTCATTTTAGATTCTCATCATATTCATTATCTTTCATCTAAGGATGATATTTCTCATTACTTAGAAAACGTATTTCAAAAGTTAAGTGTAGGCGGGCTCTTTTGTATGGAGGCCATGGTTTCACATAAGAAGATGTTACTTGAGAATATGGAAGTGACTGTATTAGATTTTATGGAATATGAAAGACTATTTATCAATAAAGGATTTAGAATTCTTTATTTAATGATGCCTACAGGACGTAAAATAATTGCAGATAAAAAAAGAAAGGCCGCTCTTTCGAGCGACCCGGATGTCTTACTGGTCATTGCTACTAAGGAAGACGTAGCAAATTGTATTGAAAATAATTGATTACTCCTCGTCATGTGGTGTTCTTGCGATTTCTAACTTCTTTCCTCTCTTTGGTGCATCTCCACCAAATCTTTCAACATATAGAAATTTGATATCTTGTGCTGTTAAAGTATCACCGTTCTTAAGTCTGATCTCACGACCATCTTTAAGATCTGCTAAGTTTCCAAAAGTCTTGCGGATATTTGAGATTGAGCTGATATCGAGAAATTCTCCTCTGTAAGTCTCAACTGCCATTCCACGATCAAGTTTTTGTACTTGCTCAGGCGTGATTCTCTTCATTGTTCTTGCGTGAACTCTTTCTTGGATTGTTATTGATAACATAACTAATCCTAAAGTGATGTAAAGTGCTCTCCTCATTGTACTTTTCATATTGGCCTCTTTTCCCTAATGGTTCGCTCTTCCTGAAGCCGTCAGCTTTAAACTTCCTGTTTAATAGCTTTGTTGCCAATATAAAAGCATGAACTGTGCCAAGTTTGAACACGTACATTCAACTACTTACGCTGGTGCAAAAGTGCTTAAAGGGTTCCTTTTGGCCCTATAGGATAGTAAAAAGGCCCCAATTTGGAGCCTTTTTGTTATTTGAAATCTATTTGAGGAATTTTGATTATGCCTTTAGGCAATCTTGCGCTTCTTCAGGGTGTTCTTTGCATTCTTCTTTTTTTTCACAAAACATGCAATCTTCACCAATGATTTTTCCAAGTCCACCACAAGAGCCTTGAAGCTTACGATTTGAAAGGATGACACCTACTGCCATTCCCGTAATCGAGATAGCAAGGACAGCAAAAGTAACGAAAAATAGCTTAATATTTGAATCCATAATGTCTCCGTATCAGAGTGTTTTACTTGGTTATCTTATCAAATTCCTCTGTCGATGTCTCTAAATACTTTCCTGAACCATCGTCAGAACGATAGATGAAGAACGCTTTCAATTTATTTTTTTTAGCATAGGCAATGGCCTTCTCTTTACCCATTGCCATTAAGGCCGTGGCCCATGCATCTGCATCCATACATGTCTCTGAAACAACGCTCACTGATGCAAGTTGTGATGCAACAGGTGCTCCAGATTTGAAGTTGATCGTATGTTGATAGCGTTTGCCACCTTCTTTAAAAAAGTTTCGATAATCACCAGAAGTCGCTAGAGCAACGTCTTTCATTGTTACGACACGAACGACGGGATTGCCGTCTTTATTAGAAGGGGACTCAACTCCAATTTTCCACGGTCTTGTAAGGGATTCTCCCATTGTTCGTACTTCGCCTCCCACTTCTACTAAGGCATTTCGTATTCCTTGAGATTTCAATAGCTCAATTAATGCATCAACCCCGTAACCTTTGGCAGAAGCAGATAAGTCTAAGTAGACTCCATCAACAGACTTCGTAAGAGTATTGCCATCTAGTTTGATTTTCTCATAACCAACTTTCTCTTTTGCAGCTAGTACATCAGACTGTGATGGAATCTTTCTCTTCCCATTTGGACCAAAACCCCAAAGGTTTACAAGAGTTCCTATTGTTGGATCGAAAGTACCATCTGTCTTTTCCGCTACATCAAGTGCATGCTCAAGAGTTCTCTTAAAGTCATTGCCAGGGAAGAATTTCTCATCTTTACCCATTTTGTTAAATAATGAGATCTCTGAGTCGCTTATATATGTACTCATGGCCTTGTTGACTTCATCGAGACGAATTTCAACATCTTTTTTTAGCTTTAATTCATTGTATCCCTGTGGTGCAATAAATTTTATGTTGTATATTGTCCCCATAGTTGGGCCAGAAAGGCGATAGAATTGTAGTTTATCGCTCTGACAAGATGAGAAAGTAGTTAAGGCGATTAAAAAGATCGCCAAATTAAATATAAAGATTCTGTTAAGTTTCATTAGTTAAAAGCCTGACCCTCAAGAATTTTTCTTTCGCTTTCAAGATCGCGCTTGTCGGCCTTTTCTTCACTGAACTTTTCACCATAACGCGCCTTAAGTTTTGTGATATTGCGCTCCATTACGTCTTCAAACTTAATTCCTAGCTCATCACCAACAATTGCCATATACCAGAAAAGATCTCCTAGCTCTTCCGCAAGATTAACGCGGTCAAGTTCCTTACCGTAGAATATATGCTTCTTTAGAGCATCAAGGAATTCACCTGCTTCTGTTGAAATACCAATTCCAGCGTGAAGAAGTCTTTTAACTCCATCGTCTAAAAGACGTGTGTTCATCGCATCAAAGTCTCTTGATTCCGTTCTGATTGCATCACTCATATATTTTCTTGAGTCCATAAATTCTCCTGTTATTTTTTGTGTGGTGAAGCCGACTTTATCACTTTAATTTTTATCTAGTCAAAGCTTGCCTGTGCAAAAAGAAAACTTCACGAACTGTTAAGATATAATGTATATTAAGACGCCTAAATTATTAATTTGTAGTAACTGCAAAGCAGTAAAATGGATTTTATCAAATGGAAAAATTCGACTTTTCAACCCTCTCTAGTTCAGACATTTCTTACATCGACTCTCTCTATGAACAATACGAAGCAAACCCTCAAGAAGTTGAGGAGAGCTGGCGTAACTTTTTCCTAGGTTTTGAGTTTGGTGCAGGTAAGGGATCAGCTAGTGGCGGAGATGTCAGCGATGAAAAACTTCGCAAGGAATTCAACGTATTTAGACTTATTCAATCATTTCGTTCACGTGGACACTTACTATCGGATACAAACCCGATTCGTCCAAGAATTGATCGTCATGCCCATATTTCTTTAAAAGATTACGATTTAACTGACTCTGATTTAAAAGAAGTATTTACTTGTGGTGAGTTTGTTGGCCTAGGAGCAACGACTCTTCAAAATATTATGGACCACATGATGAAGCTTTACTGCGGAAAGATCGGTGTTGAGTATATGCACTCAGATGACACTGAAATGAGACGTTGGTTTAGAGAAGAATTTGAAAGCACATATTTAAAGAAAGAATTTACAGTTGATAAGAAGAAACGAATTCTTCACAAACTGAACGAAGCTAATGTTTTTGAAAACTTTCTTCAAACAAAATACACAGGTCAAAAGAGATTCTCACTAGAAGGTGGAGAGTCGACAATTCCTGGACTTGATGCCGTTATCAATGAAGGTGCAAGACTAGGAGCTAAAGAATATATTATTGGAATGGCCCACCGTGGACGTCTAAACGTTCTTGCCAACACTCTTGGTAAAACATATGAGTATATCTTCTCTGAATTTGAAGGAAACTCTGTTGAACAAGCTGAAGGTGAAGGTGATGGTGACGTTAAATACCACATGGGATTTACTTCTGTAACAAAAACAGAAGACGATAAAGAAGTTTATTTAAAACTTCTACCAAATCCATCTCACCTTGAAACAGTATCTCCTGTGGCAACTGGTTATGCTCGTGCACAAATTGATATTGCTTATGAAGGTGATGAAAGTAAGATTATCCCAATTGTCATTCACGGTGATGCGGCCGTTGCTGGTCAAGGGATTGTTTACGAAACATTACAAATGTCGGAACTTCCTGGTTACCGTACAGGTGGCTCGATCCACTTTGTTATTAATAATCAAATCGGTTTTACTACTGACTTTACAGATGCACGTTCATCTCATTACTCAACATCTGTAGCAAAGATGTTAAATATTCCAGTTATTCACGTTAATGGTGACTGCCCTGAAGACGTTGTTTACGCTTGTGAGCTTGCTGTTAAATTCAGACAGAAGTTTAAGCGTGATGTTTTCGTTGATATGGTTTGTTACCGTAAGCACGGTCATAACGAAGGTGATGAGCCGAAATATACTCAACCTGAACTTTACGGGATGATTTCAAAGCATAAGAATCCTCGAGAAATGTATATTGAAGAATTAGCAGCAAGTGGATCAGTTGATCGTGCAGTTGCAAAAGAGATGCAAAAAGAATTTAAAGACCTTCTTTCTGATCGTTTTAATAATGTTAAACAAAACGAAATTCCAAAGAAAGTACCAGGTCCACATAGAGAGTGGGGAGATCTTCGTTTTTCTAAATTAGAAGACTTTTTAAGCTCACCTGAAACTGCTGTTGAAAAGAGCGTTCTAGATAATATTATTTCATCAATAACTTCAACTCCTGAAGGCTTTAAGACTTTAAGAAAAGCTCAAAAGCTTCTTGATCAAAGAAAGGCAAGTTATGAGAATGATGAAATTGATTGGGCACTAGCAGAGCTATTTGCTTACGGTTCAATTCTGACAGAAGGAAATGACGTACGCTTTTCTGGTGAAGACGTCATTCGTGGGACATTCTCTCACCGTCACGCAAAAGTTTTTGATGAGAAAACAAATGAAGCATACTGTGGTCTAGAACACCTTACAACAGGTCAAGGCCACTTCTATATTTATAACTCACTTCTTTCTGAGTATGCGGTTCTTGCTTTTGAATATGGTTATTCGCAAGCAACACCACATGCTCTAAATATTTGGGAAGCACAATTTGGTGATTTTACTAATGGTGCTCAAATTGTTATCGATCAATTCATCTCATCTGCAGAAAGTAAGTGGAGAAGAATGAGTAACTTAGTTATGCTTCTACCACACGGTTATGAAGGAGCAGGACCTGAGCACTCTTCTTGTCGACCAGAGAGATTCTTACAACAATGTGCTGAAGAAAATATGGTTATTTGTAATATTACAACTCCAGCAAATATGTTCCATGCTCTAAGACGTCAGCTTAAGTGGGAATTTAGAAAACCACTGGTTGTTTTCACTCCAAAATCTCTTTTAAGACACCCTCTTTGTCAGTCTAAAGTAGAAGACTTCACAAGTGGGAAGTTTGAAGAAGTTTTTGATGATTCTTGGGTTAAAGCTAAAGATGTTAAGAAGGTTCTTCTTTGCTCAGGTAAAGTTTATTACGATCTACTTAAGCATCAGCAAGAAAATGACCGTAAAGATGTGGCCATTGTTCGTCTGGAGCAATTATACCCGCTACCAACAACTAAAATTAAGGAAATCCTTGATAAGTATCCTGATGCAACTCACCGTTGGGTCCAAGAAGAACCATCGAATATGGGAGCTTGGATGCACTTAAATCGTTGGCGTGATACTTTTAGAGATATTGATTGTGTATCAAGAAAAGCTTCGGCTTCTCCAGCAACAGGATATGCTTCGGTACACGTTAAAGAACAAGAGACTATAGTAGAAAAAGCTTTTAGCTAAAAAATAAATAAGGATAAAAAATGGCAATCGTAAAAATTACTATTCCACCAATTGGAGAATCAATCACAGAAGTAGCTCTTGGAGAGTGGCTTGTTGCTGATGGAGACTTTGTAAACGAAGGTGACGAACTTGTTGAAGTAGAATCAGACAAGGCGACACTTCCTCTTCCTGCTGAAGAAAGTGGTGTAATCAAGATTATCGCTGAAGAAGGTGCAGAGCTTGAAATTGGTGCCGTAGTTGCTGAGCTTGATACTTCAGCTTCTGCTCCAGAACAAGGTTCAAGTGATGATGCTCCAACTTCAACTGAAGCTCCTACAACTCCAGCCGCAAATGCACCTGAAGGTGGAGATAAGAATTATCCATCTCCAGCCGCTTCAAAGATTCTTGCAGAAAAAGGAATTGATGCTACAAGTGTAAATGGAACAGGGAAAGATGGCCGCATAACAAAGAATGATGCAGTAAATGCAAAAGCTTCTAAACCAGCTTCGGCTCCAGCTGCAAAAGCTGCTCCAGCTCCTGAAATTGAAACACAAACACCTATGGGTGGAGCAAGTAGAGGAAAAGAAGAAGTAAAAATGAAGCGTATCCGTAAGACAATCGCTAAGCGTCTTGTGGAAGCTAAGAATACAACGGCAATGCTAACAACTTTTAATGAAGTTGATATGTATAACGTGATGGAGCTTCGTAAGAAGTATAAAGATGCTTTCAAAGATAAGCACGATATCGGACTTGGGTTCATGTCTTTTTTCACAAAAGCATGTACAAAAGCTCTTATGGAAATCAAGGGTGTTAATGCACAGATTGATGGTGAAAATATCATCTATCACGACTATGCAGATGTTGGTATCGCGGTATCAACTCCAAAAGGTCTAGTTGTTCCAGTTATTAGAAATGCTGAAAGCTTAAGTCTTGCTCAAATTGAAAAAGAAGTAAGAAGACTTGCTCTTAAAGGTCGTGATGGAAAGCTTACAGTAGACGAAATGACTGGTGGAACATTTACCATTACAAATGGTGGTGTTTTCGGTTCAATGCTTTCAACGCCAATTATTAACGTTCCTCAATCTGCGATTCTAGGAATGCACAATATTGTTGAAAGACCTGTAGCTGTTAACGGACAGGTTGTTATTCACCCTGTAATGTATCTTGCACTATCTTATGACCACAGAATTATTGATGGTAAGGAATCAGTAACATTCCTTAAGATGGTAAAAGAAATGTTAGAAGATCCTGCTAGAATGCTTCTAGATATCTAAAATGTAGGGTGCCATGCACCTTTTGTTTCGCACATGCGAAACAAAAGGTGCATGGCACCCGTAGAAAGGAATAAATATGAGTAAAGAATTTGATGTTGTTATAATTGGTTCAGGTCCTGGTGGATATATCAGTGCTGTTCGTTGTGCACAACTAGGAATGAAAGTAGCGATCGTTGAAAAGTACGATACTCTTGGTGGAACATGCCTAAATGTTGGTTGTATCCCATCAAAAGCATGGCTTGATTCAAGTGAGAAGTATCATGAAGCAGTTCATGAGTTTGAGGCGCACGGAATCACAACTGGTAAAGTTAAGGCCGATCTAAAAAAGATGGCAGAACGTGTCGCTGGTGTTGTCGCAGATACTTCAGGTGGTATCACATACCTTATGGGGAAGAATAAAGTTGAAACTTTCCATGGGTTTGGATCATTTGTTGATGCTCACACTCTTAAAGTTGAAGGTGAAAAAGAGGAAACTCTTAAGGCAAAAAACTTTATTATTGCAACAGGTTCAAAGCCTGCAACAATTCCTGGAATCGAGATTGATAAAGAAAGAATCATCACATCAACAGAAGCTCTTAAGCTTGAGACTCTTCCAAAGCACTTCATCGTAATTGGTGGGGGAGTTATTGGACTAGAGCTTGGTTCAGTTTTCCTAAGACTTGGATCAAAAGTTTCTGTTGTTGAGTATGCTGATTCAATTCTTGCAACAATGGATAAGGACTGTTCGAAAGAGATGAGAAAAGTTCTTAAGAAGCAAGGAATGGAATTCTATACTGGTCATGGTGTAACTGAAGTTGTTAGAAAAGGCGCAAAAGTTCACGTTAAGGCCAAGAATAAGAAGAATGAAGAAGAGATTAAGCTAGAAGGTGACTACTGCCTAATGGCCGTTGGACGTCGTCCATATACTGACAAGCTTGGTCTTGAGAACGCTGGTGTAAACCTTGATGAGCGTGGACGTGTTATTACAGATGATCATCTAAGAACTAACGTTTCTCATATCTATGCAATTGGTGACGTGACAACAGGGCCAATGCTTGCGCATAAAGCGGAAGAAGAAGGTGTTGTTTGTGCTGAAATCATCGCTGGTCAAAAGCCACATATCAATTACAACCTTATTCCTGGTGTCGTCTACACTTGGCCAGAGGTTGCTTCAGTTGGTGTAACAGAGCAAGAGCTTAAATCTAATAAGACTCCTTATAAATCAGGGAAGTTTCCATTTAAAGCAAGTGGACGTGCTCGTGCCTCAAATGAGTCTGATGGTTTCGTAAAGGTTCTAGCTGATAAAGAAACAGATGAGATCCTAGGAGTTCATATCGTAGGTCCACGTGCTGCAGACTTAATTGCAGAAGCTGCAACAGCAATGGAATTTAGAGCTGCTGCTGAGGATATTGGACGCATTTGTCATGCTCACCCAACTTATTCTGAAGCATTCAAAGAAGCTGCTCTTGATGCTTTTGATAAAAAACCTTTGAACATCTAAGCAAATATTTAAAGGGCACCTTAGGGTGCCTTTTTTATTTCACCCGAAGATACTTCAAAACTCCCATCCACAAAAATCTTACGAATATAGCATCCATCAATTTGCTTACCTTCACGTCGCATGGAAATGATTTGTTGAACGTTAGTATCAAGCTCGCTGCTTTTTATTGTTTCTAAGTTGTCACTAAAGTAGATTGTGCGAGGAGGGTTTTGAAGTTCAATGGTAATCTTCTCTTCCTCATCAAAATAAGCTCTTAGGCCTTCTTTATCTGCAAACCAAGGCTTTCTATCATTTATTATCATAAGGTCGTCAGCGCTTGAGCTGATGCGGTTTAAAGATACGATAGCTTCACTGTCTCTTCGCTTGCTAAAGAAGTAACTCATTGGATTATGTCTTGGCATAATAAGTTTCGTAAATACTTCTTTATGCTTATATGCGTGGCCTAATCGGTTAATTAGTTGTCCGTGTGCCTCTATGGCGATAATAGGTGAGTCAATAATTTCTAAGATTTCCTCAAGTGCATCACATACAGGAAAGTAGAGAAAGATATAGTCTGGGCGATATTTTTCGACATGAGTCTTTCTAAAGTAGTCGTTAAAAAAGATATGTTTTGATGAATCCAGAATATTGATGGCGTAGTCAATTCTCTCTTTTACTGGCTCGATACTTACTATCGTTATTTTAGGAAAAAAGGCCTGGGCCACAAATGCCATTTTGCAATAGGATGCTCCAATATCACAAATGGTAACTTCCTCTCCATTACTTCTGGATTGTACTTCTTTTAAAATCTCATAAAAATCCAATAGAGATGTATTGATCGCTTCTTCTTTTAGGCCTTGAAGGTAGAGGTTATCTTGATCTTGTGAATGGCCATTATTTAGTTGAGACTCGATTTCAGAGACCTTATTTAGGTCAAAACCAACTATTTTTGCCAATTTTATTTCGTTTTCTATATTGTTCATAAATTTTTAAAATAAGTATTTTCAGTCACTTAGTAACCAATTCTAGGAAAACTTGATAACTATACTAAACAAATTGAATATAAGCCTTTGTTATTATTAAACTTTAATTAATATCTTACCGATATACTAAGAGTAGTAAAAGAGGATGACTTTGAAAAAGATTATTATTGCAGACACATTAACAGATTTTAGGGAAGTTGATCTCAACGATCTCTATGTTGAGGCGTTGTCTGGAGTCGTTTTTTCAAACCAATATGCTTTTGATTCTGGAAAGAGGATATGGAGTCATTTAAGTGAGCACCAGATTCCTGATGTGGTAAGAAAGGCCCTGCAAAAATCTCCTACAGATTTTGATTGTCCTGAAACTTCGCCAGAAGGTATGGCCATCATCCAAAAAGTTGAAGCACCAAGTACAGACCAAAATGAGTTAGTAGCTATTATTTCTAGGCTAATTAAAGAAGAGGTTGGTCAATTACGTGATGAAATGTCTGTAAAGGTGGAAGCAGTTGAAACACGTATTGGTGATGCGATTAAGAAAATTCCAAAACCAGCAGCTCGTGAAATAGAAGCTAGTGGAGTCGATGCCGGTGAGTACAAGAAAAAGTTTGAAGCATTAAAAGTTAAATATAAGAATCTTTCTGTAGAGAATAAATTGGCCAAGAAGAACCTTTCTAAGGTTATTGCTAAGGCCAAGGCCTTAAATGCTAAACTTGAAGTTGCAGAAAGAGAGCTTGAACACTTCAGAGAATATTCATTAAAAGCTTCTCAAACTCCTACAAATAATGTGGAAGAAGAAGTTTTAGAAGTTACGAATGAAACACAAGAAGTTAATCATCCTGAAGAAGATTTAAGGCCAAAGATTAATATGATCTCTCAAGATGTCCTGATCAGTGACGGCCCTGTTATTGACGAGACTGATGCCAGCGAAGAAGTAACTGGTGAATTTGATATTTCAAGTGGAGGACTAGAGATGGCCTCTTCTAGTCGAGCGCAATCAGATGATGACGAGCTTGAAAGTCTTAATCTAGACGGCCTTAAAAGTGGTAAGTCTTATGAAATCTCAAATAAGAAGACTTGGTTATATGATACAGGTGCTGGAGTTGTCGGTCCTCTTCGCTTTGATGAGATGCTAGAAGATCTTATCAAAGGAAATATTAAAGGCGACACTCTTGTGAAAAAGAAAGTTGGAGCTTCTTGGGTTCCTTCAAGAGACTGCCTAGAGCTAAATACAAAAGCAGAAAAGATCTTCGATGATGCGCAAAATCCAGAAAATAATAAATACTTAATAGAAAGAACTGAATATCGCGTTGGCCTACAAGAAATTGTTTCGTTCTCTATTCGCGGAGTTCAAAAAGAATTTAAAGGTTATTTAACAAACCTTTCTTTAAGTGGTGGCTTTATTGAGGTGACACAATTTGAAGATGTTTTTACGCAAGATTCAATGGGAACAATCTTTATCTCTGAAGGCCGCTTCGAAAGAGCAATAGCAGTTGATTTTACAATTATGCGTACAAGTGCTCAAAAGAGACCTAAAGGCCTAGGAATACGTTTTGAAGCAGTTTCAGATACAGTCTTAGAAGTTATTGGTGAGTGTATGTTAGAGATTCTCAATAACGACGATCAAAATAAATCTGCTGCATAAATTTCGCATTGAATAAATCCTGAAATTAATGTTTCTAATAATGAGCTTGATTAAGTTGAATGTTAAGTTGATAATATTAGAATAAAGAAATGGTGGTTCGGGCGGGACTTGAACCCGCACGGGGTTGCCCCCACTGGATTTTAAATCCAGATTGTCTACCAATTCCAACACCGAACCGTTAATTGCGTTTTAAGATTTTGGACTATAATGTGTATATTTGTCAATTCAAAAAAACTACTAAATTCATTTTTCTTTTACTTGTCTTTACTATAATTGGTTGTGCAACAAAAAAAATTGTACTTCCAACGAAAGAAGTTAACCCAAGTTGGTTTGATGCAGGTGAGAAATTTTCATACAAAAACTATGAAGGTAGAACAATTGGTCATCTATTCTTCGACTTTGCACCACAGATTGATGTAAAAAAACGCCTTGTTGATGTTTTTATTACAACGCCCCGTGATAGTGCCTTCCAATATGACATTGATCTTGTGAGTGGCCGTCTCTACAAAGAAAGAAATTATTGTAAAACTGAAGATATCTGGAAAAATTATTCCTCATCTATTAATAGGCCAAACTTTTCTTGGGCCTATATTCCAAGGCTACTTGGAAGCAATGGAAGACCTCAACGAGTTGCAGTATTTGGCGATTTAAAATATCTCGTTGATGGCAAGTTTCCTAATGAAGAAACAATTCAGGTTCAAGTTATAGGTGGTGTTATCCTTAAGAGTTGCTTGAGTGGTTTATGTGACTTGAGAAACCAGTGGGACTCAGAGGTTATTTTGATAGCAAAGAGTATGCTTGATGAAGATCTTACTAAAGCATATGGACTTAATTCGTTAAAGAAATATGTTGATTGGGATTATTTTAAAGCATTCCTTGAAAATTCAATGGGTCACAATGATATCGGTCGTACATCAAAAGGCGCTTATCGCTTAGAGTCTCCAATTCTTCCAACTAGAGCTTTAAAATACGTCATTAACTCAGGACATTTATTTACAAATAAAGAATTAGCAACCCTAAGAAATTCATGCCAAAGTGTTTATGATAAGGCCTTAAGGGTATTTAAATCTAAAGAGGGAATCGCTAAGAGATTTCAAAATTATCATAAGAATTATTGGAATAAATTTTTAATTTGTCGTAAATATGTCCGTCACTTTAATATTAAGAATCAGATGAAAGAACATTGGTTAATTGAATATTTAAGTGCATTTGAATATGCAACTGATTCTGGTTATTATTACAATTGTCGAAGTCGCTCATGGGTTAGAAATATCAGAGACTCTAAAGGGGAGTTTGTTGTGGATTCAGCAAAGGAGATTAGAGGCTGCAATGATAGGGAAGTAATGGGAGCTTTTCCATCTGCTATTAGTTTACTAGCTTCTTTGGCCAATGCAAATGCTCCACACTATCGTTATATTGAATATGATAGTGGTGCAGACACATTCAATCAAAAGATTTATAATTGGGTATGGTTCAACGGTAAGAAATTGAGTTGTGACAATACTAAAGTTAAACAAGTCTTTCCAGTTGATGTGAAGTTTAAATTAAATTAGGTTTTAAATGAAATTTATCAATATATTAGATTCTATTCGTATTTTATCAAAGTCTGAGTTTGCTCTTGAAGCATTTAGACTCAAAGACAATGATCATATTGTCTTTAATAGTTTAACTTGTCTTGATTTAATGAATTCGCAGAAAATTAAAGATGAGTTAGATCTCTTTAACGGAAGATTCTTACTTATTTATCAATTTCAAAACTTATTGGAACACAAAAGATACTTCTATGGAATTAGCCTGAGCTATGGGCAAACAATGTCTTCGTATGGACACTTGTTTAATGCACTAACTTGGCATGAAGCTGAAGTAAATCGAAACTTTGGAATTCATTTCTATCAAAAAGAAGATCGTATTCAAGAAGAAATTATCACTCCTCAAAAAAAGTATCGTTTTGAAAAGGATTCAGGCTCTAGTGAATTATGTAATACTTACTTTAAACAGGCTCCCCTTAGAGGAGAAGGTGTTGAAGTAAGCTTACAAAAGTTTTTAAATCCTGCTTCTAAATCAAAGATGATCTTTGATGTGGACTCTGATAAAGTTGAAAACTCTATTTTTAAATTTCACTTTGATAATCATATAAGCTTTGAAAAAAATATTGAAACAATGACTATTGAAAACGCCATCAACTCAATGTTGGGGACAAGCTTTTCAAATCGTCTAATGGCCTCGTTATTACTTTATGAATTTGATGAATATGTAAATCATAAAAATAAGCGCACAGACTTAAATATTCAAAGAATGTTTACGTTTGAAGTTTTTAGCGCATTAGAAAATATTAAATGCCTTGAAAAGACATTTGCAAAGAGTTCTGTGGCCGAACTTAAATGTATATTTAAATCTCAATATAATAAAATTATGCAACTCTTTGCTCCTGATGGAATTAAAGACCTTGAACAATTAAAGGCCATTTTAGAGATGCAAGATCGTAAATGGCTATATGACATAAGAGACTGCATTCATAATTTTGAAAAAGAATTAGATAAGGCCTATCAAGTTGTTGAAGGAAATGAGCTGTTTTTAAAGTATAAAGACTATTTTAATTCAAATCTTTCGGCACTTGATCATTCACTAAAGTCATATCCTCTACAAAGCTTAGGTTATCATTATAATTTAAAGAAATTTGAGAGTTTTTATGAATATGATGATTTAGACACTCAAGAGTTCTTAAGCCTAAATGGCTCTACTTATGAGTTGTTAATTATTCGTATTAAAGAACTGAGAAATACTTATTCGAATATCATTAAAATTTGTGAAGAATATCCTGTTGTGAAATTAAAATACCAAACACCTTCCTCGGATAGTGAAATAGAGCCTAAATCTGGGCTTTTCTTAGGTGTTACTCAAGTTTCATCTGGAGAGCTAGGTCTCGTACTAAATTTAAATGATGATGGTAAGTTTGATCGCTTGCACTATATTTCTCCATCTGTGACTAATCTTGAGTACTTCAAAAGACGCATCAAGAAATTTGCATTGCCTCAAATGGCATGTGAATGGAATGTTCTTGGCCTAGATGAAGAGGAGATTGTTAAATGATTTTAAAAAAGTCGATTTATAAAAGAAAGTCTCGTATCTTAATATTTTTTAAAAGATTAGCATTATTTATTAATGCTAAAAAGAAAGCTTAATCGCTAGTTCACTTGCTTTTATTGATGTTGTTGGAAGGTTTAAAGTACCTTTGTTAAATAAGGGTGTAATCGCCTTTATAAAATCTATTCGAGGAATCTCAGTTGCTCCAAATGATTCTGTAATAGGTGTAACCATTTGAGTGTCTAAAAATGGTATGCCTTCTTCAATAAGAATACTTAAGATGCCTAGTAGTGCAAGCTTTGAAGCATTTGTCTCTTTAAAAAACATGGACTCACCACTTAGGAAATGTCCAATTTTCACTCCGTAGAGTCCTCCTATCAAGTCGCCATTTTCGTTTTTTACTTCTACGCTATAAGCAAGACCTTGGTGGAAGAAGTTGTAATATCCATCAATAATTTCATCTGTTATCCATGTTCCATCATTTGATTTGGCATGTACTTTTTGACATTCTTTGATAACTCCCAAAAAGTCTTGGTTAAAACTTATCTTCCAATTACATTTTTTTACAAACTTTTTTAAACTACGATTAAATCGTATGTTTTCTTGTAAGATAACTCCTCTTTGCGGTGGTGAGAACCAAGCAAGGGGATATTCTTCAGAAATTGGCCAAGGGAAAATACCACTTTGATAGGCAAGTAGTAGAGAATCGTGATGAAGGTCTCCTCCGATGGCAAGAAGACCCTGTTCATCTGCTATATCGACTGGTGGAAACTCAATTATTGGCATTCGTCATGGCCTCAATCATAAGAGCACTCATTACGGCACCAACTTCTAATGTTGTTTTGGATCCTTGTTCGCTTAGCCCAACAAGTGGAGCAATTTCAACCATATCAGCACCTGTTAATGAAAATGCATTAGTAAACTCTTTGATCATTATAGCACATTCATGAGGCATAAGACCTTCAGGCTCTGGAGTTCCTGTCGCACTTGCTACGCTCTCATCAAGAGCATCAATATCAAAGCTAATATATATTTCTTCGATGCCTTGTTCTTGTAATTCTTTGATTGATTTAAGAGCAAGCTCTTTTGCTCCTATTTCTTTCACATCTTTTGCCCAGTATTGGTTGATTCCAAATTCTTTTTCCCAATGCTCTTTTGTTTTACCAGTTGAACGAATACCGTATTGGTAACAGTGAGAAGGGCTTTCTAGGTCATCCAGTACATGTGTAAGCCATGAACCAAAACAATAATCAATGCCAAGTCTCTCACGTAATAAGTCTGTATGGGCATCAAAATGAATTAGGCCAACTTTTTTACCAAGTGAGCGACGGTTTGTTATCCATGCCTTAACAAGAGGGAAACTTACTGAGTGGTCACCACCAATACTAAAAAGCTTAAGGTTTTGATTGAATTTAAAGACTTCATCAACACTTGCTTTTGCAATACTTAAAGGTGATACACTTAATTCTTTGCCTTTATAGAGTGCATTTTGAGCACTCTTAATTGTTTCGTCATTAAGATATTTATCGTGAAGTAGGTGGGGAATAACTCTGATATCACCAAGATCAAAACATGCCTTGTAGACTTCTTGATGATCTTCTAAGAGTGTATTTCTTAAAAATAATGGTCCCCAATTTGCACCTCTTTGAATTCCGCCACCACAATCAGATGCGACACCTAAAATAGCGCATCCATCTTTTTGTGAAAGAGATTCTAAACTTTGTCTCCACTTTTTCTCAATTTCCGAAGTTTCTGTACTTTGGTATAAGGATTGAGTGAGCTTATCTTTTCTTTCTTTTGCAGTATTGACGGTAAAAACGCCAAAGCCGGGAGGACAAAGGTAGTCGTTTAGTAAATTTTCTTTGTTACTCATATCGTTATTCCTATTTAAATTAAGAGATTTCCTTTTAATCGATTCTTCATTTGAGCATTCTCGTACTTACTGAGAGTGTTATCTTGCATGAATTCTCTTATAATATTTTTTTCAAAATTAATTATTGCTTCATTTATTCCATTGTAAACACCTGCAATATGAGAGCTAAGCTTTATATTAGAAAGATGTTTAAAAGTAGCAAACTCGATTGGTTCTTTCTCAAATACATCTATGATGGCAAAAGCCTTACGATTTTTAGTTAGAAAATCATTAAGTTGATCTGCGTCAATAAGCTTTCCTCTTGCGGCATTCATTATAATGATCTCTTCTTTCAAAAGAGAGAATACTTCTTCATTAATTATGTGATGAGAACTTTCATTTAAAGAACAGGCAATAATAAGGATATCTGTAGTCTTTAAAGCCTGCGCGAAGTATTTTTTGTTATGCGACTTGTCTTGGTATGGATCGTAGTAATTGACTCTGCCTCCCAGTGTTTCAAGCGTGTGTCCGACTTTACTGCCAATAGGTCCTTTTCCAATTATTAGAACATTCTTTTCGTTTAAGAGGTTTCGTCGAAACCGCCTCGATTCATCCCATTCTTTTGTAATCGGAATCTTACCGAGATGATTTAACAGGGATTGTATGTAAAATTGGGCCACGGCATTTGCTCTTATTTCATTTCCTAGAATAATTGGAAACTGAGCTTCTTTAATGAATTTATAACTGAAGTTATCATATCCAGAGTTTGGGTGAATCCAAAGTGAGATATTTGCATGAGAAAGAGATTCTACAATTTCTTCATTCTTTGTGTAGCTTGTGGAAATAACGATAACTTTCTTTCCATCAGGTATCTCTATACTTGTGTCGACGTACTTTATCCCTAGTTTACTAAGGGCATCTCTTTCATTTATACGAAAGCTTTCACCTTGGTAACTCGATATTTCTGGCCGATAGAGATAGTATGTCATGCCTCTAATTTAGCAAGTTTTTTACTACTTTACTACAGGTCGTTGTAGATTAGAGGCTTATCATATGTGGTGCATCGTCTATGGTAACGAGATGCACGATTATTCGCATGGCGATATGTCGTAACTGTTCGACATTTCTTTTCTTTCTTCGTGAAAAGGTCCTCTTGCGCATTGTAATCGATATCAAGATTTGATGCCATTTCAAATTTAGAGACAAGATTTAATCTACGATCACGTTTTGCCTTAAGTGATAAAATAAAATCGACACCAGAGCCTTTTGTAAAAGCATTTTGAATGATTTCATCTGGTGAAATAGTATGACGTCCCAGAACATAGCTTGTTGGCCATCTCTTATAACCAAATGCATGGTATGGAACTTCTGAACATACAACCTTATCTAATGTTGAGATATCAAAATTAAAGTCATATTCTTTCCATAGCTGCTCAAGTGCTACTTCAGCAGTCATTCTTGCTTGCCATTTATCATTGAGAATGTTTCGGTCGCGAATAATTGTAATCTCATCGATTTCTAGAAAGTCCTCTAGCGAAACCATACGGCTTCCTGGGCGAATCGATTCAACAATTGTTTTTCCTTGGCGGATAAGGTGATGATACTTGCGAACAAGAGGTGCATCCCATAAACCGTATTGTTTTAATTGTTCTTCAGTTCCTAAATAGATGGCAATGTGACCAAAGTGTCCTGGAATGAAAAAGTCTGTTGCCGCAAAAGGTGTTTTTTCAGCAATAATATCAAGGGGTCTTAAAACTTTATAAAGTTCATTAACGGCAACTTGATGGTTTTTCATGTAACCATGACGAAAGCGAATTGCTCCAACAAAGTTTCCAAAAAGACCTGATACAAAGTTTGTTGTTCGATTCCAGATTTCAACAAACCATGTTCCAACATTTTGAAGCTTTAATTTTGGGATTGCTCTTCCTAGTATCGTTTGCTCAATATTGTGTTGTTCTAATATTACGACGGCTTTTGTTACTGTCGGATTAAGTAACTTCAAATAGTAGTAGTGATTATCCACAAAACGATTAGCTTCAAATTGCAGGCTTTGTGCAAATTGATCTGTTTGTGGAATCTCTGAGAACTTCTCCATAACAGCTTTCTGTTTTGGATTATTGATCATATTAAAAATTTCAACCGCAACTTTCTTTACCTCGTTATTCTTAAAGAAGATCTCAACTGCTGATCGGTATAATTTAACATAATTAATTTTAACGATTAGACTTGCTAGTCGTTGCTGGGCAGTAGCAATTTCATTTACTTTAGAAGATGTTTTGAATGTATTTGTAAATAAACTCGT
This sequence comes from Halobacteriovorax sp., assembly GCF_048381875.1. Lineage (NCBI taxonomy): Bacteria > Pseudomonadati > Bdellovibrionota > Bacteriovoracia > Bacteriovoracales > Halobacteriovoraceae > Halobacteriovorax > Halobacteriovorax sp. Next base: position 667,015 of record NZ_JBLXBP010000001.1, on the reverse strand, counting down.
CTTCTCTAATAAGAGGATAGTTGAGTTCATAAGGGCCCTCATAATCGAGAGATCTTCGCCCTTTATTGGAAGATTATTTACAGCTCTTTTATGAAGAGTATTCGCATATTGTCTTGCTATGGCCTCTAGCTTCTTTGCTTGCTCATTAATCTTCTGATATTGCGCTAATTTTTCATATGCACCAGACTTGTTAAATGTTGTCTGATTTACCTTGTCGTCAATTTCATGCAGTGCCATGATTGTGGACTTCATATTCTGCTCAGCATGAACCTGAGAAGTTAGAAGGATGACAAAACTTAGCAAAATGGTAGTTAAAATATTATTCATGTAATAATTTCCTTAACTTACGTTAACTTGAATCAGATCATTTATGCCATTTTTAACGCTACATGTCCTCCCGATTGTAAAATTTTTGTAGTATCTATTCTTTCCAAGTATTTTCTATGTTAAAAGGATGTATATTTAAGGACTTACAATAGAGGATAAATAATGATTTCAATTAAATCAAAGCGTGAAATTGAGCTTATGAGAGCAACGTCGAAACTAGCTTCTTCGACTTTAGAATATATCGAACAATTTATTAAACCTGGTGTAAGTACTGAAGAGTTAAATGATCTTTGTCATGAATATATTATAAAGAATGGAGCGTACCCATCTCCATTAAATTACCACGGGTTTCCAAAGTCTGTTTGTACTTCTCTTAATGAAGTTATCTGTCATGGAATCCCAAATAAGAAAGATGTATTAAAAGACGGTGATATTTTAAATATTGATGTAACAACGTATTTAAATAAGTTTCACGGTGACACAAATAAAACATTCCTTGTAGGTAATGTAAGTGAAGAAGCTAAGAAGCTAGTTGATATTACATACCAATGTACAATTGAAGGAATTAAGCAAGTTCGCCCAGGTGGCCATATTGGTGACATCGGTGCGGCCATTATGGAAATTGCTCACGATCACGGTTATTCGGTAGTTGAAGATTATTGTGGCCATGGAATCGGTAGAGAATTCCACGAAGACCCTCAAGTTGTTCACGTTGGGAAACGTGGAAAGGGCGCAGAGATGAAGCCGGGGATGACTTTTACAATTGAGCCTATGATTAATATGGGTGTTAAAGACTGTAAAACTCTCAAAGATGGCTGGACTGTAATCACACGTGATAAGAAATTATCGGCACAATTTGAACATACAATTTTAGTTACAGATTCTGGTTTTGAAGTCTTAACATTAAGAAGTGATGAGGTTCATCCTTAATAAATGAATACTTCACTTATAGCACCTGATTTAAGAACTAAAAGGCCTTGCTTAATTGAATTAAGGTTTTCGAAATTTAATCAGGTTCGCGAATTCTTTATTGATACCGAAAATGATGAACTCAAGAATTATCTTGGTGATCTCTTATCTAGTGTCCAACAAAATAAATCTTCCCTAAGCGAAGTTATCCTAAGCTACCTTCAAAATGATGAGAGATTTAAAGTCGAATTATTTGATTTCTATAAAGAAGTTCTAATGTACTTTAATCCAAATCAAGGGCTTGTTATTGATACAAGTGAAATTCTTTGTCGCTGTTTTGGAATTACCCGTAATGAAGTACAAAACTTAATATCTAATGGTGCAAAGGATTTACTCACTATCACAAACTTAACGAAAGCAGGTGGAGGTTGTGGTAGTTGTGCTGTTGATATTAGGCCAATGCTTAAAGGACAAGGCAGCGAACGTAAAATTCCAGAAGTTACTTTTTTAAATATGAAAAAAGAAAAAGTAGCAGGAAAGAGGCCCGTTGATTTTCTTAGAGAAGATCTCTTTCCTTTTACGGATAAGTTAAATGATATTGATGTCGAAGGATTAGTTGGAAATCATCTCTATGTTGTTGGAGATGAGGAAAGTGAATCATCTTTAAAATTAAAAGACTTCTTGGCCCAAAAAGATAAGACGATTAGTTTATTTTTTATTTAACTGCTTTCGCTTGCTTCTTTTGGCACTTCTTTAAGATCTGATCTATATTTTCAAGTGAGTCATAAAGACGTAGAAGGTCTTCTTTTGAACCTTTTAATGCAATTGAATCAATCTCTTCTTCCAAATAGCGAAACCGAGAATAGAATTGAGTAAGGCCTGGAATATTCTTTGTCAGGCAATCAGCGCTTGCTGCTTGCATTTGAATCTTTGACATATATTGCATAAGAACTTTGATGGATTTCTTTCTAAATTCATCATAGGTTACCATGGCAAATTGCACGCCTGCATCACCCTCATCTTCTTTAAAGTTAAAAAGTCCTTTCTTCCCTAAAGTCATTGCTTTTAAAAGTTTTAAAGAAGGGCTCTGTTCTGGATGGGTACAATATTTCTTGTAATTTCCTGCTGCTAACTCTGGATTACCAACAGATGAAATCTCATTAATCATAATTTGATTTAGATGATACTTTGGGCCAGTGTAGTGTTTCTTTGCATAGAAGCTTTCTTCTTTACCAAGGCAAAGAAGAATTGTCTGAGCACTTGCTTGTGCTGGCATAAATATGAAAAATAGAGTGATAATTAAAAAGTATTTCATTCGCGTTTGTTATGTTAAATTAATACAGTATAATTATTTTACTTTAAGACTAAATTAAAAACTAGGGTAAGTTTTGAAAGAAATGGGTTTGATCGACCATTTAGAAGAATTACGTAGCGCATTGGTAAAGATATTAATTATTATTATGGCCGCCTTTGTCGCTTGTTATGCCTATGGAGACTTAATTCAAGAAATCCTACTAGCACCCCTAAGAGAAGCTTTAGGTGGTGACACTGGTGGAAAGGTTGTCTATCTAGGCCTTCTTGATAAAGTTCTTTCTCAATTTCAAGTTGCTTTCTATTCAAGTGTGATTCTTTCATGCCCACTTTGGTTCTATCAAGTTTGGAAATTTATAGCGCCAGGTCTTTATGACCATGAGAAAAAGGCCGTAAAGCCCTTTATCGTTATTGGTCTCTTTCTTTTTGCACTTGGTGTATCTTTTGGTTACTTCATTGTTTTTCCTTTAACTTTCCAAACTCTCATGAGCTTTGGTGTTCAAAATGTTGAAGCAACAATTGCTCTTAAAGACTATCTGGTCCTTTCTAGTAAGGTATTAGTGTTCTTAGGTCTTATATTTCAACTTCCAAACGTAATGCTTATTCTAGGCTTTATGGGAATTGTAACAAAGCAATCTTTGGCAAAGATGCGACGCTATGTCTATGTTGGCTTTGCTCTTGTCTCAGCAATGCTAACTCCTCCAGATGTTATAACTATGATGGGATTATGGGCACCGCTTGTTGTTCTCTTTGAAGCGGGGATTTTGGCCGTTGCGTTAATCGTGCACCCATATCTTGCTCGTCATCACATGAAATAATCGGTATGATTTCTCTATGAAATCATTAATGAAAAAGAAACACGTCTTATTAAGTTTAATTTTTGGTATTTGCTTAGCATGGTTTTTTGCCACAGCATTTATTGACTTTATCGCCGCTCCAAATATTTTTCGAAATGTGAGCTCTCTTAAAGAAGCGGGAACGCTAGGTGGGATTATATTTACATCATTTAATATAATCGAGATGATCTTTGCCATTGCTCTTATCTTTTTTACAATTCTTTATAAGAAGAAAGGATCAAAAGCAACGATACTTCTTAAAGTTCTGGCGGCTTCAACTTTAGTTCTAGCAATTGTTTATACGACGACATTATCTCCTGGTATCAGAGATACAAATATTGCTAAATCTAATTACACTCACACTGATGAAGAATATCAAGTTCTTGAAGAAAAACTTAGAATTTATCATAACCTCTATGTAAAACTTGATAGCTATAAATTACTCGCACTTCTTACTATGTGTGGGATAAGCATTACTGGGTTGGCCAGATTAGAAACTAAAGAAGGTGAGGCATGATCTTAGTTACAGGTGGTGCCGGATTTATTGGAAGTGTCTTAGTTGCCAAACTAAATGAAAAAGGCCGTGAGGATATTATTATTGTTGATCGTTTTGATCACAAAGATAAGTGGAAGAACTTAAGGGGACTTAAGTACGCTGAGTATTTCCATGCCGATGAATTCTTTGATATCGCTTTAGAAGAAGTACATAAGTCGATTTCTTTCATTTATCACATGGGAGCATGCTCATCGACGACTGAGATGGATATGGACTATCTTATGGTTAATAATGTTGGCCATTCAAAGTACTATTTTGAATTGGCCAGTGATCTAGGAATCCCATTTATCTACGCTTCAAGCGCTGCCACTTATGGTGATGGTGAACTTGGTTATGAAGATAATGAGGAAGAAATTGGTAAGCTTAGGCCACTAAATCCTTATGGTTATTCAAAGCAGCTATTTGATGAATGGGCCTTAAAGCAGGAGACTAAGCCAAAGCACTGGTTTGGTTTAAAGTTCTTTAATGTATATGGCCCTAATGAATATCATAAAGAAGAAATGCGCTCTCTAGTTCACAAGGCATTTGGACAAATAAATGAGACAGGCCAGGTAAAACTATTTAAGTCTCATAAAGATGGCTATGAAGATGGTAAACAACTTCGTGACTTCGTTTATGTCAAAGATGTTGTCGATGCTATGATTGAATTATCAGATAAAGAAATGGCCAAGCACTCTGGAATTTATAATATTGGAACTGGAAGGGCCGATAGTTTCTTAAATCTTGTCAATGCAACATTCAAGGCAATGGGCCTAGAACCAAAAGTCGAATTCATCGATATGCCTATGCACCTACGTAAGCAATACCAATACTATACTCAAGCTGATATGGAGAAGTTTAGAGGAATTCTTCCTAACTTCGACTTTCGCATTGTAGACGAGGGTGTTGAAGATTACGTTAAGAACCATCTTATGAAGGATAATCCTTATGTCGAATAAGAAGGAGAGTGGATTTAAGTCAATTCTTGAGGCCATCTCTTTAATGAATAAGGAAGAAAAGGATACTCTTATAGGTAACCTTTCTCGAATGGATGCTCAATTGGCCCAAAAACTTAAGGCCAATATGTATCGTCTTAAAGATCTTCTTTATATAACTCCAAAAATGCTAAGTGAATTTCTAAGAGAAGTTAAAACTGAAAGTTTTGGAAATGCTCTTAAGGTGGAAGATGAAGAGGTTCGTAGCGCAATTCTTGCTAAGCTGCCAAAGAGTATTCGCCAAGATGTTGAATTCTACATTGATAAGAAGGTCCCAAAAACTCATGCTTTTGAGGCCCATCGTGATGTTATGGCCGTATTCACTCAAATGATCGATGATGAGCGCCTTATTATCTCCAAAGACGATAAAACCGTCTAATCCGGTGCCATGCTCCTTTTGTTTCGCACTTGCTAAATAGAAGTTGCTTAATTAACTGATTTTATTATTTAGCAAGTGCGAAACAAAAGGAGCATGGCACCTCAGTGGTGCGTTATGACAGGGGCGAATCAGGCCCAAATACGCCAGAATGACACCAAATCTTACATAAATATGACTAAATTTCTAGATTACTAAGACAAAAACTTGGCATGGCCGTTGCATTATACATTGGCAGAGAAAGGAATCTCTCTAAAGTTCTCAGGAAGAAAGCTTTAGTTAAGACGTGATGGACTACTTATTTTTAGATTGGATGGAGATACTATGAACATTGAACAAAAAGAACATTTCAAAAATCTTTTTATTAATCTTAAAAATCAACTGGTCAATTCAACAGGAAGTGTCGAGCAAGTTTTAACTAATCAGGCCAGTGGTGACATCATCGACCAAACTTCTAATGAGAGAGATGCTCAACTAAAATTAAAACTAATGGGAAGGGATAAATTTCTTCTAAATAAAGTAAACCGCGCACTTGATAAAATCGCAGCAGGAACCTTTGGTGAATGTGAAGAGTGTGGTGAGAATATCTCAATGAGAAGATTACACGCTCGTCCAATTGCAACTTGTTGTATTGCATGTAAAGAAGAGCTTGAAAGAGAAGAGAACTCTCGTACATACGAAAAACGCTCTCATACAAATGGAAATAAACTGAGCGCACATAACAAAAATGTTGGATTCAATCATGCTGATGGTATGGATGAGAAAACAAATGTTGTCTCAATTGAAACATTTGCAAGAAAGTTCGATGAGAAGAACGCAGCTTTTTAATAATTAGAAATAAAAGGGATATATAAAAAGGCCAGCTATGAAGCTGGCCTTTTTTTGTAGGTAAGTAATTCTTATTGTGTATTTAAATTCAATGTTCACCTATAATCGTAAATATAATATCTTTATCATGGGGGAGCATATCAAGTACTTTTTGTTATTTATCATATCTATTTCTGGTTTCTCGACAGAAAAAAGATATCCCACTTTTGAGATTGGAAAAGAATATATTCTCTGTGGAAAGTTTCAAAATGGTGGAACTCTTTATAAGAGAAAGGATGGCGATAAACTTTTAGAACCTTTCTTAAATGATGTTATTGGAGAATGTCGTACATTGAGTGAACCTGATAATGAAACAGGTTCTTATCCTAGCTTTAAGATAATCAAAGTTGAAGATAAGAAGTTTGTTAATGTAACGTATTTGAAAAGAAACCAAATGTCTTATGACTTCTCATCTAAAGAATTACATTTTGATGCTTGGCTTACTCTTGACGAATTTTCGCCAGCTATAGTTATTAAGAATAAGGATGGAAGTAAGTCAGCCTCTAACATTAATGTATGTAGTTTGTTAGGAGAGAATACATCTAAAGAAAGTTTTCCTAAAACACTCGTCTACTTTCCAATTCCAGATTCACCGGGAGGCTTTTGTGATCCATTTTAAAATCATCTTTTATATATGTTTAGTAATACCCCTTCATAGTTATGCGAATAAAGTTAAATTTTCTGGATGTCGTGGAAGTGGTCATGGTCATTTTGGATTTCATGTTAATGGCCATATAAAAGGTGGAGCTATTACTGTAGTTAAAAATATGAATTTAGGTACTATAAGAAATCAATTTGGTGAAGTGACGTTTGATTGGTTCGGTCTTAAAAGTAAAAAGGTTGATATAGAGGCTTTGAAAAGAGGTATTATTATCCATAAATCAAGACTTGCAAATAGTGATATCAAGACCCTCACATATAAAAATGAAACTTGTGAGGTTAAGAAGAGTAAAAATAATAAATGGCGAATCGGAAATTGTTTAAAAAATGAGAATGCACCTATTAGCTCTTATGTTCGATATGATAAGAAGACAAAGGATGTAAAATATTTATCAGAGTACCATTTACACGAAAAAATATCGATTTCTGAGGATGAGAAGAATTCGATTAAAAACATTATTAAAAATTATCCTCTTCTGAGCTCAGACTACAAGACCCACTTCTTTAAGGAATTTGATTTAAAGGTTATTGAATCATACAAACTCGATCTTTCTGGGACTAAGTATTTTAATATATTAGTCCAAAGAGAAGTCTTGAATAAAAATGGAAATAAAACTGTAAAGAGAATTGTTGGATTTAAAGCAAACTTCCTCAAAAGAAATAATATTTTAAAACTAGTTGCAACAACTGCTATGGACCCAGTCTCTGGCTATACAGATAATATAAGCTATTTAGGGGGAGACTTCTGCAATCGATCTCCTAATATGGACAATTTAAAGATAACTAGTTCTTTAGATTTAAATGGTGATAAAAAAGCAGATATTATTTTTCTTGGAGTTGAAGAAGATAATGATGGTAAAAAGTTTCTACTTGGCTCGGCATATGTCATTTCAGATGATTTAAGAATAAGCTACTTTGAAGGAGGTACAAGCTTTGGCCCAGATTTCAATTTATTTGCAACTCCAGATGACATTTTAGTCTCAAAAAAGAATTAAAAAGGCCAGCTATGAAGCTGGCCTTTTTTATTTCCAGGAAGGTATGCCTATCGATTTTAGGCAAAAGCCTTAGTCGACATTTACTGACTTAGTTGACTTGATAGTTCACTAATGAGGTCTTGTGATCGTTTTACAAATGAATCACGCTCTTCTGGTTTTAGGCCCTCACTTGAGATACCTGCAAGGTCTTGTACGTGAACACATAACTTCTTAGCAAGTTCTTCATTCTTACCACTTGTGTGAAGTTTATACGCACTTTGAACAAGTGGGTTTGTTGCATTAACAACGAGTGTTTTCTTGATTGGGAATTGTTGTCCTCCACCCATTGACTGAGTCATTTGAGCAAAGCGCTTCATTGATTCATCAACCTTGAAATAAGCTGGAGTTGTGGCACTTGCAATGCGACCAATCTCAAGGCCACGATCACTTGGTGCTTCACCTTCTTTTTCTTCAAGTTTGATATCAAGGAATTTCGCAAACATCTCTTTAACTTTAATATCGTCTTCAGAAGTTGCTTCACTTGCAAGTAGGTTTTCAATTTCACTATCAACACTTACAAATTTGATCTCAACTTCTTCTTCACCTTTTTTGAATTTCTTCATTTCTGAGTGTTGAATAAAGTGTGGATCAATATGATTATCTGTTTCAAGTGCAGTTAATCCAACTTCCTTAAGCTGTGCTAGTAATGATTGATTAGCATTCTCTTTTTCAAAGTAGAGTACTTTTCCTTTCATCTTTTCAGCATAGTCAGCTGGAACAGATTCAAGATACTCATTAAGAGTAACAAACTTGCCTTCATTTGTTTTAAATAGGGCACGCTCACGCATGATCTTGTCAAACTTCTCATCAGAAACACATCCGTACTTAACGAAGAGTCCGATATCTTCCCAGATGCTCTCGTACTTTTCACGGTCTTTCTTATTTAGTACTTTTAGGGCCTCCGCAACTTTTTTCACAATGTAATTTGAAATCTTTCTTACGTTTGGATCACCTTGAAGAGATGAACGTGAAACGTTAAGTGGGATATCGTGTGAGTCAATAGCTCCTTTAAGAAGTCCTAGGAATTCAGGGATGATATTCTTTACGTTATCAGATACAAATACCTGACGGCAGTAAAGGCGAATATTCTTATCACCAACTGGCTTCATTGGATTATATTTTGGGAAGAATAAAATACCATTTAAAGTAAATGGGTGATCAACGTTTAGGTGAATCCAAAAAAGTGGCTCGCCGTCCAATGGAAAGAGTTTACGGTAAAGACCTTTATAGTCTTCATCTGTTAATTCTTTTGGATCACGCTTCCAAATTGGATTAGTATCATTTACGATAATTGGCTCAACATCTTTACCTTTGTCTTCGCCGTCTTCAATCTTTTCGTTTACGTCACGAAGAGAGATTTCATATGGCATGAAATCACAGTGATTAGAAAGAGTTTCATTTAGTTTCCACTTATTTAAGAATTCCTCTGAGTCTTCATTGATGTGAAGAGTGATTGTTGTCCCAACTTCTTTCTTATCAGAGTCTGAGAAAGTATATTCTGTGTCTCCTTCACAAGTCCATTTCGTTGCCGTTGCACCTTCATTCATTGATAGAGAGTCAACTTCAACTTTTCCTGCAACCATAAATGCCGAGTAGAACCCAAGTCCAAACTTTCCAATGATGTCTTTATTTGATTCACCACCAGCATCTTCCATTTTTTTGATAAATTCTTCTGCACCTGAGAAGGCAAGTTGAGCAATGTACTTTTCAACTTCTTCTTCAGTCATTCCGATCCCATTATCAGTAACAGTAATCGTCTTTGCTTCTTTATCAACAGCAACTGCTATCTTTCCTGTTGGAACTTCTAATCCTTTTTGGCGGCCAAGTTCAGCACGCTTTGTAATGGCGTCACTTCCATTGGCAATGAGCTCACGAATGAAGATATCATGCTCAGAGTAAAGCCATTTTTTGATAATTGGGAAAATGTCACTTGTAGCTACGGAAATTTGTCCTGTGCGGTTAGTCATCTGTACTCCTTATATTAATAATCAAATAGATAAGTGTCTTACAGCTATAACATGGTATGCTTTTTATAGGCGTCAAGGGTATTGGCCAAAAAAATTACATAAGATCTTAAAATCACTGATAAAACAATGTATAACTAAGTTCATTATTAGAATTCTTTAAAAAGGGTAGTTCATGGATAACCATGTTCAAAATATTCAGCTGATTTCAACTGGTGGTACCATTGAGAAATCATATAGTGAAAGTGATGGCTCACTTAAGAATCGTGATTCATTCATTCGACAAACTATTATCGATCGCCTTAGGCTTCCATATACGAAGCTTCACATCATGAATATCATCAATAAAGACTCTCTTTATTTTACCGATTACGATCGCCAAGTTCTTCTAAAAACGATTAAGTCTCAACTCGAGAAAAATATTCCTCTTATAATCCTTCATGGTACAGATACCATGGCAAAGTCTGCAAAGTTCGTTTATGAAGCATTAGACGGAGCAAAAGAGCTAAATGTTCCAATTATTTTTACCGGTGCAATGAAGCCGATGGGCTTTGTTGATAGTGATGCCTTTCAAAATGTTACAGAAAGTCTTTATGCTGCTAAAATAGTAGATGCTGGCATTTATATCTCTTTTCATGGACAATTATTTAAAGTCCCTGGTGTGAGAAAGAATCACGCAAAACGTACGTTTGAATATATAGACGACGAATAAAGAAGCATTTGGAGTATGCAATGGATATGCAAGATAACTCAGAAATAGAAACAGTAACAGTAACATCAAGCCAATATGGAATCATTGAAGCAATGTATGATGCTATTAGTATAATGAAAGAGCGTCTTGGCCCTTATTCTATTCTCTTTGTCTTCTCATTTCTTTTAAAAGCATATGCTATATACAATGCTAACCTAGGGGATATGGCAACTGATATGAAGATCATTGAAGCGGCCATCGTCAATGTTCTCGGTGCTGTTTTTCAATCTGTTTTAATTTTGAATTTCTTCTTCTTTGCTCTCAATGGCCTAGACTTTAAGATTAAGAAAGTCTTATGGGATATACCGACATATGTCTTCTTTGGTTTTTTAATGAGCTTATTAACTGTTTTAGGTTTTGCTCTGTTTGTTATTCCCGGCCTTTATGTCATGTATTTCTACATGGCCCTGCCAATGGTTGCGATTCTCTTTGATCAAGAAGGTGAATCGAATTTTAAGATCACAAAGACAAAGGTATCAAGTCTTGGTGGTACGTACGCAATTTACTTTGTTCTGACGATGATTATCTCTGGTGTTGGCACTATCGTTACAAATTATGCTCCAGGAACAGGAATTCCAATGGGAATTCTCTACATTTCTTGTCTGATTTTGACTCTTGTTCAAGATGTTATGGCCGGCCTTGTTGTCGCCCTCTTCAATAAAGCATAAGTATCTGAATATTAGTGTTTTTCGACGCCTGCTCTCGTTGGCAGGGGCTTCTACGTTACAATTCGTAATTTCAGTAGGTTAACTGAATTTAGGCAGTTTTTTCACGTTAAAGGTTAATATTTACTTAGGGTTAACTTAATTGTCAGTTAACTCGATAAGTTGAGGGAAGACTATCAACTTACAAAAGGTACTTAAGGCCAAAGTGATGATGAAAAAAACGATTACATTTCTATTAATGCTTACTCTCTTTGCTTCATGCATGGAGCAGCCTCGTTCAAGAAGAGCGAGTCTTGACTCACCAACTGATTCAATAGGTGATGGAAGTGGCAATAATGGGTCTTCTGGTGGAAATAATGCCACTGATGGAGATACTGAGGTCATCACAAATATTCCTGAAGATACGGCCGTTGAGATTACGCAAATTATTGATCCAAATACAGGCTCTTTTAAAAAGAAAGTTTCAATACCAAAGGACTTTAGAGGAAAGCTTCATCTTACAGGGCTAAATATTTCTTCACTTAAAAATCGTGTTATTAAAGGTCGCTTCTACTTTGGACGTGAGCGCACACCAATTGAATTAGATGGTGTTGTTGGTCAAGTTCCTGGGGAAGGGATCACTCAATATTCTACTATTAATGTCATTACTTTTGATATGGCAGCTAGAAAATTTTCTGATATTCGTCTTCTATATAGTCTCTTTGACTATAATGACTACGATAGTGATACAGCTGAGGATGTTATAACTGATCCAACAAATGCTGGACTTTACTGTCGCGGCCTTCGTTTAGAAGATGATCCTACTTTTACACCTTCTATTAGCCATCCATATTGTGATCAAGCAGGGGATGTTTGTCTCTATGCATATGCTGGTGTTGGTGATCAAACTCTTTGGCGTGAAGAAAATGTCGATGGAGAAATTGTAGAGAGAACTAATATTCCAACTTATGAACAAATTGATATTGATGGAAATTTACTTTCAGGTGAGCCTCTATCAAATAATCTTTTAAAGTGTCTTCCTGATCGTAATGACAGTTCGATGTTTCAAAGCTTATTTGGTGTAAATCATCCCGCAAATATTGGTACGACTTTAACTCTTGGTGGAAATCAATATGAGTATCGTGGTCCATATCGTATCTTCAATGAAGATGAATGGGAGATTAAAGGCGCCGCAATTTATCAACAAGGATCTGTACCTAGTGGTGTTTTTAAAGCACCTTTGGCCGGAGCAAGTTCATTTTCTAATGTGGCAGCAGGTATGCAGTCATATATGTTTCCAAGGGCCGGAAAGATTAATTATCAAACAACGGGGATTCAATACTTAGGATCAGATTCACCATTTTCTAATCGCTCAGTTCAAACACTTAACTCAGCAGGTGATACAAAGTATATGGATGGTTGTAATATTCGTGCCAAAAATTATAATGCGACAACTGGTGAGACAATTTCAAGTTGTAATGTAACTGGAACAATTGAACTTTTCACAATGGAGAATGGTTCAGAGGTTCAAATTGCAGTTACAAAAGATATTAAACTTCAACTTCTAAAATCGGGCCTAGGAGCTCAAGATGGTTATGATTACAATTCTCTAAAGTCTTGTAATGGAAACCGTGAATGTGGCTCTGGAGAGTGTTGTTTTAATAATCGTTGTTATTCAAGATCGATTGTCGGTCAGTGTAGTGATGATTACGATTCAACAGGAAACCAACCGACTGGTGAAAGTTGTAACTCAGACTTTGACTGTTCATCTCTGTGTTGTAACGGTTCAACTAATACATGCCAAGATCACGTAAATAATGACTTTGAACAAGTTCTTTGTTCAAAAGTTCCAAATCAATCATGTGTGTCGAAGGAATTTTGTCGAATTGAATACGTTCGTCAATGTTACTTAATTCGCATCAATGATCCGAATAATTCACTGACATGTGCTAAGCGTTGTTATTCAGTGCCTACATTTGGGGATTGTGTTTCAGGATATTGTAAACCTCCTGTAACGCCTCAAGAACCGGCCGCTCCAACAACACCGGCCGATTGTGCAGGGGATAATGTTCTTGATAATCCACCATTTAATTTAAGTGATTTATAGTCAGCTTGCTAAGGGGGAGTGACTTTCTTATAATGCTTAAAAATTAAGTGGAGAAGATTATGTTTAATAAAGATTGTTTCCTTGATCATATTGCTATTGCAGTAGAGAATCTTGATAATGCAGAAAAAATATATCGTGACTTAGGTTTAACTTTTAACCACCGAGAAGTTGTCGAAGATCAACAAGTAACAACTTCATTTGCTCATATTGATGAAAATGCTCATGTTGAATTGCTAGAGCCAATTGATGGAAAAGGGCCAATTGCTAAGTATCTTGAGAAGAAAGGTCCAGGGATTCACCATATGTGTTACCGTGTTCCTGATGTGACAAAAAAGTCCCAAGAGCTTCGCGATCTAGGTTATAATTTATTATATGAGACACCACGCCAAGGGGCGAATAATTGCTTAGTAAACTTTATTCATCCAAAGTCTACAGGTGGTGTTTTAATTGAAATTGCTCAAAAAATGTAAGGAGAAATAATGCAACAAATGTACTTACCACCGCTAACGAAAGTTAATAAATATCTCATTGGTATTTTAGTGGTTTCATTTGTCTTAGGGGCCGTTTTTGCAAAGGCTTTTGATATTTCCCTTGTGGCCATTCTTGGCCTTGATGTAGCAAGTTTAAAATCTGGTTTAATTTATAAGATGGTGACTTATCCTCTTGTGAGTACAGGTCTTTTTAACGTTGTCTTCACTGGGCTTTTATTTTGGTTTCTTGGTAGTGATCTTGAAGCGCGCTGGGGATCACGACGCTATATTCACTATCTATTAATTGCAACATTTGTAAATGCTTTTGCCTACTCGTTATTTGCAATCTTTATGGGTGGTGCTTCATTAAATTATCCATTTCATGGTATGGCCTTTTTATCGTCTGCTATGTGTGTGAGTTATGCCGTGATCTACCCAGATCGAATTTTTCAATTCTTTATGATTATCCCAGTTAAGGCCAAATACTTTTGTTTAATCCTGGCCGGGATGAATGTTTATCAAGGTTTCTTCTCTCCTGGAGGAGCTCAGGCATTTGGAAATATTGCTTCAATGATCTTTGGTGCAGCATTTGTTTTTGGTATGAGAGGACTTGGTTTTTATCTTAGAGATCAAGTTGGTAATCTTAAGAAGAAGCAAGGCAAGGTAAAGAAGAAGCGCAAGGGCCATCTCAGATTAGTGGATGATGAAGAAAAGCCAAATCCAGATGAGCCGCGTTATTGGCAATAAGCTCAAATATCCAGCAAGTTATTGATTACTTTAGACTTTGCAAAGCTTGTAACACATGATATAAAGCTACATTATTACGTTTATAACTCAATTTTACATAAGGAAAATCCATGAGACTTTCAAGAGCTTTAGAAGAAAAAATTCTAGACCTAAGATTAAGAGATAAGCTTATTGCTGAAGGTAAAGTAACACAAGCACAAGTAGATGAGTTTTTAAGCTCTCTAGGTGATGATGAAGCTAACGTGACAACTACTGATGAGTCACAAGCTCCAGGAATGAAAAAGTAATTTTCAATTCATTTTCATATATGAAGGCCACCTTATAGGTGGCCTTTTTTATTTAAATATTTTCTGTCAGATATTCAAATAGACTCAAGGCCACTGGCCCCATTTTTCTAGCATTCAGATAAGCGAGATTTAACTCGTTAATCATATGATCTTTCGTACCATTAAATTGTAATAACTTCTTTGAGTTATCAGATCTTTCAAGAACGTGCAAAGGTAATACTGAGATACCAACACCTGCTAAGGTGAGCCTTAGAACACCTTGAACATCCATTAATTGTGCTTTTGCTTCAGTTTGAAAACTCTTTTTAAAGTGATACTTAAACCAACTTGTAATTACTGGAGCACCTTCTAGATAGGCGATAAAATCAAGATTATCCGTTTTTTTAAACTTAGTCTCACTAGTTAATCTATGCTCTTTTGCATAGTCATGAGAACAGCAAAGAATGAGCTTTTCTGAAGAAAGATTCTTCGTTGCAATTTGTTTAGGAAAATTAAAGCTATCGGTAATAGCGAAGTCGAGTCCACCATTTAATAGCAGCTGACTTTGTCTTGCAGCGTGATCGTAATTAATACGAATAGAGACTTCTGGGTGCAGTTTTAACCACTGGCCTATAATTGGTAGAACCCTGTTATTTCCAAACTCAATTGGAAGACCAATATTTAAGATACCCTTAAGCTTATTCTTCTTTGCTGAAACTTCGCTTAATGCATCCTCTAGCCCTTGAAGTGCTCTCTTGCAATTTTCAAAGAGTAGGTGAGCCTGTTCTGTGGGAAGAACCTTTTTATTTATCCGATCAAAGAGACTTATTTGAAGTAAGCCTTCAAGAGATTTTATATGTTGAGAGACTCCTGGTTGAGTCATGGCAAGGTTTTTTGCCGTCTGAGACATATTCTGGGTTTGATAAACCTCAAGAAAGACTCTTAGTGTCGGAATGGAAATATGATCAATATTCATAATTTCAGCTACTTATTATTAATTCTTTGTATGAACTATAACATATAATTATGGATATTGATTAGTATATATAATTTTTACTAATTTATATTCTGATCTATAACTCTCTCACAAACAAGATAAGACTTAGATTCTTTTTTAGGGAGAACGTTATGAGCAAATTAATTTCAATTATTCTACTAGCAGTTGTTGCAACAAACATCAGTGCAAAAGAGATTATTCTTAACGGTGACTTAATTGATTCTCAGTCTTTTACTGGAAGAATTTTCAAAGTGATTATCACTGAGGAAAATGAAGAAGTTAAACTTGTTAATGAGTACTTTGAAGCACAAAGTTGTGAAAACGGTGAATTCGCACTTAAAGAAGAGTCTCTTGGAAAATATCGATTAGAAGCAGTTCTTAACTGTAAAAATTGGGTTGATCAACCAGAAGAGACACAGTTTTGCCCAGAGATCTTCTCACCAGTTTGTGGTGCAGTAAGTGGTATTGACGGTGATATGCTAATTAATTATTCAAATTCTTGTGAATTATATAGAGCAAAGGCCATCTTCGTAAAAGAAGGGTCTTGCGAGTAATTTAAAATTCCCTTTTTAAATTCCTTTAAAGTGTTGTTGTCTAAGGCCCGTGTTCCCTCGCGGGCCTATTCATTTAAAAATCTTATTGTACGACAAATTTAGAGTAGAAGACTTCTTTTACAACTCGTTTTTTCACTAGCTCATTAATTCTTTTTTTAATTCGACTTTCAAAAATGAGTTTTCCTGATAGAGAGTTGAGCTCTTCTGGAGAGATGGCCGCAGCAACATCAATTACGATATCGTAGATTTGAGGCTTATATTGATCAAGAATTTCACTGTCATCTTGATTAAAGAGTACAAGATTAATTTGTACATCTAGGAATCTAAGTCTTCGAGTGGCAGATTCTAAATTGAGAGTTATCTTGTCGAGAACATATGTTGAAGGGAAGTTTAACTCGCCAAAGTCTTCCTTTAGTGACGTTAATTCTTTCTGATTACTAGGAAGTTCTTTTTTATAGATCACATTGGTATAAACAAAGACTCCAACTGTCGCAATTGTCGTCAGTAGAGTTAGGGCAATAATGATTTGATCAAGTAGTTTTCTTCCTGTCATAACTCTATAATATCATAGTTATTTTAGTGATTTAACTGCTCATATTATGGGTAGAAAATACTAGCAAATAGATGTTTAAAACCGAGTGAAGCGCTTGGTCTATCATCGACAAGAATTTTAGTTTAAAATATATATTCAATATAAATTTCTCAAGGATGTGGAGAGTTCTCATGGGTAAGTCTCAAAAGAATAAGCGTAAGAAAAAGTACGTAATGAATAAAGAATCTAATAAAGCGAATAAAAGTTCTAAAATGAATACATGGATCTTAGTGGCCATGACAGTTGTAGGCGCAGGTGTTGTCATCTACCTATCGTAATTTTAGATACTTGAAAATTTCTCACTGCATTAACCCTCTTAAATTTTTGTGATTGTGTTTCAATTTTGCTAGCATTTTTCTTCACACACGCAAAATATTGGAAAATAAAAGTTTAAAGAGGGATAAATGTTTAAATTGATTTCACTTCTATCGGCATGTCTAGTTGCTACCACTGCAATGGCCGAGATTTCAGACCTTAATCAAAATCAAATTGAAAGAACTCAACAAGAAAAAGACTACGTTGGAGTCATTAATCCTATGTCACTAGAGTTAGCAAGCTCAAATGATGATATTACATCTGGTGGATTCAACGATCTAATGAAATATGTTGTAGCGGCACCTGATCAAGAAGATGCTGGTTCATGTCTTTATATGTCACATACTGGTGTCGTCGAGTGGTGGTATAACAGATTAAATAACTTAACTGGATCTCGTAAGGTGGACTTTGCTGAACGTTACTACATGTCTTTAAAGACTGAAAAAACAAATCAGGAAGAAATTGATAATTGGAGAACTGATAATATTCGCCGAATTAACAAAAGTTCAATCTTCTTTAGTAATAAAGATTACCGTTTTACTAAGGGTTACTATAAAAGAGTTGATGGTAAACGCGTTGTTACTGATAAAGAAGATGAAGATGCGAGCTATGGTACATCATATAATTGGATTAATTTAACAGATGAAATCTCAAAAGATGTAAATGTATTTAAGCTTCCAAAGTTTAAAAGGGAAGTGCTATTTGCAGATGCTGAACGTGACCAGTGGGCCGTAGGTAAGGCGCCAAAAGATATCGTTGAAAGAATCAAGAATGCTCTTCATAAAAGAAATGCACCTGTTCTTGTCATCTACAATCATAAAGGCTTTTGGCATGCAAATTATATCTTCGGCTATAATGACAATGCAGATACAAAGGGATGTCCTTTTACAACTTCTTTTATAACACGTATGCAAGAAAAGTATGACTACTGGATTGAGAAGTCACAAACAACAGAGTCTGATAAATGGCGTCAGAAGTATCTTGGATATGCTGATAAGGCAAAAAGAAGAGAAGCCGCTGTTAAGAACCGCTTAGAAGAAGTTGGTGGTTGTGCAAAAAAAGGTGTCTTCTATGTTAGAGATTCAATTTATGGAACAGACACTATGCCAGAGTATGATTATGACTTCTCTCAAAAAGGTGAAGAAGGGCATTTAAATGCACCTTTAATTGCTCGTGAGTTTGCTTGGGTACAAACGACACTTAATCATGCTATTCAGATTTACCCAGAAGGTATGGAGTAATTGAAAAGAAGTTCTTTAAACTTTTTAATATTATTTTTTTTACTTTTTTCTATCTCTGCTAGTGCCGAATGTGGCACTAGCAAAAATAATATTGTTTTCATTCATGGAATAGCCAGTAACAAAGGAGCCTTTGGTTACTGGGACCAATATGTACAAAAATTTCATAAAGATGAATGTTTAAGTTCACACTTCTTTGAATATGATACTGGAAATAATAGATTATCTTTAAATGACTTTGTTGAATCTTTTGATGAATTCATGCATCAAGAAAGCTTATCTGAAGGTAAGATTAAAATTGTTGCTCATTCTCAAGGAGGGCTGATAACTCTTTATTGGTTAAAGAGAATGCTAGATAATAATGATTCTATTAGATTTCGTGTAAATGGCCTTATGACGATGGCGACACCTTATTACGGTGCTAAAATAGCAAATCTTGGTTACAGTCTTGGAACATTTATTTTGCCGATACTTGGAAAAAAAGAGCTAAAAGATATGAGGATTGGCTCCAAGCAAGTAATGCAAACTTATGAGTTATTTAATAATAAGGACTTTCTTTCATATCTTAAAGATCTAAATTATATTTCAATCTCAGCACTGTTTGCTCCAAATCTCTTTGATGTAGAGGGTGATTTTGCAGTAGCGCCTTATAGTTCAAATCCTAATGTCGTTCTGGGAAATAATATTTCAAAGCACTATAATATTCACGGAGTGCATTTAAGATTTAATCTTCCGCGAACGCCTGCTACCACTTATGTTACAAAGACTTGCTTAGAAAAACCTGAACTTTGTAAAAATTCAAGTCTAGCTATATTTGAAAAAGAGTTTCTTTCACAACAATATGTTTCAATTGATAAAGCCGAAGATATAAATACCTTTGCGGTCTACTTAAAATTTGAAAAAGGCTCTTTACCAAGTGGCCCAATATTTGTTGGAAGTAAGGGGATTCTTAGAGGTCTTGCTATTAAGTTTCATCATATTCGCGATGGGCTTTATTATTATAAAGGAAGATTGTCTTCTGGTGATTCGAAAGGCTATTTAAGAACATATATTGATGGAAATAAAATTTTAATACCTGTTAAGGCATCTCGAAGTACATTTATCACTCGTTAATATAGAATTTAAACTCACTATGTTGGGAAGCAACTAATTCAAATATTTCTTTTAATCGATCAAAATCATTTCCAAGTTTTAATTGGGCCTCTTTTGCATTTGCCCAATAAACACTTAGATTTTTATCAGTATATGTTTGAAGAAACTCATAGAGTTCATCGAGATTATTTTGGTAAAAAGAAGGGAAGTTAAATAGTCGGCCACATTCAGATAGGTAATCCTCAAGTGTTTCTAGTCCATTTGAATTTAACTCAATTTCTTTTCTCATTTACTTACTTTTTATTTGCTTGATATCTAAATATCGTTAGAATGGTTATAGTGAATAAGTTAATGATTTTTCTATTTACCTGTCAATTATTGTTTTCATCTTCTGTTATTGCGAAAAAGCATATTACTATTAAGCAACAGCAATACCTTAAAGCTAGAAAACAATATCTTCTCGAATACACTACTTTCGGTGTTGATGAGTGTCTAAAGCTTTATAATAATAAGATTACGACGAAGAAGAATGAGTCTGGTAAGATTCTCGTTGGCTCACCCGAGTATTTTAGAATGCTCAGTATGTGTTTTCATAAGATCACTAATAAATGCTACGGTGAGAATTGCATCGTATCACGCTCAATGTCAAAGAGACTCGAGAACGTTAATCATGTGGATTCCATTCTAAAAAGCCTCTAAAATCAAGTATTTTGCCTATTTTCAAAGTGCCATTTCTATTCAAAAACGCTATAATGCATTGATATACGTTTAATTTATTTTTTTAAAAGGATTTGTATGACTGTTCGCGTTCGTTTTGCACCATCTCCAACTGGATACCTTCACATTGGTGGGGCCCGTACTGCTCTTTATAGCTACCTATTTGCTAAGGCAAATGGTGGTAAATATATTCTAAGAATTGAAGATACTGATCTTGAGAGATCAAAGCGTGAATACGAAGAAGCACAAATTGCTGATCTTAAGTGGATGGGAATTGAACACGATGAAGGACCTGATAAAGGTGGGGACTTTGGCCCTTATCGCCAATCAGAAAGATTACAAATTTATAAAGATATTGCTTGGGACTTCGTTAAGCGTGGACTTGCTTACCCATGTTTTTTAACAAGTATTGAACTTGAGCGCTTAACTGAAAAGGCCACAAGTGAAAATAAAGACCCACATGCCTATCACGGTCAATTTCGCGACCTTGATCCAGCGCAAGCTCAAAAGAGAATTGATGCTGGAGAAGAGTATGTGATTCGTTTTAAAAACCCTGGAAAGACTTGGGAGTTCACTGACCTTGTTAAAGGACACGTAAAATTTCCAGAAAATATGGTAGGGGATTTTGTTATTTTAAGAGCAAATGGAATGCCTGTTTATAATTTCTGTTGTGTTGTTGATGATGCAAAGATGGAAATGACTCACGTATTCCGTGCAGAAGAGCATTTAAATAATACTTGTCGCCAGCTTATGATCTACGATGCAATGGGTGTAACTCCTCCAAGCTTTGGTCACGTTTCACTTTTAATTGGTCACGATCGTCAAAAGCTTTCTAAACGCCACGGAGCCACTTCTGTTACTCAGTATAAAGATCAAGGCTACTTACCAGCTGCTCTTGCAAATTACTTATGTCTTCTCGGTTGGTCTCATCCAGATGAAACAGATATCTTTGATGTAAATGAGCTTGGAGATAAATTTGGATATGAGAGATTCTCCAAATCATCAGCGATGTATGATATTGCAAAGCTAAACTTCTTTAACGAGCAGTGGCTTAGAAAATTAGATGATAAGGATATTGCTGCTGGCTTTGATCGTTTTATTCCTGAAGGAAGCGAGTATCATAATCAAGATGAAGCTTGGAAGATCAAATTTGCAGGACTTATGAAAGAAAAGGTACAACTTTTTAGTCATATTAACGAACACCTGCCGATTTTCTTTGATGCAGCAGTTGAAGCTGATGATCAATATAACGAGGCCATGGGGTGGGAGACAACTCCACAAATTAAAGAATACCTAAAGGCTCAGCTTGCTGATCAGACAACTAACGTAACTGAAGAGCAAGTCGGTGAGTGGATGAATTACTTAAAGAAAGAATTAAAAATAAAAGGGAAGCCACTATTTATGGGAACACGTGTTTGTCTTACTGGACGAGCGCATGGGCCAGATTTAAAAACTGTCGTGGCGCTGACTCCAATTAAAATTATCAAAGAGAGATTAGCTTAATGAATTTTTTTGAAGAATTAGAAGCAAGAGGAATTGTAAATCAATTCTCGCATGATGAATTAAAAGAAATCTTAAATGAAAAGAAAATATCTTTTTACTGTGGATATGATCCTACAGCTAAGTCCCTACAACTTGGAAATCTTTTTGCTGTTGTGACAATGATGCGACTGCAGAAACAAGGACATAAACCTTACGTTCTTGTTGGTGGTGCTACTGGAATGATTGGAGACCCTTCAGGAAAGAGCGACGAGAGAAATCTTCAAACCCAAGATGATCTTGATAAGAACCTGGCGGGACAAAAAGCACAACTTGAAAAGCTTTTAGACTTTAGTGGTGAAAATGCCGCTACCATGGTTAATAATATCGATTGGATTGGTAAGTTTTCACTTATTGAATTTCTAAGAGATGTTGGAAAGCGTTTTAGAATAGGTGAAATGCTTTCAAAAGATTCAGTAAAATCACGTCTTAATTCAGATGCTGGTATTAGTTTTACAGAATTTACTTATCAAATGATACAAGGTTACGACTTTGCTCACCTTAATAAAGAATATGATGTAAGTCTTCAAATTGGCGGTGCCGATCAGTGGGGAAATATGGTTGCAGGAATGGATCTTACTCGTAAGATGCACTCTAAACCTGCCTTTTGTATGACGATTCCTCTTCTTACTGATTCAAATGGGAAGAAGTTTGGAAAGTCTGAAGGTGGAGCAATCTATCTTGATCCATCAATGACATCTCCATATAAGATGTATCAATTTCTTCTTAATTCAGATGACTCATTTGTTATAAAGTATCTTAAAACTTTAACTTTCTTAACACTTGAAGAAATTGCTGAATATGAAAAATTAGTAGAAACTGAGCCTCATTTAAGAGCTGCTCAGAAACGCTTGGCCGAGGAAATAGTTACTCTCGTTCATGGCAAAGAAGGGCTTGAGGCTGCCATAAGGGCCACTGAATTCTTCTTTGGTAAGGTTATTGAAAATACAACTGATGAAGAACTTGCTGGAATTTTTGATGATGTACCTTCAATAGAATTAGATAAAGCTCAATTAGGAGAGCTTTCTTATCTTGATATGCTTGCTCAAACACCTCTTTTTAAATCTAAGGGGGAGGCAAGAAAAATGGTTGGCCAAAATGGTGTGGCCATTAACAATGTAAAGAATAAGGATATCGATCACGTAATCTCAAAAGATGATCTCGCTAGTGAGTCGTGCCTTATCCTTAAAAAAGGCAAGAAGAACTACTGTGTAGTGAAATTTATTTAATTGTTAAACCTTAGGGAAGTATGAACTTAGAGAAGTTTATCGAATTATTAAAATACGGAAATTTTGAAGATCAAAATTCTCGCATTGCTATATTCGATAAAGATGCTCGTTTTGTTTTTGTTTCCACCAATCTTTTTGGCTTCACAGAAAACTATGTGGGTATGACTGTCTATGAATATTATCAAGGTCACCTTGCTGATTCAGAAGTCAAAAAAGTTAAAGACTGCTTTGCTAAGGCCTTAAATGGGGAACCCTCATGTACGCAGGCTATTTTAACGAATCGGTTAAATAAAGAAAAAATCACTTGGGACGTGGACTTTAATTCATTTGTGGATGATAAAGGTGATACCTATGTATTATCGAGGATTCGACCTCATGAAGTCAATCTAACTACAAGTTCTACAAATTTCTTTATTCGTGAAATGGTTGAACAAAGCTCTGATGTTTTCACAGTATTTGATAAGGACTTTTATATCGTTTACGTTTCAAAAGTTCTTGGAAAGTGGCGTGACGAGTCTGTTTTAGGGCTACATATCTCAGATCTTATTTCTGGAAAAGCTCTTGAAAAATTTTATAAGCGTTATAAAAAAGCAAAAGAAAATCCAGGCGTTGTCATCACTGATATTGTTACTATTGATGTGAGTTCTGATGATGAGCCTCGTAATGAGTTAATTCTAGAATCATCAGTTGAATTTCATGATTTTAATCAACTCGGTTGTTATTATCTTGATCGTACTTCTGATGTTACAGAAAAGGTTCTACGAAATCGTGAAATTGAAATTCAAAAAGCAACGATTGATAAAATGTCTAAATGGACAGCTCTTGGTCAAATGGCCGCTAATATTGCACATGAAGTAAATAATCCACTTGCAATTATTGAATTACAAACTCAAGCTCTAGAAAAGAGAGGCAAGGACTTAAAGATTGAACAAGTCCTTGAGAAGGTTCGTTCAATAGCTGAACAAAAGAATCGAATAGCAAATATTGTTAGCTCCCTTCATATATATTCTCAAGATGATCGTTCAAAAAGAGAATCTATAAGTCTCTCGTCTCTTATTCATGACTCTATTGCTCTTTTTAAAACTGCTCTTGTTGACGAAGACTTAAAGATCGTTTTCTCAAATGATTCTGATAACGATATTGTAATGGTTAATTCATCCGAGATTATTCAAGTTTTTATTAATCTTTTAAATAATGCTCATGATGCAATTCTTGATTTGAAAGATAAATGGATTGAAATTAATTTGGATGATAGTAATCATAAAGTCTATGTTGATATCATCGATAGTGGCCATGGAATTGAGCCTAATTTAGCGAGCAAGATCTTTAACCGCTTTTATACAACGAAGGGTGAAAAGAAGGGGACTGGCCTAGGATTAAATATTTGCCAAGAGATCATGAATGATCATGGTGGCCATATCTCTTATGTTAAGGATGCAGAGCATACGACTTTCTCATTAACTTTTCCTAGTGTTGAACTAAACTAAAACTTCAAATTAATCCTTCCTAGTCATTATTGCTTCTTTATGCTGGCGCTGTATGGATACCTAAAACAGAACAAGAAGCTTGAGCAATAATCTTATCATCTTCAGTACCAAAGACGTTATACCACTTATAATTAGTACTTGTGTTGAATAATAGAAGATCGTATTCAACACTTAGAGATTCAATCTTTTCAATCTTATTTTGATAGTGCTCGATGTGACCAACTGCTCTTACATCAAGTTCATCAGAGAGATCTCTAATATACTTTTCTAGGTTTGATGTTTCGCTAATATCCAAGTCTTTATTTGTTAAGTATACAAAAGTGAGCTCTGCATTGTTATTTTTTGCAATATGATATGCTGCTTGTGCAAGTACTTCATCATTAGAATTCTCATCAAGGATAATAAGAATTTTTCTTGTGTATCTTACTCCTTTATCTCTGTAAATTGCTAGGTGACAGCTTAGGTGTGAACGCAGCCACGCAACTGGACTTTGAGTTGTAAATGTACCGCGAAGTCTTCCTTTCCACTCCATGAATAACCAATTACAGTGAAGTCGTTGTCCAATTTCAAAAATTGACTTAGAAAGGTCGTGTGTAACAATAGGATCAAAGTTAATAGGTGTTGTTTTTTCAATGGCCATTGCAACAACACGTCGTCTTAATGAGCGAAGATTAGGATCTTCATCTGTAAAATCATTCAGGTCAGATTGTTCTGGCGCCTCTGTTAAATGGGCCACCTCTATTTGCTCTCCATCTGCGAGTGAAGTTCCAATATCAATGAGCATCTCTGGAGATTTTTCATTTCCAACCAAGGCAACGACGACATTGGCATCTTGGTCTAGCTCACAACGGCCAAGTGAGTGCATTGTTGGTGAAAAGTTTGGTGTATCATCGAATAGATCCTTTCTCTTTCCACGAATTCCAAGTACTCCTTTGCGGTTAACACGACTTTTTGCATATAAGAAGTATATCAAAATACCTGGGACTGAAATTGAGACAAGACCAATAATTGCAAGATCTTTCATCATTACTAATAAGTAGAAAGTTGAGATGATTCCAAAAATTTGTATATATGGATAAAATGGTGATTTATAAGTCGGTCTATACCATTGAATATGTGTTTCTCGTAAAGCGATGACAGTTATATTTACAAACATATAAAGCACTAAGATAAATGCAGATGCTAGTTTTGCAATTTTTGCAATATTTAAGAAATAGATAGCACAAGCAATAATAATCCCTGATGCAAGAATACTCCACACAGGTGTTAAAAATTTACGATGTATATGGCCAAAGGACTTTGGAAATAAGTGGTCTCGGCTCATGGCAAAAGGGAAGCGTGATGCTGCAAGAAGCCCAGCATTTGCCATTGAAGTCATGGTAAGGATGGCCAAGATGGCCATGATTGTTGCAAATGTATTACCCGCAAATACTTGGGCCAATGTATAAATTGGACGCAAATTACTTTTTAATTGATCAATAGGTAGAAATTTAGCAAGTGCAAGTGTCGTTACACAATAAAGCACCGTCACAATAAGTAGTGATAAAAGAATTCCTCTTGGGAGGTTCTTCTCTGGTGTTTTAATTTCTTCTGCAATAGCAGCAACTTTAGTCACTCCTGCATAAGAGATAAAAACAAGTCCTGAAGCTAATAAAATGCTATCCATATGTGAGAATGAAAATGGAATACCCGGTATGACGGAAGCAGTTGAAAGTGTTCCAATATTTAAAATGGTAAGTCCAAGAGTTGATGTAATGACAACAACAATGAGTAGCCCACTAACTTTACCAACACCAATAATATTTAAAATAGTGATGATAACTGTTAGAAATAACGCCAGATATTTTAGATCGAAACTTGTTGTCAATGTACTTAAGTATGCACCAAAACCCATGAGGGCAAATGCCGCTTTTAAAAGCAGGGAGATCCATAGTCCTAAGCCTGCAATTGTTCCGGCCATTGGCCCAAAAGTTCTTTCGATATAAATATAAGTACCACCTGAGGCAGGCATGGCCGTAGCAAGTTCTGACTTAGAAAGTGCTGCAGGTAGAACACATAGTGCTGCAATTAAATATGAAATCCAAACATATGGACCTGTTACTTCAAAAGCTAGACCTGGCAGAACAAAAATACCTGATCCGAGCATTGATGCAATACTTATGGAAATGACTGATGATAGCCCTAAATTTCTTTCAAGCTTCTTCAAATAATCCTCTCTAATTAGGGTAATTAAGTGTGCATTATCCCTTAAATAAAGAGGAATGTTAATAAAAATACTACGTTATCTATAATTCTCGCAATATCTCTTCTAGCGCCTTCTTTACACGATCACGCTTTGAGTCAAGATGCTGATCCATCTCAAATGCCTTTAGTGTAGAGCCTATCTGAAGGAAATTATAACAGGAGAAGCTACCGGCCATCTTGTGAAGAACTTCTCTAAGCTCTTTTTCACTCATAGTGGCAACCTTAGGTAATAAATGGTTGATTTCTGTTTTTTTAGACTGTTTAAACTTCGGAAGAAGTTTTTGAATATGTTGATTGAGACTTTTTTCCATGACTGCACCTTATATATGAGGGCAGAGTAGGACTCTGCCCAGGTTTTAATCATTTACAATTTTAAGCTCTTCTTGTTGATTGGCGAGTTGACTTCTTTTTTGAAGTCGAAGATTTGGCTTTTTTCTTTGCTGTCTTCTTTGCTGCTTTCTTGGCTGTTTTCTTTGCTGCTTTCTTTACACCAGTTGCCTTCTTCTTTGAAGTAGCTTTTTTGGCAGCTTTCTTCGCTGTCTTCTTCTTTGCAGAAGAAGTTGTTGTTTTTTTCTTTGCTACTTTCTTTTTAGCAGCTTTCTTTAGGCCTGTTGCTTGCTTGGCCTTTTTCTTTATAGTTGATTCAGCTTCTTTCACTTTTTTTGAAGCTTTTTTCTTAGCTTTTTTCATTTCATCTTTAAGAAATTTATCCAGCTGTTTTTGAAGCTTTTGAACATCTTTAATATGTCCATCTAGGTATTTCTTAGCAGCTTTAACTTCTTTTTGTATTGTTGAATCAACAAGCTTCTCAACTTTTTGACCTTCTTTCTTTAATGTTTTCACTACTCGAGGAATATCTTTATCCATTACATTTTTGGCTTCTTTTTCAACTTGGCCAATAAAGTCTTTTACATTTTTTTCAACTTCTTTAACGGACTTATTTGCCATAACTCCATCAACCATAGACTTAACTTCATCAAATGAGCTAAGAACTCTTTCAAAGGCTTTATTCATTTCATTACTCCTCTTAGTATGCGTATTCGAATCACTATTGTTATTCGAGATTAAAATCAACCTTCTTACATATCGGCACTCGTCGACCAAAACCAAAGCTTTTGTCTTTCAATTTTAGTATAGGACAAAATTGTTGTCTTTTGTACTCACTATTTAATATCAATTTTATCACCCTTTCAACTTCAGTTTTGTTTAACCCTAAATTAAGAAGATCTGGTAAGTCGTAGCGATAAGAAAGGTATGATTCTAATATCATATCCAGTGTTTCATATGGAGGTAAAGAATCTTCATCTTTTTGATCGGCCCTTAATTCTGCACTTGGTGGCCTTTCAATAACCTCAACTGGAATAATATCATTGAAATTCTTATTGATATGTCTGGCCAGAGCAAAGACTTCACTTTTGTAGAGATCTCCCAATAGGCTAATGGCACCAACAGAGTCTCCATATAGAGTCGAATAACCAACAGCTAACTCTGACTTGTTTGATGTATTTATAACCATGGCACCTGTTTGATTTGAGCGAGCAAATAGTAAGGAGCCTCGTAGTCTCGATTGAATATTTTCATCTGCAAGGCCTTCTAATGGGTCGAGGTTATCATTAAAGAGGTTTTGCACAGATGAATGGAGGAATTTGATTGGTAGATTATGTAATTTAATTCCAAGATTCTTGCATAATTTATCACTAATTTCCCAACTTAGTGATGCGGAGAATTTACTTGGCATATAAATGGCCTCAACTTCTTGGCCCGGCTTTAGAAATAACTTCACAAGCGTTAGAACAAGTGCCGAATCAATTCCTCCTGATAGAGCTACCAAGAATTTGTTCATGCCACACTTTCTAGCGTAATCTTGTAAACCTAGGTTTAAAGCACCTAAAATAGCATCAAGTTTGTCATCGCTGAGCTTTTTAAGGCTCATTTTTCCGTTTATCTTTTCGATATGTGGCCCAAATAATGACTCCCAAGAGTTAGCACCAACAGGGGCCACTCCAAGATTCTCAATTTTTGATTTTTTGGCAATCTCAACCTTCATAAGATCTGATTTAAAGGATTTTGCTTTGGCAATGACTTGTGTTTCATTAACGACAAAACTTGCACCATCAAAGATGATTTCATCTTCTGCACCAACTTTATTCACATAGTAGAATGGTGTCTTAAATACTCGTGATATTTCGCTGGCACGCTTAATTCTCTTTTCTTCTTTATCGATATTCCATGGAGAAGCTGAAAAATTGATTATTCCATTCAACTCTTTGCCATTGGCCTCATCCATTAGCATTTGTAGCGGGTTAACAGCATATTGTTCAGAATGCCACATATCTTCACAAATAACTAGGCCGAAATCACAACCTGCATGAGACCAGATACATGGGGCACTCCCAGGTGTATAATATTTAGATTCATCAAATATATCGTAATCTGGAAGAAGACATTTTGTGTAAATATCATTGAAATTTGATTTCTTTGTTACTTCGTAAATAACGTTATAGATATTTGAAGGAATATCTGCGTTATCTTTAAATTCGTAGCGTAGCCCACCAATAAGAAGCGCCGTTTTATCTGAAAGCTTTATCTTTGCAAATAAATCTCTCAGGGCCTGTAAAAGTTCATGGTATTGGCGAATAAATGTTTTTTGTAGGACTAAATCCTGAAGAGGATAGCCTGAAAGAAATGTTTCAGGAAAGATATGTATATTATCTTGAAAGTCTTCAGAACTCGTTAGGTTTTCTATGTATTTGTAAATTTGTGTAAAGTTGCCAATTGTGTGATCTGTTTGGTGAATGACTATTTGCATTGCGTCGTCTCTATGTTAATAATAATACTTAAATACTGGTAATTAATGGACTTTATAGCATGTTTGCATATATAAGGTCTATATCATCATATAAGTATATTAAAGAGGTTGAAATTGTCTAACTCACACAAAGTTATAGTAATTGGTGCCGGTATGGCCGGTAGTGAAGCAGCAAACTTTCTAGCAAATCAAGGTGTTAAGGTTGTCTTAGTCGAATCGAAAACTGTTAAGAAGAATCCTGCACAAAAGATTGATGCTTTTGCCGAGTTAGTTTGTACCAATTCTTTAAAATCAATGAATCCAGCTTCTGGCCACGGACTATTGAAATACGAAATGGATGCACTTGGATCAATCATCCTTGATTGTGCTCGCAAGCATGCAGTTCCAGCAGGGGATGCTCTTGCCGTTGAGCGTGATGGATTCTCTGGAGAAGTAACTGATCGCCTTCATAATCATGAAAATATTGAAGTTGTGGCCATGGACGCAAGTGATCCACAAGAGTTAATGGCAAAGTATGAAGCAGATGCATGTGTTATTGCTTCTGGTCCATTAACAACAGAAGGTCTCTCGAATTGGATTGTTAAGAATATCTCTGATGATGACTTTTATTTCTATGATGCTATTGCCCCAGTGGTAGATGGCGATAGTCTGGATTACTCAAAACTATATTATAAAGATCGCCATAAGCCGGTAAGTGAAGAAGAAGGGGAGCAGGCAGACTATCTTAATGCTCCAATGAATAAAGAACAGTATGAAGATTTCATTGCTGAGCTTGTTAAGGCCGAAAAAGTACCAGCTCAAAACTTTGAGGATTATAAATTCTTCGAGTCATGCCTGCCTGTTGATATCATGGCCGAGCGTGGCGTTGATACGGCCCGTTTCTCTTGTATGAAACCAATTGGACTTGAGCTTCCTGATGGTTCTCTACCATATGCTTGTGTACAATTAAGACGTGAAAACTTACTTGGCTCAGCTTTTAATATGGTTGGTTTCCAAACTCGTCTAAAATATCCTGAGCAAAAACGCGTCTTTAGTAAGATCCCTGGATTTGAAAACGCTAGTTTTCTTCATCTTGGCTCTGTTCATAGAAACTCTTTTATCAATTCAAGAACTCTTCTAGACTTTGATTTAAGTGTTAAGAAGTTCCCAAATATTTACTTTGCAGGTCAAATAACTGGTGTTGAAGGCTACACTGAGTCTGCTTCAATGGGACTTTATGTTGCTTTTCAACTACTTAAGAAATTAAGAGGTGAAGAAGTAAGGCCATTTCCAGTTGAAACAGGAATGGGAGCACTCGTAAACTATGTAATGACTGTGCCAAAGCCTGTGCCATCAAATATTAATTTCGGATTACTACCACCGGTTGCTCTTACAAAGGAGCAAAGACGTGATCGTAAAAATAGAAAGAAAGTAAAAAAACAATTGGCATCAGATCGTGCCAAAGAGTCATTTGATAACTTTATGAAGGAATATAATAAGTAGTGAAAGGATTAATTTTCATTCTAATTGCCTGCTTTATTTGGGCCCTTGATACTCTTATAAGATATCCTCTTCTTTATAAGTATAAGAGTAGTGAAATTATTGTCTTCGGTGAGCATTTGTTTTTAACGATTATTTTCTTACCTGGTCTCTATGCGGCAAGAAAGAAAATCATGAGAATGAAGGCATTTGAACTTCTATGCTTTCTCATAATTGGAGCAATGGGTTCAGCAATTGCTACATTGTCTTTTACAAAGTCTTTCTCACTTATAAACCCTTCTCTTGTTATTTTACTACAGAAGTTACAACCATTTGTGGCCATAAGTCTTGCCTATATAATTCTAAAAGAAAGAATCACTAAACGATTTCTTGTATGGGCGCTCCTAGCTATTTTAGGAGCTATCTTAATTAGTTATTATGATATTGTTAGTGCAATCAACCTCATTAAAACAGGAAAATTGAGCTTTGATCGCTCATCATTGTATGGACTTTGTCTTGCCTTAATTGCAGTCATAAGTTGGGGGAGTGCGACAGTTTTTGGAAAGTATTTAATCAAACAGGGATGGATTGAAAAAGAAGTTATGGCCATCCGTTTTGCCGTTGGTTTCATTGCAATTATTCCATTTATGGCCGCTAATGATGTTGGCCTTGTCTTTCCAATGGAGTTGTGGGCAAAAGTTAGTGTACTCGCTCTAATATCAGGTGTTTTTGGTATGTATTTCTACTACCGAGGTCTAAGCTTGGTAACGGCAAAAGTTTGTACTTTGGCCGAAATGTCATTTCCATTCTTTGCTGTGATTATTAACTGGGTTGCCCTTGATCAAAAGCTGAGCTTTGTTCAGATTACAGGTGGTATACTTTTACTGTTAAGTTCCACAATGCTACAATTGGCCAATCGAAAACAAGAACGTCTTGAAGCACAAACGAATTATTAAAAGTACGGAGAATATATAGATGTTAGAATTACCAATGGATCACAAAGGGAAGAATTTCTTAATTGCAGGTGCAGCCGGATTTGTTCCTTCTACTGTGGCACAATTATATTTAGATAAAGGTGCTACTGTTTATGGTTTAGATAATTTTATTACAGGGTCTAAGTCAAATATTGAATTACTATCTAAATATGAAAACTTCCACTTTACGGAATGTGACATAACTCATGGCCTACCAGATTTCGGAGATATAAAATTCGATTATATTTTATCCCTTGCTTCTCCAGCTTCACCAATTGATTTTAAGGTTATTCCTTTGGAAATTATGACTGTAAATTCGATTGGTACACAAAACTTATTAGAGCTTGCAAAGGATCATGGGGCACGCTTTTTAGAGGCATCAACTTCTGAGGTTTATGGAGACCCAGAGATTCACCCTCAAACCGAGGATTATGTTGGTCATGTAAATCCAATTGGTCCAAGAAGCTGCTATGACGAAGCGAAACGTTATGCTGAAGCATTAACAATGACTTATCGTCGAAAATATAATGTGGATACAAAAATTATTCGTATCTTTAATACATATGGGCCAAGAATGCGTCCAGATGATGGGAGAGTTATTCCAAACTTTATCAATCAAGCCTTAGAAGGACGAGATATTACTGTTTATGGTGATGGAAGTCAGACGAGATCATTTTGTTATGTGACGGATCTTGCTAATGCTATTGATCACGTTTTAATGCTTGGTGATCATATGCCATATAATATTGGAAACCCTGATGAGTACTCAATTAAAGAAACAGGGGAGTTGATTGTTGATGCTCTTGATTCATCTTCAAAATTAACTTATCAAGAATTACCAAAAGATGATCCTAAGCGTAGAAGACCAGATATAAATCGTGTTATGAAATTAGGATATTTACCAAAAGTAACATTTGCTGAAGGGATTGAGAGAACGGCAAAATTCTTTAGAGAATACAAAAAGTAGAAGAGAAATATATGCTAAAAGTTGTTGTAAGTTGTGATGCTGTTGTTGAAAGAGACTTTTATATTGAATGTCTTGAAACAATGATGGGTGTAATTGGTGAAAATGTTGAACTCTATACACTTGTACATAGACAGGGGCAGGTAATTGGGCCAGTTGAGCAACGTAAAATTCATTCAACTTTTTTAAGCAAGATGGTTAAGTCTTGGGATGAACTACTTGATAAGTCTCATCTTATTCATGGAGCTGCCCAGGGACTATTTATACCTTGTAGTGTTGATTTAGTTGTCAATCTCTCTCGAGGTTTTTCACAAGAAATCAAGGTTTGTGATAAGACCCATCTATTTACTTATCTCATTGAAGACATTAATCAAGGTAAGAAAAACCTTTCTCTTTTGAAAAGATTTTTTAGCTCCTTTGTTCGTTCAAAGCAAATGAAGTACTTAAAGAGGGCCGACACTCTTTGGACTAATGAAGAATATATCTTATCTCAATTTCCAAATGCAAAACAGGTAACACCGGCAACATCTCTTAAAGACTATAAAGTATTACCTGAGGGCATGTTTAAAAGGGATTACTTCTTAATAAATTGTGAACCTCTAAGTATTGAAGAAGCACGCCTTTTTATTGAAACTTATAAAGATCATAAATTTAAATTCATTGGTAAAGAAGATCATTTAGGTGAACTTCTTGGCCAGTATCCTCAATTCTTTTTTGGAAATAAGTGCTCAGGCGAGCTAGCTCCTCTTTATGCTGGTGCTAATTATGTCATTGATACTGAAGCGAAGTTTCCACATTTTGCCCTTAAGGCACTAAGTTGTGGGCGCCCTGTTTTCACTATTGGAAATAAGTTCTTACCATTTGGTCTTGGTGTTCATAAACTTAACGATGACTTCTTTGCACAAACAGCTCCAGTGGCCTTAGATGTACCTGAAGAAGATCCTAAAAAGCGTCATGGCATTTCAGCTAATTACGAGATGGTGAAGTTTAAACATATCTTTCATCGAGAATTTCAAAAGATTTGTGATGAGCTAGAGGCAAAGAAAGCTTCACAGGCATCAAAGTCAAATGACTCATGCTGTGAAGCTTAGAGTTTTTTTAATCTAGAATTTTCTTCAATTTTATTTCGTTATAACGATTTGAAATAATTTTCCATAGAGAGACTCCAGAGTCTTTATGAATCGTCTCTTTTGGGTCTTTGTTATTTTGGTTTAATTGATCAACAGCATTGCTATCAACAGTTGGGTCTCCAAAATTACTCATGGCCATAATTCCTGTATCATCAGCTAGGAGCGATTCATAATCTTCAAGTTGGGCCTTGATTTTCTTTAAATAATCTTTTGACGAGCTATCGTAGGCAACGGCCGTTTCAGGTTTTACTTTTGTATTATTTTCTAATTCTTTACTAGCATTTGCACCACCTGCTTTACGGTAATTTAGTGCCATGGCAATAGGGGATGTATTATCTGCTAAAGTATTAGCAAGAAATCTTTGACTATCTTCACTATTAGGATTTAGAAATGCATTTGCCGCAGACTTTGCTTTATCGTCGGCCTTCTTTGATTTTGCGACTAGTTCTAATACCTTTCTTGCTGCTTTTGAAATTTTAGCTGCATTCTTATCGATAGAATCGTTAACATACTTTGTATCACCTTCTTTAACTGTGCGGTTGAAGCCTTCGATTACTTCTGCTCCACCTGTTTCGTTAAGAAAGTTCTGTCCGTTTGTTCCAAGTGAGCCCATATTAACATTCATTTCAGGAACTTCCGAAATGACTTCTCCTTGAACATTTCCTGCAGATGCTTCATTTTGAGATACTGAAGCGTTTTGGAAGTCAGACTGACCGACGGTTCCAGCGGAGCTCGTTGCAATCTTTTGCGTTCTCCCTGCACTGTATTGGTTATTATATCGGCTTTCTAATTTCTTTAAAACTTTCTGAGCTTTTTGACGTGCACTTTGCGCACTCTTCATGGCCTTTTTCGCAATTTGATTAGCTTTCATCTCTAAGACAAAGGCGACAGCACTTAAGCCAAAGGCCCAACCAGAACATGGATTACTTACACTACAACCAGTCCAAGTTAAAGCGATACAAATACCAGCTAAAATCCCAACAATTGATATTAGTGTGGATGTTCTCTGATGGTGCTTCATCTTCTTCTTGGCTGCTTTTTCCATGTCCTTTAACATATCAATTTCTGCTTTTAGTGCTTCTCTTTGAATTCTATGGTTCCAGCCTTTTTCATCAGTTTTCTCTAGGTTCTCAAGACGTTTCTTTGCATTCTTAAAGTCATCCTTATATGTATCTCCCATTAAGCTCATGACTGCTGATGACATAATAATAACTGCTGCTAGCTGTAGACCAAAGTCGGTATCACAACCACCGGCTCCAAGGAGTACACATCCATATCCAATATTTGCAGCAACTTTTAGATAACGAAGTACATCGTCTTTGGATTTTACGGAACTAGCATCAGTGGCCTTATGTTCTGTGAACATTTTAGCATCCGCTTTAAGTTCTTCCTGACACTTCTCACTACCACCGCATTTCATATACTCTTGGTTGTAGTTTTCGTTATCTTCATTCGCTACACAGCTCTTTAGATGGCAATTATAAACATACTTACTAGGGCAGTCCTTAGCACTACCATCTTCATGGCAGTAATTAGGATTCATACTCGAAGGTGGTGTGCTATTTTGCGTCGTCGACTGTTGTGATGTTTCAGTTTCAGTCTCTGTGCCTTCTTGATGTGCTGAAGTTTCCTGCTGTGTTGGAGTAGTCTCTTGCTGTGCCAAAGCATTTGCTGTTGGTGTAAATAATAGAGACCATGAAATCACAGTAATTAAGATTTTTTTGAATATGATGAAATTTCGTTGTGCCATATGCATAGCAAACTCCTTACCTTGTATACTAATTTTAGCGAACCTTTGGTTAATCTCTTACTATTATATAAGATTTATAGAGATTTTAGGTACTTAGGCAGGAATTACGCTATTTATGAGCGTGTCCTATTTTTGGCATTTTTAGACTTGTGATTTGAAGAGTTTATGCTCTTAGTGCTAATATCTGGCCATGAATCAATTTGACCTCTTTGGAGAAAGTACACAAGAAACGAGTGATGAAGTTGTCTATAATTTAAAAGACGCTAAAGTCATTTATTACCCAAATTTCTTTGGACGCACAAAAGTTGACTTTGAGGCTTTGAAGAACTCGTTAAATCTACGCCAAGATCACATTACGCTTTATGGTAAAACTCACGATATTCCTAGACTTCAGGCATGGTATTCAACTGATATGGAATATAGTTACTCAGGAATCAAGCTTTTACGAAATGATTGGAATAAAGAATTAAAAACGATTAAAGATGAAATTGAAGCAATAACAGGTGAAAGATTTAATGGCTGTCTTTGTAATCTCTATCGCGATGGAAGAGACTACGCCTCATGGCATAGTGATGATGAAGAAAGTTTAGGGCGAAACCCAGTCATCGCTTCGGCCTCTTTTGGTGAAACTCGAAAATTTGTCTTAAAGCATCGATTTGATAAATCATGTGAAAAAGTAGAAATCGAGTTAGAGGATAGAAGCTTACTTATTATGAAGGGAGCAACCCAACATTACTGGAAGCACCAGTTAAATAAAACTGCAAGAAAAGTTGGGCCAAGGATAAATTTAACCTTTCGAAGAATTATCCGCTAATTTCCAAGTCTGCTCTTTCCAGTCATATAATTGATGAGGGGTGTAGCGGGATTTATATCTCATGTACTTATTTTCTTCAACCCAGTATCCCAAGTAGTAATATTCAAGGCCTATACTTTTTGCATATAAGATCTCACTTAATGCTCCAAGGTGACCCAAGCTCATTTTCTCGTAGTCTGGATCATAACTAAAATAAACGCTACTAAGAGCACTTTCTGACTGCTCTAAGATACCAAAAGCTATCAATTTACCATCCTCAAAAATTTCACTCAATAATTGGGTTCCAGTAAAGCGATAAAAAGTCTCTTTAAATAATTGCTCATTATCTATAATTGAAGCATCAATACTATTTTGAAATCTCTCGATACCGTGCTTTCTATATATTTCATAATGTCTTTTTCTAAAGATTAGAGGAGTAAACTTAATTTGCAGGTGTTGATGTTTTTTTAGAAACTTTCTTTGATTCTTAGTTGCTTTAAAGCTGGAGAGGTCAACTCTAAGAGGAATACATTTTGTGCAATTTGGACACGTGGGGCGAAAGACGAATTGACCAAATTTTCTCCAACCGTGTTGCAAAAGATAATCAAGTTCATCTAAGGCCAGCTCTCCCGCAAAGAAGAATTCATGTTGTTCCATGTGACCTTCTAAGTAAGGGCATGAGTCAAGTTCACTAAGGCGAGGAGAGACAAGCATCTTCATACAATATATTGTATCATTTTTTGAAAGCTTCTTGTTGTTCAATTAGCTTTTTTAGTGGAGAAATTAATTCCTCATAAGAATTTTCATTGAGTTCCCCAAGTGCTTTTAAAGTCATTCCTATGGCCTCTAAAGTCGATAAATGTTCTTCACCACAGGACTTTCTTATTGAGGAGTAGATCGTTCTTTGATCTTCTTCAAGGTGGTAGCACGGAATCGAACTTAGCTTAGGCCATTTAAAGTAAACACCTTTGGCCTTCTTCCATGTTCCATCTAAGACTATCATCTCTCCCTTTGGAAGATCGCTTTTAGAAATAGGCCTTGAGTGTTCATTCTTAAATAATAGAAACGATTCTGTTGAAGTAAGATCGTCTATTATTTCTTCTGTAATATCATCACTTTTTATAATCCTAATCTTATCACTAGCAAGTGGCCCAAACTTTGCTGTGTTAAATGGGTGCTTTGCCTCATCTTTACTTTGAAGAATAGTAATAGGAGTTTGAATTTCTACTGGTTTTACATGTGCGCATAGACAAGACTTCAAAGGCCTGTGACATTTATCACAATGAGCGCGTTTTTCTTTATTCATAAGAGTCTATATATTGACTTCTTTATTATACTTATCCATTAGAATTGGCTTACGGTAGTACATAATGAAGTAGACGATAGGGTAGATTAAAAGATCAAAGAGAAAGTTTTCTGTTTTATACTTTATATTATCTGTTATTTTAGTCATGCCATTTTCAAGCATACGAATATGATAAGTGTGAATCCAAAGATTAAACGGGAATGGGCACTCTGTGGCCTCTGTTCGAATAATTATACCTTTGTCGGTTCTCTTTGTTTGCATCACTTCAATTATCCAAGACTGGTAGTGACCAAGGATAGAAGTAATCATATGTGTCTGATTAGCATATTCAACTCCATCAAAGCGCGTAACTTCAAGATTGATGAAGGGTGGAGTTGCTTCTTGCATTGTTTTTGCATTGAAATTGCTCAGAATTTCATCCACTGAAGCCTTTAATGTCGTGTTTATCACTAAGCTTTTCATTTATTAAATTATACCCCTTTGCGGTACTTAACTCAATAAGTAGTATCTAACTTCTTAAAACTTAATTAATGGTTTAGAAAAACTTAATTTTATGCACTTTGAAAATCTATAACTCTCTTAAGTTGCTATTGATGCACCACTGTGGCCAAATAGAATATATTTCCCAAAATGTGACCAAGGAGAAATTTATGAACCTGAAGGAAAGACTCAAGCTTGAAGAGAAGGAGTGTAAGAATCTCATTCAAGCTTACTGGCGATTTAGGAAGCGTCCCGATGCGAAGAAGAAAGGTGAAGAGGAAGAACAAGAGTTAATCAATGGAGAAGAGCTGGGAAAGCAGTTGGGGCCAATTCTGGAAAATTAGATAATGTAACAGATTTGTCTTTTAAACGAATTGAAAAGGCAAAACAAAAGGCCCAAGAAAAACAAGACGAGCAAGCCAGAGAGCAACAAAAGCAAGCTAAGAAGAATGATGATTCATCAGATGAAAAAAAGAAGAAAACAGCAAATTAAACTTCTATTTAAGAGATTTTTTTACACAGTCAGTTAGTCTTCTGTCTCCGGGATTATATTCTTGGAGACACTTATCAAAAATACGAGTCGATAATTCATCACAATTATCCATACGTTGTTTTATGCAATGGAATGTTAGTAATTGCTCTATTTCAATTCTTTGTCCATGTGGATCAACTGGGATAATTTGTGGCCTCTTTTTCTCTTTTTTCTTTTGGCGCTTAGGCTGAACCGATATTTTCTTGTCTCTGTGATATGAAGGAGTCGATTTTTTCTTCTTTGTTATCTCCTGCCACTGGGCAGCTCTTAGACGTTGGTAATATAGAAGTTGACGCTCTCGACGAGTGAGAGGCTTAGTTTTTTCTTTAGTAGGAGTGGCACAAGAAATAATGGCCATTATAAAAATTGAGTATTTAAAAATCTTTAATAGCATTGACTAATTCTTCGTCGTCAATAAATGGGTTACGACTATTTTGAATTTCATAAATTCGATTGTTAATTTGCACTTCAAAATCATCAACTGGATCTTCACGGTGCCATCTTCTTAAGTAGTACTCTTGGGCCTCATCAATTGCTAAGTTGTAGCGAGTAGAGAAGTAGAATAGAGCGCGAGCAATGTTCCCTCTTATCTCTAGTGGCGGTTCAAAAGATGTGGTTAGTTGATTCTCGTAATTAACCTCTCCTATTGAAGAAGATGTACAATTAGAGTTTACAGCTCGCCCAGTTACTTCGCCAAAAGGATGATTGCTTCTTGATGAATTCGCTCGAGAGTTTACTGGAAAGAGGTGGTGAAGGTCATTTTTCTGTGTGTTGCGACTTTCGTTAGGGTTAAATTTAGATTGAGGCCAGCTATGTTCACAATTCATGACTCGGTGATTTGGAATCTGCATTGGCCCGATACCATCGTTTTCACCAATTTCTTGGTTACAATAAACATCTTTAACAAGGTACTGACCGCGACTTTGTCTCAGATAAATATCTCCAAATAGATACTTTCTTGCTTGCTTGTAACTGTCAGGAGCTTTTTGCTCGTAGCAATTTTTTAGACCTTTACATGAACTTGTTAAGATATCTTTTTGCCCGGCCTTTCTTATATGTCCTGAGACAATAATATTGCGCAAGGCCTGCTTGAGATTTTGTTTTGAATTGTTTTTTGAATGAGTTTTATTTAGATACTTTTCAATATTCTTAGGATAGTAATTTATTTTACTGAGAGGGGTTGAGGTAAGATTAAAGTGAACACTTGCGTGAACACTGAAACTTATTTGAATGGATAAAAGCACCAAAAGGTGACTAAGCTTAGTCATTTTAATTCCTTCCTTGGAATATAAATATGTTAACAAGAAAAAATATGATGGCCAATAAAAAAACAGGGCAAATACTCGAGCATAAAAGTTATGTCGGGGCAAATTAATAAAGATAAAATTGTAAGGTAGCTATCTATCGCATCTAAGAATATTGTGTTAAATTTGTAAAATATCATTCACCAATTCAAATGTAAGAAGATTTATGAAAAGGAAATACTATGGGTGTATTGGCAAGTAAAATTATTGGTGTGGGCTCTTACGTACCACCAAAAGTTTATAAGAATACTGATATCGAAGAAATGATGAACACTTCTGATGAGTGGATCGTTCAAAGAACGGGAATTGAGCAACGTCATTGGGTTGATTCTAAAACATCAACATCTGATTTGGCCGTAAAAGCAAGTGAAGAAGCAATTTCAAATGCTGGGCTTAATAAAGAAGATATAGATATGATTGTTTTTGCAACTCTTTCTCCTGACTTTGACTTTCCTGGTACAGGTTGCTTTCTTCAGGCAAAACTTGGAATGAGTGAAATTCCTTGTCTAGACTTAAGACAACAATGTTCTGGCTTTCTTTATGCAATGTCTGTTGCAGATAAATTTATTTCCACAGGAACAAATAAAAATATTCTTGTTGTTGGAGCAGAAGTTCATTCAAAAGGCTTAGATCAAACGCCTGATGGAAGAAATGTTGCTGTTTTATTTGGCGATGGAGCCGGTGCAATTGTTATGAGTGCATCTGAAGTTAACGATAAAAAAACAGAGCCATGTTTCATCGATGCAAGTCTTCATAGTGATGGAAAGTATGCTAAGGAATTATGGATTCCAGCTCCGGGAACAGGATTTGATTCATCTGAAAGAATGTCTCAAGAAATGCTTGACGAAAAATTACATTACCCACAAATGAATGGGCGCACTGTTTTTGTTCACGCAACGAAGAGAATGGCAGAAAGTCTTGGTGCTCTACTTGAAAAGAATAATCTTACAATTGATGATGTGGATGTTTTCTTATTTCACCAAGCAAACCTAAGAATTAATTCTAAGGTTGCTGAAATGATGGGAATCCCAGAAGAAAAAGTATTCAATACAATTCAAAAATATGGAAATACCACAGCGGCAACAATTCCACTTGGAATGCATGATGCCATGAAAGAAGGTGTTTTAAAGCCTGGTATGCTTGTGGCCTCAGCGGCTTTCGGTGCAGGGTTTACTTGGGCATCTGCTCTATACCGTGTTTAATAAAGTATCTAGGATAGAAAAAAAAGCCTCCGAAATGGAGGCTTTTTTTATTATTGGCAATAATTATAATCGCGGAAATATCGACTACAGTAGTTAGAAGGGAAGCGGCAGTCATCTAGGTTGCTTGACCAGTAACTTGCTTGAGGGCAGTATTTCGTTTCTTGTTTTTCAACATTAACGACAAACTTTCCTGTTGCAACTTCGCGTCCATCTTTTTCAAGCTTATACTCAACTTCATTTTCTCCGTAATAATTTAGGAGAGGTCTTTGAAAAAGTGTATGTATCCAAAGATTGAATCTATTCTTACTTTCACCTTTTTCAGAGTCAAAGCGTGATGATTTTGATTTCGTGCGACCCTTGTGGTCTTTGTAGTAAAGAGTTACTTCATCAGCATCAACTCTTTCACCTTCACCAAGAACGAATTTTGAGAATTCTGATGGACTTAAGAAGTTTGCGCGGCAATCGACAAAGCGAAAGTCTCTTCCATTACGATCAGAGCATGTAAGACGGATTGTTCCCTCAACAGGGTTTGACGTTAGGTCATTTCCAATTTTAAGCCCAGCACCAAAGGCAGGCAGAAGCAGTAGTAAACTTATGATTACTTTCATTATAAACTCCTTTTTATAATCCTATTAATGATATTAAGGAGTTTTAATTTATGCAATTTAGTAAAGCTTAAAGATAGAACTTGTAAGTTTATCTTTAAAGTTCACGGGCCTTTACTTTGCAATAATTGTAGATCAATTCACGCCAGTATTGGATATATTCAGGTCCACATAATTTAGCGTAGGCAGGATTACTAGGAATATAGTCGTAGAGGAAGTACTCCATGGCAAATTGCATTGTTTGCATACCTAGGAATAACTCTGTGAAGAAATTAATATCACCACGTTGATAATAAGAGATGAGTTCGGCAACATCCTGGTGGAATTCACAAGATGAACAGCCATTACACATTCCATAATTTTCAACAAAGTTTAAATGATGCTGTGTTTGAGTTGCGATAATTTGCTCTCTTTCATCAACATCAGCACTAAAGCTATCAATTAAATCAAGTGCGCGCTCTGGATGAGAGGCGATGGCCTG
The DNA here is from genome assembly GCF_048381875.1 of Halobacteriovorax sp. Taxonomy (NCBI): domain Bacteria; kingdom Pseudomonadati; phylum Bdellovibrionota; class Bacteriovoracia; order Bacteriovoracales; family Halobacteriovoraceae; genus Halobacteriovorax; species Halobacteriovorax sp. Next base: position 624,424 of record NZ_JBLXBP010000001.1, on the reverse strand, counting down.
AAAAATTTTTTCATAAAATGTTGCATATAGTGATGTGAAGATAGAGTCTTCAATTAAATAGTAGAAGAAGTCTTCACTCGATTTTGTGCTTTCACGTAGAGACTCATAAGTTGAAAGGGCCATTTTTAAAGGTGCATCTTCAAACTCTTCAAGTTCAAAAAACACTTTCGCTAACTCTTTTTTACCCTGATCGAATTCATTATTGGTCTTTCTAATTCGATTAAACATGAGTTCCTCCACATCCGTTCATAAATAGATTTTAACAAAATATGTAAAATCAAAAACTTAGTGGAGGACTAGGCAAGAAATTCCAATTAAGGGCAAGGAATCGTGAAGATCTTATGAATATCTTCAATTCTTTGGAGAGTCTCAGTATCTAGTGTGATCTCATTACTTGCTAGATTCTCTCTTAATTGCTCAAGATTTGTAGCACCGATAATATTTGATGTTGTAAATTCTCTGTCATTAACAAAGGCCTGTGCTAGGGCGGCCGGTGTTAGTCCAACATCATTTGCTAGTGTTGCATATTCTCTAATTGCATTTGCTGCATGCTCAGATGAATAGCGTGTGAAGTATTCACCAAAGATCGTTAATCTTGCACCTTCTGGCTTAGCACCTCCAAGGTATTTTCCACTTAAGGCTCCAAAGGCAAGTGGCGAGTAGGCCAAAAGCCCAACTTTTTCTCTGATGGCCATTTCTGAAAGGCCAACTTCAAAAGAGCGATTTAGAAGAGAGTATGGATTTTGGATAGAAACGGGTGCATCGACACCACATTCTTTTGCAGCGTTAAGGTATTGCATCACACCCCAAGGTGTTTCATTTGAAAGACCCCAAGTACGGATTTTTCCTTCTTTTATCAATTCACCAATCGCTTCTACACGTTCATGAAATGATACTTCTATTTCTGGTGTGAAGTGCTCGTAATTTAGACGGCCGAAGAAGTTAGTTATTCGCGCTGGCCAGTGAATTTGGTAGAGATCTAAATAATCTGTTTTAAGTCTTTTTAATGAAGCTTCACAAGCTGTTTTGATATCGGACTTTGAAAAAGGAGTTTTTCTAATCTCACTTTCTCTTATGTAGCTATCCATGCTACCCGGACCTGCAACTTTAGAAGCGAGAACAAATTGGTCTCTCTTTGTTTGCATCTTATCCCAAGTACCAATATATTGTTCTGTTTTAGTATATGTTTCTTTTCGTCCTGGCACAGGATACATCTCTGCTGTATCGATGAAGTTGACACCGTATTCGAGGGCCATATCTAATTGCTCATGGGCCTCTTCTTGTGTGTTTTGTTCACCCCATGTCATTGTCCCTAGACAGATCTTACTTACTTTTATTTGTGAATGTCCTAATTGATTTTGTTGCATCTATCCCTCTCGTTTTCGTTTGGGTTATTGTTGTTTAACCATGGCCTCTAGAGGCAGGTCTGTTTGCTTCTTTATATAATTAACAAGTCCAAAAATAATAAAACCAGTGGCAATAACTGTTGGAATTGAAATTACTGGGAAACTTAGGGCCGTCATTCTACCTAGACTCTCGTTAAATTCAACGCTTCCTGGAGAACCTTTCAATACGATTACAGCAAGTACATAATTTAAAACTGCAGACAGAAAGAATGTGCAAGAGAAGTAAAATCCAGCAATATAGATTTTTTGATCAAAGTCGTCTTTTATATTTTTCTCTTCCATTGCTTGATGGATTTTTTCTAAATCAAAAATTTGCTCTATTAAAGTCTTAACAAGTGGCTTCTTAGTAAATTGTGAAGCTAGAACAAATAAACCAATAACTAGAGGAAGGGCAGTTTCTTTTACAATCATCCAGGTCTTATTAAGTTGGAAAAGTCCAATTCCACCAGTAAGTAAAACACTGATAAGACCAATGGCCGCAATCCAGTTAAACTTTCTTTGAGAAATAAAGTCCCATGCTCCATAGATAAGGGGAAAGGCCAATGCTATGATTAAGGCATTAACTTGTCCTAAATATTCTTCAGATGAAAATTTCGTTAAAATTACTGAAGGAATAACCACATTACATATTAGATTAATGAATGGGTTCTCTTTTTTTCTTGTTTCGTTATTATTTGGCATATCCGTCATTTGTGATCCTTAGCTAAACGCAATTATCATACCCAATTGTCTAAGCTATTCAAAGTTTTAATCATCCGACATGTAAAGTCGGGTATCGTAACAACTTCTTACACCTTGTAAAGTGAACTTGTCTTAAGAAAATTAATTTGAAATAGTTTTAGAATTGAAAAACTTTTGGTCACGGAAGAACATAAGGATAAAAACATGAAAAAACTATTTCTAGCACTTGGACTAACTTGTGCACTGAGCGCATCAGCTCAAGACTTCAACGGTTACATTGTAAAACTTAAGCCAGGATACGAATCATTTGTTAATACAACGTATGCTGACGCTCAAATGAGAAAGCTTAGCTTTGGTACATTTGCTGTTGTTAAAGAAAAATTTGAAGGGTTAGTTGCTGATCCTGCAGTAGAGTACGTTGAAAAGAACTGGATCATTAACTTAAATGATTTTAGTGCTCCTCAATCAGTAGAATCTGCTCTAACAGAGAATCGTGATGAGCAATTCTCTAAGCAATGGGGATTACTAAATGATGGACGAAACTCTGGTGGTTGGTTTTCAAATGGTAAAGCTGGAGAAGATATTAATGCTACTCAAGCATGGAATGTTGAAACAGGAAATCGTGATTTAGTAGTAGCGGTAATTGATACAGGTGTTGATTACACTCACTCTGATTTAAAGGCCAATACTTGGAAGAATGAAGGCGAGATTGCTGGTAACGGGATTGATGATGATGGAAACGGATTTGTTGATGACGTTTACGGATATGATTTTGCTAATAAAGATGCAGATCCAATGGATGGCCACTCTCACGGTACTCACTGTGCTGGTGTAATTGGTGCTCGTCATAATGGAACTGGGATCATGGGAGTAATGGCAAATGTAAAAATTATGTCGATTAAATTCCTAAGTGATAGTGGTTCAGGTGAAACAATTGATGCAATTTCTTCAATTGATTATGCCGTTGCTAATGGTGCAAAAATTCTTTCTAACTCTTGGGGTGGAGGAGAATATTCAGAAGCATTAAAAGAGTCAATTGAGAATGCACGTGATAAAGGTGTTCTGTTTGTTGCTGCTGCAGGAAACTCTCGTTCAGATAATGATGTTAGATCAACGTACCCAGCAAATTATGAAGTTGAAAATGTAATTTCAGTAGGTGCAATGGACGGTAAAGGTAATCGTTCATCATTTTCTAACTACGGACAAGAAACAGTTCACGTATTTGCTCCAGGTTCTAATATTCTTTCAACAGTTCCAGGTGAGCGTTATAAGAAAATGTCAGGAACTTCAATGGCAACACCAATGGTTTCAGGTGTTCTTGGACTTCTATTATCAAAAGAAGATCAACTTTCATTTTCTGAGATCAAGGAAAGAATTTATAAGACAGCAGTTCCAAATGCTACTCTTATTACAAAAGCTAAGTCGGGACGTATCGAAGCATACCGTCTACTTAACAATATCCAAAATTAATTCAAATATCTGAATAATAGTGATATATAAGAGGGAGTCAATTGACTCCCTTTTTTATTATGAAAATTAAACTACCAGAATTTCTCATTCGTAAATTTAAAATGACTCCTTATGAAAAACTAGGTGGCGCAGCTGGCGTCCAAGAGCTTGTGGATGATTTCTATGAAATCATGGATACTGACCCAAAAGCATCAAAGTGTCGAGGGCTTCACGCTACTTCCCTTGAGGGTGCAAATAAGAAATTATTTATGTTCCTATCAGGATGGCTTGGGGGCCCAAGTCTTTATATTGAAAAATATGGCCATCCTCGTATGAGAAAACGTCATTTCCCATTCAAGATTGGTTTTGCTGAGCGTGATGAATGGCTCTATTGTATGAGAAAAGCTCTTGATAAAAAGCAGCTAAAGCCTAAGTTTGATGATGAGATCTGGTCTGCTTTCCAGCGGTTTGCTGAGCATATGAGAAACCAGAACTTTTAATTCCATAAGTTCGATGCCGCAAAATTCTTCGTAATCTAATTGGTCTAATAATTCAAGGCAGCGCTCAAGGTGAGTGGTGCAAGCGCTTTCTTGGCCCATATCTCTTTTAAGTAAGCCTGCCGCAATTTTAATGATGGCCTTAAAGAGGATGGCATAATCATCAGTTCGGTTATGTTCATTCCAAAGTGATTCAAGATACGCGTGACATTCCCAGTAATAGCCGTGATTAATCAGGTCAATAGCGTATAGATAATCTGAGTTATTTCTAAAGTCTGCACTACTTTTTAGAGCATTTGTTTCTGGTTCACCTGTAAATTCCATATGCCCATCTTTTTTGAGTGGGTGAGGGTTCTTTCCTGGGCGAAACTTATATACAGGTAGCGCTCGATCAGAATATCTTATGAGAGTCTCCAGTCAAAGTCATACATGAGCTTACCTTCATCAATATGAACTTGAGAAACAATCTTAGACCATTCTTTTACATTTGGATCCCATTGAAAGCGAGCACGTGCAACTTTGTGCTTGATAGTATTAAACTTTTCAACTTCTTGCTTATTCTTCCAATTTGGTGCCTTCAGCTCCGCTACGATGCGAACTTTTGGTGCACTTGCAAGCTTGGTCATTCTTGCATAATCATAGTGAGAAGCAATTTTAAGCATTGCTAGAACATCTGTAACCGCACGGTGTGGAAATGGATTAATAAAGCCGTGAGAGTGCTCAAGCATTGCCATTGACTTATGTCTGATTTTACTTGGGTATTCGATATCTTCTTGGGTATCAATCCAAATCTTATTTGGCATATCTACTTCATATCTTTCAAACATGGCCGTTAACATTGGCTTGTCATATTTTGCACCGTTGTGCGCCATAAGATAGTCTGCTTTTTTAATTAATAGAGCTAATCTTTCAAGGGCCATCTTAATTTCGTCACCTCGGCTTCCCCAGTCTTTTAATAATTGCTCATCAATTCCTGTTAATTCGATAACTTCTTGAGTAAGTTTAAGACGATCTTTTTCGTCAATAAGCTCTGAGAAGATTCTCACTGGAGAGTTGATTCGTGTATCCCATAGGACTGCACCAATTTCAGTAACTCTATCGACATTGAGGTTTACGCCTTTCTGTGTAAGATTTTCGTTGATTCCTTCTAAGTCGACACCAAGAATGAGCATGAGATTTCCTTTTGCTTTGTGTTATGGCAGAATTGACAAATTTCTGACTAATCTAGGACAATTATGAGCGATACAACCTCTAATGTAAATGCTGGGATTTTAAAGATTTAATGAAACCATATATTGTACTCATATTCACGGCCCTAATTGTGGCCTTTTTCTCTGGAAGTTTTGTTTTAAGGACTTTTGCACCTCGTTTTGCCAGCCAATATCAAATTGAAGAGATAAACGATATTAAAGAGCAGATGAAAAGTCAGATCACGCCTTATGCAATAGTGAACTTCTCGTCTCTATATTATTCTGATGAACAATTCCAATTATTGAATCCATCAATGGCAATTGAAGAATTTGATTCTGACCTTTTATCAAGTTCAAAAGGATGCTCAAATATTGAGGTTCTTCAGTCCCAATTAACAGCAAGTCGTAAGAAGGGGATGTGGGAGCTTATTAGATGTGGCCGTATTAGAAGTATTCCAAGATGGTTTGTTAAGACCCCGCCATTTCTACATGACTCTGGTGTTAGTTATGCATATTTATTATTTCAATATCAATTAGCAACAGGACAAGCAGAAAACACATCTTGGGTCAGAAGAAGACTATCTTTTTTCCACGTTTCTGAACTTTCTCAATTACAACGTGAGATTGGGCCACTTGGTGGAATTTATGGACTACTTGCTTCTTTATCTGAAGACACTCTAAGAGATATCATCAATGAGGAAGCTAGGATCTTAGCAAAGAATTATCTACTTTCTAGAATAAAGTATCCACGCCAATACAATGTTCTTGAGTATCGTTTTTACACAATGGACTCTATTGAACGCTATTTAGAATCGACTCCGTATCAAATCTCTCGAGCAAGACCTGGTAAATGGTGTGTTTATACTGAAGGTCAAATTTGTTGGCGTCAAAGTACGAAGCACTTATTGCAAACTGTTTCAACTTCAACCTTAACTTCCTTCATTGGAATTCTCGTCATATTCTTCATTATCTTATGGCTACTCTTTAGCAAGATTAAGTGGGACAAAGTAGAAGAGAATCGTAAGAAAATGGCCTTGCAAGTTTTAACACATGAGTTTAGAACGCCAGTGGCATCTCTTCTTCTAATTATTGATAAACTCAATCGTGATATTGATAAATTTCCTGAAGAGCAGCAAGAGGACTTATTAAGAATCTCCGGTGAAGTTTATCGCCTTCAGAGGTTAACTGAGAAGTCGAAACATTACTTACAGGGGGCAAATGCAAGAGGAATGCTCTCGTTTACATATCAAGAACTCGAAAATCCTGAGGACTTAATTTATGATACAATAATTCCTATTAAGGATACTTACCTAAAGGAAATTGATATCAATATCGATCTTAAAGGCCCTGTCTTTGTGGATTTTTATTGGTTTCAAATTTTAATAAAAAACTTAGTGGAGAACTCATTTATCCACGGTGAAGAAAAGCATTATATTAATGTTTTTGAGAAAGATAAAAACTTTGTCATTGAAGTTGGTGATGGCGGAGAGTTGAATAAGGATCTAGAGACCTTAACAAGTGAATTTGTTAAAGGATCAAAAAGTTCTGGAACAGGTTTAGGATTAAATATTATTAAAAATATAGTAGATGAATGGGGCGGTAAAATTGAGTTGGTAAAAAAGCCAACGAAATTTATTATTACGCTACCTAAGAGGAAAAAGCCAAATGGATAAATTATTACTAGTAGAAGATGATGTTTCTTTAGGCAAAGGGATTATGGACTTCCTAAAGATGGAAGGCTTTGATGCAATTTGGGCGCAGACCTTAGAGGATGCAAGAAAGATTGATCTTAAAGATGTCGATCTTATCATTCAGGATTGGATGTTACCTGATGGCCAAGGAATTGATTTTCTAAAAGAGTTACGCTCAAATGGAAACACGACGCCAATGATTATCCTTACGGCAAAAACTGATCTTATCGATAAAGTTGTTGGCCTTGAGTCAGGAGCAAATGATTATATGACAAAGCCTTTTGAGACAAGAGAACTTCTTGCTCGTATTCGTGTTCAGCTAAGAATTGGTGAACAAGGTGGGAATAATAATGGCAATAACGCCGTTGATACAAAAGGAATTCTAACCTTAGGTAAACTTAAGATCGATAATGATACTCGTGAAGTAACTTGGGATGGTGGCCTCGTTGAGTTAACTAAGATGGAGTTTGATTTTTTAAAGCTACTTGTCGAAAATCCAAATCGCGCTCTTTCAAGAGATGAGATTTTAAATAAGGTTTGGGGTTATGAGTGTTATCCTTCAACACGTACTGTGGATACACACGTTCTTCAGCTTCGTCAGAAGTTTAATGAAAACTTAATTGAAACAGTTCGAGGTATCGGTTATAAGCTTCGACCGCAACATGCTCAATAAATAATTGAAAGGGGGAGTCCTTCCCCCTTTAGTATTCACAACTTTTCAAAGAATTGACATAACTCTAACGTAGCTTCGATAAAGCTAGTGCATAATTGTACGATAGGTTGTTAACAACTTAGGAGAAATAATGCTTAGTTCTAACAAAACATTTAACTTTTCAATTCTACTTGTGCTGGTTGCCTTGTTCTTAGCATCTTGCTCAAATAAGAACTCCGCGCAAGATATTAGAAAGGCACTAGAAGACGATCCGACAATTCTTACAGATGTTATGAAGAAAAACCCTCAGGTTTTTATGGAAACATTACAACAAATAGCATCTGAAATGAAACAACAGGCATTGGCCGATCGTAATCGTAAAGAAAAAGAGATTCTAGAAGATGCTTTTAAAAATCCAATTCAGGTTCAATCTCATAGTGATGATCTTATTATAGGAAATCCAAATGCCAAGGTTAAGATCTATGAATATTCTGATTTTCAATGTCCATTCTGTTTTAGGGCCCTTGAAACTGTTAAACAGTTAATGGATGAATATGGTAAAGATGTGGCCTTTATTTATCGCCACTTACCAATCGATTCAATTCATCCTCAAGCAAGATTAGCAGCACAGTACTACGAAGCTATTCGTATTAAGCATGGAAAAAAAGCATTTAAGTTTCATGAAACAATCCTTCATAATCAAGCAAAGATTCGACTAGGAGAGAAGTACTTATTAGAAGTCGTTAAGAAAATGGGACTTGATACTAAAGAAATTAAAAAGCTAGCTAATTCAAAGCAGGTTGATGATAAGATTGCTTTTGATATTGAAAGTGCAAATAAGCTTGGCTTCAGTGGAACACCAGGATTTGTAGTTGGCGGAGTTCCTGTGAAGGGTGCTTATCCTTATGCTCACTTCAAGAAGATTATTGATCGTTTGTTAGAGAATAAGACTGCTGATACTAAGTAAGTCTAGGCCTATAGATTAGGAATTAATTTTATTAATTCAGGGTAGTCGATAAATGGGTTACGGTTACCCTGATACTTTTCAACCATTTCATTTCTAAATTTTTCAAAAGAAGAAACAGGGTCAAGTTTGTCCCAAGCTCTTAGAAACTCTTCTTCTCTATCGTCGATTGGAAGCTCATACATTACAGCAAAGTAGAAGAGGCCTCTTGCAATATCACCTTTAACTTCATCAGGTGGCTCAAAGAATTGTACTTGAGGGTATTTAGAGTTTTGTCCCATTTTGGAAGCTTCACATAATTGGCCTTTATTTTCCTGATCGACTTCTCCAAAGAAGTGATCACCACGCTTTTGATTTACTAATGAGTCAGTTGGATAGAGGTGATGCATATCAGATACCATTTCATCATAAGTGTTTTGATGATGAGGTACTTGCGGACCATAATCAAAGAAACGAGACTTTGGCCAAGTGTGTTCTGTATTTAAAACATTTCCATCAGGAAGGTCATCGTTATCCATAAAGATATCAACATTATTCTGGTATTCAACTTCACAGTAGATATCTCTTATAAAGTTATTCTCACTTCCTTCTTTATAATAAGCATAGATTTCATTAAATAGATGTAGTCTTGCTTCTTTGTAATAAAGAGTCTTTTTATTCTTCTTCATTAGGACGATTAGCTTTTGTCTTAATTCAAGAGATCGCTCTGGTCCTAGCGGTGTGATTTCGCCAGCAAGTATTGAGGTTGAAAGAATAAATAGACTAATAAGAGTTATAAATCTGCGCATGAGATGTTTTTACGGCCATTTATGAATTCTTGATAGGTTATTGTAGAATTTACGTGTAAATAAAAAGACAGGACCCCGTAAGGTCCTGTTATTATTGAAATCAAGCGCTTGGTTATCAGGCCACTTAAAAACGTGTTTTAAGCAGCTTTATTAAATTGTTGGTACTCTTTATTTTCTTCTTCTACACTGTCTCTAAGACTGTTTAAAAGCTTCTCAAGTTGGATTCTCTCGCTAACGCCAAGGTCGATAAATTGTACGCCCATTCCTTCTGGGTAACGTCCTACGGCCATAGACTTTCTAACTACTTTTGCCTTAAGTTCTAGCTCCTCACCAATATTAAAAGTGAAAACATCACCACATGAGAAAATATCCTTTTGAGTTGGAACATTATAAGAAATATAGGCTCCAGTTCTAGAGATATCAAAAGTATTACCTAAGTTAATTGGAATATCTGTTGAAGATACTTTTGTTGGTAGTGGTGCCTTATATCTTAGGGCCGTCTTCCACCACTGAGCAGCTGGTGAGTTAATTACATTTGTATCCTGACTTAGAATAAAATATGAGGTCATTAAGATATATGCGAATGTCGATAAAATAACTGTCGCTGCTTCAAAATCATTTCCATAAACGAGAACAATCGAATTATTTAAACAAACAAAACCAATTGAAAGAGGGAAGCTCCACTTTATATCATTTTGGGCCGTGAATGAGAAGTATGCATTAATACAGCAAGATGCCATGACCATTAAATTAAAGAATGTCATCTTGGACCAGATTGCACCAATATCTGTTGCGTTGTACCCATAGAGGAACATTACTTGGACTGGTATACTTACAGCAATTGCTAAAAATACAAATGCATAAACGTTAAAGATTAACGGCTTGATCTTCATGGATTTCTCCTTGTTCTTGATTTTGGCTAAAGTGATAACAGTAGCTATTTACTTTATTAATATAATTCTTTGCTTCTTTTAGGCGATCTGATTGACGCCAATTTGTACTTAGTTTTATTAGCTGTGACTTTACTCGAAATGGGCCTGAGTTATAACTTGCTAGAATAAGATCAGTGAATAATTGGCTTTTTTCAAATGATCTCACTGTCTTAATTTTTGGATAAGACTTTTGAATCAGATCAAAATTTCCTCTCCAGTACTTTTTTAGGTAGTTAATATATTCAAGGCCACCTATAACAGACTTTTTCTTATTAAGACGCCAGTCATTTTTATAATTAATTTTTCCTGTTCTAACTAAGAATTTAACAACACCATAAGGAAGCTTTTCAATTCTTTTATCAACCTTCCATTTATCATGCTTTTTAATAACATGTTGGCTTGCTGCATCTGTTACTTGTGTAAGGCCTATGGCCTTGGCCGAACTTACTGAGCGATAATTAAAACCAGATTCCTGTGCAATTAGGCCAAGAAGCATAGAAGGGTTTGTCTTTTCCTTATTTGCTTCTTTTTCAACTAATTCAATAAAGCTATCTTTTACATTAAAAGGATCAGTAGAAGATATTTTGATCTTCTCTTTAGATGCTTGACGACATGAAGGTTCTTCATATCGATAAAGAGATCTAATTTCTCCGCGATATTGATATCCAACTTTAATGTCCGTAGTAAGTCTAGCAGGTAGGCTTAATCGATTTATCTTATAGATGATATTCTTTTCATCTTGAAAGATAACTTTATTATTATGCTTAAAACTTGAGGTAACATTTTTTCCATTCCAAAAGATAACGATATTATCTGGATTTAGCTTACCTCTTGTTGAATTTATTTTTACGTATAAGTCATAGATGGAATGACGGTTTTGTTTTTTTGGGAAGAATTCGATTCCGATAGTACTTGTACCAACATTATCAAAGTTAATATGCTCATCTAAGATCTTTGTAAATGCTTGTAAATTCTCAAAATCATCACGATCATTAATAAGAGATAGAGTGTCACTTCCAAATGGATTCATTGGACCTGCACATGAACTTAGAAGGACCGTGGCCCCTAAAAGTAATGCTGAGAAACAGGCTCGTGTTAAGGCACGGGCCATGTAATTGATAAATGTTTGTTTCTTGGAAGCGTTCATTGACAATATTATGTCAATTTTGTGTAAGTTGCAGTAGATACTGGGAAGTTAATTTAATGATTACAGAGTCTTAACCCATTTTTTCTATAAAAATTCTAGTTATGAAAAATCGTAAATTTCGCCAACTTTAGAAGCCATAGAAAAAACCGTTATTGGATTTTGTTAAGTTTCTTAGGAATTTGTATAAGTTAGAGGATTTACTGAAGTTTTTGGCCCCTACTCCGATAGCATTAATCTGAACCTTGCGAAGACGGTTCTTAGTCGTGACCTGTTTGACGATATCATCGATATTATCGGGAGATGCTGTTGTTCCTGACTTTGTTGGTGAGCCATCACTTAATAAGACAATATCACTCAGATCAGAATATTGATCGAGGGTGTACATTAAAGCTGCTCTAGTTGGTGTCGTACCATTTGGAGTAAGCCTAGCAAGAAACCCATATACTTCTTCTTTTACTTTTAGATTATGAAGGCTTTGTAAAACACCCCAAAGAGAATAATATGATGAGCGATTAGGGCCTGGATAATAAATGATATCAACTTTATAGTCTTTACCCATTGAGGCAATTAACATTTTAAGGCCAGCCTTTACTTCTCCTATACGGTCATCTGTTGCCATTGATCCAGAAACATCAATGACAAAGGCAACATTCTTTCCTTTAAAGTTAAATCCTACATCATTAGTATTTGATTTATCATCTTGCTTCTTAGTGATCTTTTCTACGCTATCTTCTTTCTTAGGTTTTATACTTTCCTTAAGCTTTTGATTAAGCTCTTTTATAAGCTCTTGTTGTTGCGCTACAATTTTTTGACATTGATCTAGTGCCTGTGAGTTATCGACACAGACCTCTTGCTTTTGTGGTGGCTTTTGGGCAACTGGCTTTTCATTTTTTGGAACGACAATAAATAAAATAATGACAGCGCCGAGGGCACCAGAAAGTAGATCAAGAAATGAAATATTAAAGACGTCGATGGACTTTCTTTGGCGGCGCATAGACTTCCTTATACTTCGATTTTATTAACAAGGTTTTCAATGACATATTCCTTTGTTTTCATATGGAATTTGTCTGTTTTCTTTTGTAGGTCATGAAATAACCACATGAGAATAATACTTAAGATTAGTGCAACAAGTGTTGTATCGAAAGCTACACCAAGTGTTGCTGTAATGAGATTCATATCTTTTGAATTTGCAATCATCAATGCACTTGAGATACCTAGAACAGTTCCAATAAAACCAAGAGAAGGAATGGCCCACAGTAGGTAGCGAATATTTGATTGTTCTGTTTCAGAATTATCGCGATGAAGATCAGTGATAATATTAATAACTTCTAAGACTTCTGAAATACTTTTTGAAGAGCGAAACTTTGCACAAGAATTTTTTATTAATTGAGTAAGTAGAGTTTTTGAGTATTTCTTTTCAAATTCTTTAACATTTCGGCCAATTTCAATGACTTCATTTGCCATTAAAAGGTGACCTTCATTAGTCGGTAAAAGATTTGCTTTAAAATATGATTTTTCAGCTTTGATTTGTGCTTTTAAAGATTTGATCTCTTTATAAGACCAAATAAATGCCATATAGGTTAACCACTGTATATAGCCGCCTTTAATAAAGTCTCCACCTAATAGGATTAATATCCTTGAGACGATACCATCTTTTGCAAAAATATCCGACAGATATGCTCCGTTTAAAATGACAATAAAAACAGTACTGAAAACAACGGCCTGTCCAATGAGTTGCAATTCTTTCTTTTCTAGCATTGAGCTACCTTTTAAATTATGATGATAAGTATATGTTATTATAATTATATCGAATTTTAAAAGGATATAAATGGTGGGAAAAAATAGTGAAGCTCAAAACGAGCAAGAAAATATTCAACCTGAAGGTGAGCTTTCAGTAAGAACTCTAACAATGCCATGTGATACTAATCATAATGGTGATATATTTGGAGGTTGGGTTCTTTCTCAAATGGATATTGCAGGTGCAATCTATTCAGGAAAAAGATGTAACGGAAGAACTGCCACAATCGCAATTGAGGCCATGAAGTTTATTCAGCCTGTTGGTGTTGGGGATATTCTTTGTTGTTATTGCTCTACTGTCAAAGAGGGAAATACTTCTTTGTCTGTAAAGGTTGAGGCTTGGGTTGTTCGTAAATTTGAAACAGAACGAGTTAAAGTAACAAGTGGTGTTTTCACATATGTTGCTATTGATGAGGACAAACGTCCAAGAAGTATTAATTCTAAAACAGTTCTAAAATAAAGGTTATCTATGAGTGTTATTGATGTACGAGGTGTATCGAAGAGATATCGTGACCAATTGGCCTTAAGTGATTTTTCTTTAAGTGTTGAAAATGGCGATGTTGTGGCATTGCTAGGGCCAAACGGAGCAGGGAAAACGACATTTGTAAAATGTATGTTGGATTTAATAAGCGCTGATTCAGGTGAGATTACAATATTTGGAAAGTCTTCTAAGGATCCACGCTCGAGAGAAAGTCTCGTTTATCTTCCAGAGAAGTTTAATTTTTATGATTATTTCACAGTAAAAGAAACCCTTAAGTTCTTTGCAGAATTTCACGGTGTGGAAAAGTCTCAAGTAAATGGAAGAATTGATGAGGCCTTAAAGAAGTTATCGATTGATAAGTTTGAAAAGAAGAAGTTAAAAGAACTTTCTAAGGGACAAATGCAAAGAGTTGGTCTTTGTATTGCTGTCGTTGCTAATAAGGAGCTTATCATTTTAGATGAGCCTTTCTCTGGCCTTGATCCAATTGGAATTAAAGATGTAAAAGATATCTGCCTTGAATTATCACAACAAGGAAAGACGATTTTAATCAACTCTCATATTCTTTCTGAGGTCGAGAAGTTTGCAACAAAGGTAATTATTCTAAATAACGGTCAAGTCAAAGCTCAAGGTCCTCTAAATGAAGTAAGAGGGGATATCTCATTAGAAGAGCGTTTCTATGATTTAGTTAAAAATGATAGTGGAAGTGAACATGCTTAATTTAATAAATTTTACATTAATTAAAAATACAGTAGAAAAAGAAATAAGAAATAAGTCAGTTATCTTTTTATTTGTTCTAACATTTGTAGTTATGTACTTAGGTGGCGTTTTAACCAATACACTACAAATTGAAATAGAAGAGTCTGGCTTTAGTACATATCTAGCAAATGCTAGTATGACAGTTGTTATTTGGGTCATTAGCTTAAGTGCAAAACTTGTGGCGGCCCTTATCGCTGCAAATATCTTTAAAAGTGACTTAGAGAGTGGAGTTATTTCTCAGATCTTAGCATTACCAATTAAACGTTCTTCATATGTTTTAAACCGTATGCTTGGTGGAGGGATCTTAAGCTTTCTTTATCTTGTGATAATTCTTGTTATTGGTATGATTATTTTAAGTGTAAATAATCTACTTCCTAAGGGAATGGACTTACCAGTCATAAGTATGATTGCTTCACTTATTCCCCATTTTATACAGATTATAATCATTATGTTTGTAAGCTGTTTTTTAAGTTTATACTTTAATAAAATTGGGACTTTATTATTAACTTTATTTTATGTTCTGGCTTCAATCGGAACTTATGCATATATTAGCAGTGGAAACCCTGTTATCACAGGTTTTAATATATCATCTATATTTGGAAGTATCTTTTATGGAATCTTACCACGTATTGGTGAAGTTTCTGCTATTTCTGATATGCTTTCATTTGGGGCCGAGCTTGATGGTGAAAAAGTTAAGAGTATAATATTTGGTCTAATTCATTTAGTTGCAACTTTAAGTGCATGGGGATTTTTATTTAATTATTTATTTAGAAAAAGATCGTTCTAATGAGAAGAATACTTATTATACACTCAGATCAAGGTGTTCAATCTAGCTTGCGAGAATATCTCTCAAATGAATACTCATTTGAAGTTGAGTCGATTAGACATTTTGAAGAGATTAAATCACCAAAAGAGTTATCTACTTTTGACGGCATTCTTTGTGAAAATAAGTATACTGATAAGGAAGGCTTTAATGTTACTTCTGGTAGAAACTTAATTAACTACTCTATCGATCATTCAATTAAAAAGCCAATCATTATCTTAGGTGAAGTGGAAGTTGACTATGGAAATTATGTCAGTCTACCTTCACGCTTTTCATTAAGAGACGTGAGTCTTCAGTTAATCAAGAGCCTTGGTGTTACTGAAGAAGAGTTAAGGCATCTTAAAATGCCTGATTATATCCAGGTTGAGATATCCAACTTCTATCAATTATCAAATCCTTGTTGTGATATTTATATTAAAATGACTAAGACAGGTGAGGATCACTACGTTAAGCGTATTTATGCTGATGATGTTCTAGATAAGGATATCGTTCGTCGTTATGAAGATAATAATCTAACTCATTTCTATGTTCAAAAGGAAGACTTTGAAAAATTAATGGGACAAATTTTATCTCAATCATTAAGTAAAGTCGTTAAAGCTTTTAAGCAAGGAAGTAAGGTATTAGAAACAAGTTCTGATACTTATGAGATCTCTCAGAATTTATTAAATGATATGGGAATAACTCCTCAGACTGTTAAACTTGCTAAGACTTCAATTGTGGCCATGCAAAAGACTATTGCTGGCTCTAAAAAGTTAATGCCACTTTTAAGAGGATTACTTGAAAATGAAACATCTTATGCCTTTAAAAGAAATTATCTTATAAGTTTATTCTTTTATCAGATTATTCCAAATCTCGGCTGGGGGCGTGGTGACCAGTTAAAGCAAACTATGGATAAGGTATGTTATATCTGTTTCTTTCACGACATTGTTTTAAGAGATGAGGAGTTACTAAAGATTCACGACTCTGAAGACTTGGCCTTGGCCGATATTACAGCAAATCAAAAGAAGCTTGTGTTAGAGCATGCAAATATGTGTACAACACTTCTACAAGAAATTTCAGGGATTCCTAGTGGGATTGATGTTATTGTACGCCAACATCATGGGGCATTAAATGGAATTGGATTCCCTGATGTCTACACATCCAATCTTTCTCCTTTAGCAATTTGTTTTATTGTTATTGAGAAGTATGTCGTTGAAATTCTTAAGTGTCTTGAGAATCGTGAAAAATTAAAGCTTAACTCGATACTATTAGAGCTAGATGACTTTTTTCATTTAAGTAGTTATCGTAAGATAGTTTTCGAATTAAAAAGCCTTATTAATCCTAATTAACATCATAATATAAAGGGAAAGTTATGAATCAAAGAAAAGTATGTATCGTTACAGGTTCGAGAATTCCATTTGCTCGCTCTGGAACAAAGTATCAAGGAGTTTCTAATAAGGAGCTAATGACAGCGGCCCTTAAAGGTCTTGTTGATAAAATGAATTTAAAGGGAAAAGAAGTTGGTGAAGTTGTTCTTGGAGCTGTTAGTAAACATGCTTATGACTTTTCTTTAGCACGTGAATGTACAATTGAAGCAGGGCTTTCATTTCATACTCCTGCAACAGATATTCAAAAAGCTTGTGGCCTCTCTCTTGAGGCCTCTAATATTATCGCCATGAAAATTGCTACAGGACAAATTGAATGCGGTATTGCAGGTGGTGTTGATACAAATAGTGATATTCCAGTTGAGTTCTCTAAGAATTTCTCAGATGCTATGAGTAAAGCAAATTATGCTCGTTCAACAGGTGATCGTATTAAGGCCTTATTAAGTATTCGTCCAGCGGACTTAAAGCCTTCATTTCCTGCTGTGAAAGAGCCTCGTACAGGTCTTTCTATGGGACAAAGTTGTGAGCTTATGGCGCAACGTTGGCAGATTCCAAGAAGCGAGCAAGATCAATTAGCATGGGAGTCTCATCAAAATGCAGATCGTGCATATAACGAAGGCTTTTATAGTGATCTCGTTGTTCCATTTAAGGGATTAGAAAAGGATGGGATTTTAAGAGCGGATACGACAGTTGAGAAAATGGGAAGTTTGAGAACGGCCTTTGAGAAGTCTGATAAGGCGACATTAACTGCTGCAAATTCAACTCCTCTTACTGACGGAGCATCTGCCGTTTTCTTATGTAGTGAAGAATATGCAAAAGAAAATAACCTAGAGGTTCAAGCTTACTTTACAACTTGCCAGTCTGCTGCAGTTGATTTTATTGAAGAAGAAGGGCTTCTTATGGCCCCTGTTTATGCCGTTCCTAAACTTTTAAAAAGAGCAGGCCTTACTCTTCAAGATTTTGACTTCTATGAAATTCATGAAGCCTTTGCTGCTCAAGTTCTTTGTACATTAAAAGCCTGGGAAGATGAAGAGTTCTGTAAAACAAAACTAGGGCTTGATGGCGCACTTGGATCAATTGATCGCTCGAAGCTAAATGTTAAAGGTGGATCACTTGCTCTTGGACATCCATTTGGTGCTACTGGCGCAAGAATTGTGGCAGGCCTTGCTAAAATGCTTAATGAAAAAGGCGGTGGAAGAGGACTCATCTCAATCTGTACAGCAGGTGGGATGGGAGTCGTTGCCATTGTTGAAAAATAAATAATTATAAAAATAAAAAAGGGCATCAATGATGCCCTTTTCTTTGTTCAAATATAATCTTTAAATTTTAAAAATTATTTTTCGTTACAAGTTTCGTAACAAAGATTTCTTTGAGCTTCGTCAGCAACAAGTGCACACTCATCGTAACACCATGGCATCGACTTATTTCCTGATGCATAGTATGGCCCGTTTAAACATGAGTCCATGATTGCATTATGACATGCCATGAAATCATCTTTATTTGTTATTTCTTTACAAACTTCATTTGCTTGTTTTGCACAAACTTTTAAAACGCTTGCTGAAACATTTACTGATAATACTAAAGTAGCTGCTACTAATAATCCTTTCATATTTTTCCCCTTATAGATCATACACACAAGATGCTTTATTCCCAGTTAGAGACTCTAGCTTTGCTAGTGCCGCTTCGTAGTAATAGGCATCTTCCCCAATAGATTCTTTTAATACATATAATGTTTTGTAATTTGGTAATTCTTTTTCTTTTAAAACTTTAAAATTATCTGAGTATAAGATATTTTCAAGTTCCACAAGTGCGTGGTCTGAGGTTCTTGCCCAATTAACGACAATCTTATATTGATGTAACTTTACGTAACCTGTTGCATAATATGCATTTTCACATTGCTCACGTAGCGTCTGCGCATTTGCAAAAAAACTAGTAGCTAGCATTAATATTGCTATTATTTTCTTCATGACCTCTCCAATGTAATTGGCCACTTATAACGAACGCATAACGAAAATAAAAGTTAATTTAAGAGATATGTAATAAGTTCTCAACTATTTTTATGACGCCCTCTGTCGCAGTCTTATCTATTGTGTAGTCAAATAATTGAGCGTTATTAGTTGGATGGGGATTAATTTCAAGACAATATGCACCAGCGCTTTTGGCCATAGTTACAAAGTTGGCCGCTGGATAGACTAAACCTGACGTTCCAATAGAGATAAATAAGTCACAATCAAGTAAGATCTGTTGGATTTCATCGAGATGATGGGGGACTTCTCCAAACCAGACAATATCTGGCCTAAGATTGCCCTTTGTATGACAACACTCACAGCGACTTTCGCCAGTTAAATCGTCAAGCCATTGATAGACACGACCCGTTTTTATACAGCGGGCCTTTAGAAGTTCTCCGTGCATATGATAGACGTTCTTTGAGCCACCAGATTCATGGAGGTTGTCCACATTTTGCGTAATGATATTAACTGTATACTCACCACTTGCTTCAAGTTCACCAAGTTTTATATGGGCAGCATTGGGAGTTACCTCATCGCTTAAAAGCTGACGTCTTCTTTGATTGTAGAATTCATAAACTAAAGTGGGATTGTTTTTAAAGGCCAAGGGGGAGGCCACTTCATAAATATCATGATTTTCCCAAAGGCCATTCTGATCACGAAAAGTCTTAAGACCTGACTCTTTTGAGATACCTGCACCACTTAAGACACAGATATTTTTTATTGAATGTGAACCTGTAAGCTCTTTTAGAAAATCCATGGGAATATGGTATCATAAGCGAGTGAATTTAAAAATATGAGGTTTATAGGTGGATCCAGTTTCTCAAGCCGTTGTGGGAACAATGGCAGCTCTTGGAAGCATACGTAGAAAGAAAACTAAGACGACTGAAAAGGAGTCTGGCCCAAGCTTTAAGGCCATTGCCTTGTGGGGTGCTCTGGGGGGATTAGCTCCGGATTTAGATGTATTAATTCGCTCAGCTAGTGATCCTCTTTTCCACGTACAATTTCATCGCCATTTTACTCATTCCATTTTCTTTATTCCCATAGGTGCTCTTGTCGTCAGTTTATTCTTGCGATTATTTAGAGTGCCAATTAAAAGAAGTTATCTCTATACTTTCCTAGGTTATGCCACTCATGGAACTCTTGATGCTTTTACTAATTACGGGACACAGCTTTTTTGGCCACTCAGTGATATGCGTGTTGCTCTAAATGGTGTTGCAGTCATTGATCCTCTTTGCACAATACCGCTAGTGATTCTTGTCTTAGTCGCTATTAGGCTTAAAGATATACGATTTAATATAGCGGCCATTACTTATCTTTGTTTGTTTATGAGTCTAGGCCTTTACCAAAAGCAGAGGGTGACTGAGTTTTTGATTAGTAAATCGCTAATTAATAATGAAACAACACGCTTTATGGTTAAACCAACAATCTTTAATAATGTCGTATGGAGATCTATTGTTCTAGATCAGTCTCAAGCGAAATTCTATGCTGTAAAAAGTATTCCTTTTGGCGAGATTAAACTTTATCCAAAACATGAAAGCGCAAAGATTGTAAAAGAGGATGAGATTGAAAACTTACTCAAGCATTATGATTCAAAAAAGTTCTCTTATGATTATGAACGCTTTAAGCACTTTACTAGTGGCTACCTACATTGGGGAAAGAATAACACTATAGTAGATTCTCGCTATAGCATTCTGCCATATTCTTCTGAGGCCATGTGGTCTGTTCAATTTCATAAGGGCCCAGGTCACGTTCATTTTAATACTGAAAGGGCCGTTGATGTGAATGCTAGAAAAGAATTCTTAAAGCTACTCTTAGATTTCTAAGAGGTAACTTGATAGGTATTCAATATTTTCTTCTTGCAGCTCGTGAGAGTTAATTTTAAAACTCTTATATTGTGCATTTGAAATGATGGTCTTCAGTTTTTCAAAACTTTTATAAGAGTTCTCATACTCAACAACAGGGTCTCCCTCATTGTGAACTGAAAGGTGAGTGAAGTCTTTATTTTGCCCTAATTTATCAACCCTAGTATTTGAGTTAATGGCAATAGATGACTTAATCCCGCTTATCGACGAGGCCATAATCGGAGCAAGATACCCTCCTTGAGAATAACCAATTAAACTCACTGTATTCATAGGCACATTTAATGTATTTAGAAAGTTTTCTAAGGCCATAATTGGTGCCTGCATATCAATATGATAACTACCCTTACTATGATCAAAGAAGTACCAACTATAACGATAATGAATAACTTTTGGCCTTATCTTTGGAATGGGAAGGATGCCATTAGGGATAAGGATTCGAAACTTATCTTTAACTTCATCTGCTAATTTATCAACTAATGTCTCTTTTATTTGCTCAGCATTTTGGGCAAAGCCGTGCAAGACAAGTAGAGTTTGCTCGGCGTTCTTATTTCCCATCTCAATATAGTCAATCGGTAAAGTCGTTTGGACATTTATTCGGCTAGTATTATTTTCCATATGTCATATAATAGTAGGGGCGAGGAGATATTAAAAGTGAATTCTAGTAGTGTGGACTTGGCCCGTGAAATTGTTTTAGAAAATATTTCATTCTTTGAATGGATGAATATGGAAAATATTCTTATCTCGATAAAAAAAGAAGATCTCACTCTCTTAGATGAGGTCAATATGGAAGTCCTGGAAGATTACTTAAGTGAATTCTTAAATGAGGACTTAATCGAGAGAAAAATTGAAATAATTAACTCTCGAAAAGAGCCTTATTATCGCCGCAAGCAAATTAAAAAGAAAAAGAGGTTTGGAATCTTCTAAGCTTCTCTCTTCTACATAATCAATGCAAGAAATACCCAAATTGAAGAAGCTGTCACAAGTGGAATTGTGAGATTGTCATCAATTTTAAAGTCTAAGAAGTCAAAACCGGTTACGACAATTGAACTAAAAACACATACTAATGCGAGTTTCACATCAAAAGTGTAAACACTTGTAAGTACACCAATGTGGATTGCTAGAGTTGCAATAAGAAATGCAACAGTACCTTCAAGAGATCTATTTGGCGCTAGCTTTGTCTTACCAAATCGAATTCCAATAATGGCACTTAATGGATCACAAACAGCTAGTGTGAAGATGGCCACAAGTGCAATAATTTTTGGAAATGTTAAAATTGTAAGAAGTAGGCCCATGAGATAAGGCATTGATGCCGATTCTTTAAGCTGCTCCTCTGCCCTTAGAAGATATTTTGAACCAAGTTTTGTTAACTTGTTTTCTGGATAGTTTAAACGAATTTGTTCAAGAATATAGAAAAGACACGTGGCCACCCCTAGGATATGCACGGCCTGAGTGTGAGTAAGAAAGTGCTTATAAATCATTCCTGCAATAACTCCCATCGAGAAATGGAAGATACGACGCGGCATATGAAGGTCTTTACGAGTTTTTGTTATCTCTTCTTTCTTATCGTTATTCTTATCTGTATTTTCTGTCTCACTTGCTTTCACTTCACAAGTGTCTTGTTCATTAGCAGTCATTGAGGTTGTATCCATGTCTACATCTTAACTCACAACGTAAATCCTGACAAAGATATTTCAGTATATTCCTACTTTTTAAGGGCGGAAATACTATTATCAATGAAATCTTTCGTAATTTTAAAGAAACTTCGTGTTTGATTAGGTCCATAACGACTTGCAGCATCGTTCATCATCTCCACTGATATCTCTCCACTTCGCTTCAATGTTTCCTTTAGGATAAGGGGACCAGCTAACTCAAATATGAATATACTAGAGATAATTGTTTGAAAGATTATTTCACTAGTTACATGTGGGATTTCTCCAATAACCATTGCAACCGCTATGGCCGTACCTGCATGTGAATATAGACAGTGGCCAAGATTGTGGTAGTCATTTTCTTTTACACGATAGGCAAAGACTTTATTAGCAAAGTAAATTGAAATAACTCTAACGACTATATACATAAGAACATAGAGGGCGCCCTCAGAGATAATACCTGCAATATTGATATGGGTACCAGCATAGACGAAGAAAATTGCATAGAGAGAGCTTCCTATATCTCTTACGGTAGTATGAATGAGGCGACCTTTGGAAGAGGCCTGAGTGATGGTAAAGCCCATCACTAAGGAAACCAATAGAACGTTCAAATTTAAAAAATAAGTAAGGGTTTGCGCAAATATCAGCATTGTTACAATTGAAAAGAGAAAGTTTCCAATTTTATTTTCAAAATTCTCTAGCCAGGCAAGTAGGATTCCTAGAACAACACCGATAGCAATAGAGCCAAAAATGACCTTGGCCATACTTAAGATGGTCTCGTATGGAGTATTAAAAGATGGCCACACGCCAGTGGCCTCAAAGATAGCAGTAAAAATGAGAGTTCCTATAATCGTAACACCAGTGACAATTCCAAGGTGAATCATAATAGCGTCAGTTAGGGGGCCATGGCTATTATACTCTTTCATAACAAGAACTGTTGTAGGGGGAGCCGCTTCAACACTTATAACAGCAAGCATAAATGAAATAATAAGGATATTACTAAAAGTGAAGGAAGAAAAAATCAATAGGGTGATGGCAAAGAGAATAAAACTAAAGAAGAACATGAGGGCAACTTTTATATGTGATTCTTTCACAACCTGCTCTGAAATACGCCTCAAAAGATACTTATTAAACTCGCCACCTATATTGAATAGAATAAGTCCTAGGGCAAGATCCGAGAGGTAGCTTGTTTTTTCTAAGAACTCATGAGTTATCACACCACATACATATGGCCCAAGAAGTATGCCCAAGATAATGAAACCAGAAACTTTTGGGATCCCAATATTCTTCGAAAACCTGGCCACAATAAGACATAGAAGTAGGCATAGTCCCAGAATAGGAATAACGGCCTGAGTGTCTGATGGGTCAATAAAGTTGAACAATTTTTACCTCGAGCGTTTTCTGAGTACCATGAGTAATTTAATGCAGTGAGAAACTTTGACCAACTTAAGAGGTCTTAATTTTTACAAAATTAGTTTTTTGCGGATACAATAGAATAAATGAAGGGTGCCATGCACCTTTTGTTTCGCAATTGCGTAACAAAAGGTGCATGGCACCCACACTAAAGAGGGTGTTCAGTGAAAAAAAAGGTCTACTTTATTGTTTTTATTTTAGTCATTCTAGCAGGTTTACTGGGGTGGGGAATTCTAAATTACCCTAAGTCTGATGGTTATCGTTCAGGAAAACTTGTTCGTATCACAAAAAAAGGTGTTTTTTTTAAAACATATGAGGGAACTCTAGACCTTGGAAGTGGAGACAGATTAACTTGGAATTTCTCCATTCATGATGAGTCCATTGGTGAGCAGTTGTCAGCACAGGCCGGAAGAGATGTAAAACTTAAATACCAAGAACTCTTTTTCAAATTATTCTATGAGACTAATAATGTCGTACAATCGTGGCAAGTTGTGGAGAGTCGTGAAGATAATGTCTTCTTATGTCGACTTGTTCGTATTCTACAAGAAAACTCATCTGTCGTTGAATACTTAAGACCTAAGATTCAAGCACAAGATAGTGAACTACTTCAGCGTATGCGCGACTGTAAGTAGGTCTGTTGTGGATCTACTAATTGAAGAACTAAGAACTTTAGCAAAGGAATGTCGTCTTTACGCTAAATGTAAGTCACCAGAAGCTGGTCTTCGAAGAGTTGCTAGAACAATAGAATCATTACTACAATCTTTTGATGATGAAGCTATCTCTATTGAAAATCCTCTAACTAAAAGAGAGGCAGAGATAATAGAGCTCATTTCTCTTGGCTATACTAATAAAGAACTTGCAGTTGGACTGTCTATCTCTGAGAAAACAGTTGAATATCATATAACCTCTCTCTTAAAGAAGACTCAAGCGAGTAAACGTACTGAAGCTGTCACAAATGCCATAAAATTCAAATGGTTACATCTTTCTTAGGGTTCTCCCTAGGTGATTTAATTCTTAATAATGGGCATAATTGATAAAACAAACACAACGGAACAATTATGACAGAAGAGATAAAAAAATTATTTGGCCCTTTATACCCTTTATTATCAGATGAAGAAGTTGGTGAAATTGCAATTGACTCATATCATGAAGTCTTTGTTAACAGAGTTGGTTACTGGAAGAGTGAAGTTGTTTTTACTTCTCCTAAGCAACTAGATGAAATTGTCGAAGGTATAAGAGAGCACTTTGGTATTAGTGAAAAGGAAGGTGTCTTTTCTCGCTATTTAACTGAAGTACTATCAGTCACTGTAATACAAAAACCTATTGCCTTAAAAGGCGCAAGTATTAGAATCATGAAATTGCCTAAGAGGATTTTTGGTTTAGAGGATTATTTAAAATTTGGTGCAATTGATAAAGAATCAAAGAATAAAATTGAAAAGATTCTTAAGTCGAATGAGGGAATTATTTGTGGTGGTGACTTTGGTTCTGGAAAAACAACTTTATATAATATGCTTATAAATTCATTACCTTCTGATATCTCTATTGTATCAATTGAACCTCAAGCTGATTTAGTTTTTCAAAGACAAAGAGTTTGCCGCTTAATGCCTCGAGGAAGAGAAAGTAAGGATATTAATGAAGTTATTGATGCCGCTTCAAAAGCCGGTGGTGATTTTATTGGGCTGAGTTTCTTAGATGAACAATGGACTTATCCATATTTAGATATGCTACGAAATAACTCAAATGGGATCACTGCTGCTACCGGAAGTAGTCCAAAGAATGTTCTTGATCGAATTGTTAGAAATACCGTAGTAAGCTCTTATGGATATAGCTTAGAAGAAGCGTCATTACTAATCTCTGAAGTATTTAAATATATTATCTTTCAGGAAAAAGATAAGGATACAAATATCAGAGGAATTTCTTCAATTTGCGAAATTAAGAACGAAGACGGGGTTTTGAAAGTTGTAGAGATATAATCCCTTCTTCACCAGTACTTCGCAGTTAGGGCGACTAGTAAGCATGGAAAGAGAATGATTACTGTGAAGATCAGAAAGTTGAATGCATAGTAATCAGGGTCACGAAAGAATTTCATAATAATTTTCTTTATATTTAATGACATAGTGGGGCTCCAGCTTGGGGGTTCCACATTGTATATACTCGATATGCAATTGTCACCGTTCCAATGATTAGAAATAAGTATGGGATTCCCATTTGCACCTTGGTCGGGAATTTAATTTTTTGAATAAGTGTTGGGCCAAAAACTAAACCTGGTAAAGTTCCAAGCCAAAAGAAGAAAACAAAAAGGGCCGCAAGGGCAGGGGAAGCTGCACTGATCGCAAGAGCTAGCATCGCCCAAAGTAGACCACAAGGAAGTAAGACGCTAATACTTCCAATAGAAAAGTTAAATAGGTAAGGCCTATTTCCAACCTTCTTTGATATTGCAGGCCAAAGCCTTGCGTTTAATTGATGAAGCTTTTGAGAGATCTTTGCAGCAAATTTAAAATTATTAAACTTAAAGACTTTCTTTGCACCCATCCATATAAGAATGAGTCCAATACTTAGACTCGAAAAAAGCATTAAGTAAGGGTTGCCTTTAAAGTCAAGTAGAGTAAAACCTAGAGTTGGTATAATTAGTGCCACTGATAGGTAACCAAGTAGTCTTCCCAATTGGTATGAGAGGTTTTGACCGACATTTCTTGAGACGGCCATTGTTATACCACCACACATTCCCACACAGTGGAAATTTGCCACAAGTCCCATTGTTAAGCCTGCGCTTATAATGAGATATGGAGAAATGCCTTGGAGACTACTTAGTTGGTCCAACGAGTACCGCCTCTTTTTTTATAACTTTATTTGTATCTAAATCAGTAATGATAAAAGTAAACTTACGACTTCCTTTTTCTAATATACTATTATTGAAGACAATAAATACGTTTTGTCTCTTGTGAGTTGTCGTAAACTCAAAAGGGTTTCTTTGCATTTTTATCTCATAGTTTTCTTTATCAACACCTTCGATAGCAAATTTCACATTATGAGTTTTTATATCACCACTTTGTTCTAAAACAATTTGGAAATGATTTAATGTCTTTGTATCTGACTGTACTCTAAAAGGTGTACCTGGACCTCTGAGGACAGTCGTCGTAATTCCTTGTGACATTGAGACACTGAAAATAAAGCCGATTAAAAGTCCAATTAAGACAATAAGATAAGCGATATTTCTAAATGAAAAAATGTGGCGGCCTCTGCCTTCGATGTTACTTTGAGTGTCGTAGCGAATAAGGCCCTTTGGTCTATTTGTTTTAACCATAATGTCATCACATGCATCAATACAATTTGTACATGCGATACACTCTAGTTGCACCCCTCGGCGAATATCAATTCCAGTAGGGCATGCTTTGACACAAGCATAGCAGTTAATACAGTCTCCGTGTTCGCTAGGTTTTTGACCTGGTTGGCGCCTTGGTTCCCCACGCTTTTCATCGTAGAGAATTGCCATTGAGTTTTCATCCATTATTACTGATTGCATTCTTCCATAAGGGCAAGCAATAATACAAAATTGCTCTCTAAACCATCCAAAGTCTGCAATAATAATTCCCGTAATTATTAGCATTATTGTAAATAATGTGAAATTTTCGGAAGGATTTTGAAGACTTATTCCTATTAAGTTATGTGTTCCAACAAAGTAGCCTAGGAAGGTATGTGAGATATGGAGCGAGAGAACAAGAAATAGTATCCACTTTATTGTTTTCTTTACAATTTTTTCTCGATTCCAAGGTGCTTCTTGTAGCTTCTTTCTTTGACGTGGTTTACCTTCGACCAGTGCTTCAATACGTAGAAATAATGCATCAATGAAGACTGTTTGTGGACATGCCCATCCACACCATACTCGGCCAAAGATACTTGTTATAAATCCAATAAAGAATAGAAACCCAAGAATGATGAAAATGAGTATTGGCGCGTTATGAGCATAGAATTTGTATGTGAAAAATGAAAACTCTCTTGCCGGGATATTTAACAAAATCAGCTGTTCTCCATTGATATATATCCACGGTAAGACGAGGTAGATAATGATAAGAAACCAGTAGAATACTTTTCTTCTGCTCCTCCATATTCCTTTTACTTCTTCAGGGAATAGGAATACTCGGTGACCATGGTCATCAGTCGTACCTAAGCGTGAGTCATGTAATTCAAACTGTGATTTCTTTGTCATATCTTACTCTATTATTTTTTCACCTTGAGGTTCTTTAGCTTTAGCAGGAGTTGTGCCATGTAGATTCATTACATGAGATGTAACGGCCATTATATCCTCTTTACTTAAGATATCTCCCCAAGCAGGCATTCCCATATCTTCATTTCCATGTACGACAAACTTGTAGAAGTTCTCTGGCTTAAACTCTTTAATATTAATCCAAAAGTCATCAGTTAGGTTTGGCCCGATATCACCACCACCATCTTCTAGGTGACAAGCAGCACAGTTTTCTACAAAGACTGTATGTCCTAGTTCTTTTGCAGAATCTGTTGCTACATATTTATTATAAACTTCAATATCAAAGTTTGCAGTATTTGCAGCTTCTGCTTCGATAATCTTTTGCATCTCCTCCATATCTTTATTGTAGGTCTCTCTAAGAGTTGGCCCATCCATAAGGACATAGTACATAAAATATGGAATACAAAAGATGAAAGAGAGGGCCCAAATCCCACTCCACCATCCAGGTAGAGGGTGGTTGAGCTCTTGAATCCCATCATAGTCATGATCTAGGACTAGGTCTTTTTCATCTTCAAGGACTATATTTTTTTGGTTAGAGTCTTTATTATTACTCATTGTTACTCCCTTTGTTTTCACTGTTGACCTTTTGGCCATCAGAAAGAGCGTTAGCTGTTATTTGCTCATAAAGCTCTTTAGAGCCCGGTCTAAATGACCAGAAAAATGCCCCAAGGAATACAAGCACGAAGATTATTAAGCTAAGTACAGGCATCCATTCCCAAGGCATATTTTGCATAACTTCTGATTTCATTATTAATCTCCTTGTTCCTTAGTATCGATACCAAGTCTTTGGAGGTATGCAATGAGTGCAATAATCTCTTTGTCTTGCATTTTCATTGGTACACCAGACTTATTCAAACCTTTTGTGATTTCATTTGCCTGCTTCATAGCACTGTCTATTGCATTTTCGACTTCCGCTTTTGAATAAGGAGTACCTAATGCAACCATTGCCTTCATCTTCTTTGGAAGCATTTTAAAATTAACCTTCTTTCTTGTTAGCCAATCATAATTAGGCATGATTGAACCAGCTGTTACTTCTCGAGGGTTTATCATATGGCGGTAGTGCCACATATCATTGTACTTTCCACCAACACGAGCAAGATCAGGCCCGATTCTCTTTGATCCCCATTGAAATGGCCTATCATAGACAGACTCTGCAGCAGTCGATGGATTACCATATCTTAACTTTTCGGCAACTGTTGGCCTAATTTGTTGTGAATGACAAACGTAGCATCCCTCGCTTACATAGATATCTCGTCCGATTAGTTCAAGAGGAGTGTAAGGCTTGACTCTCGGGTCTTTTTCCACAAAGCGATCTGAGATTAGTGAAGGAATGATTTCAATAGCACCACCAACTAAAATGGCAACAAGAGTAAGAACGGTAAAGACCATTGGAAGGCCTTCTAGTTTACGGTGACTGTCAGCGTCCTTTTCTTCCGGCTTTGCTGAAAGAGGAGCGGCCTTAAAGATATCTTTTTCGGCTTCTTTTCCTTGATTGGCATACTTTGATTTCTTATAAGTCATCCAAATATTAAAAATCATTAAAAAGAAGGCAACTAAAACAAAGACGCCACCGATACCTCTAACCCAGTACATTGGAATAATTTTAACTACTGTCTCAATGAAGTTTGGATAAACGAGTTTTCCAGTTGCATCTACTGCACGCCACATTAGACCTTGAGTAATACCAGATACCCACATTGACATCATGTATAGTAATAGACCTACTGTTGCTAACCAGAATTGAGTATTTGCAATTTTCTTAGAATAAATCTCAGTTTTCCAAAGCTTTTCAGTACAATAGTACAGAACACCGACGATTAGCATATAATTCCAACCGATAGTACCAGCATGAACATGGCCAACAACCCAGTCAGTGAAGTGACCAATGTAGTTCACTGATTTGATTGAAAGTAGAGGACCTTCAAATGTGGCCATCCCATAAAAAGTAACAGCTGTTGCTAAGTACTTAAGGATTGGCTCAGTTCTTACCTTATCCCAAACACCTCTTAGTGTTAAAAGGAAGTTGATCATACCACCCCAAGATGGCATCCATAGGATTATAGAAAATGTCATCCCTAAAGTTTGAACCCAGTCTGGTACAGATGAATAGAGTAGATGGTGTGGTCCGGCCCAAATATAGATAAAGACTAGTGACCAGTAGTGGATAATCGAAAGTCTATATGAGTAGATTGGTCGATTTGCTGTCTTAGGTAGAAAATAATAAATGATTCCTAAGAACGGAGTAGTTAAGAAGAAAGCAACAGCATTGTGTCCATACCACCATTGAACTATTGCATCTTGTACACCTGCATAAATTGGATATGACTTTAAAAAACTAACTGGTAATGATAGTGAGTTGAAAATGTGTAGTACTGCGATTGTAACGATCGTTGCAATATAGAACCAAAGAGCTACGTACATATGACGTTCACGTCTCTTTATCAGTGTTCCAAAGAAGTTTACAGCAAAGACAACCCACACAACTGCAATAGCAATATCAATTGGCCATTCTAGTTCTGCATACTCTTTACCAGTTGTAATTCCCAGTGGGAGTGTAATGGCTGCAGAAACAATAATTAGCTGCCAACCCCAGAAATTTATCCATGATAGAATATCGGAAAACATTCTTGCTTTACAAAGCCTTTGAGTTGAATAATAAATTCCCAGAAACATACCGTTTCCAACGAATGCAAAGATTGCAGCATTCGTGTGGAGTGGCCTTAGGCGGCCAAAAGTTGTCCACTCTAAGCCAAGGTTCAATTTCCAATAAGCTAGTTGAAATGCAATAAAAACTCCCATAAATAGAGCTACTGCACCCCAGACAATTGTTGCCATTAGGAAAGCTTTCGAAATTTTATCGTCGTACGAAAACTCTTCTAATTGGGCTTCATGATTTGTACTCATAATCACTCTTCCTTTTTGTTTTTAACATCATCATTTATATGATTTTTTTTCTTCTCAGTTTTAATATCTTTATCGTCATCAAATAACATTCTTACTGATGGCGTATCTAAGTCATCATATTGTCCGCTCTTTGCGGCCCATATAAAGAAAACTAGAAACGCCACACCTAGCATTATCGCAAGAGGTAACAAAACAAATATGACTTCCATCAGCTTTTACCCTTTATTTTTAAAATTCTCTTATCAAATCCAATAAGAGGTATTGTGCTAGAGAGCAATACAGTTAAAGAGCTCAGTGGCATTAGTATTGCCGCATAAAGAGGAGTAATTATATTGGCCATTGCTAAACTAATTCCCACTAGATTATAGCTTACGGCAAAGAAAATATTTCGTCTAAGTGTTTGCCTTACATTTGAAGCAGCTTGAAATAGAATTTGGATAGGAGAGAGATCATCATTAGCAACGTAGATGTCACAGCTTCTCATGGCCATATCTGCTCTTGCTCCTATCGCTATTGATGTATTGGCCTTAACCATTGCTAAGGCGTCATTATCACCGTCACCAATAAATGTAACATTCTTAAGCTTTGCTGCTAATGTTAGTTTTTCTTCAGGCTTTTGTTCGATGTAGATATGTTTTGGATTAATTCCAAGCTTTGTTGCAACATCGTATGCAGAATCAGAATGATCACCAGTTGATAAGTGTATATTGATATCTTTTTCTTTAAGGTAATTAACGACCTGTATACTTTCAGCTCTCACACTATCTGATACTTCAAATGTTGCAAGAAGAGTTGAATCTTCAAATAATCCAATAAGATTCTTTTCTTGTTGAGTAATCGCTTTTATTTCATATTGAGCTTTGTTAATAATTGCACTAACGCCGCTTCCTAAAATATTAACAACATCAATAAGTTGGTATTGATTTGCTTCTTCTTTTGTTAACTTCGATTTTGCATACTTTTTTATAGCAATGGCAATTGGATGTTGAATACTTCGCTCAATTCCTAGTGCTATTGCAAGAATCTCATTATTGCTATATTGAGACTTGTTAATGAAGTGATTAACGGCAAAGTCACCTTTAGTCAGAGTCCCTGTTTTATCAAAGATTAAATTCTTAGTATTATTTAATTCTTCAAGAGAAGATTCATTTTTAATATAGATACCAATTGATTTTAATTTATTAATTCTTGTTGCAATAACAATAGGTGTAGCAATTGCAAAAGCACATGGGCAGCCTACAATTAAAATGGCCAAGATCTTCTCAAAGCTTGTTGTAAGATTACCTGTATATAGGCCTTGTAATAGAACGATTGTACTTAAGAAAATAATTCCAATAGTGAAGTACTTCGAAATTTTTTTGGCCCATAAATTAGCAGGGTTCTTTTGGATTGAATTTGATTCAATTCTCTCTAGTGTCTTTCCTAGTTGAGTTTGTAGTCCTATTTCTTCAACCTCAAGAGAAATACTAGGGCCAATGCAAATTGCTCCGGCCTTAATTTTGTCGCCTTTATTAAGAACTATAGGGTGGCTTTCTCCTGTGTTGATTGTATTGAGAATAATTCCTTTTTCACTCAATAACTTACAATCAAAAATTATGCGCTCATCTTCTTCAACGACAATTGTATCGCCGACTTCAATCTTACTCGAGTAAACCTGTTCTTCTTTTCCATCTTTAACAAGTTTCACACCTGTATTGTAGAAAAGAGAAGAGATACCTTTTGTGGACATTGATTTTTGCGTTAATACCTTAACAGCAAATCGCGATAGTAAGATTAGGAAAACTAATGTTGTGATTGAATCAAAGTATACAGGACCTGATCCAATTAAAAAATTATATGTTGAGAGGATAAAGCCAAATGCAATTGCCATAGCAAGTGGTATATCAACACTTGTACTTTTAAGTTTAATCGCGCTTAAACTGCTAATAAAGATAGGTTTTGCGCTAAAGAGAATAACAGGTAGGGCAAAAGCAAGACTAATTCCATCAAATAGACGAGCGTACTCATGAGTTGCTCCTGCATAATTTGAAATCGCATAGATCATAATATTCATCATGGCCGAAGCAGCAACTCCGATTCTTAAAATCTCTGTACGATTACTAAGTTTTACACTCTTATTTGATGCTGGATTATAAGCATGAGGAAGATAACCAAGTCCTTCTAATGTAGCGGCCAACTTTGCTATTGAATAAGGCTTCTTAGTATCGATAGTAAAACTTGCGACATTGTTACCAATATTAACTTGGCCATGATCGATGAAGTCCAGTAGCTTAGAGATTCTCTCAATTAACCACACACAAGCAAGGCAGTGAATTCCTTCTATTAGAAAGTGTACTCTTAGCTTGTCATTATCAATTGTGATAAAGTCATTTAAGAATTCTTTCTTATCCATAAATTGATACTTATCACTTAACTTTTCGTAACTTTCTTTACTTGTTGTTTGTAAAAGTTTTGGATTCTTAGACTTCTGGACATCTTGATATTGATAGAATTCTTGTAGGTTATTTGAATGAAGTAGGCCATAGACACTCATACAGCCGTAACAACAAAAGTGATATTTCTTACCACTCTCATTACCATCACTTTCTGATGTGATAATGTTATTGGCATCAAGAGGTTCACCGCAGTGATGACATATGCCATCTTGAGCTGCGACTAAGTGCTCTTGGGCCTGGGCCCTTTCAAAATCCATTTCTCAATTCTTCGTTATAATAACAATTCTTTAAACTTAATTAAGTAAAATATTAGTGAACCCCGTCGGCTCTTTTTTGTAGCTCTTTGCGATCTTTAATAACTATCAATTTACCATTTTGATCAATAAGGCCATCCTTTCGATATTCAGAGATGATGCGAATTAATGTTTCATTCGCTGTCCCAATCATTGTTGCCATCTCTTCTCTTGTAAGCTTGAGGTTAATTTGAACTTCGCCGTTACCAAGATCAACACCGTGCGAGTCTGAAAGTTCCAGTATAAGCTGTGCAATACGCTCTCTTACATTTTTTTGATGAAAAGAACTTGAGCGCTCTTCAGCAACACCCATATCACGGCTAAGCTTGTTAATTAATTCTAATGCGATTGATGGCTTATCATTGATTAGCTTAAGGACATGATTGCGATCGATAAAACAAACCACGACATCATCAAGGGCCGTAGCTGTTCCGTGAAATTCTTGTGCTGTAAAAAGAGAGCGGTGACCAATAACATCACCATGAGTAACAATTCTAATAATTGTTTCTTTCCCGTCTTGACCAGTTTTTGTAAGTTTTATATTTCCAGATTGAATGCAGTAGATTCCTTCTGGGCTATTTCCCTGAGAGAAAATACTTTGGCCACGTTTAAATTTTAATGTGTGTGTCGTCGATGAAACTTCCATTGCTTCTTGGAAAGTTAGACCACAAAAAATTCCCATATCTTTTGATGGGCAATCTGCACATTGTTTCTTATCTAAAACTGCCATTTTCTACCTACTCGTTCCTTACAAACATAAATTAACACTTATTTAAGTTAAATAATATTTTTGTAAAAAAACATGATCTTCATCATATTAGTTGCATTATTTATAGTCAAATTTTCATATACTTAGCCAATTTAGCCTCTTTTTGTTGACGCAGTGTTTCTAAGTGCTTATCAAACCAATATAAATATTAACATCTTATACCAAATGCCGTAAATTAGGTATATGACTAATGATTTAAAAAATAAGAAAGAAATCAAAGATAATTCTAAGAAAAATCCCGGGAATGCATCGCTTCCTAATACTGATGTTATTAACCTTATTCTTAAAGAATCTAAGGCCTACACTTCGATGGAATTAGTTAATAGCTATATTTCAAAGGGAGAAAGCCTTGAAAAACTACCTGTTCAGCCTCTTTATGTTTCTATTAAGGCCTTGCCAATTGAAGTTAAGACTCATGCTCTAAGCCTTTTATCAAAGGAGCAAAGAGAAACTTTCTACGATATTGATCTTTGGTCAAAAGATGACTTAGACATTAACGAATTCTCATCGTGGGTAAGCTCTGTTGCTAAGAGTCCAGATGATCATATTCGTTACGAGTTTATTGAATCTGATCAATTTATTCTCTTTCTAAAGGGACGCTTCAATGTATGGACTTTTGATGTTGAAGATCCTGAGTACCCTGACCACGATAATTATTTCTTAACTGAAGATAATTTACTACTTTTTGAATTTGATGAAGAAAATGAAATTGTTGATGAAGTAAGACAATTAATTCGTGATCTCTATACAAATGTTGGAGTCGAAAAGGCCTATCAGCATCTTTTTAAAATGATCTCTGAAGATTATATGATTTATAATGAAAACCAATACCAGGCCAAAAAAGAGAGGCTTAGAGAGTATGGTTTTGTCGATTATTTTGATGCGCTAGAGGTAATGAATGCATTCCCATCAATCAGTCATATCGATTTCTTTATTAAAAAGAGAGAGCCCTTAACTGGAAATATTTCTACTCTTGGCAAGCTTCAAACTCTTCATCAGAACTCAATTATCGCTTTTGAAAAGAACTCTGGAAGTATTCATGAGGAACTTTCAAAGGTTTCAGATGAAAAGCGTTTTAACTACCTTCATTTTAACTTTATTCGTATGCTCAATGCGAGTATGGAATATTATGGCGTTCTAAAAGATGGCCCAGTGGCCATGACAAGAATTGGAAACCAAAACCGAGAACTTGTCTTACTTGGAATGTCTTATATCAATGAACAAAGATCTTTTGATAATGAAAGTCTTTTTGATTACTTTGATTTTACAGATATATATAAAATTGGAAATTCTCTTATTCGCATCTTACAAAAAGATGTGAAAAAGGCCCTTCGTAATAATCTTATGGAGGACTCAACAGATAACTTCTTAGGTGCATCTTTTGATCTTTTCCTCGATGATTTCTTTAGTGATCTGGTTAAGTATCGTGATGATGATAACAAAATTGTCGTGGTCAATAATGCTGAGGTTTGGCGTAAACTTCAAAGTAAGTGCAACCTGTTAAGAGAGCTTATGCCTTTTATAAAAGGGTTAAAAGAAACATATCTTTCATTAAAAGATGATGGTCTATTATCTGATAATTACTATTTAAATTACGATGTGAATTCGATTGATTTTGAGGCCATTATTCTTTCTACTTTTATTAATTTTAGTTTAGAGAAATTTAAAAAAGATGAATCTCGAAAAATGGGTGTTTCCATTGAAGAATTTAAGGACTTTCTAGGAAAGTCTAAGCTTAGTGAAGGAATTTTTGATAATCCATATATTAAAGAAAAGATTGTTCTTTTTGCTCAAACCTTTGGATTGGATAAGATAGATAATATTCACGCCTATATTATGAAGATTTTACATGATCATTTATCTGGTTATGAATTCGAAAATTTACGAGATGATGAGTTTAAGCACATCGGTGGCCCTATTATTTTCAATACTTTAAGCTGAAGCTAATAGTGCTTATTAGTTTAAGCTAATGCTTGTTGGTCTTCAACGAGTGGAGCATGTAATATTTTCTCTCCCAAAAATTACGAAATAATGGCAGTATGCCTTATCAAATTGGAAGGGAGAGTAAATATGAAATTACTTATTCAATTATCGATTGTGGCATTTGTAGCAACTAAACTTATGGCCGCACCAGTTAAACTTGTTCACATTACAAATGATGAAGACAAGTCATACTACCATCTTGGTATTAATGTCGATGATGAAACTTTGGAGGTTGAATCTCTTTATAAGAATGAATTCGATCAAAATGGAAAAGTTATCTCAACACAGACATATACCTTACAACAGCTTCTTAAAGGAGTGACTCTGGTTGAGCGCTCTGATCGTCAAGTTGTAAAAATCAAGGCTTCAAACTTAAACCCATCGGATGGTGCCGATATCACAATTGATACTTTGTACTCAGGTATTAATGGTGAGAGAAAGCATTACGATGCCTCTGTTGAAAGAGTTGGTTCAGATTGGAAGTTTAACTTTGAATCGAGAGCTTCTTCAAAGCTTCACTTTGTTTCTAATAAGAAATTTCTAATTGGAACAATTGGTATCAAAGACATCAAAAGAGTTAAATAATTATCTAAAAAACAGGCGAGCGTTTCTAGTTCGCCTGTAATATCTTTGAAAATTCTTTTAAAAATGGTGGCATATTCTTATAGCTAAGAGTGGTCATATAAATATTCATATTCTTAAGGCCTGTAATAGGCTCTGTATGAAATTTATGATTCTTAGATAGGGTATGATCAGGTACCACAGCAATACCTACACCGTGCTTAACTAGCGCTTTTATACTTTCAAGAGAACTAACAACAATCTTTTTTGCGGGAGCCTTCTTTGAAAGCTTGTATAAGTGGTCTAGTTCACTAAAAACAATCCATGTGTACTCGTGAAGCTTCTTCTTGTTAATTTCTTCTTTTGAGATAATAACAAACTTCTCTTCAAATAATTTCAATGACGAAGTTAGGTCTGATTGAAAGCCATCAGTTGAAAAGATCATGTCATAGACACCGTCTTCAATACCTCGTCTAAGGGCCGGAGAGTCTGCTACGTGTACATATATATCGCGTTTATAATTTTGGGCATACTTTGCAAGAATTGGATTAAACCAATTTACTAGTAGTCCATCCAGGATTCCTATGTGAATTGGCTTATCTTGATTTTTTTCAAAGATTTCACCAACGTCAACTTCAAAGTGCTCTATCGACTTAAGAAGATCTTTTGCTTTTTTCGTAAGAATAACTTTCTTACTAGAGCGAATAATAAGTTCTTCATTCATCGATTCTTCTAATAGCTTTACTTGACGAGATACCGCAGATTGAGCAATTTTTAACTCTGCTGCCGCTTTTGAAAAGCTTAGGTATTTTGCCGTTAGAGTAAATGCTTTTAGATAGCGATAATCCATATTTTATCCTACTGAATTTTGCTATTGAACTTTTGGAGGAATTTTTGACTTATCTTTACGCCAAAATTTTCCTTGGAACTCATCTTGTTGCTTATTAACAACGACAAAACCTTCTTCGTCGTTAATGTAGTTAAATTGATAATCGATCTGCGTTTCACCTAAGTAGAAAGCAGTAAATGGATCAATGGCCACTTCAATATCCATTTCCTTCACAGGAACTAGAAAGTCATCATCATTTAAGTCGTGGAAACCTATTGAATATTTAAATCCTTCGCATCCTTTACCACTTATAAGAATTCTTAAGTACTTCCCTTGTAGAGTAAAGTCGTTTTCAAGCATAAGATTAAGCTGATCTTGGGCCATTTGAGTAAAACTTAATTTTGGTAGCGTTACTTGAGAGCGATCGATATTGTACGACGCACTGCTTTGCGCTGATTTTGATTCAGTTTTCATCGGTTGTCTTCCATTAAATTGTGTTGTTAATGGCTTTTAGCAAGTAAACGAACCCTTTTCAAGAGGTTTTTGATGAAATAAATTAGAGTTATCTAACAGTTATAAAGTAAAGATAAAAGGAGCTATAGAAGTGCTTAAATATACGATTGATATTCCAAATCCACACACTCATCTCGTCAATATTAGTTTAGAAGCAGATATCAAGTCTCAAGGTGTAGAAGGTGATAATTTTCGTTTCTATATGCCATCTTGGTCACCAGGCTCTTATTTAATGCGTGAGTATGCAAGGCATATTAAAGAGATAAAAGTTGAGGACTCTAAAGGTAATCGACTTTTTCACAAGCAAGTATCTAAGAATGAATGGGAGGTTCAACTTGATCATCCTGTTTTCAAGTCAGAAGTGATTAAAGATGATTCAAAGGTTCTAATTCAATATAGTGTCTATTGTCATGACTTAACGGTTAGAACATCTCACGTGGATAATACACATGCCTTCTTACATGGGCCAAGTGTCTTTATTGCATTTGAAAATCAGCAAGGCCCTGCTCAAATTGAGATCAAGATTAATCCTCTTTGGACTAAAGTTACAACTGCATTAAAAGATGTATCTCCTGAGAGAACGACTTTCTTATATGAAGCAGATAATCTTGATGAATTAATGGATTCTCCCTTTGAAATAGGCTGTCATGAAACTAATGGGTTTATGTATAAAGATAAGGAACATCACGTTGCTTTCTATGGAGATTTTGCTTCACAAAAAGATGTCTTCTCTGGACTAATGGCGGATATGGAAAAGGCCGTTCACGAGACAGCAAAGATTTTCGATGAAGATTTACCTTATGATCATTATTATTTCATCACTCATCTAACTCCTAATGGCTTTGGAGGTCTTGAGCATCTCGATTCTACAGTTCTTCAATTCTGTCCATTTGAATTAGCAAAAGAAAAAGGAAGGAAGCAATTTATTGAATTAGTTGCCCATGAATATTTTCACCTATGGAATGTTAAAAGGATTAGGCCAAAAGAGCTTGGACCTTTTGATTATAAGAATGAGAATTATACTCGTATGCACTGGCTTACTGAAGGACTAACTAGTTTTGTGGATCAGTTAGTAACTTATCGTGCAGGTTTTTATTCACCAAGTGAGTATATGGAGTGCATGAAGAAAAATATTAATAATTTTCTTTCAACACCTGGCCGTGGTTATCACTCTTTAGAAGATTCATCTTTTAATGCATGGGTAAAGCTTTATCGCGCAGGGGAGAATTTTAAAAATTCTTCAGTTAGCTATTATTTAAAAGGTGGCCTTGTATTCTTCGTCCTAAATGTTCTTATGAAAGAAGAAGGTAAGGGGATTAATGACCTAGTCCGTGCTCTATGGGCGGATTATAAGGAAGGGCCTGAGACTGGTTTAACTAAAGATGGCTTCTTTAAAATCTTATCTTCTCTTGTTTCTCAGAAAGTATGTGATGAATTTAAACTTCTAGTAGAAGGTGTTGAAGAGATTGATTTTGAATCTCATCTTAAAAAAATGGGTGTTGAGGTTGAATGGACAACTCCTAAACTTGATCTTGGTGTTAATCTTTCGGATGAAAAGGGAAGAATCAATATTAAGTCAGTAAGACAAGGAAGCTGCGGATATAAAAGTGGCCTAAATGCTGGAGATGAAATTATTGCAATCAATGCTTTAAGGGTAGATAAGAAGATCATCGATAAATTGGATGAGATGTATAGTGAAAATGATCAAATCGATCTTTTAATTGCTCGTACAGGTAAGTTGCAAACTGTAACAGTTACTCTAGGTAATGGGTTAAGATCAATTAAAGAACTTAAAGTTAATGATGAAGAATTATTTAAAAAGTATTTGAGTTAATATTCTGCGAGGACAAGGATAAATTCTTTGTCCTCTAATTTTTGCTTTGTTAGTGAAAAATCAAAGGTTTCACCGTTTGGGGCCAACAAGGTCGCGTTTTCTTTAATTACAAAATCAGTTAGAACAAGTGTTTTTTGCGATTGATCGTGAAATGGATAATAGGCCTTAAAGGCCGCTTCTTTTATGCACCAAATCTCTAGGGGAGAATAGAGTTCTAATTCCTCTTCTTTTGAAACAAAGTATTTAAAGCTTCCATCCCTTATTTTTCTTCCAACCCATTCGATATCGATGCCGATAGAACGTACGTTTTTGTTGATGCATAGCGCACAGGCTGCTAGCTCCTTGGTATGACTTATTGATACCAACTTAGTCTCGTCAGCTTCCATATGTAAGTGATTGGATATACTTAAGTTCTCTTCTTGGGTCAGCTCTTTTAGGCACCATCTGGATAAGCGGTGATCAAGCTTGTGATCCATAAGATAGTCTTTTGGAACTTCTTTTGGTGTCACATATAAAAATGTACTTCGTTTAAAATTTTTATTGCTCATCAGCATTTCTTTTGCAATTATGCATTTATCTATCAATTATTTTTGTAGCTTAAAGTTTTGGAGTTCGCAATGTTACCACCAGATGCATATGAAGCAATATTAAAAATGGTCTTTGTTTTAATGGCAGGTTGTGTTCTTTGTATGTCTAAAATCAAGGCCGAAACAATTGATTATTCTAAAATCCAAACATTCCAAGAAATTCAAATTTCTCAATAAGATTTTGTTGGCATAAATATTCATCCTTTCCTATAATATTGGTAATAATAACTCACTGCCATGGAGAGGAAGTATATGAGTGTTCAAAGTAGTCTTAATGACACTATCAGTCAAGGCTTAAGTTTTTTTCGCCCTAAGGATACAGCTGGAAATTATCACAAGATATCAGATTATTTCGGTGAAAATACATTTGATATTCAAACAGCTGAAGAAATCCCTGATTCTATTAGAGAAGAAATTAACGAAGTCATTAATAGTAACGCTCAAATCACAGAGTCTCAGGCGCAGATTGTGGCAAAGGCCGTAACTGCTTGGGCCTTAAATAAAGGCGCAACTCACTTTTGCCATTGGTTCCAACCCTTAACAGGTGCAACTGCTGAAAAGCATGAC
This sequence comes from Halobacteriovorax sp., assembly GCF_048381875.1. Taxonomy (NCBI): domain Bacteria; kingdom Pseudomonadati; phylum Bdellovibrionota; class Bacteriovoracia; order Bacteriovoracales; family Halobacteriovoraceae; genus Halobacteriovorax; species Halobacteriovorax sp. The sequence continues at coordinate 583,334 of NZ_JBLXBP010000001.1, read as the reverse complement.
GCCTTTCTCGATTACGATTATTCAACAGGACAGCCAATAGAAGAATTATCAGCGACTCAACTTATTCAAGGTGAGCCGGATGCATCTTCTTTCCCAAATGGGGGAGCGAGATCAACTTTTGAGGCCCGTGGTTATACAGCATGGGATTTAACATCTCCAATGTTCTTAATCGGCTCTGGACAGTCAAAAACACTTTGTATTCCAACGGCCTTTGTTTCTTATCACGGAGAAGCTCTTGATATTAAGACTCCATTACTAAGATCAAATTCAGCTCTTGGTGAAGTAGCAAAGAAGTTCTTGCACTTAACTGGAGAAACTGATGTTAAACGCGTTATCGCAACTTGTGGGGCAGAACAAGAATATTTCCTAATTGATAAGGCCTATTACTACCAAAGACGCGACCTCGTAATGACTGGACGAACTCTCTTTGGTGCTGCTTCAACAAAGAACCAACAACTAGATGATCACTACTTTGGCGCTATTAATGAAAGAGTTATGGCGTTTATGGAAGAGCTTGATTTTGAACTTCATAAATTAGGGATTCCTGCAAAGACTCGTCACAATGAAGTTGCTCCAGGACAATTTGAAATTGCTCAGATTTTTAGAGATGCAAATATCTCTGCAGATAATAATCACATGGTTATGGCGACAATTGAAAATGTGGCCAAGCGCCATGACTTTGAAGCTCTAATGCATGAAAAACCGTTTGCTGGAATCAATGGATCAGGTAAGCACCTAAATTGGTCACTTGCAAGTGATACTGGAATCAATTTATTAAATCCAGGAAAAGAGCCTCATCAAAATTATCGCTTCTTAGCTTTTACTGCTGCCGTAATTACTGCGGTAGATCGCCATGCAAAACTACTAAGAGCTTCTATTGCTTCTCATAGTAACGACCATAGACTTGGTGCAAATGAAGCTCCTCCTTCTATTATTTCAGTTTTTACTGGATCAACAATTGAGAAAATTTTTAAAGCAATTAAAGAAAAATCTGACTTTGCTCCAGAGTCTCAAGAAATACTAGATCTTGGTGCTGGACAACTTGCCAAGCTTCCAAAAGATAATACGGACCGAAATCGTACTTCGCCATTTGCTTTTACTGGAAATAAGTTTGAATTTAGAGCATGTGGTTCTGATCAATCAATTGGATTTCCTCTAACAATTCTCAATGGAGCTGTGACAAGTGTTCTTGAAGAAGTTAATCATAAGCTTGAAAGCAAAATTAATGAAGGAACACCTGTTGATCAGGCCTTATTAGATGTTTGTCATGAGTTATTAAATGAGTCTTGGAATGTTATTTTCAATGGCGATGGTTACTCTCAAGAATGGTTAGAAGAAGCTGAGCGTAGGGGACTACCAAATCTTAAAACAACTGCAGATTGTTTAGAGTATTTAGTTAATAAAGATGAGACTTCATTTTTAACGAAGCATGGTATTTATCGCAATTCTGAATTAGAGACTCTTTATAACGTTCACTTAGAAGCTTATATCACTAAGCGTGAGATTGAATTTAATACTCTCATTGGAATGGTTAATCAGCATGTAATCCCTGCAGCGATTCAATATAAAGAAAAACTTACGAATTCAATTCTAGCGAGTAAATCATGTAAGGTTGAGGCAACTGTCGAAAAAGAACTTCTAAAAGAGCTACAATTCTCTCTTGAGGGTGCATTTGAGCAAACGAGAAACCTAAAGAATGCCCTAAGTGACTTACATGAGAAAAACTCAGAAGAAGAAGCTGCTAGAAAAATTGCTTATGACTTGATGCCTGTAAGTGAATTGATTGCACAAAATTGTGCTAATCTTGAGCAGATTATTCCTGATGATATGTGGCCAGTTCCAACTTACTTCGAAATGCTTTTTTGTATTTAAGATATATGTAGAAGGCCAGCTTAACGCTGGCCTTATTTTTTTACTTTGAAGCGTATAATTCTTCTAATTTATCGCGTCCACCAATTAGCTCCCCGTTGATAAAAATTTGCGGAACTTTTGTTTGACCTGTGATAGCGAATAGGGCCTGATTTGAAGTATCCTTACCAAGGATAATTTCATTATACTTATGGCCTTTTTCTGTTAAAAGCTCTTTTGCACGATGACAGTGAGGACAACCTGGTCTTGTAAATAGAGCAATGGCCTCAGGTGCTTTAGCTTGCGGGTTTAAGTATTTTAACATTGTATCAGCGTCAGATACTTCAAATGGGTCACCTGGCTTATCAGGTTCAATAAATGACTTTTCTACCACACCGTCATTTACCACCATTGAGTAACGCCAAGTACGTGATCCAAAACCAATATCTGATTTATCAACAAGTAGTCCAATACCTTTTGAGAACTCACCATTACCATCAGGTAGGACGTGAATATCTTCTGCGTTTTGATCCTGTATCCAAGCATCCATTACAAAAGCATCGTTTACTGAGAGAACATAGATCTCATCAACACCTTCTTTTTTGATTGCATTGGCCAGTTCATTATAACGAGGTAAGTGTGTTGATGAACATGTTGGTGTATATGCACCAGGTAGTGAGAATACGACAACTCTCTTTCCCTTAAACACATCATCATAACTTAAATCTACCAGGCCACCATCTCTATAAACTTTAAACGATGTCTTAGGTACTTGTTTTCCATCAATACTTTCAAATTTCATTCTTTTCTCCTAGTTATTTACTCAGTAATTATTAGTTAATTTATAAACGATTTTCATCGCTTTAACTTGTTAAACTTATTATTGAACGGTTTAGGATATAAATCCAGTAAATTAATATTAAGACGTATTCAATATTATCTATCAAAAAAAAAGGGTAAATATATGAAATTAAGCTAGTGTTAATAATGGATAAGAATATTCTTGCGCTGCGTCGATAAATGAACGAACATCCCTTTTAGGCTAAGAATCTGTATTGCACGTTAGTTTCCGTTTCTTTTCCTACCAAAGGTCCAATGTGGATAGTCCACAGGGGAAATAGGGGGATGAACCGTGAACACTAAAGGTAATGCAGAGAAGAATTTGAAAACTCTACTTCTCATTTTAACATTCACAACTTTTACTAATCTAAATCTTGCTTTTGCACAGACAGGGCAGGAATCTGTTCAATTTTCTAATTTCAGTGTTGATAAGTATAAGTTAGAAAGTGAGTTTTCCGATACAGATCTGGCCGACATATCGCCGATTTATAAAACGATTTATGACAATTACGAAGCAAATTACCAGTCCATTGGTGATCGACTTAGTAATGAATCAAATGGTTTCTTTGGTGGTGTCAATCTTGTGGGGTGGAGACACGCTGGAAATTTTCATGGTTTTAAAGTTATGTTTAATCGCTCAGCTGCACCTTCTCTTTTTGATGAGGATCAGTATCTTGTAAATGATGAGATGGTGATTGAAATTTCTGCCCGTAATTTCTTAAGCGCTCTTCAAGAAAAGGGGATCATTGATATTGCTCCTGGGGTTTTGAAGTCTTATAGTAATTTATCTCTTAAAAGAACAATTCGCTACAATCACTTTGCTGCAAATGCAACGGATGCTCTTCAGACAAACTTTGATCGTTTATTCTTTATGTATCGTTATTTGAATCCAGAAAATTTTGATAAATTAAGTGATTACGATTTTATCAAAAAAGAAGATGCACTTACTTTTGCAGCTGGAGCGGCAGCAACTGCTTCCTATCAAGGTATTGGTGTTGCAGCTGGTGCACTTGCTAGCTATGAAAGAAAGTCCTCTGTTGAAATACAAAGACTTGGCCCGGCAGATAATGCAAAAGAAAATGAGTTAATACGTCTTACAGCAGAAGATTCTAAGTTAATTTCAGCTGGAGTAAATATCACGCTTATGGCGGACTTTTTAAATATTGTTAAGCTTACATTATTTCGCTATGACTTTAGTTATAGTTTTGAAAAATCATATAAGGCCTATATGTCTATTTATGTTCAGGACTTACATGATAGAGAGAAGTTATCTGAGTTAAAAAATGTAACTCGTTTTGGAAAATTTAATTATTCAAAATTAGCAGATAATATAACTAGCTATGAAAATCGTAAAAAAGAATTAAAAAAGAGTAAGTACTTGGCCTTTATTATAGGTGGGGTCAAAGACTCTCAAACAGAATCGACAGAGGTCGTAAAAGATGGAAAGGTTTATAAATTCTTTTCTCATCGCTATGAACGTCTATCGTATACACAAAACTTTTTTACTAAATTACTTAATATCGTTCTTGGTCAACTAGTTGGCTATGATCAATTAATCTCAAATGATCGAGTTGATTCTAAGGTCGTTGATATCAATTATGAATCAAATGAGGAGCTTATTAAGTCTCGTCGTGATTTTGATATCTTTAGCTCTAATGTCTATACCATGACCCTTGATCAGCAAAGCAAGGTAAATAAGGACTATAAGTGGAGTAAGAATAAAACCGAAAAAAAGATGAGAGGTCTTATTAGAGATCGCACTCAAAGTTATGGTAACTTTGCTTCAGTCTTTGATAACTATACAGTTAAGGCACCTGCTGAGTTTTCATCTACTATGACAATTGATAATTCTAATATGGCAAATTTCTTAAATCGTAATTCATCTGAAGTTTACGATATCTTTAAAGAAGCTTGTGGTGGAAAATCAAAGAACTTTTTTAGACGCCTAAGGTCTTTTTTCAGTGCTTGTCGTCACAAGCTTTATCGTTCATATGGGACATTCTTAAAAGAGTGGTCCGTTGGAAAGTATACTTCTGAAATAAAAAGAAAGTGTGAAAGAAAGTATCGTTGGAAGTATTTCTTTAGGCCTTCAAAGCGCAGAAGAATGGTCGCAGCATGTATGGAAATAGGTTCAAAGCAACTCTATGCAAAGTATAAGCATGAACTACCACTGTGGCGTTTTAAAGATATTGCTTACAATATTAATAATCACGTTGAAAAAGACTATCTCATTCGTCGACTATTTGGTTCTTATTCAAATAAAGGAAGTTTTAGTGCTAATTTAAATGGTTCAATACCTTATAAGAATTATTATTCTGAAGGAGAGAATAAGGAGAATATCTTTACTCAATTTCAGATTGAACAAAATCTTCGTTCACCTGCATCATTATAATTTCAATATACTTGTGTATACGCCCATAAACAATTTATGGGCGCATGTGCATATAAATCATGTTAGGATGGGCCTATGAACGATTTTTACTTATTTTTCTATCATGAAAAGCTAAAGGATCTTCTACTTGAAGAAATTAAGTTAAAGCATCCTAAGCTTAGATTAAGTTTCTCTAATAAAGAATTCATCAGTATGAAAGGCCCTTCTTCATATGAAGAACAACTAACATCAAATCCCTTAATCTTTGCACGCAGACAAGCAGTCTTTAATGAGAAGAGTCAGGAAAAGCCATGTGCTGGAGAGTTTGTCGCAGTCTCAGAGAATCAATTCTGGTCTTATCGTACAATTTCTACTTCGCTCGATACATTTGATATTGAAGAGGTTGAATTAGCGCAGGAAGTACCTGCTCGTGCATATCATAAGATTAACCAAGCATTTACACTATTTAATATAGAGCTATCATCAGATGATCAGGTTATTGAAGTAGGGAGTGCTCCTGGTGGAATTTCATACTATGTATTAGAAAGAGGTGCTAAGCTCGTCTCAATTGATCCTGCTAAGATGGATCCAATTATTAGTGAAAAGTTCGGTAATAGTTTTGAACATATTAAAAAGAGTGTATTTGATATCACTCGAACTCAATTACCAAAACATTGTGATTGGTTGATTTCAGATCTAAATCTAAATGGAGACTTAAATACAAATCAATCTCGACGCATTATGGACTTTTATAAAGATATTAAAGGTGGCTTTCTTACGATTAAAACACCAGTCTTAAGTGATTTAGAAAAGATTGATTTGTGGGTAAAGAACTTCTCGGATAAATATGATGTGACAGTTTTTCATTTACCATCTCATCGCAGAGAGATCGGCTTTATGATAAGGCCGCTTAATAAGTAAGATCTATTAAGCGGCCGAGATCAATTATTGATTTAATACTTCAATTGCTTTTGAAATCCATCCTGACATGTAGTTTTTAGAATCTTCTAATGTCTCTACATATTCAATATCTGCCTTAACAGGTACATTTTCTGAATTTAGTTCATAGGCCGAGTCTAAACCTAGGTCCTGTTTGTAGCTAACTTCAGATTGTCCGTAACCAAATAGCATATTAGGGATCTGAGTAGAGAATACATGAAAACGGTCTTTAAACTGTGTATTGTATTCATCATTTGAGCGATAACCTGCCCCTGTTCCATTAGCATGTGTACCTATTAACTTAGCTCGTTTTGATCCTTTAAGAAGAATACTTGTGATATCACACGCTGAAATACAATTTGGAGAGATAAGAGCGACGATTTTTCCATTGTAACCACCAACTTCTTCATCTGCTGTAATATCTTCATTTTGTACAGCTCTAGAGTATGGACGTTCGTTATATGCTGCTTCAAAGAATGCATCTGATTGTCTTTCCCAATCCATTCCATTGATATCTTTAAATAACTCTCTTACCCCATAGTATTCTATTAATTGGCGCATATAGCGTGTTGTTGCTGTTGCCCAAGTTGCATTTGGATAAGTCTCATTCTCTTGAGTTAGCATTGAAAGTAGTTGTGCAGGGTAACCACCGTTTCCACCACCATTATTTCTTATGTCTAGAATTAGGTCTAGGCCTTGATCTTTAAAATATTTAATGTTTTGTCTTAAAGCATCAAGGAAGCTTTTGCTTTGGCCATTGTTATAAACAGTCGATACCGAAAATGAATTTACAGCAAGGTAAGCATAGGCTTTAGTGTTTTTAAGTATTAAAGCTGAGTGAACAATTGGACTTCCTCCACCATTTGCAGATGTCCAATTCTCTAGTTCAATTGCACCTTTTGGTAGTCCTGAATCGAAGCCTTTTACTTTAAGGCTAGTGTTCTTTACAAATTTTCTTTCTTTATCTGAAAAAGTAAATCTTAACTCTTTAAGCTTTAGGAAACCTTTTTGCTCAAGGTAGTATGAAATATCTTTCTTTCTAATAACTGATGTATCACCAGAGAAATAAAGTGGTAGGCGTACTTTATAAATGCTTCCGTTTTTAGCACTCTTAATTTCTGCATCAAAGAAAGGTCTTGATGGAAAAAGGAAGTATCTTTCTAATAGAAAACGTCCTGCTTGTGACTTTGCAAAACCAACGCTTGATGCATCCATATATGGCATAAGGTTTTTCATGGCCTCTTTTACTGGTACACCGTCAACGCTTAGTAGCTCATCTCCAAGTTCTACTTGCTCGATAACTCCTGAGCGGCTTTCTAAAACCGTCTTTTGAATAACTTTCTCATACATTTGTGCAATAACAACTTTATCACTTGCTGGGATGTATTTAGTATTAAAGCCAGATACAATCCAAGGTGCAGGTATATGAGTGTTAAGTCCAAAGTGAGTATCTTGGAAAGTTGCGATGATCTTTTTAGTACGATCGTAGAAATTCATATTGCTTCTTGCTTGAGCAATTGCACCATCGACATCAGCAATTGTTTTTTCTGCTTCGATTGCCTCTTTAAATAACTTATCTCCATCAACACCGATACGCTTTTTCTTAATTTCCCAAAGAGCGTATTCTGCTTTTGTTTGCTTATAAAGATCAGTTAAGATTTCTACACGGTCTGCCTGATCGATATACCAAAATTCTTTGCCAGAAAAGGCCGTTTTATTGATTGCCTGAATATTAAAAGAAATATTGAGGATGGTTAAGATTAAGACATACTTTATCGTATTCATGGGGCTCCTTTTGTGAATGAGGGAATTTACCAATCCTTGATGTACACGTCATGACTCTTTGCGTAAATGTATGAAAGCATTACAAAAATGACTCTTTTCATATGGTGGCATGTTGACACTAATAATTGTTGTAAACAGATCTTTTTTGACGAATATGGCCAAAACTGTTGTTAGATTTTGAATAAGATTTTCATTGGCCCTTTATAAGCTCCTATTTTTATAGGTATTATATGTACACTCAAGGAAAATGGGGAAATCTTAATATTTGGATGAGATTTTACTTTTGGCTGCTGTACTTTCTAAGATAGTCCCCGGTTACATACTCTATGGAGGAGAGAGATATGATAAAGCAATTAGCTGTACTACCTGGTGTTATTGTAGGAACAGGACGCCGTGTAAAGCGTATCTACCGTTCGGAGCTTAGAAATATTACTGAGGTTGATGAACTAAATGAATTTCAAAGATTGGCCTACCAAAGAATTGGAGTTAAGTTTCCAATCGACTTTCTCGCTAGAAATAAAACATTCGCACTTTTTAATCGTCACGGCGTTATGTGTGGTGGTTTTACTTTTGCACTAGGAAGTGACTCACGTGTTGTTAAAAGTCTACCAGATGAGGCCTTAGCAAAACTTAAAAAAGATGTACCTGACTTTGAAAATGATCTCTTCGAGGCCACCGCACTTTGGATGTCGCGTTACCAAAGATGTCGCATGCTTGGTGTTTACTTCTGGCTTATGATGTATCTTGAAGCTACTAAGATGAGAAGAAACTTCTATATTTATGCATATTCAAGTTCTAAACCAAAATTAGGTGAAATTTATAATACTATTAGACCTTTTAGACTTTATAAAGGATATACTAAGTTACTTCCAGGGATGACTGAACCAGATGATGAAGTTATCGAGTATGGAACAATGATGAATGTCCACTTTTCATTTGGTCGTATTGTTACTTTCTTATTAAAGAGATTAGTTAGAGCAAGATCAGTAAGAAAAGTTAAATCTTATACTTAGATTTTTTAAAGTCCGATTTAAGTCTTTAAGGAGGCGTCTATGTTGACCTTAGAAGAGGTCATGGAACCATATAGTCATATCAGACTCGCTACAAAATCCGATAATGACGCCATCTTAAACTTCTACAAAGATATACATATGCAAACAGGGACAGAGTCCCTGTCTTTTGATCGTGGTGATAACTTCTTTGAATTTTATGAAAGAAAAGGAAATCACTACTGGAGTTTCGTCTTTTTAAATGATGATGAAACAATTTGTGGAGTAGGGACTATTATTAGACAAATTCGCCATGTTAATGGAGAGTTTCGACCAGTTGCTTATTTTTGTGACTTACGAGTTTCTCCCGTTGGGGGCAGAAGAGCTAAAGTTCAATGGAGAAAATTGTTTAAAGATATCATTGAGGCCCTGCCAAATTTAAGTGAAGAGTTAAGATGTGAAATGTCTTATACTGCAATTTTATCTGATAATGAGCGTGCCATTAAATCCTTGACGAAAAATGGCCGAGGTTTCAATTACCGTCATATTGATAATTACCATGTTTACTCCGTTGTCTGTCCTCCAGTTTTTAATCCAGCAAGAGGGAGAGTTCAAAAAATAGATTTTAAGAAATTTAATGATTTCTATCGTAGTGAAAACTCTAATCTTGAACTAAGAGAGCAGATCACTGATGAGAAGGACAATAAATACTTTGGTGTATTTGATGGAGCAAAGCTTAGTGCAGTTTTTATGATTACAGACAAGTCATTGGGACGTCGTTATAAATTATATAATATGCAAGCACCTAAGAGGCTATTAACAAAGCTTGTAGAATTGATGGGAAGACCAGGGGTTAGTAATGGTATCTTACAAACTCTTGAAGTTCTTTATTTATCATTTGAAAAATCATTGAGTAATGAAGCAAAAAAAGAAATGATAATGAGTATTCTAAAATATTTCAGTCTTAATAAGACGATGAAGGATTTTCATATTTGTAATTTATATACAGGTCAGGAAAAGTTTAATTTCTCGTACTTTATTGATGGGATAATCGTTGAATCGACAGGGCATATGTTTGAAATTCACGGTGATACATCAGGTCCTCTTTGGCCAGCGAGAAAATTCCGATTTGAAGGAAGTGTTCTGTGATCTTTTCTATTTGGCCATTTAGTATTTTAAAAAACCGTTACCTCTCTAGAGATTGGGTAGGTGTTTGGTATGAGATTCTAAAAGAAAGAGGAGAGAATGATCAATGTGTTATTGGTAGGGCCAAATATATTGATGGTGATATTCATGAGCCTCAGTATTTTGAATACTCACACTCCTTAATGGATGGTAGTGCTTCAATTCCTTTTTATCTTACTAAGCTTGGGGCAAAAAGAGGTCCAATCTTTTCTAATTACAAAAAAGAGATTAGTTTCTTTGATCATATTAAACTCGCTTTTAGAGCAAAGGATATCTCACCAGCACACAAACCTAATTGGAAAATTCAAAGTCAAAAACGACCTAAGAATAATTATGAGTTTGCGCTAAAGGCCTTAAGTGTAGATGAAACAAAAAAGTTTAACGATTACTTGAAAGAGAATAAACTTTCGCAAAATATCGTCATCTTAGAATTATTGAATCGTTTTGTATTTGAGTTGATAAAAGAAGAAAGTCAAAATGAATCATATTCTTGGTTACTTCCAATTAATATTCGAGGCATCGTCAATAAAATTAATCCTTATGAGAATCATACATCATTTGTCCAGATGCGCTTAAATGCTAACTCTACATATGAAAGTATTAGAAAGGTTTTTAGTGCAAAAGTTAAGACTTTAAATCATATAGGACTTTGGTGGGTACATCACATAGGTGTGCTCTTTGGTCGAGGCTATATGGCAAAGTTATCTCGTAAATCAGCAGGTAAAAATTTTTGGCTTGGTACATTTTCAAATGTCGGTTCATGGGATGTGAGAGATGAAACTTATGATAGTTTAGGGGAGCAAGAGGTGTGGTTTGCAACGACTCCTGGTTCAAGAAATTTTCCCATTGGATTAGTGGCCATGGAGTTTAACGCTAAACTTTCTCTTACTTTAAAAGTACATCCTTTCATAAGCGAAAATCATGTTGATACCGCAAAAAGTATCTTAGATAAAATCATCACTGAAATAAGATCTAATTACAGTTAAGAACTTGCACTGGTGGTGTAGCGCTTTGAAGTGCGTTAGCTGTAGCTTGTGGAATACAATAAACATTTGAGTTCCACTTCATTCCTTCAAGGAAGTAGTCCACGCGTCCTAATTCATTATCATTATCATAGTTTTGCATGAATCTTTTTACATTACCTGCACCAAGTTGATCAGCGTCCTCAAGAGTCTCTTCAGGAAGTCCATATTGTCCGTGAACAAGTCCAAAAGCAACAAATCCTTCTGCACACATTTCTCTTTCACATGCAATTACCGCTAGTTTCTCTCGGTCTGTCATCATACCTGTTGTTGCTTCAAACTCTGTGTCTGGTAATGTTTGTAGCTCACTTGAGACATAGCGATTTGTATAGGCCGTTACATTAGTATAATTCTTTAGCTGACATTTATTGTTTTGTGGGTTGATGTATCCCGTACAACACATATTAGCATCATCTCCTGCTGCCATTTGAGTTCCTGCTGGCATACAACATGCAAACTCATCGGCCTCAAATACTGTTTTAAAGTCTTGTCCGGCCTGTGTTGTTGTATCAACATCTCTTGTCGCGTTAGTTAGTCCGTTTAGAGTATAGAAGTCATCAGTATATTCATCTTGATTAGCATCAGGAGCAGCTCCATTTGAATATTCTGGAGTCGCAGCTGCTGATCTATATATTGGTTTTCTACACATTGGGTAGGAAGCTGATGTATCATGAACAGATTCAATATGATCCTTTATGACAACATTAGGAATACCTGTTAGTTCATAATAACTAAGCCATTTCGTTATATCTAGAGCGATAGGCTCTGGGATATCGAGTAGAGAACATAGATTACCGTTTAGCGCATTATTCCCATCACATGTTGCCTTGTCTTGCTCAGCATAATTATAACATTTGAAATCAGATAGGGTTTGTTGACCATGGGGCTGCATCTTATTAGGACCCCATTCATGGCCGCCACCGTTTTCATCTTTATTAAAACTTCTGACCCAGTTTTCAGAACAACACATCTTCTTACCATATGTTGTCAATAATTTGTATTGTCTATCAACAGATGGTGTTGTTGGGTCTGAGATATCAACTGTGAGATCATTTCTTTGGATTTCCATTGTATTAAGAGAGTCTGTATTTCTCTCGTACTCTGTTAGAACATTACCTGAGAAGCGTGTTGCTTCCTTGGCCCCGATTTCTGCTGCAGGAACTCTTTCAAGATCAACAGTGTCTGTTGCTGTAATAGATGAATCTGTAGAAATAGGTGAGCCAGTCGTTTCTAGAGTCGGAAGTTTAAATGTATTTCCAATTTCTGAACAACAGCGATTATTTCTAATATCATAGTCACTGTCTGTTACTCTGGCCGGTTGAGAACACACAAGTTCTGTTTGCCAGAATGATAATTCATATTGGCTTGTTAGAGTTAAAATATCTTCTAGTGCAACACCTTTAGTGTTGTCGGCCACAAATTTAGAAGCTGAGCAGTCAAGGTCTGTGAAACACGTTGAACCTGGCGCTCTTAAACAAGCGTTAACCGGTAGAGATAGACTTTCGATTATACTTGTATCACTTTCATTTAAATCTGTTAGAAGCTCTTCGTTTGTTAGACCATCAAATACTTCTAAGAAGTATGTACTTAAGTTTTGAGAACGTGATAGTAATTGAAGTTCTGTCGTCTTAGTTGTTACATCTTGAAGAGGATCAAATGCTACATAATTTCCATTAGTATCAAAAGTAGGGCAGCTTAAGAACATATTCTCATTAGTATTATTTTGCATATCTGATACTGTATTACCCATATTTCCAATAAAGTCAGGCATGAATTCAGATGGTTCATCCATAGATGTTACGACATCTTCTAAGTTTGCATCACGGCCTGGTAGACAGAGTCCTTTTACATCATTAAGGATAAGATTTCTTCTTGCTTGGTAGTTTGGCTCTTCATCACCTCTATATTTAAAAGGTCTTCCAAGGCTTGGTGCCACTAAACCTACAGTTGAAACCATTTCAGTATCATTGTCAGCTTGCCCATTTTGAAGAGCTAGAGAAGTTGCTTTTCTAGAGATACGATTATTGAAGTATTTGTTGTCTGCTCCTTCCAGAGGTTGACAGTGATTATTAAAAGAGCAACCGTGAAGTTTCTTTGTCCCTACAGCAGTATATGAAATAGATGATGAATTTGTTTCATTATACTCTGGTCGACAAGCAGCACCGCGACCTCTATATACACATCGTTTCACATTACCTGAAAAAGTACCATTTAAAGATAGTAGGCGATCTATATCTAACTCTTGTGGAATCTCATTAGCATTGATATCAAAGTTTGGATATGGAGAAGATACTGTTGAGATATTCTCACATACATAATCCCAACCAAGAGATGAAACACATTCATTATCTGTGTTACAAGTATGAACTTGCTGACAAGTAGCACCATCTGTTTCAAAGTCAGTTGTTGGAATACTAATACTTCCATTAATAGTAGAGTCTTGAACAGTTACTGAATAACTATTTTCAACTGTTTGATCTGAAAACTTAGCATTTATTGCAAGAAATAATTTATTCGTTGTGGCCTTGATACGTCTCTTTGTACCTACAGCAAACCATTTTACTCCATCAAATGATCCAATGACTGATCCATAATTGAAACCATACCAATCGCGATCATAACCATTGGCGAACATGAAGTGTTGTGTACGCATACGATTTAATCTCTGCTCTTGCACATCTTCAAAAGTCTGATGGGCCCATCCAATCATTGTTGCTGGAACAAAACAGGCGCGTCCAAAGAGAAAATCATCAGAGCGGTATTTACTTGTCTCACTTCTTGAAGAAGTGGAAAGGTCTGGCTGGTAACCAGCAGGACCATTTTCAAATTCATTAGGGAACATTTTTACAGAAGAAGCGTAGTAGTCATTTCCACAAGATGTACAGCTAGAGTAGTTACCACCTGATACAAAAATATCATAAGTTGTACCTTCTTTAACTTGAATCTCTTTAGCTGGTTTTGCTGAACTACTTGTTAAGTCAAAACTTCCGTATATTTCATTAAATCCAACATATCCATCAATGTTATTTGGCTTCGCCTTGTCTCCACTAATATAAGCAAAAGCAGATCCTTCTTGAGCAAGTGTAGGGTCGGCGATGACATCTGAAAGAGTTAAGTCTTTCTTTGCTACACCGTTTGAGTCAAAATATCTTTGAGGTGCAGTCTTAGCAGAAAGATAGAAGTTTTGTTGTAGCGGAGGATCATCTTGTGTTGGTTTTAAATAACACTGATAATCGACAACTGTATCACTCGTGTTTCTAACCTCTTCAAGAGCACATTCTCTTAGTGCACACTTACAATATGATGCGATTTCTGCTTGTGCCTTTTCTTTTGCATCAAGTATTGTTGTGTGATTAGTTAAATCAACATAAAAGATGATCTTTACAGTTTGTGAGTCTTGTACAATATGTGAGCTATTAAAGACAACTTCATTGATTGCGCCAACTTCTAAGTTCCAAGATGTATTTTGTGTACGAGTTACATCATCAACTTGTACAACTAATTTATTTCCTAGATTTGCATAGTATGGAATTTGAAAGCGTTGTGTACCAGGGTAGTGGTCTGTGATAAGGCCTTCATTTTGTCCTTGTTTATACACCTTATAACATTGTGCCTGGAAGTTATTGATTCTCTTACATGAAACATCAGTATAAGCGTCTATTTCTAGATTTTTATATTTATTATCTTCATCATATGCTGTGGTAATTGTAAGCTTTGTTGTGTCAGTTAAGTTGTCATTTTCACCTGAGATTGATACCTCTCCAGGTCTAACTGATGAGCCATCTTTATAGATAACTGCATTTTGATATCTTACTTCGTGTACAGAATTTAAAAATGGTTTAGTCCCTTTATAAATATAGTCAAAGTTTGTATCATCGATATTCGTTTCGTAATTTGAAACGAGATCTGTACGCGCACCTTCATAAATAGTTGTACAAATACCTCTTTCTCCATCGATTGGAGTTGTACACTGATATAATTGTTTTAAACGATTAAAGCGAATAGCTGCTTCTTCATCTGGAGTATATTGATCTTCGTTATCTGTAGGTGGAGTGCTTCCTACTGTACAGATATTGTAATAATTTGGATAATTGTAAATAGCAGATGGATTGAGTTCAATTTCATTAAGAATTGAATTTGGTACTGTTTCTGTTTTTTGTGAAAGATCTTGAACACATTGATTACTTAAACAGCAAAAATCACTTCCGTATGTTGCACATGCACTATCGCTACTGCAGAGGTTATTGCTCCCACCACTATTGTCGCCATTGTATGTAAAATAAACTTTAAAGGCCAAGTTGTTTCCAAGATTCGTTGATAGGTCTTTTCCCATTGAGGTGGCAAACTTAAGTGGCCCGGAAGTAACTGAAACATTTGATAAACTTGAAGAAAGGTCTGAGACTTTGTAAGTCACTTTAGACCAGTCAAGACCGTTTGCTGTAAAATAAGTTTGTAAGTTACCGCAATAGCTCTGTGATAATCCGGCATCATCCTTACGATAAGTGAAACGTATAAAGTATTCACGTGATGAGTCTTCTACATTTATAGTGTATTGTGGAAAACCAACCACAAGAAGAGGTGTTCCCGAATTAATAGAAGGAAAATTAACAACTGCACAATATGTGTCTGCTAGGTTTTCTTTAACGTAATTGTGTACACCTTCACCTTTAAGTGTAATCTGATCATCAAAGTAATTATCAATTTCAAAGACTGAAGAGAAAGTGCTGCCACCATATTGAATATATGTTGCCGACGACTCAAAGTCTGGTTCGTTGATGTTACTACCAACGTCTTCACTATCTGTACTAGAAGTTAGACGATTATTGGCCGCTTCAGGTACACACGATGACGCCATCACTAGCACTAGTGTACTTACCAGTATGAATTTTAACTTATCCGTGTATTTCTTCATTTACTATCCCAAGTAATTATCGTCTCAATCACGTAACTACTTAAGATTAATATAAAGTAAGGTTAAAAAATGCCGTAGTAATTTTCAACTTTTATGAGCTTTCAGCTAGTTGCACCTGAAATATGTGGACTTAAACTTGATGGATTAGCTCAGATAGTGGGCATTCATATCTTTTTATTTAAATGAACTCAATGTGACTATTTTAATTGTCAAAATATCACCATATTTAAAAAAGCTGTTTTTGGCCCCTAATATGCTCAGTAGAACTTTATCTATCTGATTTTATTGATCATTACTAAATATATAGCTCTGTATGCCATGAGTATCTTTTATAAGTCACAGAAATCGCTATTCTAGGTGCTATTCGAGGGTAGGATTATGAAAAAAGAAGAAAGAAAAGACGACGGATCAATCTGGAGTTCTTATTCAGATATGTTTACGACAGTTGCTGTCGTTTTCCTAGTTATGTTCGTTTTTGCCATGATCAAGGTCGGGGTAAAGTCACTCCAGCAAGCTCAACAGAAAAAGAAGCATGAAGAGCAGATGCAGGGGATGGTTTCAAAAGAGCAGAAAATCAAAGAAATGAAGGCCAAGAATAAGATTGAGCAATCAATCAATGAGGTCACTGACTATAAGAACGTCATTAATCAAAAGATGGTAGAGCTTTCTAAATTTGTTGAGAAGTTAGAGCAAAACAAGAAAGTTATGCAGGATATGGTTAAGGATCAAATCAAAAAAGAATCAATTGTTGAAAAAGTTGGAAAGCAACTTGATAAAGAGAAATATAAATCATCTAAAATATCTCGTGAAAACACAAAATTAAAGAAAGAAATTAATGAGAAGTCAGAGGAGCTTAAAAAGCGTCTTGAAGAAATTCGTAAAAACAAAGACGATTTAAAGTCAAAAGAATCTCAATTAGACAAGCTGTCAAAGATGATGGAGCGTCAGAAGAAAGAAGAAGAAGAGCTTGAAAAAAAGATAAAGAAAATCGTTCAAGAAATGAAACAAAAGTCTAAAGAGAACGAAAAGCTTTCTAAGAATCTTGAAAAAACAAAAGAAGAAGTAAAGAAGAAGGCAGAAGAAGAAGCAAGAATTAAGCAACTTTTAGAATTTAAAGAAAAGTCTCTCGTTAATCTTAAAAAGAAGATTGAAGATCGCGACTCTATGCTCGCAAAGGCAAAAGATAAGGAAAATATTCTTTTCTCTAAAGTCGGTGAATTAGATAAGAAAAAGAAAGAAGTTGAGGAAGAAAAGAAGAAAATTGAAGAGATGCTTGCTTCAGCTAAGAAAGTTAAGTCTCAACAAGAAAAGAAGTTAAAAGAGCTTACAACACAAGTATCTAAGCAAACACAGAATATTAAACAAATTGAAAATGTTAAAACAAAGTTAGAAACAAAACTTAAGCAAGAGCAGCAAAAAGTACAAGAACAAGTTGCAGAAAATAAGCTTGTGAATAATGAAATCGTAAAGGTTCGTTCAAAGTTAGCGAATACTCTTCAGAAATTATCAGAAGATACTAAAAAAATTCAAGAACTTCAGCAAGTAAAGCGTAAGAATGAAGAAATTATTGCTAAAGCTAATCGTGAAATACAAGGTCGAATTATTGCTCAAGAGAAGCTAGAGGAAAAGATTGTTGAACAAAAGAAGGCCCAAGAGCAGGAAGTTCAAAAGTTAAATCAAGATCATATTCTCAAAGTTGAGAGCCTTAATAAGAAGTATGCCAATATTATTTCAACTAAAGAACATGAGATTAAAACTCTAAATGCCCAACACCAGAATAAAGTTGCTGATCTTACTAAACAATTTGAAAAGAAAGAGCAAACTCAAAAAGCAGGCTTTGAAAAGAAGGTTGCAGATTTAAATAAGAAGTATCAAGCAGAACTTGATACGAAGGCCAAACAACTTGCCGGACAAAAGAAAGAGTCACAAGAAACTATTGCTCGTTTAAACTCTGACCACCAAAAGAAAGTTGCTGATTTAACGAAAACTTATCAAAAGCAGCAGCAAGATACGAAAATGGGCTATGAGAAGCAAATAGCAAATCTTAATAAGAAGTATCAGTCTGAACTTGATACTAAAGAGAAGCAATTAGCAGGACAAAAGAAAGAGTCTCAAGAGACAATTGCTCGTCTTAATTCTGATCACGCTAAGAAAGTCGATGACCTAACGAAGTCTTACGAGAAAAAGCAGCAAGATACAAAGATGGGATATGAATCTCAAATAGCAAATCTAAATAAAAAATATCAAAGTGAGCTTACATCTAAGCAACAACAACTTGATGGTCAAATTAAAAAGTCAAAAGAAACAATCGCAAAACTAAATGCAGATCATGCAAAGAAAGTTGACTCTATTACAAAGTCATATGAGAAAAAGCAACAAGATACAAAAATGGGTTATGAAACTCAAATTGCAAATCTTAATAAGAAATATCAATCAGAGCTTGATACTAAAGATAAGATGCTTGCTGGTCAAAAGAAGAAGTCTGATGAAACAATTGCTAAGCTAAATGCTGATCACGCAAAGAAAGTGAATGATTTAACTAAGTCATATGAGAAAAAGCAGCAAGATACAAAAATGGGTTATGAAACTCAAATTGCTAATTTAAATAAGAAATTTCAGTCTGAATTAGAGACTAAAGATAAGCAATTAGCAGGAACAATTAAAAAATCTCAAGAAACAATTGCAAAACTTAATTCTGATCATGCTAAGAAGATCAATGATTTAGAAAAAATGCACCAAAGAACAGAAGCAAAGACGAAAGCTGGTTATGAAAGTCGTATTGCTGATTTAAATAAGAAGTATCAGTCTGAGTTAGACACAAAAGAAGCACAACTTGCTGGTCAAATTAAAAAATCAAAAGAGACAATTGCCAAGCTTAACTCTGATCATGCTAAGAAAATTACAGATCTTGAGAAAATGCACAAGAAATTTGAAGCAAAACAAAAAGCAGGTTATGAGTCTAAGATTGCTGATCTTAATAAGAAGTATCAGTCAGAACTTGATACAAAAGAAAAGCAACTTGCAGGTGTTAAGAAGGATGCAAAGTCTCAAATTGCAAAACTTAATGCTGATCATAAACGTGAGCTTACTGATTTAACTAAGCAATTTGAAAAGAGTAAGGCCGATCAAAAAATGGCCTATGATAATCAAATCAAGGATCTTAAAGGAAAACACGCCCAGGCGATGGATTCACTTACAGCTCAAAAAGATTCTCAAATTAAAAAGCTTAATGCGGATGTTGCCGCTCGTGATGGAAAGATTGCAGGCTTAAATGATGATGTAAAAGGTCTTAAATCAAATCTTGCACGCTCTCAACAAAATAACCAGGGTTTAAAAGGTGATATTAAAAACCTTCAATCAAAGCTAGCTCAAGGAGACGCGAAGAATAAAGGTCTTGCTGGAGAAGTTGATCGTCTAAAGGCGATGGTTGGAAAACTTGAAGGTGATAAGAAGTCTTTAATGGCACAAAATGGTGGACTTAAAGATGCTCTAGGTCAGGCCGAAGGTAAACTTAAGGGAATGGCCGAAGAAAACGGTGGCCTAAAGAAGGCCCTTGGTCAGGCCCAAGGAAAGCTTGCAGGTATGCAAGAAGAAAATGGTGGTCTTAAGAAAGCTCTAGGTGAAGCTAAAGGCAAGATGAAAGGAATGGGCGAAGAGATCGGAGGCCTAAAAAAAGCTCTTGGTCAGGCCAAAGGAAAACTTGCTGGTATGTCTGAAGAAAATGGCGGACTCAAGAAAGCTCTAGGTGAAGCTAAAGGCAAGATGAAAGGAATGGGCGAAGAGATCGGTGGTCTAAAAAAGGCACTTGGTCAGGCAAAAGGCAAGATGGCCGGTATGGGTAAAGAGATCGGTGGACTTAAAGAGGCCCTTGGTCAGGCAAAAGGGAAAATGGCCGGTATGGGTAAAGAGATCGGTGGTCTTAAAGACGCTCTTGGTAAAGCAAAGGGTGAGCTTGCCGGTCTTGGAAAAGAAAATGGTGGTTTAAAAGAGGCCCTTGGACAAGCGAAAGGAAAGCTTGCTGGTATGGGTAAAGAAATAGGTGGTCTAAAAGAGGCCCTTGGTCAGGCAAAAGGAAAGATGGCCGGTATGGGTAAAGAGATCGGTGGACTTAAAGAGGCCCTTGGTCAGGCAAAAGGCAAGATGGCCGGTATGGGTAAAGAGATCGGTGGACTTAAAGATGCACTTGGTAAAGCTAAAGGTAAGCTTGCTGGTCTTGGAAAAGAGAATGGTGGTCTAAAAGATGCTCTTGGAAAAGCTCGCGGTAAGATGGCCGGTATGGGTAAAGAGATCGGTGGACTTAAAGATGCACTTGGAAAAGCTCGCGGTAAGATGGCCGGTATGGGTAAAGAGATCGGTGGACTTAAAGATGCACTTGGAAAAGCCAAAGGTGAGCTAGCTGGTCTTGGTAAAGAAAATGGTGGCCTAAAAGAAGCACTTGGAAAAGCAAAAGGTAAACTTGCAGGTATGGGAAAAGAGATCGGTGGACTTAAAGAGGCCCTTGGAAAAGCTAAAGGTGAGTTAGCTGGTCTTGGAAAAGAGAACGGTGGTCTTAAGAAAGCTCTTGGTGAAGCACAAGGAAAACTTGCAGGTCTTGGAAAAGAAAATAAAGGACTTAAAGATCAACTTGGAAAGGCCAAGGGTGATCTCGGTAAGGCAAAAGAGAAGATTGCAACTCTTAATAAAGATAATAATAATCTAAAAGGTAAGGTTGCGGGTCTTGGTAAAGAAGTTAATGATCTTCAAAATGCACTTGCTAATAAGAATGATGAAAATGGTAACTTAGGTCGTAAAATCGCCTCTCTTGGTAATGATCTTAATAACTGTCAGGCAGGTAATGCTGACTTAAGCAAGAAAGTTACAGAACTTGGAAATGGGCTAGATGGAACAACTAAGAAGCTTAATTCTTGTTTAACTGAAATTAACGATAAGAAAGACTTAATGAAGCAAGTTAAGAAGATTGCTAAAAAGGTTGATGATCAAAAGCGTAACCTACGTGCCAATATCGCAAAGAATCTTGCTAATAAGTTTAGAGAAAACGATATTGATGCAGCAGTTGATCCGGTTACAGGTAACGTAACACTACTTATGAATAAGAACTTATTATTTGAGACAGGATCGTCAAGACTTAGTCGCCATGCAAAGACTAAGCTTAAAGGCTTAATCCCTCTATATTCTGAAGTTCTATTTGAAGATGATACTGTTAGAGAACAAATTGATAGCTTCAACGTTGAAGGGCACGCTTCACCACTATTTGCTGGTAAAGCAGTTGATCCAATGATGGCCGAAGCATATTCATATAACTTTAACTTAAACCTTTCGTCACGAAGAGCTCTTGCTATCTCTAACTATATCTATAGTGATGGCATGAACTATCCATATAAGTTCTATATGAGAAATGTGACGAAGTCGATTGGTTACGGGTTCTCAAGACCTGTTCCAATCAAGAAGGTAATTGAGCGCCAGCGCGAATCAATCGCAGCAGAGCTTATCGAGCCGAAAGGATTCATCCTTGAAGACCGTGCTCCTGCAAGTGTGATCGCTGTACCACTTCAAAATGAAGATATGAAGTGTGGTATTTACAGCTGTTCTGAATCACAACGTGTTGAGCTTAGCTTTACGCTTAAGGATGATCCAAAAGCGATGGAGCGTTTAATGAAATTAGATCCAATAGTGAAAAAGGATAACTATACAACCAAATAGTCGAGGATTTGGTAAACAAAGAGGTACGTATGATTGAGTTAGTATTAGGATTTTTCGGTAATTATCTTATCGAATTTATGATGGGGCTACTATGTTGTGCTCTTGTCTTCCGCTACTTGGCCTATCGCCACAGTAAAGATGATGATGCTTATTATTCACGTTTTACAAGAGAATTAGATGCTTGTATCGATGATGATAAGCAAAAGAATATTCCTATTGATGATATCGATTCTTATATGTCTAATTTACTTGGACGTGTAAATGCTGCATTACCTGATAACGCTCTTCGTTTCAGTAATAATGCTAATATTCAAAATCGTCACTATGACGGTAAAGAGGCTATGCAACAAAGGGAAATTGATAAAGAGGCGCAGAGTTCTGATGGAACAAGTATTTCTCTAAATCAATACATTGGTTCTAAGCACGGTCTTATTGCATCCATTCATGGGGAGAGTTCGGTTTTTAAATCAACTGTTCCACCAAATTATACAGAACTTACTGATCGTATTATGAGTGATGATAGAAATTGGACGAAGCTCTATGGACATATTCCAATTGATGGTGCTTCTCGTATGATCGATATTCTTCCAAACTTATTCATTGTATTTGGGGTTTTTGGTACTTTCATTGGTATTGCCATGGCACTTCCTGAGATTGCTGCCATTGACTTCAATAATATTGAAAAGTCGTCAGATAATCTTACAAACTTCGTTATTAACGTTGCCTTCTCCATGAAGACATCGATTGCGGGGATTTTCTTCTCTTTAATCTTAACTTTCCTAAACACTCTTTTCCCATTACCGGAGAAGCGTTTTAAGATCTTTAAGAAAGTTGAAACAAGTATGCAAAACCTTTGGTATCACCTGCAAAGAGGTAATGCTAAAGAGCAAATTGCAATGGAAGGTGTTTTAAAAGTTCTTCAAAGTATTGAAAGGTACTTAAAAGAAGATGCACCTTTAAAAGAGCAGCAACACGCAAAGCGTGATGATAAGAAAGATGCTGCTTAATTAAAAATTGTAATACTACTTTTAATAAAGAGAGGAAGATATGAGTGTATTATCAATCGTTAAAGGTTGTCCGCTATTTTTCGACCTTTACGACAACGAAATTATGACTATATGTGAGCGCTGTAAGGTTCTAACTTTAAAGCCTGGTGACTATGTATTTAAGCATGGCGATGTGGGTGAAGAGCTTTTTTTGATTCTTAACGGTTCTGCTAAGGTCTTTAATGTAAATGATAAAGAGATTGCTAAATGTAAAAAAGGAGACCTCTTTGGTGAGATGGTTCTTCTAAAAGAAAATGTCCGCTATGGGACAGTTCAATCAGATAATTATACAGATGTTCTCGTTATGAAGTACTCAGACATATTCGGCCTGTACAAAACCAATCCTCGAATATTTTCACTCTTGATACTCAATCTATCAAGGTTACTGGCCGGACGTTTACAAGGCGCAGGTAAACGGATCTCTAACCTTATCACGGAAATGGAAGAATCTAAAAAAGCTGCCTAAGTTGAAGTACAGATGGGGGGAGGGGCCTGGTCACGAATCTGGCCCCTCTTATTTTTTAAGGCGTCATTTTCCAGGATGGAAAAATGATGCCGCGAAACGCATGGCCACACAGGAAGTGTGGCCAGGTGAAGCAGCTACGAACTTCTAATCTCATTCAATAAATCGATTAATCCTTGCTGACAGAACTTATTCTTCAACCTTTTTCGGTCACCGCGAAACTCATATCTGCTTGCACTTACTCCGTTCTTAGTAGCAACACCTATGCATACGGTTCCAACAGGCTTACCTGGAGTAGCTCCGCCTGGACCAGCAATACCGGTATAAGAGATGACAATGTCAGCGCCAAGGGATTTTCTTGCGCCATTGGCCATCTCACTAGCTGTTTCAATACTTACAGCTCCATTTTCTTTTAAGGTTTCTTCTTTAACGTGAATAATACTCTCTTTGATGGAATTAGCGTAACTAACCACTGAGCCTAGAAAAACCGCTGATGATCCTGAGACATCTGTTATTGTTGAACTTGCAAGACCTCCTGTACAGCTTTCTGCAAATCCAATTGTTAAGCCTTTTGCACTGGCTTCATGAACAATAACTTCCTCGATATTACGAGGCCCATAAGTCCATATATTATCTTTTAAGGGAGTTTCTTCTAATATTGCTTTTAATCTTTGACGACTTTCATCGTTTTGATGCTCTGGCCTTAGGTCTACAGTAATATCCACACCAGAGATAATTGGAAGAGAGCTGACTTTTCCAAACTCCTCTAATGTCTCCCACAAGTTGGGGCAAAGTTTAAAGAAGATGGTTTCTTCAGGAATACTGTGAGTTCTACATATGAATAATTCATGACCACTTTGAGCACGATCTTTTAACATTGGAACGATTGTCTCACGAACCATTGCCTGGCATTCTCTTGGAACTCCTGGGGTGCAAAAAACTTCACACTTATCAACTTTAGCGTGAATTCCTGGTGCCATTCCCGCAGGATTGTATAAAGGTAAAGATCCTTCAGGCATCATATGATAGTGACTATTTTCTTTTGACCACTCTCTACCAAAGTTGGCATATTGCTTTATAGCATATTCTCTAGCAAGTTCATTTTCTACTAAAGAGACACCTAAAGCATTAGCGATAATCGACTTCGTAAGATCATCTTTAGTAGGGCCAAGGCCACCAGTGATGATTAAAATATCATTTTCTTTAGATTGTTTTTGTATCTCATTTGTTACTTGATCGAATTTGTCACCTAAGACGGTGCATTTTTTAAAGCTAAATCCTAAAGGTGCGATCTCTTTTGCAAGTATCTGCAAGTTAAGATCGTTGATTTTAGCGTTTAATAGTTCATCTCCAATAATTATCATGGAGACTCTAAGGGAAATTTTAACCATGTTAATCCTTTAACTTTACCAAGATAGGTTATAATATACGCTGATATTTTATCATATAAATTTACAAGAAAGAGATTGAATGAGTAAAATTACAAATTTTAAATTAGACTTTGATCAAGACTTAGAATTCTACTTAAATAAGAACTTTCCAGGTTTTGAGGATTATCGTATTCATAATAAGGCACTTGATGCACGTGGTGCTAACCGTGGTAAAAAGCCAATCTATAATTATAAGATAGAAGTTATTTACCCTGGTGAGAAATTTAGTGCTTATCAAGAACAATTCAATTTTCTAGGTGAGTTCAAAGAAAAGCCTATTATTGTAGGAGCAGGGCCTGCTGGATTATTCTGTGCTCTAAGACTTGCTGAATATGGAATAAAGTCAATTGTCATTGAAAGAGGAGATCGTGCCCATAATCGTATGAAGCATATTGCTCGTTTTTGGCGATATAATGAATTTGATAAGGATAATAATGTTTGCTTTGGTGAGGGTGGCGCGGGCCTATTTTCAGATGGTAAACTTATTACTCGTATTAAATCTCCATATGTTCAATATGTAATGAATAAATTTGTTGATTTTGGTGCTCCTCCTGAAACGGCCTATGTTTCAAATCCACATCTTGGATCAAATAAAATTAGAGGACTAATAAAAAAGATAACAGATCACCTTAAAGAAAAAGGTTGTGAGATCTACTATAACGTGAAGGTTGATGAGGTTCTTTTTGATGAATCTCAAGCTCGTGGTGTAAAGCTTAGTGATGGTAGATTATTAGAAAGTAACAATATTGTTCTAGCAACAGGCCATTCAGCTAAAGAGATGTATCGTCATTTAAAAGAAAAAGAAGTTAAGATGGTACCAAAGGACTTTGCTGTTGGTGTTAGAGTTGAGCATCGTCGTGAGTTAATTGATTTTCTTCAATATGGACGCTTTGTTCACGAAAACCTAGGTGCTGCTCGCTATAAGCTTACATATCACAATAAAGATAATGACAAAGGTACCTATTCTTTTTGTATGTGTCCTGGAGGATATGTCCTTTCATCTGGAACAGATGAAGATGGTATTGTGGTTAATGGAATGAGTAACTTCGCTCGTAATTCGCCATGGTCAAACTCGGCCCTTGTTGTTTCTGTTCAAGCTGGTAAAGACTTCTCAACTGATGATGTCTTAAATGGCCATTACTTTCAACGTGATATTGAGAAAAAGGCATATGAAGCTTCTATGGAGCATGCTGAAGGTAAGCAGGTCCCAACCCAAAGACTTAAGGACTTCTTAGAAGGTAAGGTTTCAAAAGATCTTCCTAAGACTTCTTGTCCATCTGGAATCTTTTCTCATTCATTAAACTCTGTTCTACCTGACTTTATTGCAACGGGCTTAAGGGAAGGACTTGAAAGCTTTGATAAGAAAATGCCAGGTTTTATAAATAATGATGCTATTCTAATGGCCCCTGAAACAAGAACCTCTGCTCCTGTAACGATAAAGAGAAGCCGAGCAACTTTTGAGTCAGAATCTCACAAAGGCCTATATCCATGTGGTGAAGGTGCTGGTTATGCAGGTGGGATTACATCTGCTGCTGTCGATGGTGTGAAAGTCGCCATGGCCATGATTCGTAAAGAAAAGAATGTTTAGGTGATGAAGTTATTTTAATTTAATTTTTCTAAGATCAATCGACATTGAAGCATTGGTGTAGAATTCCATATAATCCGTACCGAGATTGTCTTGAATCTCTTTTGATGTGAGAGGATTACTGCGCTTTTGATCGGCAACAGCAAAGAAGAGTCCAATTATATCACCAGTCTCTAAATTCATTACAGCACTTCCAGAGTCTCCTGATTGAGCATCACAGGCAGTGAAGAAAACATCTCTGACTTTATCTTTATTGAAAGTTATATCGATATTTCCATTTAAATAAAGGCAATCGCGATCCATTGATATTTTAGCATCATATCTTCTTAGGTTTGCTTTTCCCGCGCCAAAGCCTACACTCACAAGTCTGTCTCCGATTACCGGATCAGAAAAATCAGTACGAACCTCACTTATTTGAGATAAGAAGTTTAATCTCTCCTCTTTATTTACTTTAAAGTAAATATAATCACTTCCTGACTTGATTGTACCTTCTTGAATAACTCCATCACATGAAGCGTAGCGCTTATTGAATTCAGAATTAATAAGAAGAAGTTTTGAGTCGCGACATTCTCTGTTGCCAGATATGACGTGGTAATTTGTTAGGAAAATATAGTGGTCAGCATTCTCTTTATAAAAGAATGCTGTTCCAACTTTTCTTTTTTTTGTATTTACGACTTTTACAGTTCTTAAGATTAGCTCTTTTATAAAATTGTCTTGCTTTTTAAAGAAGCTTTTATTTATACGTGGCCTATTCCACTGGTCACCACCTATATATCTCTTTGCATTAGTTGATAATGCGAAAGTAAGAAGAGTCAATAATAAGCTTAACCTAATCAGTGCCATTGCTTTCCTAGTTATTCTTTGAACCGTCGTCTTTTTTATAACTCTTTAAGAAGTCTTCTTTCCACTGTGAGTAACGATTATCTAGAATTGCTTCACGAGCTTCTTCTGCCATATTCTTATAAAATTCAATATTGTGCATTGTTGCTAGAACTTGTCCTAGAATTTCATTTGAATCAAATAAGTGCTTCACATAAGCGCGTGTAAAGTTCTGGCAGCAGTAGCACTTACAATTTGGTTCAATAGGAAAGAAGTCACGACGATAATTCTTATGACGTATTCTAATCTTTCCTCTTCTTGTAAAGAGAGTTCCACCACGAGCAAATTTCGTTGGAATGATACAGTCACTCATATCAATTCCATTCTCCCAGATCATACAGAGATCTTCAGGATTACCAACACCCATTACATAACGAGGTTTATCTTTTGGCATCTTAGGACCTGTGTACTTTACGATCTTCTCCATTAATTCAGGGCCTTCACCAACTGATACTCCACCAATGGCATAGCCTGGTAGATCTCTTTTTACGAGTTCATCGAGACATTCGTCACGGTAGTCATCGTATGTTGATCCTTGAATAATTCCAAAAAGTGCTTGTTTTGGATTTGTCCAAGACTCAATACAGCGGTCTAGCCAACGATGTGTTCGATCAATTGACTTCTTAGTGTATTCGCGTGTTGCAGGATATGGAATACACTCATCAAAGGCCATCATAATATCAGATCCCAGCTCTTGCTGAATCTCAATTGATGTTTCAGGAGAAAGAAGAATTGTCTTACCTTTATGGTCTTTAAATTCTGCTCCTTCTTCTTTGATACTTTTTCTCTGCAAAGAAAATACTTGGAACCCACCAGAATCTGTTAAGATTGGGCGTGGCCAATTCATAAATTTATGAAGGCCTCCTGCTTTCTTAACAAGTTTTGAACCTGGTGATAGGTGAAGGTGGTATGTATTTGATAGAATAATTTTTGTATCTAAGTCTTCTAGAAAGTTAGGTGGTAATGCTTTGATGGCACCGTGTGTACCAACAGGCATAAATACAGGTGTCGGAATTTCTCCATGAGGAGTTGTGATGACACCAGCTCTTGCCCCAGACTTTTTGTCTTCGTGGACAACCTTAAATTGAAAATGTTCTTTGACTTGATCTTGAATGCGCATGGACTGCCCTTTGTCGTAACTCGACTTATGTATTCGTTCTAATAACTTTAGTTATTTAAAGTATTTAGCATTAATAAGGCCATTAGGCTTGCTTGTCTATTTAAAACTCTCTTATCTGTAAAAATTAAACAAGAGACGCATACACAGTCAGTGATGAGAGAAATAAGCAAACCATAAAAAATAGGATAAAAAAGTAGTTCATAAGCTCAATTAAACATATCGAGTCTATTGTCACCATTGTTATGAAATATTTATAGAGCAGATAAGGCCAAGATTGATTTACTTGGCCTCATTTATTGAAGTTTTAGTTACTTAGAATATTTAGATTCAGAATTTGTGTTGCAACTCGATTGGCAGATTCATTACCTGAGGCCTTAAAATATTCCACAAGATATTGAGTGAAGTCTCTAAATGCCTTTCTACTTTCATTATTATCTGTAACGGTAATAATCGATTGAATAGCTTTTAATTCTTTGATTAAGAAAGAATCATTTGTTCCTTTAAATGCTTTTTCTACTGCATCAACATATTCAATTCTAACTTTAGGACGTGCAAGGAATGTAAAACCAGAAAGCTCGCTTGATCGCATTGTGCCAGCAACTTTTGCAAATTGCATTAGCGAATTATCATTTATGTACAAATAAACATCCTCAACCTTTGAGCGATAAAATGATGTGAACTTGTTTAAGTTGCGATATTCAATATATGGAAACTTAAAATAATTGAATATTTTCTTTGATTGATCAATTGCGAGAAAATCTAGATACATTAAATCTTCCGTTGCCATTCCTTTAATGATTTCTCCACCCCATAGAATCTTAGAAAAATCTTCTCTTACAAGAAATGATGATTTTTCATCTTTTAAGAAACTACTTAGGTAAGGATAGCGATATTTAAAGAATGGTATAGTTTCTAAAGTCTTTTTAAATGAAGCAAAGAAAGTAGAAGATGTGTTCTTTAAATAGAGTGATCTTCCAGACTTCTTATTAATAATAAAGTAGCTCGGTCGAGTCGCTGGTATTCTTAGAATAATATTTTCTTGTGAGAATTGTTTTGAGATAAGAAGCTCTTTCATTTTTAAAGGCCTCTTTCCTAGGTTCTTAGGAATATTTATTTTTTCTGGAGGATTACTATTAGATAATCCTTGTTCAATAATAGGGTATCCAACACAAATAAATGTAAATATTGAAAGGGTTACTAGTGGAATATAGCGAAAAACTCTTAGGCGATAGCTGATAGGGCCCCTCGTTATAATCTCTTTCAAAGATGGAGTATCAAAAATAACTGGTGTTTCAAAAATTGGAAAGAAATGTGCAATAAAGTCAAATGGCGTTCTTAAAATCGCCTTCGCTCTCTTTGTTAGAAAGCTTCCTTTTGTTGTTGCCCCACAAATAAATAGTGTAGGAGAAACACTAAAGAGTAAATTTGAGATAAAAAGAATAATAAATAGGACAATTAGTGACTTTGTAATTTCTGGATTGAAGCTAAAGTCTACAAATTTTGCAATTTGTGTGTTGATGATTTCAGTTCCTTTATTACTCAAAGAGTTAACTGCTTCATTTTCAACTTGAGCACTAAGTAAGACTGTCACAAACATTAGAGATAAAGCACTTAAGAATCTCGTAAATGGCCCAACTAATTTATGATCATTTAAAAGTTTTGATCTTGATCTTGCTTTCTTCTTTGAGTCTCTCTTAGCGCGATTTCCTTTGTAATCACGTGCCGTTGTGATGGCCAATCCTGAGTCTGAGGCATTCTTGCTCTTTTTCTTTCCCGATTTCTTCTTGGCCTTCTTTTTACTTTTTTTCTTTAATGGCCTACTTACATGCTCATCATCTTTCTTTGATGCTTGCTTTTCATCTTCTTGAAGTCTTGCAACATTTAGGACTTGAGTGATACTCATTGTACCAGAGTCTTTTTCTTCATCCTCATTTGTATCTTGAGCAAGGTTAGTATCTAATTGAAATGAGTAGCCATTTCCTGAATTCTCGACATCAGACTCATCTTCAGAATCAGGTGAGTCAGCTGAGTCTGGTGTCTCTTTTGATTCAGTGATCTCTTTGGCCTGTTTTTCATTACTTTCGTCATCATCTGCATCTTCAAATTGAATACTATTATGACTTTCTTCATTCTCTAGACTTAACGATGGTGATTGGCCCAAGTCCTCATTGACTGAGTTTGGCGCAATTTCATCATTTTGTGTGATAGTTGGTTCTGGAATAGGTGATGAGGTATCAAGAGTTTTTAATTCATACGTGCTGTCTTTGTATGAAAGTTTTTCTCCGATTTCCATGAAGTAAGTAGAACCCTCTTGGAGGCTTGCTTCTTCTAAAATGGCATGTGGGATTTTTTGTATGACTTTTAAGATTAGGCAATCATCATCAATTTGAGCACGGATACTTCCTCCGTTTTCAGAGATAATGAGTTCATTATTTTCTTCTTTAAAATAAAATTCATGATTAGAGACACTAACTTCCTGTGAGTCCCCCTGATTGCTGTGGGTAAAACCAACCTGCATACTCAACCTTTTCTTACGTAATCTATTAATTTAATTACTATTTTAAGGTGAATATATAAATTTTCCTACTAATTTTTTCTCTCATGCTCATGGTAAAATCAGTTAACAAAAATTTCATGCTTTATTAAGTTCGAAAGACTCGAATAATTATAACAACTAGGGGACGTTGATGTTTAAAATGAAGAAAAAATCAATCCTAACAAAGGCCGCTTTAGCGACTCTTATGGTGGGACAGGTAGCTTACGCAGCAGATGCTGATTACAATGTGCTTGATCGCTTCCGTCTAATGGAAGACAAGTTTCAAACTCAAGAATTCTTAAGAGAGCCAGGACATGACTTTCTAATTGATATGTCAGTCTACTCTAATACTGATATTATGGAGCTTGCTTCAGATGTATCAGATGCTGAAGATTCAACTGCTGCCGCTGAAGTTCTTAGCGAATATGCTGATACAGAACAAAACTTAAGAGTAAATGTTGAAGTCGGAGTTCCTCTTCCTTCATTTAATGCTTTTAAAGGAACAATTAGCCCAAGTGTAAGACTAGGGGTTAATGTTGGCTCTCTTATTGGAATTGGAGAAGAAGATATTGAAAAAGATACTCTAATTGCGGCCATTCCAGCAGACGCTTCTGCAAAGACAATTCTAGAAGATAAGTTAACACAAGATATTGTTAATGATGTTCTAGCTGGGACTACTACTACTGTTTCTGATTTAGCAACGGCATTAGGACTAAGTGGATCTGAGAGAACTCAATTTGAAACAGAGTTAACAGAAGCACTAGGTGGTACAGCTATTCCATTT
Source organism: Halobacteriovorax sp. (assembly GCF_048381875.1). NCBI lineage: Bacteria > Pseudomonadati > Bdellovibrionota > Bacteriovoracia > Bacteriovoracales > Halobacteriovoraceae > Halobacteriovorax > Halobacteriovorax sp. Next base: position 551,900 of record NZ_JBLXBP010000001.1, on the reverse strand, counting down.
GCTGGATCTGGACAAACTGCAGCTATTATCGATGCTTATGTAAAAGCTGATGTTACAGCTGGATTAAACTTTGATTATAAGAATGAGAACCACTTTGGTGGATTTTCTCTATATGGCCTATATAGAGCTGACGTAAGACGTGTTCTTGATCAGGATGCAATTGCTGGAGATGGTGATGCTATCGACACTGAAAACCTTGATCAGAATATGACTCTTTATGCAATGGCCGATATTACTTATGGTTTCAATTGGCTAACAAACTTTAGAACAATGTTTAAGATTCAAGATATTGCACTTGCAACAATTATTGAAAGTGATGAAGGATATCTTCCAATTTATGAGCCAGAAGTTGGTTACCGTATGCACACTGACTATAGTTTTGATCTTTCAAACTTAAAACTTCGTCCATTTGTTGGTTTCCATATGAGAGATGGATATGATTTCGCAGATGGTGTTTATGCTGGTACAGATGTTATGCTTCACGTATGGAAGCAAAGAATTGCCTTAACTCTTAGAGGGATGGTTGATTCAGAACACCTGACTCTGACTCCAAGATTTAAGCTAGGATTCATGGATTTCATGTATTCTCTTAAGCAACCAATCACTTCTGAGGTAAAAGGTGTGGAAATTGCAACAATTCACTCTGTAAATTTCAGACTACACTTCTAATACAACTGCCATTGTGTTACATATTGGGGGATCTTTGATCCCCCTTTTTATTTTTACCGTGTAGGCTACGGGGAGCCGCGAGCGGAATTGTCACTTTAGGAGAGTACATAATGGCAAAAGACTCACGAGATTTTATTGATTTAATTAATATGGACCTATTTGCAGGTTTTCTAAAAGAAAATAAACTTGCAGCACCAACTGATGTTCAAGTTCAGTCAATTCCTGTTTTTCTAGATGGAAAAAATATTCAAATTCAGGCGAAAACTGGTAGTGGTAAAACTCTAAGCTATCTTCTTCCACTTTTTCAAATGCTTAAAGAAAGTGAAGCAAATCTTAGTAAGAACGATCAAAAACCTGGTTCTCCACGTGCAATTATACTTCTTCCTATTAAGGAGCTTGCAATTCAAGTTGCCGATGAGTGTAAGAAGATCTCTCACCATGCAAAGCTTCGAGTTAGACTGGCACTTGGTGGAGAGAAGGGAAAGAAAGTAAGTTCTCTAAAGAGTCAGAACTTTGATATCCTAGTGGGTGGCCCTGGAAGAATTAAGTCTATGATTGAGAAAAAAGAAATTCGTCTAGATAATCTTGAATTTCTCGTTATCGATGAAGCAGATCAACTTCTTGATATGGGATTTATGCGTGAGCTAAAATCCATTAGAAGACATTTAACAAATGATTATCAAGCGGCCCTTGTTTCTGCAACCATGGCCGATGATTTTGACCTATTAAAAGCAGACTTCTTCTCTGGAATGGAATTTGAGACAATCAGCTTAACTGATGCTCACGGTCTATCTCAAACTATTGAAACTTATAATATCGCTCTGGAATATACTGAGAAAAATGCCATGCTTGATGTCTTTATGAAAAATGAGGCCAAAGGCAATGGTATTATTTTTGTGAATCAAAAAGAGAAGGCCGTTGAAGTTTATAATTATATGAAAGAGAAGAAGCTTGCAAAAAAGCTTTTCCTATCTCACGGTGATATCAGCGCAAGAGAGCGAAGTGATAACTTTAAAAACTTTAAGTCTACTGGTGGTGTTCTCATCACAACAGATATGGCCGCCCGTGGAATCGATATTAAAACACTTCAATGGGTTTTAAATTATGATCTTCCATTTGAAGCTGTTTACTATATTCACCGTTCAGGACGAGTTGGACGTGCTGGAAGAAGCGGACGTGTATATAATTTTGTTACAAAGAAAGATCAAAAGCTCATTGGTCAAATCAATGATGCCATTAAAAATCAGGATACACTCAAAATTGATCCAATCTTTCTTAAATCGACAATGGGTAAGGCGAATAAGGGAGCTTCTAAGAAGAAGGCACCTGCTAGACGTGGACGTATGCCTAAGAAACCTGTTGTATCTGGACGAAACACACCTAATAAGTCAAAAAAATCTCGCGGCCGTCGCGGTTAAGTGATAAAATGCTAATATGTCTAAACATATTAGCATTGTCTTTCTATTTACATTATCTCTACTTTTTACGTCTTGTTCAGAAAAGGATATTTACACTCCTTTAGAAATGTTTGATATGGCCTATAAATTTGATAATACAATTGAAGAAGTTCGTATTGCAGCAAAGGATAAGGATCGTCATTTAGAGTGTAGTGATTATCCTCAAGAAGGTTGTCTTAAGGGCTCTCCTAAGCGCTTTAAAGTTCGACTTGTGGAGATGATCGTTGTTCAATACATGACAACTCGTGATGCTTGTCGTGCGGCCGCAAAGATTGGTCAATGGCATGCTCGTAATTGGCTTCTAGATGATGTGACAGGTGAGCCTGTTCTTGAGGACTTTGTTAAAAAAGTTTATAAGGCCAAAAATCCTAAAACTGTCGAAAGTTGTAATTAGCTCTTAACCCAATTTCTGAGTTCTTCATAAATTTCATGAATCTCTTTATTTGACTGAAAAGCATCAGTTGTCATAATTTTTAGTCTCTTAGAGTTATTCAATTTTATCGTAATAAAGTAATTGCCTGCATTCCCACTGCCACGCCCTCTATTAAGTTCAATTTCTTCAATCTCGTCTAGACCAAAGTTTTCAAACTTCTTTCTTATAAGAGAGCGTGTTTCCAGTCTTCCTGTGTTGCGAGGTTTATTGAGCTCAAGATGACGCTTTTTTAATATTGAAACAGTTGCAATAATTGGGATGAGAAAAATTATAATGTCTTTTGTTGCAGGCCTTGGGTCTTTGAAGATAAGCGTTAAGATTAATGCTAGTAAGAAGAAGGTGCAAATTAAGAATATATTTCTAGAATAGCTATCAATTGTGACATATTGAATATTCTTCTCATATTTAATCATGCCTATCCCCCAAAAAAATACTTTTCAAAGCCTACTTTAAAAGTATCAATCTTATGTTCCCAAATATTAATAAATTTTGGATCTTCAGATCGATTTTCCTCTAGGGTTTGTTTAAATAATATTACCCATCGACCTAGCTCTCCCTTTCGAATCTTTAAATACTCGTGGGCCGATAAGAGGTGATGGGCCCCTTTAGGTAATTTTATTCCAAGTAATTGGGCCTGCCAAAAGGCATTTATTGATTTTAGATGCTCGTTGAAGTCTTCAATATTTGAGATCGGCCCGTTGTTTGAAGTTAATTTACGAAAGTGATAACCAATGAAAACGTCATTTATGGCCTTTTGATAAAAAGACCGAGTAACTTTCTCAATTAACTTAATACTTTCTTCCTGATTTTTCATAACTTAAGTCTACACTAAATATTGCATCATAAATACCGATTCATATGTATGAAGAAAATTTTAGATAGCTCCCGAGTATTCTTATTTATCATGATTGTGACTTCAAGCTCACTATTGGCCGGTCCTTTAACTTCTGTTGGAAATGATACCTGCTGGTATAAAGAAGGTGACTATCGTACAAAAATTGCTTCATTCAATGATCAAATAAGTTTAAATACCTCTCGTGATGATATTTTAGCTCCCGTGGTTAAGTTTTTTCATAAGAAAGGATTTAAAGCTGATCAGATTGATGCCATCCATACTTATGGAATTTGTGGCCCTCGTTTGGCCATCGCATTTCGTGTGACTTACGATGCTGTAGAGTATTGTCTTCGTGCAAATGCCAGTAAAGATGGAGAGTTAGTTTTTGATAAAGGTGAGGATATGTTGCCATTGGCCGCTTCACGAAAAGGTGCTTGTGAAGGGATAAATCCACATCGTCTTATCGTTTCGATTAAATCTGATCTTGTTGTGGATCTACAAAAATATTTAAATGCCAAAGGGCATATTGTTAAGAAAGCACAACACTTATCTGGCTCAGTTTATGTCTTAGATTTTTCAGTTGAAAGAGATGAGATTAAGAAGATTAAAACTTCTGTCGAGTCTTCTGGTTTTGCCCGTTCTGTGAGCTTCTCGTCCGGCCAATACCATATTGCAGATGAGTTTGAATTACTTAGTCTTAGTTATTTCAGAAAATAAAAAGGCCGCATAAGCGGCCTTTAGTATCTTTATCTTTTTCCAATTTCAGCAATTGTTTTTCCAAGAGATTTCGAACGCTTTAGATAAACATTTGATTTCTCTTCATGCTCAGCTTCTTCTTTACATGCAATACAAAGTTCTGCTGTATTTCTTGCCATAAGGCGATCGTAACCGATTTCAATATCACACTCATCACAAAGGCCATATTCGCCTTTTTCAATTTTTTGAAGTGCTTTATTGATTTTCTTTACGTAGAAGTTCTCACGATTTCTGAAACGAATTTCCTGCGAAGTTTGGACATTTGCTACTGCCTCATCTAGAGGATCAAGTAGTTCATTCTTGTCCATGCAATACTGCTCTTTCTCACTGTTTTTGTTAAGAATTCTTTCTTTGTCCGCAAGTAGTGCATCTTTTAGTGCAGCTATTTGCTTGTCCGATAGATACGAGTTTGCTCTTTTCATTTCGACTCCCTTGTGCCGTGTTTCTTCCAGTGAAACAAGTTGCTTGTAGCTGTAAAATTTCGATTTGGCAAAATTAAAGCTATTTACAACAAATATTGTGTTCGTGTGTTGTAGAAAGAATTTACTGGTCTAGAAAGTGTTAGTAAAAGGTATTTTTCTTACAAAGATTTACTTTAAAACGAGATTTCAGATACTTACCCGTGATTTTTTGGAAACGGTGCTTCACAGTAGGGGCAAAACTTCCAAAATTGCTGATCAACCTGAGTTTTACAACTTGAACAAGTGATTATTGCGCTTAATTCCTCAAATGCTTCGTCATACATATTTGCAAAGAGATCACTTCGCATTGCGGCGATAGTTGTTGGGTGGGCGCGAAATGTTCCAGGCATAGTTTGATTTGGAATAAATTTAGCTGGAGAGACGCTCTTATCTGGATAGATTTGAACTTTTACTTCTTGAGAAGGGCGCTTTTCATACATTGCCCGTCCTGCAATATTGCGCTCATTCTTTAACAATTCAAAATTTTCATTAGCATCAAACTTTCTATTCATAGGGCTATTATAACATCTTAGCCCCAGCGACGCTCAAGAAGCTCAATTATTTCCGTGCACGCCTTCTTGTGCTGGTTAAATCGAGCAAAAAAGCCTGGTTTTGCCTTTAAAATGGCCTCTTTAAAGAAGATAGACTGTGAGCCAAGTCCTTCTATTAGCCTTAGATTCCATTCGAATACTTCCGGGTTACTATGACCGATAAGGCCTTCAAGTACCTCTAGGAAGTCAAATGGAAGTCTCTCTCCACGCTTGTGGTGCTCATCAATAATCTGCTTTCTTGCAACTCCTAATATTAGAACAAGAACCTCATTATCATCACATTCTTTTATTGCATGGATTATTTGGGGATATAATTCGTGATCGAGTGTTATCGTATTATCGAGAATACACAGAAGGGGAATTAAGGCCTGCCAGTCTCTCTTGTCATTGAGTCGAATAAATTCATCTTTAAAGACTTTTATATCTTGTTTGGAATAGCTGCAATTTGGTCTTTTCCCACTTTGTAAGTCCTTAATGACAGCTTGAAACTGTTCATTTATATCAATCATAATCATTGCCTTAAGTTATTTCGTGTAGCTTTTACTTGATTTTACATAATTCTATGACATTTTAAAGGCTTATGCTATATAAATAGGCTTAAACATTGGTGTTTAGAAGGTTTCATGGAATTTTTAATTAACGATATTTATCGCGCGACAGAAGGTGAGGGAGTCTTTGTCGGACGCTCACAAGTCTTTGTGCGTTTTCAAGGATGTAATATCGGTTGTGTTAATTGCGACTCAATGGACACCTGGAGTTTTGATATTGAGAGCACTTCTCTTAATACAATCTTTGAAAGAATTCTTGAAGAGAGTTATCAAGGTAAAATTAATTGGATTTCTATTACTGGTGGTGATCCTCTTCATCCTAAACACGTTCCAAGCGTTGTGGAGCTTACAAAGTTTTTAAAATCGAGAGGTTTTAAAATTAATCTTGAGGCCGCTGGAACTCGAGTTGTTGACGAGGTTTTTGATCTTCTTGACTATATCTCTTATGACCTAAAAACTCCTTCAACAGGAGTTAGAACACGTCTGTCACTTATCGAAAAGATGGCACAGCAATATCCTAATCGCTTTCAAGTGAAGGCCGTGATTGCTGATCGAAAGGATTTTGAATACACATTAAGCGCTTATCGCGAACTTGAATCAAAGCTTGGTAATATTGAATTTCCTTGGGTTTTGACTCCTTGTTATGAGCCAAGTGAAGAATTTCCTATGCAGCGATTTATCGATATTCAAGAATGGAATCAAATCGAAGGTGGTCCTTTCCGAGTTATTGGACAACAGCATAAGTGGATTTTTGGCGCAGATAAGAAAAGTGTCTAAAGGCCTTTTAAGAGGCTTGTCTTTGAGCTCTCTGCTTAGCATCGAGCATTTCAACACCGTATTGCTTAATCGTACCTAGAGAAGTGATTGTATACTGACTGGCCTCTGCCTTTGAACGATCCTCATCGGTAAAATCATTACAGATGACCACTAGGCGAGTGCCTTCTGGAAGTTTCTTGAGAGCAATTTTAATAATACCCTGAACTTTTTCAAGTGAGTTTGTGCAGTAGACGACATACTTTTTATCGTCTTTAGTTACGCTAAAATGCCAAAGGTTCTGCTTATTCTTAGATTCAACTACATTGTAGTCGTAGGACTTAAATACTAACGTACATTGAGTAATGAATCCTCTAATAATCTTTTTAGAATTTGCTATTTTTGCCATTTACACTCCAAACTTCACATTAACACATATCGGAAATCCGCTCAAAAGTTTTAGATAATCTTAAAATAAAGCGAATTTTGTTACGGAATTCAGTAAGTTATTAATTTTGTGGAGGCTTTGCCATTAATGCCTTTGCCAATTTTAAATGACTTTCCCGCTTTATTACCTAGGCTCCAGGCCTTTGGATCAAAGCTCGAAGATTGGCTCGACTGAGAGCTAACGCGGGGATAGACACGATTGCGATGGGCCGAAGTTAGGCCATTTAAGTGGATAAGCTCACGAGAGCTAATATGTTGTTGTTGAGATTTCTTTAATTCTTGTAGAAAGGACTTTGTGAAGCTTTTAAAGTACGTATTCTTTGCTCGAACACCTTTAAGCTTAGATGACTTCTTAGCTTGAAGCCAAAGTCCGTTCATGGCCTGTGTTGTGTAGTCATAAATATAATGGGCCGCTTCGACATTTTCCTTTGCGCCGATCACTTCAAGGTAGCCGCCACCACGGCCACTGCTAAATACTGGTGCAACTGAAAACTCTTTTAGAATATCATAGAGACAATCATGTAAGAGGTTTCGTCTTTTAAATGAGGCGACTCTTTTGACATAGGTGTCTTCAAGCTCACGCATATCGATCTCATTGCGAGTGAAGTTAGTAAGTCTTACTTTTTCTAGATTGTGTTTTGCAATAAGATCATTGGCCTTTCTTGCTGCAAGCTTGGCCTCAAATTCGTTATCAGATTTAGCAAGTTCAAGTAGCTTTTGAATTTTTTGAGTAACTTGGTTACTAGTCTTTGTGTAAGCAGCTAGATTAATCTGTGATTTTGAAAAGTCCTGATTCCACGCATATCTTTTAAAGATATTTCGAAATTCAACGCCATGTGCTTGTTCACTTATGCCGCACGTTACGTGTACCATAAAGTGAGCAATTTCGTGCTTTAGAACATTTTCTAAGAGCTCTTCATCATTCATGGTCATAAAGCACTTATTAATTCCAATTTGGTAAATAAGTGGATCGTAGAAGCCCAAGACTTTATCTGATTCATTAACCACAAAAGATAGGGGATACATTACACCCTTATAATGCAGGCGACTTCTTTTTAGCTCAAGTCCCATGCCCGCAAAAATATCACGGGCCTTGAGACGAACTTTCTTTATAAATAATTGAGTATTTTCATTATAAATAAACATTAGTATTTAACGCTACATCCATATGGTTTAGTTTTTGCCGTTGAGACCTTCTCTCCCTTAGCAATCTCTTTTATAGCTGTTTTAACATAGTTTTCGGCTTTTTGAATATCGCTTTTATCGGCCGATGGGATACTGTCAATCGCACCCATATAGTCGATTCTTCCCTGCTCATTGATAATGAAAATCTCTGGTGTCGTTTTCGCATTATAGAGTCGACCAGTGACTCCTTTCGTATCAAGTAGAAAGTGTTGCGCTCTAGATCCCTCTGCATTTAAGCGCTTCTTTGCCGCTTCAGAATCCTCTATATATCCTTGTTTTCCTACATTTGAAGAATTAATTGTCAGCCATGTGTAGCCATGTCTCAATGCAAACGTTTGAGTCTCTTGCATATTCTTTGAATCATAATGTTTACGAACAAATGGACAACCTTCGTTATACCATTCAAGGACAATTCTTCGGCCTTTTAAGTTCTCAAGCGAGACGAGCTCTCCTTTTTGATTCATTAAAATAAATTCAGGAGCTTTCTCTCCTGGAGAAAGGGCGAAAGTTAGGGATGTGAGTAATATTGCTATAAGTAACTTCATCAAAACTCCTTTTTTTTGTTTTCTACATTTTAGAAGAACTTTTCTTAAGTCCCAATGAAATCAATAAAAGTTTACTAGAAATTAACAAAAAAAGGCCTACTTTCGTAGGCCTCTTAATTATCTTTTAACTGTTAAGCTAAATTATACTTTTGGTGTCGTTTGAGAAACAACTGCAGCTTTTAGAAGCTCTCTGTTCATACGAGCGATATTTGTGATTTCAATTCCTTTTGGACATGATGCTTCACATTCTGCTTCGTTAGTACAGTTACCAAATCCAAGATCATCCATCTTCTTAACCATGTTTTGAACACGTTGAGAAGCTTCAGCTTGTCCTTGTGGAAGAAGTGCCATTTGCGAAACTTTTGCTGAAACGAAAAGCATTGCAGAAGCATTCTTACAAGAAGCAACACATGCACCACAACCGATACAAGCAGCTGCATCCATTGCAAGGTCAGCGTTTTCTTTAGGAACTAGGATAGCATTTGCATCTTGAGCGTTACCAGTATTTACTGAGATAAATCCACCAGCAGCGATGATTTCATCAAATGCACTTCTATCAACCATAAGGTCTTTTTCTACTGGGAAAGCTCTTGCTCTAAATGGCTCGATTACAATCGTATCACCGTCAGAGAACTTTCTCATGTGAAGCTGACAAGTTGTTGTTTCAGCTTCTGGTCCGTGGGCCTGACCGTTAATCATTAGTGAACACATACCACAGATACCTTCACGACAGTCGTGGTCGAAAGCTACCGGCTCAATTCCTTGTGGGATAAGTTCTTCGTTAAGTTGATCTAGCATTTCTAGAAAAGAAGCATCTGGAGATACATTCTCTAGTGTGTAATCCGCCATTTGACCTTTGTCTTCACGGTTTTTTTGACGCCAGATCTTTAAATGTAAAGTCATATTATTATTACTACTCATATTAATACCTCTTACTTATAACTTCTTTGCGTTAGTGGAACGTTAGGGAAGTCTAATTCTTCAACGTTTCTAATTGGGTCGCTATCTTGACCAGTGAATTCCCAAACAGCACCATGACAGTAGTTTTCATCATCACGTAAGGCTTCACTTTCTTCAGTTTGAGATTCCTCTCTAAAGTGTCCACCACATGACTCTGGTCTCTCTAGTGCATCACGTGCCATCAGTTCACCAAGTTCTAAGAAGTCGGCAAGTCTATTTGCTTTTTCAAGCTCAATATTGATTCCATCTGGAGTACCTGTAACTTTAACGTCTTTCCAGAATACTTCACGAAGTTTTTTGATTTTCTCAATACCTTCTTTAAGAGTCTTTTCATTTCTGGCCATACCAACGTGGTTCCACATAATACGTCCAAGCTCTTTGTGAATTGACTCAACAGATCTTGATCCATTGATTGAAAGAAGCTTTGTGAATCTTTCTTTTGAATCAGTAAGTGCTTTGTCGAATTCAGGATGATCTGTACCAACTTTTTTACCCATTAGTCCTTCTCTAGCTAGGTAGTTTGGAACTGTGTATGGAGCAACGAAGTAACCATCTGCAAGACCTTGCATAAGTGCAGAAGCACCTAGACGGTTTGCACCGTGGTCAGAGAAGTTTGCTTCACCAAGAGCAAATAGTCCTGGAACTGTTGTTTGAAGGTTGTAATCAACCCATAAACCACCCATTGTGTAGTGAACAGCAGGATAAATTCTCATTGGAACTTTATATGGGTTTTCATCAGTAATTCTTTCATACATATCAAAGAGGTTACCGTAGCGCTCTCTAATTGCATCTTCACCATCGCGCTCGATTGCAGATGCAAAGTCTAGATAAACAGCTTCTTCACCTTCACGTACAGATTTTCCTTGATCGATTTGTTCTTTTGCATTTCTTGAAGCAACGTCACGAGGAACAAGGTTACCAAAAGATGGATACTTTCTTTCTAGGTAGTAATCTCTTTCTTCTTCTGGAATATCATTTGGAGCTCTATAGTCACCAGCTTTCTTTGGAACCCAAACACGTCCGTCGTTTCTTAGAGACTCTGACATAAGTGTTAGTTTCGACTGGTTTTCACCGTGTCTTGGAATACAAGTTGGGTGAATTTGAGTGAAACATGGGTTAGCAAACATTGCACCTTTCTTATAGGCTTTCCATGCTGCTGAACCATTTGAAGTCATAGCATTTGTTGATAGGTAGTAAACGTTTCCGTATCCACCAGTACACATTAGAACTGCATCAGCTGCGTGCTTTTCGAATTCACCAGTGATTACATTTCTTGTGATAATACCACGGGCCTTACCTTCAACAACTACTAGCTCAACCATCTCACGACGAGTAAGCATTTCTACTTTTCCACGTCCTACTTCTTTCATTAGAGAAGAGTAAGCACCTAGAAGAAGCTGTTGACCAGTTTGTCCACGAGCATAGAACGTACGTGATACTTGAGCACCACCGAATGAACGGTTAGAAAGTGTCCCACCGTATTCACGAGCAAAAGGAACACCTTGTGCTGCACATTGGTCGATAATATTATTTGAAACTTCAGCAAGACGATAAACGTTAGCTTCACGTGCTCTATAATCTCCACCTTTTACAGTGTCATAGAATAGTCGCCAAATCGAGTCACCATCATTTGGATAACTTTTAGCTGCGTTAACACCACCTTGAGCTGCAATCGAGTGAGCACGTCTTGCAGAATCTTGTAGGCAGAAACACTTAACATTATATCCTTGCTCACCAAGAGTTGCTGCAGCAGATGCACCAGCAAGACCTGAACCAACAACGATAATATCAAACTTACGTCTGTTGGCAGGGTTAACAAGTTTCATTTTGAATTTATGATCAGTCCAAACTTTTGTGATGTCATTTCCCGCAGGAACTTTTCCATCCATCTTCTTAATATTTGTCATTACATTCCTCCCTTAACGTGACACCAAATAGCGATAGTCGAGTAACCAACAGTTAAGATCACAGCATAAAGCTTAGAAATGAATTGAATTGCTGGCATATACTTAGGGTGGTTAAAGCCAATTGATTGAAATGCTGACCAGAATCCGTGAGATACGTGAATTCCAATTGTAATCATAAATAGTACATAGATTCCAACATTCAGTGGTGAAGCAAAATAATCAATAACAGTTTTGTATAGATCACGAACTTCCATTCCGTTAAGTGTTGTCATGTAAACATCACCGTACTTAAAGTTAATTAAGTGCATAACAAGGAAGAAAAGAATCAACATACCTGTGTAAGGCATAGTTGATGATGCAAATGTCGAACCTCTTCCTGTCGGTTGCTTCATGTAGTACTTAACTGGGCGAGCTGCCTTATTCTCAATCGTAAGCTTAAGCGCCATAAAGATGTGAGATAAGAAGATCACTAAAAGAACTGCTTCTGCTAAGTAAATTAGCGGGTTGGAAGTAAGGGTGTATGCATACTGATTGAATGCATCCTTACCTGCGATTAATAAAAAGTTTCCTAACATGTGTGAAAAAAGGAATCCACATAGAAGTAGTCCCGTCACTCCCATTACCTGTTTCTTAGCAATGGAGTTCGTCAAATAAAAGCGTAATGCTGACATTGATCCATTTCCTTTGTCTGATTTAATAAAGTTTTAAATGTTATTTGATTTGGATTATAATCCTTAAATCACCAAAACTTAAGCGAATTTTTAGTAGTTTTTTTACTGCGTGGTGCAACAAGTTGTTAATGAGAAAAGGAGTTCTAAATGTTGGTTCATTCTATCTTTGATAAGGTCACTAATACAATGACATATATCATTTATTCATCGGTCTCAAAAACGGCCATTGTTGTTGACCCCGTTCTGAACTTCGATTACGCAAGTGGTAGTGTTTCAAGTGAAGATATCCATCAAATAGATTTATTTCTAAAAGAAAATGAATTGAGTTTAAAGTATATCTTTGAAACTCATGTTCACGCCGATCATTTGTCGGGAGCATCTAAACTAAAATCGCTTTATCCCACTGCGCAAGTTGTTATTCATAAGAATATTAAGTTGGTTCAGGGTGTATTTAATGCTGTCTTTTCATCAAATGTTAAAGAGGATGGTTCGCAATTTGATATTCTTACACAAGAAGGTGAGTGTTTTGATGTTTGTAGCGATATTAATGTGAAAATTATTGAGACTCCAGGCCATACACCTGCGTGTATGAGTCTTTATGTAAATGAGAAGGCCCTTTTTGTAGGTGATGCGATATTTATGCCTGATATGGGTACCGGACGTTGTGACTTTCCAAAGGGAAGTGCAGATAAGCTATACAATTCAATTCAAAAGATTTACGCACTTGATGATGAATGTGAGATTTATGTTGGCCATGACTATGGACCTGGTGGGCGTGAGATAAAATATAAAACAACAGTAGGTGAGCAAAAGCGTAGCAATATCCAATGTAAAAGCTCGACTTCTAAGGAAGAGTTCTTAGAGTTTCGTACTAATCGAGATGCACAGCTTAATGAGCCAAGATTAATTATACCTAGTATCCAATATAATATGAATGGCGGAGAGTTTATATTTACTGAAGCTGATGGTGGCCCTTATATCAAAGTTCCTTTAAAGTTTAAGTAGGAACTTGAGTAATATAACTATCTAATTTTATTTAAGTTTTATTATTCGATGTCGACAAGTAAGATGTTGGAGTAATTATAATGACAAACGAATTTCATTCTGAAATTGAAAAGACAATGCAATTTACTAAAATTGGTATTGCCTTAAAAGACTGGCCGTCTCTTTCGGAGTCGCAGCGTCTTGAGATTTTTAATAGTTTGTCAGAAGAAGAGGCAAGTGACTTCTTTGATTCACTAGATTCGAATTACCAAGCTGACTTATTTGAACAATTTGATCGTGACCTGAAAAGAAGATGGGCCAATGACCTGGCCTATGATGATCTTGCAGATATTCTCCAGCTTCTTGAACCTGAACAAGTTGAAGAAACATTAAGCTTATTAGCAAAACACGCTCGTATCGAAGTCATGGCCCTTATGGCCTACGCAGAAGATGTGGCCGGTGGTTTAATGAATTCGAATTATATTCGACTTCGCGCCAATATGTATGTTGAAGAGGCCATTCGCTATATTCGAACTCAAACTTTAAGTAATGTTGAAACAATTTATTATACTTATGTAATCGATGCCACTCAAAAGCTTCTAGGTGTTGTTTCCCTTCGTGAACTCTTTGGTGCACGAGATGGTCAAAAGGTATCAGATCTGATGACTAGTGGAGATGACCTCATTGCTATTCCTGATAATATGGACCAGGAAGAAATTGGACGCGTCTTCAGTCGTTTTGAACAAGTTGTTCTTCCGGTTATTGATGATGAGTTCAGAATGAAAGGTATCATTACAATTGATGATATTATCAAGGCCGTTGAAGAAGAGACCACGGAAGATATGCAAAAAATTGCGGCCGTCGAATCTCTTGATGCTCCTTATCTTGAAGTAGGCTTCTTTGAGATGACAAAAAAGCGTCTCGGTTGGCTTGTTATACTCTTTATCGGACAAATGTTAACTGCGACGGCCATGACTCATTTTGAAGCGGCCATTGCTCACACAGTAGCATTAGTGACTTTTATTCCTCTTATTATCTCATCTGGTGGGAATTCAGGTGCTCAAGCTTCGACTCTCGTTATTCGTGCGCTTGCCCTAGGTGAAGTTAAAAATAGTGACTCTCTTCGCGTCTTCTTTCGCGAATTAGGCTCAGGTCTTTTTATGGGATTTATTCTTGGAATCTTTGGATTCATGAGAATTTACTTTTGGCCTCATGCTAATGAAGCATACGGTGTGAACTTTGCTCAGATATCTTTAATTGTTGGATGTAGTATTATTTGTATCGTAATGTGGGGGACACTTGTTGGCTCAATGCTGCCATTTCTCTTAAAAAAGTTACGCTTTGACCCTGCTACAGCTTCAACTCCCTTTGTTGCAACGATTTGTGACGTCACGGGGATCATTATTTATTTTTCAATTGCTCACGCACTCTTATAGAAAGGCCCTGAATTTCAGGGCCTAGTATTAGTATTTATTTTGATTTTTTCTTAGTAGCTTTCTTGGCCACTTTCTTCTTTGCTGTTTTTTTGGCAGCTTTCTTGGCAGTTTTCTTGGCAGTTTTCTTAGCAGTTTTCTTGGCAGTTTTCTTAGCAGTTTTCTTTGCTACTTTCTTTTTCGCTGTCTTCTTGGCAACCTTTTTCTTCGCAGTTTTCTTCGCAGTTTTCTTTGCAGTCTTTTTGGCTACCTTTTTCTTGGCAGTTTTCTTTGCTGCCTTTTTAGCTGTCTTTTTGGCCGCCTTTTTAACAACCTTCTTCTTGGCCGCTTTCTTTAAGTCACTTGCAACTTTCTTCGTTGTTTTGCGTACCTCTTCAACGGTTTCTTCCATCTCATCAGAAACATCTTTGGCCGCTTTCTTAACGCGATTAATTGCCTTCTTAGTCCCTTTTTTAACATTTTGATATGTTTCCCCATGGCCAAGAGAAGCAATCTCTTTTTCAATCTTCTCTTCATATTGGGCCAAGACTTTCATTGGATCTTTACCAAGACGATCGAGTTCTTCTTTTAATTCTTCATAGAATTTTTCAAGTTTATGCTTTTGCACATTTACTTTGTCGTAACGAAAACGAAAGTGGTAATAGAGTTCATCGTACTTCTCACTACCTTCATCTTGAATTCGCTCTAGTAAATGCTTACACTTTTTTAGAATCTCATCACTTGAAGAAGTTAGGGCGTGTTTTGCCTGTTTATTCTTCTTCTTTAAAAAATCTTCTAAGCTCATTTTTATCCTCGCTATCGATCTTCTTGGTTAAAATCTCAACCGATTCATTCTTGAATGGGTATCAATAATATTACCTTAATACGGTAAACTCATTAGCAAGTATTTTCAACACTTTAATACCCTGAATAATTTAATATTTTCTTGCTTTGGAGTTAAGAATTCTCTATATATACTTATAATAAATAGTTGGACGATTATGGATAATGATATGGAAGAAACAAAAGTAACAAATTTGAACGAATCTGCGGATCGCGCGGGACTTATCGTTTCTGTCCTATGTTGCCTACATTGTATGGCAATCCCTTTATTGGTGATGTTTACGCCTTCAGTGGCAAGTATCTTTGAAAATCCATTAATTCACAGTCTTTCTATCTTCATCGTGGTTCCTGTTGGCCTCTACGCTTTTGTTAAGAATCTTAAGGTTCACTCGGATAAGAGACCTCTTATTATCGGTGTTCTTGGTATGGCGGCCATTTTATTTGGGCATTTTAAGCATCTCTTTCTACTTGCAGAACACGCAGGACATGCACACCATGTTCATACTATCGGTCCAGTTGAAATCGTTGCTTCTATCATTGGTGGACTTGCATTGATTGCTGCCCATATGCTTAATATTAAGCTTTGTCGCTGTCATCACTGCGATCACTAAATATTAATATCTAAGATTTGTTCGAGCTGACATTTTAAGAGAAGAGTTTGACATGAATTGGTCAATGGCTTCTTTGTACTCTTGTAGCGTCTCAAGTTTAAAGAGCTTCTTTGAAAAGCTATGCCCAAAATTAAGCCAGACGTGTCCCACTTTTAGAAAGAAGCGTATTCTCTTTAAAGCATCTTTAAAATCGTAATAACGAAAACAAGCTTCAATATAGGACTTCACAAATTCTCCATACAAGACAGCGTGGGCACTTGGGTCTTTATTTATTATTGCTTCTTGGTATTTATTTAGCTGATGTCCACTTTCGTAAGCATATTGTGTAATAATCCAAGGTTTTGCTGTTAACGCCCTTCCAAGCATAGCGGCTTGGCAGCCAGTTTCTTCAAGCATGCGAGTGATATCTTGAGCTTCTTGAATATCGCCATTGCCAATAATTGGTATATCGATACTTTCTTGAAGAAGCCTAATTTGTGACCAATCTGCACTTCCTTTTCTTTTTTGCTCTGCTAGGCGAGGGTGGAGGATAAGCCAATCCGCTCCACCTTCCTTAAGAGCATGGCAGAATTCAAGTAAGAAGCCCTTATCTGATTGAAGTCCGGCCCTTAGCTTCACTGATACTGGAACAGTGGCATATTTCTTTACACAAGAAACAACTTGGGAGGCATATTTTATATCACCCATTAATGAGACCCCATAATTATGTTTTAAGGCCTTTTTTACTGGGCAACCCATATTTATATCAATTGCTTTTGCTCCCCATTCTTCTAGCTTTGGAATTGAATCTTGAATATATCTTTCTTCGTTACATAGAATTTGGGGATAGAGATTTATATCTTGTTGTGACTTTAGGGTCTCTGGTGTTTCCCCAAGCCTTTGGCCTGGAATTCGACGCGAATTTAGCATCTCTGTTGTCCAAAGTGTTGGTGTATCCTCTGGAAAGTAGGGACGTAGGGCATCTCTTAGGGCCACATGTGAGAGTCCAACCATTGGGGCCAGGAGGGCCTTAAATTGGACTAACTCGTTAAATTTGTGCCAAGAAGGGCCTTCAGGTTTTGCCAAATTCTATCCTTTAAATCATCAATCTCTATTTCTTGTTTTTGAGCAAACTTTTCATAGATTGTTTGGATATTAATATCACCTCGCTCATCTGTCTCAAAGAAAATAAGATTCAAATCAATTTTGTGATCAGAAATTGTATGAGCAATCCTTGCGGTTTGAGATTCATAAAAGCGTGGCCCAAGGCTCATGGCAATGCTTCTTTTTTGGCATTCTTGGATATCGCTAAGACTTCCATTAAAGTCGTGTAAGACCCAATTCGAGTGATTTGGGTATTGCTTGTGGAGGCGAAAAATTTCGGACAGGCATTTCACATTATGAATGATAAGTGGTTTTTTAAGCTCATTTGCTAGCTGAATATGCCACTTAAAGACTTCTTCTTGTTGTTCTAGGTCACTATCATCCACGATTGAGCGATCAAGTCCTGCTTCTCCAACCATTAGACAATTACTTTCACCACATAATCTCTTTACCCCTTCAAAGCTTATTCTTGCATCTTCAATCTCCCATGGGTGTACACCTGCGGAAAAGAATTGGCCCTCTTCAGGTAAGTCATTGATTTTGGGAGAGTAGGAATAAATATATAAGAAGTCTCTATCTTCGCTTTTAGAAGAGCTGTGATGGCCGTGGAGGTCGATAAATTTTGCACTCTGGGATTCTTTGCTTGTCATATGACAGATATTTTAATACATTACCGTTCTAATTAAAAATTTGAAAAAAGATATTGCTTATCTTTTTAAAATCAATTATTTATTTAGAAATATTTAAACTGATTATTATAGCGTTACTATAGATGTAGGAGTACTTAATGTTAACAATTAGATTACAACGCGGTGGTAGAACTCACATGCCTATTTACACAATCGTTGCTGCAGACTCAAGAAATGCAAGAGACGGTAAATTTAGTGAAAAACTAGGTCAATACAATCCACAACTTAAAGAAGGTAACCTTATCGATGTTAAAGCTGAGAGAATTTCTGAGCTACTAGGTAAAGGTGCTACAATTTCTGACACTGTTAGAACACTTCTAAAGAAAAACGAAATTACTCTTAACTAAGAATTTCGATTTTTCTTAAATTAAGCGATAACGGCATTTTTGTAGAAGGAGTTCATGATGAGTGAGTTAAAAGATTTAATCGACACAGTTAGTCGCGCACTAGTTGATATGCCAGAGCAAGTAGAAGTAAATGAAATTGTTGGTGAGCAGACAACAGTTATCGAATTAAAAGTTGATAAGACTGACCTTGGTAAAGTTATCGGTAAGCAAGGTAAAACAGCTCGTGCACTAAGAACAATTCTTAACGCTGCATCAACAAAATTGAAAAAAAGATCTGTTTTAGAAATTATAGAATAATTTACTTGAATCAATAATTTTTATGTTTTAAAAAAGCCTATCGAAAGATAGGTTTTTTTTTGCTCAAAATTGAGCATCTACCAATAAACAAATTTCCAATCCTAGGAGGATGTGTGGAAAGAATTATGAATTCAAAGCGTATTTTACTTGTGGATGATCAGGTTGAGATATTAGAGCTTCTTCAAGATGCACTAATTTCTGAGGGCTATGAAGTTGACGCTTGTGCTGGTGCTAAAGAAGCATTAAACGCTTTAGGAAGTAATCATTATTCTCATATTATTTCAGATTATCAGATGCCTGAGGTGAATGGAATGGAGCTTGCGAGTCAGGCCAGAGGCTTTCTTAAAGAGGATATGCCTTCGTTTATTTTGGCCACAGGTGATTGCACAATAAATGATGATTCTATTAAGGGTATGGGTGTTTCTGGAATTCTTCCAAAGCCTTTTACTCTCAAACAAGTTATTTCAGTGATCCAAGAATAGCTTTTAGCTATTCTTGGTGTCATCTTTCTTATTTTCACTCTGTTCTGTTATTTTCTTTGCTGTATTTGTTTCTTCGTTTTGCTCTTCTTTTAGTCCTGATTTAAAGCCTGTAATTGCTTTTCCTAGTGATTTACCAAGTTCAGGAAGCTTCTTACCACCAAATAATAGGATGATAATAGCTAAGATGATTAAACTTTCTGTTATTCCAAGACTCATAAAATCCTCTTTTATGCTAAATTAATAAATTTTAGATAAGTCCATTGTATACTTACCTGGGGCATATTCGCTAAACCTTTTTGCTCGAATTTCCTTATAAATCTTCTTATTATTGGAATTTGAGGCATATGGATAGATACAAATACCACCACGAGGTGTGAATTCACCAATAACTTCAATGAACTTTGGCTTCATGAGCTTTGTTAAATCGTCACAAATTTTTTGCACACAATCTTCGTGGAAATCTCCGTGATTTCTGAAGCTGAACAGATATAGTTTTAGTGACTTAGATTCCACCATTTTCTTGTCTGCAATATAGTTGATATAGATTCTTGCAAAATCTGGTTGTGCTGTTTTTGGGCATAGAGAAGTGAACTCTGTACAAACAAATGTTGTCCATGCATCACTGCCTGGATTCTTGTTATCAAATGCTTCTAATACTTCTGGAGCATATGTATCTGGATATTGTGTATTTGCGCTACCAAGGGCAAATGCTGTTAGCTCTTCTACGTTACGACCTTTCTTTGGCGCTTTCTTAGTCGTCTTCTTTGTCGCTGTTTTTTTCTTTGTTGCTTTCTTTTTGATAGATTTCTTCGATGCACTCATTTATCGACTCTCTTGAATTATTTTGATAGGTTATAGTCATCTAATTTAACACTATCAAGGACCAATGACAATGCGTCATGAGCAATTAACTTTTCCAGCATCTAAAAAAAATGCAAAGAAAGTCATTAAAGTCGTTCTCGTTCAACTAGGCTCTCCAAAGAGTCCAAAAGTTTCCGATGTACGATCATATTTAAAAGAGTTTTTAGGGGACCCAAGAGTTGTTGATATTAATCCAACTCTATGGAAGATTATTTTAAATCTCTTTGTCATACCATTTCGGCCTAAGCGCTCAGCTGCTTTATATAGCAGGATTTGGGAAGGCAATGAATTTCCTCTTACTCGTATCACACGGGAGTTTACTCATAAGGTAAATGAGTTAACGCCTGAGCATATTGAAGTTGAACACGCTTTTCTACTTTGTGAGCCTAGAGTTGCTGATGTCTATGCGAAGTGGGAAAAAGAATTAGATGAGAGAAGGGATCCAGCTCAAAAGCTCATCGTTATACCTATGTTTCCACAGTATTCAGAATCAACAATTGCTAGTGGGATAGACTTTCTAGGTAAGCTATTAGGGACAAAGGTTAGGATTCCTAACTTTGAGGTCATTACTAATTTCCATCGTCTCCAAGCTTTTATTGATAACTCTGCAAGACTAATTAATGAAAAGTTAAAAAGTGAACAGATCGATGATTTAGTTATCTCATTTCATGGTATCCCAAAGAGGAGAGTGATTTATAAAAAAGATCCATACTATCAACATTGCTTTGAAACTTTTGAGTTGATTAAAGATCGCGTTTCAGAAATTGATAGTCATCGCATACATTTTACTTTTCAATCAAGATTTGGAAGTGAAGAGTGGTTAACTCCTTATACTGATGATTATGTTTGTGAGCTTGCTAAAAGTGGAAAGAAGAATATCGCTGTTTATTGTCCTGCATTTGTTGCAGATTGTTTAGAAACAGTTGATGAAATTGGTACTGAGTTACAAGAAGAAGTTGAAGAGTTTGGAACAACAATACATGCAATCCCTTGTTTAAATGATGATCAGAAGTGGTCTGAAGGTTTTGCCAATTATGTAGAAACACTTTGTGACAAACCTAATGAGGTTGCACAATTAGAATATGAAGTTGAAGAGGAAAAGTATATGGATATGCCAAAAGTTAATATGGAATCAGAGCCCTTAAGTGACAATGCTAAGAAGTCTCTAAAAATTGTGTTCTTAACATTATTCTTAGACCTCGTTGGTTTCTCAATTATCTTTCCATTATTTCCGGCCTTGGCCAAATACTACTTAACGGTTGACGCTGATAACTTCTTTTTAAAAGCAATCTTTGGCTCAATTGATACACTCACAAATGTAGGAGGAGCAGGAGAGTTTTCTGCTATCGTTCTCTTTGGTGGTGCCCTTGGTGCCTTATATTCTTTATTGCAATTTGTTGCTGCACCAATTTGGGGAACTATTTCCGATCGAATTGGGCGAAGACCAGTTCTACTTATCTCTGTATTTGGACTCTTTGTAAGTTATGTTCTCTGGGCCGTTGCTGGCAACTTTACTATTCTCATTCTTGCGCGTTTTATCGGTGGAATTATGGGAGGAAATATTTCAACAGCGACAGCAGTTGTTGCTGATGTGACAACTAGAAAGAATCGCTCAAAAGGAATGGCCATCATTGGTATTGCCTTTGCACTTGGATTTATTATTGGCCCTGCAATGGGTGGTATCTTATCTCTTTTTGATTTAACAAAAATGTATCCAGCACTAGAGTCTATTGGAATAAATCCTTTCTCTATGGCAGCCATTGTTGCTGGACTACTTTCATTATTTAATCTTGTTAATTTATTTAATAAATTTGATGAGACATTACCTGAGGAAAAAAGAGGTAAGCATGAGACTGAAAGAAGTGCTAATCCTTTAAAGTTATTTAAGCCTCTTCCATATGAAGGAGTTAATTTAACAAACTTTGGATACTTCTTATTCCTATTAGCATTTTCAGGAATGGAGTTCACTCTAACATTCTTAGCTGCTGAGAGACTAAATTATTCATCAATGGATAATGCTTATATGTTTATCTTTATTGGATTTATTCTCGCAATGGTTCAAGGAGGATATGTTAGAAGAAAAGCTCATCAGGTAGGTGAGAGGAAGATGGCCCTTCAAGGTCTTATTGCAATTATCCCTGGACTTGTTCTAATTGGATTGGCCTCTTCAAGTTGGCTAGTTTATGCAGGTCTTTTTTTCTTAGCAATTGGATCATCATTAGTTGTACCTTGTTTAACTTCTCTTGTTTCAATGTACTCACCATCAAATCATCAAGGTCATGTTATTGGTGTATTTAGATCTCTAGGTGCTCTTGCCCGTGTCTTTGGGCCTATTATTGCATCTCTTATTTATTGGAGATACAACTCTGCAGCACCTTATTTTATTGGAAGTGTATTTTTAATTATTCCTATTATAATGGTGGCGAAGTTACCTAAGCCTAGTGAAGCAAAAGCAGACTCCTAAGAGTCTGCTTTATATTATGCGGCCTTAGTGGCCAGATGATTTCATTTCGATTTGAGATTGCATGTAGTTCTCAACACCAACTTTTTTGATAAGTTCTTGTTGCGTTTCTAGCCAATCAATATGCTCTTCTTCAGAGTCAAGAATCTTCGATAGAAGA
The DNA here is from genome assembly GCF_048381875.1 of Halobacteriovorax sp. Classification (NCBI taxonomy): domain Bacteria; kingdom Pseudomonadati; phylum Bdellovibrionota; class Bacteriovoracia; order Bacteriovoracales; family Halobacteriovoraceae; genus Halobacteriovorax; species Halobacteriovorax sp. Next base: position 529,492 of record NZ_JBLXBP010000001.1, on the reverse strand, counting down.
TCACGTGAAACATAGTCTTGCTTCTTTTCACAAAGCTCGATTGCTTCTTTTAATAATGGAATTGTTTCTGCCTCAGTTTCAAGGTCTGACTTGATAATCTCTTCAACATTTTGACCTATTCTGATTCTTTCTAGCTTTTGCAGATTAGGTAAACCCTCAAGGAAGAGAATTCTTTTAATTACTTCATCAGCAAATTTCATCTCATCGATACTTGCTTTGTATTCTAGATGACCGATTTTATCGAGTCCCCAGTCCTCAAGCATGCGTGCGTGAAGGAAGTATTGATTAATTGCTGTAAGCTCTTTTGTAAGAACACCATTTAGTGCTTTTATGACGTCTTGATCACCTTTCATGATTAAACCCTTTCATTAAATTAATAATTGTATGGATTAATGCTATAGAAGAAGTGAATGTGTTTCAAGAAATTATTTTTTTGATTGAGTTAAGTTTTTCTTTGCCGTCTGTTGACTTGCTTCAGCTTTCTTTTTGGCCGCAAGACCTGAGCTTACTTTTTCAAGTACACAAACACCGCATGAATTACCAATCCCTAACTTATTCATGACTTCTTTTTCGCTCTGACCCTGCTTTATCGCATTGTCTAGCATATCTTGTGTAATGGCGTTACATATACAAATATACATATAAACTGTCTCCTGCTTCTATCTTATCGACAAAAGTTTTAATAATCAAACAAAAAGTTGAGTTGCGATATATTTTTTAGAGTTGCCTAATATGATTTCAGTACGTTATACAAGTCTATTGAAATCTGATTTCAGGTATTGAAGATAAGTTTCAATAATATTGGTGGAATTTGACTGCTTTTGTAGCAGATTTGATACCCCTTCAAGGCCAGGAGAACTATTGATTTCAAGAAGCTTTATCATAGCGTTCTCATCTTCTAAGAAGTCGATGGTGATAAAGTGAAAATCAAGTTGTGAATTTATGATAATACCTACCAATTCCTTAATAACCTTAGGGACTTGATTGTCTTTGATTAAACTTGGCGAGGAGTTTTCAAAATTTAGAATATAAAATGGAGACTTCTTATCTAATGGTCTTTTTTCAAGATATATTAATTTAGAATGTTTCGAATCTAGGCTTTTAAGAATTAGGACACGAATTTCTCTCGATAGAGGGAAGTAGGGCTGAATAATATAATTATGATCACCTTTGGCCATAAGGTCTTTGGCATCTTTTTCAAGATCGACGCTTGAATGTATCCCTTTGGCCTTTTGTCCTCTTCGTGTTTTTATAATCCACTTTCTTTGTTCTGGAGAGTCGATAAGTGCTTTTTGATATTCTAACAAGCTATAGGTAGTAATTAGGTTTTCATTAGGGATAAGACTTCTTAAATATTCGGCCTGTCGTAATTTATCCCTTAAGATCCTAGAGCAATTAGGAGAGTTAGTTAAAAGCTGTTTATCTGGCCTAAGTACTTCTTCAATAAGTTCTAAATCCTTATCTGAATAATTTAAGCCAGTGTTTCGATTGATGATAATATCAGCACTTTTTAGTGTATCTATTTCAAGACTTTTAGGTGAACAAATGTTAATTAGATGACCTTCTTTCTCAATATGATTTTCTAACTGCTTAGCAGCATAGACATTGGGGTTTGTGGTGATAATGAGGAAGTTGATGGCCTTGTGCATAAGTAGTCTTTTGACTCGATAAAATATTGATAATATTTGTTAATTATATGATATTATAACACTTTAACAATATGCCCTTTTGGTGATTATGAATTTAGTAAGTAAAATCTCTCTTTTTCTTTCCTTAACTTTAACACTTATTAGCTGCTCAGGTGTTGAGATGCTTGAAATTTCTAATGAGAAGAAAGAGGAGTTAAAAGTTGCGCGAAAGAAAGTCGGGCCCCCAAAGTCTAAGAAGACTGATAAGAGCAAAGATATTTTAGATGATTCAAAATTTACAGATCACTCTCATAAGAATGAATTTGTTAAAGTTGAAAATACGAAGGCCGTTTCAGACTATTGTAATAAGATAGATGAGAAATTTCGTAAGTATGGTTGGGGTAAATCTCATTGTGATTCTTATAAGTGGATTCACGTAAGAAATAGCCACCTAGGTCAGCCAATAATGTGGACTGTTTTTGGTGATGAAGTTGAACACCGTATCGAGCCAAAGAATATGACTCTCATTTTTTGTGGCGTACATGGGGATGAGATTACACCAATTAAATTCTGCTTTGATATTTTACATCACCTCTATCATGAAGTCGCTACTGTTGAAGGACAGAAGAAACTTAAAAATAACTTAGTAGCAGTGGCACCAATTGTGTCACCAGATTCTTTTTTCAAAAGAAGACCTACGAGAACGAATGCTCGTGGAATCGATCCAAATCGCAACTTCCCAACGAAAGATTGGGATAAGAAAGCTTTAAAGCTTTGGAAGACACGCTACCGAGCAGCGAAGAGACGCTATCCTGGAGTTCGTGCAAATTCAGAACAAGAAACGATCTTTCAAGTAAATATCATTGCTAGGTATAACCCAGATAAGATTATTACTGTACATGCTCCTCTTACGATTCTCGACTATGATGGCCCAGTTGTAAGTAATCATGTTCATGATGAAGATGGCCTGGCCCTAAAAGCAGAAGAGTTATTAAATGTTATGAGTGAGAAAGCAAATGGCTATCGTGTTAAAAATTATCCCTTCTTTCCTGGAAGCCTAGGCAACTATGCTGGGAATGAAAGGAAGATACCAACTTATACACTTGAGCTGCCTTCAAGTGATAATCGTAACCATAAGAAATATTGGAAGATGTTTCGTGAATCAATCGATTTCGCTCTCTTTCATGCACCCATGACTCGTCGAGAGTTTGCCGCTAATAGGAATAAAGAAAAGTTAGATTAGACTTTTTGGAGAAGTGCAATGTTAAAACTAAAAGGGCCAATCGCGCCTGAAACTCCATATGATATGTCAATTGCTACTGATGAACTTAGAGAGTCATCTGTTTCTCTCATCGGTTTTGGCTTTGATGGTACCGCTTGTTTTCGAAAGGGAACTCGCCTTGGGCCTGATGCCCTAAGAGAAGTCTCAGATGGTATAGAAACATATTCACCATATCTTGACTTAACAACTGAAGATTATACTTTCTATGATCTTGGAAATTTGCCAGTAAAAGATCAAACTGAGGCCAGTTGGCAAGAGGCCACGAAATGTTTCGAGGATAACTTTAGTCAAATTAACTTTGAAGAACATGATATCAAACTTATGACTCTAGGTGGTGAGCATTCCATCTCATATGCTCCGATTAAAAAATATCTGAATGATTTTGATGATCTCGTTCTCATACATTTAGATGCCCATGCGGATCTAAGAGATGGTTACTTAGGCTATCATTATTCACATGCTTCAATCATTAAAAGAAGTCTTGATCACTTCAAAGAAGGGCATGAGCTAATTCAATACGGTATTCGCTCTGGAACAAAAGAAGAATATGAATATATGAATAGAACTGGATCGATTGCTAAGTCTCGCAAGGAATTTCTTGAGAGAGTATCTAAAATCGACTCTAATAGGCCAATATACTTAACTTTGGATCTCGACTACTTTGATCCAAGCTTCTTTCCTGGAACAGGTACTCCAGAGCCAGGTGGTGAAGATTTTCATTCTTTTATTAGTTTTGTTAAGATCCTAACAGAGAAGAATATTGTTGGATGTGATGTAGTTGAGCTTTCTCCTGAAATTGATTCAACAGGAAATAGTTCTGTATTTGCAGCAAAAGTTGTTAGGGAATTAATTCTTCTTCTAACTTCGAAAACAAAAGGGGCCATAAAATGACAAATGGTACTTGGACAATTGATGATTCAGACCGACTCTACAATGTTAGTAAGTGGAGTAATGGTTATTTTAAAATAGATGAAAGTGGAAAGCTTAAGGCAACGCCTAATCCAAAAAAAGATGTAGGAATTCTCATCGATGATGTAATCGAGGATGCTAAAGAGCAAGGCCTAAGCCTTCCTCTTGTTATTCGATTCCATGATATTCTTCGCTCTCAAGTAAAGCTTCTCAATCGTACTTTTCAAAAAGTTATTGATGAAGAAGATTACGGTGGAAAGTTCTTTGGGGTTTATCCTGTTAAGGTTAACCAAATGAGAGAAGTTGTTGAAGAAATTGTTGATGCAGGTTCACGATATAATTATGGGCTTGAAGCTGGGTCAAAGCCTGAGCTCTTATCTGCTCTAGCATATAATACAAATATCGATTCACTAACTGTTCTTAATGGTTATAAAGATCGTGATTATTTAAGACTTGCTATTTTAGGAACTAAGATTGGGCGTAAGATCTTTGTTGTTATTGAAAAATTTTCTGAACTTAAGATGCTTGTAGAGCTCTCAAAAGAATATGGTGTTATCCCAAATATTGGAATACGTGGAAGAATGACTGTTAAAGGTCGTGGTAAGTGGGAGTCAAGTGGTGGAGAAAAGGCCAAGTTTGGTCTAACGACATCTGAAATTATTCTAGCAATTGAATATTTAAAAAAGCATAAGAAATTAGGTGCACTTAAATTATTTCACTTCCATATCGGATCTCAAATCACAGATATTCGCTCGATTAAAGAGGCCATTGAAGAAGGCTCTCGTATCTATTGTAAGATGCAAAAAATTGGTGCACCTCTGGAGTATTTTGATGTTGGAGGTGGACTCGGTGTTGATTACGATGGAACAAATTCAACGAATGATTCGTCTATAAATTATTCTATTAGTGATTATATAACAGATATCGTCTACGGCCTTAAAACAGTTTGTGATCTTGAAAATGTTGAGCACCCACATATTATTACTGAAAGTGGCCGTGCTATGACGGCACATCACAGTTGTGTCATTACAAATATTATAGGTGAAATTGATAATACAAAGATTGAATTTTCAACGAAGAAGAAGACAGGAGAGCATCATCTTGTTACTGAGATGAGACAAGTAAAAGAGCTCCTTGATAAAAGTAAAAATTGGCAAGAAGCTTATAATGACTCTGTGAAGATTAAGTCTGATTCAATCCATGCTTTCAAACTTGGTATTTTAGAATTAGAAGAGCGTGCAAAGATCGAGACACTTCACTTACAAATTCTTAAGCAGATCAATAATCTTGTTCCTGATGAAGATTTTCAAACCGAACAAATTGCAGAACTTGAAAATAGCTTAAGTGGCCAGTATCTTTGTAATTTTTCTGTTTTTCAATCTGCATGCGATAGCTGGGCAATTGAACAAGTCTTACCTGTTGTTCCATTAACAAGATTAAATGAAAGGCCAACAAAGCGTTCAACTCTTGCTGATATTACCTGTGATAGTGATGGGAAGATCGACCGCTTTTATGACCCAGATGAAGGCTTTAAGAAAACACTTTCTGTACACGAGTTAAAAGAAGGGGAGCAATATAATATTGGTATTTTTCTAACTGGTGCTTATCAGGATGTAATGGGTGATATGCATAATCTTTTTGGCCGCGTGAATGAAGTACATGTATACGCTGATAAGCATGACCCTAAAGGCTTCTACATTGAAGAGACCGTTCCAGGCTCTTCTGCACGTAATGTTTTATCGACGATGCAGTATAATCCAGAATATATGGCGTTTAAGGTTAAAAGATCAATTGATAAACAAGTCGCTAGGGGAACAATTAGACCTCGTGACGGTGTGTCATTAGTTGATTTCTATGAGAGCTGCTTAAAGAGTTATACCTACCTTTCGTAAAAATATTGGTCCCTGATAATTGACTTACTTACTTTAGTGTCTAATAATTATATTAACATTGAAGTTAAAAGAGTTTATCAGGGATCGATAACATGTCATTAAAGTTTGATCAAAAGTTAAAAGAGGCCACTAAATCAGCTTCTGGAAAGAATACAAATCCAAAATCAAAAACAAATTACTTAATTATCTGTGCATTGGCCTTGCTTACGCATGGAGCGTTAATATATAACTGGTTCTTAAATAGAAACCTTCTGAACTTAATTTTTATGGCCTCTGCCATTGCTTTTGCTATCTTGGCAATTATCCCAATGATCAAAGAGTATTATGCAAAAGTAAGAATCCACAATGATAAAGAGTTACTAAGTTTAGAGCTAGAGCGAATCAATGAAGAACTTTCAGAATTAAAAGAAAGTAAGCATTCGCTTCAAATTAAGCTTTCTCAAGAAATCGAAGATTCAAATCGTTTAAAGTCTGATATTGAAAAAATGGAAGCAGATGATCTAGAAGTTATTGCAGCAAGCGATGATATTAACGATCAATTACTTCTCGTTGAAGATACTAGCAAGTCGCTAGATTCTGTTGTTAATTCTTTAATAGATGCTCGCAGAGAGCTTATTGATTTTGAAAAAGAAATGTCTGATAGCTTAAAGCATAAGAAAGATAATGAGCAGACTCAAGAACAGGATGAGATTAAATTTCATGAACTCTTTGATACATTTATGAATGAGTTTAAAGATATGAAAGATCTTATTTTTCATCTTAAGACTTTAAGTTTTAGAGTTGATGTACAAGCTTCACTTAGCAATGATAGCGAATTAACTCAAAGTAGTGTCGAGCTTGAAGGGCTAAGTCGTAATTTGGCCAAGTTCTTCAATAATACCATTGGGCTTCTTTCTAACCTCGAACAAGAAGTAAGATCTGGACAACAGGATCTAACAGATCGTCTCACTAGTTGCTTAGAGCAATTTAATTTAGAATTAGAGGCCAAGCAAGATCTAAGCTCTCAGTTGATGGACTTGAAAGAACAGCTAGATAGTGTGAATGAAATTTCTTGTGATAAATTAGATCTTGTAAGAGAGATTCTAGTTGACTCTGTCGTTATTGCTGAAGATGATCTCGATGATCCAAATATTGATGCTGATAGTGAGGAAAGCTCTGTAATTACAGATACTAAAGCCTCTACGGGCCTTGTTTCAAGCTCTCAGGACCCTTTAGTTGAAACAGCTTCATTAATTCAATAAACCGCCAAAATACTCAAATTTAATTTTTACTTAAATTCTACCGATACTCTATTTAGCTTTAATAAAGTTAAGAGGGTATTGGGGAATTTATGGCAGCAGAAGACTTTGATAATCAAGAAGGTGGCGGAGCAAAGGTTCACCAGTTTGGTGGTACCCACGGCCATAATGATCTCTCTCATCTTTCTCTCTATTATAAGCAGCCAATTAAATCATTGCTTGGACGAACGGGAATCGTAATTTTAAGCTTCTTTGCAATTGGCCTAATCTTAAGCTTTGCAACTCTTTTTTTGAGTTATACAAGTTTTGGACGTGAGTTTCTTCAAGGTCTAGTTTTTTACATCTTTTAAAATTAGTTTGGCAATCTTTTTAGGGATAGGCATTATTGATAGGCGAGAGCCTTTCTTAACTAGTGGCATCTCATCATATCGTTTATCAGCTTTCATCTCTTTTAAGCTGAGTTGTTTTTCAAACTTTTCTTCAAACTTTATATCAACGAGAAACCATCGCGGTTCTTCTTTTGTTGCCTTAGGGTCATAGTATTTTGAATTTTTATCAAATTGAGTTTTGTCAGGATGTGACTCTTTTACAACTTCTGCTATTCCAACAATCGCTGGCTCTTTACAACTTGAGTGATAAAAAAAGACCTTATCTCCCATCTTGATTTCATCGCGCATGAAGTTTCGTGCTTGATAATTTCTTACCCCATCCCAAGATTCAGTTTGCTTGGGCCTTTTGGCAAGGTCATCAATTGAGAAAGCATCAGGTTCACTTTTAAAGAGCCAGTATTGCATGACGATTCCTTATTATGGATTTTGTATTAGTCCTTCAAGATTCTTCTTCATAAAAGTAGGAAGATAGAATGCAGCTTGATGAAGCCCCTCATTATAATAAGAAAATTCTAGGCCACTTGCTGCCACAGCTTCTTTTCTAAAGTCATTGATTGGGTGGGTGTCACCTTTTGTTGCAAATGTAAATGACCAAAGCCCACCTGGATAAGTTAGGTTAGAGAAATTATAGATAAATGTATTCTTGAAAATATCATTTAAAACACCAAGCATGCTCTTTTGAATCTCTGCTTCAAACCAAGGAGATTCTCCTTGAGAGACAACGATACCGTTATCAGCAAGGCACTTGTTAACATTTGTGTAGAACTCTGGTCCAAATAGTGGAGCTGCAGGCCCGATTGGATCTGTTGAGTCGATGATAATGACATCAAATTTCTCATTCGTAGCTTGGAACTCCTGGACAAATTTAACACCGTCACCGATGATAAGATCTAATTTAGGATGACCTTTTAAAACTTCGGCCGTTTGTGGAATGAATTCCATACAAGCTTCGCAAACAGCACCATCGATTTCTACCATCGTACACTTTTCAACTGAAGAGTGACGTAGAACTTCACGAGCTGTACCACCGTCACCACCACCAATTACAAGAACATTCTTTGGATTTGGATGAACAAATAATGGAACGTGAGCAATCATATCGTGATAAGCGATTTCATCTCTTTCTGTTACCATAACTAGGCCGTCGTTAAGAAGCATCTTTCCATGCCCCTTTGTTTCTACAACGTCTACAGTTTGAAATTCAGTCTTCTTAGAGTAGAGAACATTTTCTACTTTATATCTCATTGCGTAAAAATCTTTATATCTTTCTTCGATCCATAGATTGCTATACATGGTAACTCCTATTCATTTAAAGTAATTTATAAGGCTTTAGGCGATTTGGGCGTACTTTATAAAAGTGTGAAAAGTACATTATATAGCCACATTTTAGATAGCTTTCAACTTGGGTTTTAGCTATATAATCTTCTTTCTTTAGATTTAATCCACAGCTTCCATCTTGATTTGGACAGAACTCGATAAAGTCATATGAAATTGGCTCCATTGCTTCGATTAGAACATCTGCAATTTCTTTCATATTGATATCAGTCTCAAAACTAATATATGGGCACTCTTCCTGAGGTGTAATATGACATGTGAAATAATTATCATCTTTGATGGCATTTAAAGAGTAGCCGTATGGATTAAATACGAAATCATCCAATTCAAAACCAGGTAAGATCTTATCAAGTTTTAAAAGTTGGCGAATTTCATCTTTTGTCACACTCTCATTAGTTAGAATTTCTCTCGCTTTACATGAGATTTCATACATAAGTAACTCATGAGTGTGATCATCTGCACTCGGTGCATATTCTTGATCGAGAAAATAGATGAAGTTATGATGATCATCTATATTTCCGAAGCGTAGCGCTTGTCCTGAGAATTTATTTTCTAATAGCTTCACATCATCTGCAAAAGTTGAGTGTTGCATATGAGAGAAGTACTCATTCTTTCTTTGAAAAATTAATTGTTTGATTACATCTTTACCAAAGCGATCTGTGAAGAAGTCGATGGCCTTGATTAAGGTTGTTTGTCCACATGTGATTATCAGCATGCGATCTTTCCAAACAAAAAGCGAGGATTCAGATAAGAGAAATGCTTTTATATTTTCATTATTAATAGTGGATAAAATTGTTGCTTGTGCTTTTTCGACTAATTGAGACCAAAAGTCGTCTGAGATATCCAATAGATTTAAGTTAGGCCCAACAATTATTTCGGCCTTCTTTTCAGAACCTTCAAAAATCATTTACTCTTCCTGTCACTCTTGCAAGTGCTTAAAATTACGATCTTTTTTTAAGCATCATCATACGCAAAAGCTTAAGTCTAGGCAAGTAGTAAGGAGTTGATTTTCGTGTAACGTATAGAAATTATAGCCAATTTTTGTGGGCATTTACCTAAAGTTTAAAGCAAATTTACCGATATGTTCACAGTATAGTTTAATGAGGGGATTAACATGCTCGCTAGTTTTTCAGAATTTAAGTTTTTTCAATCGTTTCGTATTCCAGTTGAGGAAGCCGATAATCTAAGGTTTTTGATACAAAAAGAAGACGACATGGGGAGGCTTTCTTATATCGATGATGCAAAGCTTGTGGACATTTCAGTTACAGGATTCGGTTTTAAAACACATGAAAGAATCTCTGTTGGAACTGAGTTGGAAGTTTCTCTACAATTCAAAAAACGTCACCTTGATCTAACTGGTCGAGTTGTTCGTGCATTTTCAAATGTTTTAGAAGACGAAGAAATTATATATGGAGTTGAACTTGATGTTGAAAAAGGAATTAATAAATTCCTTGAAAGTTACATTATGAGTTTCTCTTCAGAAAGATTAAAAGACTGTCTTATTCAGTCAGCACTTAAGGAGCGATATACAGACCCTAATGAAGGGTTTGAAATGTTTTCTCTACTTCTTTCATTATTTAAAGATATTACACATTTTGGAGATAAAGAAGGATTCCTTGATACAATGCTTGAAGAGGTTATTCGTATCCTAAATGCTCAACGTTCTTCTATCTTTCTAATTAATCCAGATACAAACGAATTAGAAGCAGTTGCTGCTCTAGGTTTGGATAAGACAGGATTAAAGTTTGATTATCGTCTTGGTATTGCTGGATCTGTTTTTACAACAGGTGTGGCCTTAAATATTTGTACTGAAAGTGATGACTCTCGTTTTAATAATGCATTTGATGAAAAGAATGGATTTGAAACGAAATCGATTATTTGTTATCCGATTCATAATCGTGAAGATAAGATAATTGGTGTAATTGAAGTTATCAATAAAAGAAATGAAGATCGATTTACTATAGAAGATGAAAAGACAATGAAAGTTCTTGCTCTTGTTTTCTCTTCAGTATTTCATAGTTTTAATCCAATTTCGACGACTTCTAAAATTCGCCGCTTCTCAGCGCCTTATGATCGTCAATTTGCAATCATTGGTAACACGCCAGGTGTAAAATCAATGAGAAACTCTATTTCAAAACTTAAAGACCTCGATAGTCCTGTACTGATCACTGGTGAAAAAGGAGTTGGTAAAAATCTTTTTGCCACTGTTCTTCACTATGAAGGTAAGCGTGGGCTACATGATATTACAACAGTTGATTGTAAGCTAAAAGATCTCAATAGGCTTGAAGCAATGCTTTTTGGCCCTAATGAAGAAGAATGTGTTTTTACTAGCACTCAAGGTGGAACTGTTGTTCTAAGCCATATTGAGCACTTGTCATTTGAGTGGCAAGAAAGACTATTTCAACTTATCGAAAAGAAAGGCCTAGAAGGTGGAATCGTAAGTTTTGATTGTCGTATTATGGCCACATCAATTAAAGATCTTGCCATAATGACAGATGAAGGAAAGTTCTATCGTGATCTGTTTGAATATATCTCACAGGCCCAGATTAATTTAGATCCACTTCGTCGTCGTGAAGAAGATATTGAAATGCTTGTTGAATATTTCTTAAAAGTTGAATGTAAACGACAAGGACTTCTATTAAAGAGCTTCTCTAAAAAAGTAATGGATCAAATCAAACAATATGATTGGCCAGGAAATGTTTATGAGCTAAAGAAATGTATCGAAAGAGCTGTTCTTTATCATCCAAAATCTCATATCATATCTGATATTGAAATTAATGATGGTGTTGCGCCTCTAGTTGATATTTCAATGAAGCAAAAGCAATTTGGTCAAATTGATCATGTGACAGACTTCACACTTCCTCTAAAAGAGCGTTTAGCTCTTGTTGAGAGACAAATGATTTTAGAGGAGATTAAGCGTAATTTTGGTAATAAATCAAAAGCTGCTAAGGAGATGGGAATTTCTCGTGAGGCATTACGTAAGAAGTTAATTTATTCTCAAGAGGTTCTTGATTCTCTTGAAGGAAATGAAAAGAAAGCTGCTTAATAAAAGCATAAAAAATATCAAGGCCTCATACGAGGCCTTTTTTATTATAAATTAATTATTGGTGTCCATTCTAGCCATTCTTCCTGCGCTTTCTTATGAACTTGAAAATATTGTTTCTTGCGCATTGAAAACTTCTCTGGGGTTGCAAATTCGACTCCACCAGAAAGAATACTTTCAATTGATTGGGTACTTATTTTTGCACCTGAAAATAGGCCAAACTCTACATCGACACCACTTGTATTCCAAAACTTTGTTTCTTCCTTTACCAGCTTGTGATAAGGAGAGTTGATAAAGATTTCTGTTATAACATTCTTTGCTCGTGTATTAAGTCTAACATCTGTTATAACACCTACTTGAACGCCTCTATAGTAAACTCCCTGGCCTTTTGCTAATGAATTTCTTCTTGAACTAAATAGGTTTAAATGGGTTCCGTATTTATTGTGAACTTCTTTTAATGGAGCTTGGGCAAGAGCTGTAAAGGTTCCTGCAGGCTTTGATTTCTTAAAATTATAACGACTGATATCAACTGCGATATAGTTGCCAGTTATTGCATCAAGATTATCAATTCCTTTAAGAGAGATTTTTGGTTTAACTTCCCAAAACTTCGCACCTTTAACAATAATATTCTCAAATTCTTTCTTTATCGTCGCTTCTACTAAGAGTTGGGCCTTATTGCGATCAACTTCTGAACCTGTAACAACTCCGATATTAATATTTCTAAACTTAATTGGAGTCTTCTCTTTTGCTACCGCACTTCCTAGAGGAAATATTACTTTTATTTTTTTTCCTGGGACAGTATGAGCATAGCTAGGGTAGAGAGTATATTTCTTTTCAAAGTTAGTAGTTACTTTCTGATTATTCTTATTCTCTTCTGATTCATGATTAACAAATGCAATTCCGCCTTTGATGATTGAAATAAGTGAGTCTGATTGAACCTTTACTCCTGCTAGAGAGGCATCTAATTCAAAGCCGCTAACATTGTAAAAACGAGATGTTGTTAGAAGTAGGTTGCGATAATTTTCTTCAATAAAGATCGTAACTTCAACACCATTGCCATCCATATCGAGATCAAAGTTTGTAACCTCTCCAACTTGTACCTTATTAAAATAAATAGGTGAGCCAATTGAAACTGAGTCTAGTTTTTTACTGTGAAGTTTTACATAAAGGCCGTCTTTTCTTAGACCTCTTGGTGGCTCTTCAAAAGCGTTGAATACTTTTACGGCCTTTCCCTTCACTGGAAACATATTGATAAATTTTCCACTTATAATGGTACTTAGCCCTGAGATACCAGATAGATTTACTGTCGGACTTACAAGCCAAAACTTTGTATCTTTAGATAGATAGTTTTTCATTTGTGGAGACATCTCAATATGGACAGCAACACTTGAGAGGTCCTTATTTAATTCAGTATCTTTTACTCTACCGACAATCGTACCTTTGTAGATAACAGTGGTCTTTCCTGGCGTGATACCATCTGCATTTCTAAAGTTTATAGTGATATATGAGCCACGGGCCATAATGCTAGTATATAAAAGCCAAAGTCCAATCGATACAGCAGCAACAGGAAAGAACCATATAGGATTAATTCCTCTTTTGTTTTCTACTTTAGGCGTGGCATTACTCATACTTTTCCTTATCATCCCAGATTAACCTAGTGTCGACTTCATTTGACGCTAGTATGGTCAATATAACAACTGCAGTGAAATATAAGACTGCAGGCTCAGCTCTTATCTCTGATATAAACTCAACCTTGACGAGAATAACTAATAGGGCAATAACGAAAATATCTAACATGGACCATTTACCGACAACATGTACGACTCGATAAAGTCTTGTGAGCATTAGTTTTTTCTTTTCATTTAAGGTGTTTATATTATCTATGATATACCAAAGTGAAACTATTTTAAATATTGGAACAATTATACTAGCTGCAAAAACAATCATGGCAATGGGATACATTTTCAGATTGATCAGATTGACGACACCTCCAACAATTGTACGAGGGATACCATGGTTGAATTTTAAAACCGTCATAATTGGTAGGATATTAGCTGGGATATATAATGCAATTGCTGCAATTAAATAGGCCTTACAGCGTGAGATACCTTCATAATTTCGAAGTTTGATGGGAGTTCCACAGCGCTGGCAGGTGAGTATTGAATTTACTTTATAGCACTTTGGACAAAGGGCCTTTTGATGATCAATTCCTCTCATATAGCTTCTTCCATAACTCATCATAGTGAGTAACTGATTGTAGTAAGATATTATTAACCATTAATAGGATAAGGCTTAGTGTTCCAATAGTGAGCTCTACTTCAGAACGATCAACCATTTTAGCAACCGTTACAATGATTCCCATAAAATAGACATCAATCATAGACCATTCGTGTGAGGCCCTTAGAAATCTGATGAAAGTTCTTCCAAGGTGATGATTGATAAATTGGTTTTTAAAGACAACAGTTAAGTATGCAACGAGGCGAAAGAGGGGAATTAAGATTGCAAAGAGTACAACACTAATTGCTATTGGCCAATACGCTTTAGTTGTAAAAGCAAATATCGATTCGTAAGTTGAAGTTTCAAGGTTTGCTCCGGCCATCCTTATTTTCAATACTGGTAGGAAGATTGCTGGATAAAAAAGTAGTAGTCCTGAAATCGTTAAGACTTTCACCATCGTTATGGTGCTGTCTCCATTATAAAGAATTTCTCCACAGCGATGGCATTTTGCCCTTTGTCGCTTATTGATCATTTCAAATAGATAGATTTCATCACATTCTGGGCAAAGTAGAAGCTTTGAATTATCCTTCAAAGTTTCTTCATCAATTTGACTTTGATAAATGTTTTCGTAATTGTTGCCCATACTACTATTAGGCCATAAGTTATGGATTTTTTTTAGAGAGCAAAATGGTGCATTCTTAAAATTTGTTAAAAATTAAAAGACTTTATGATCGTGTATTAGGCTTCCATCTTGAAAATGGCGACAATGTCCGTCGGCCCTTAATTCGATATAGCCGTGGATAATCTTCGGTTTTTCTTGGCCATCGTCAGCGTTCTTCATTGATTCGTCTACGCTAGCTGAACTGAATGCTTGGGCCGTCTTAAGTGCTTGAGTATTTGTGTCGTATAGATTTGAAATTGATAGGGAGTCATAGTAACCAAGAGTTCTCTTAACTTCTGTTGAACCAAGTTGTGGGTACATGATTGATTGAACTGTTGATGAGGTTGTATGTTTAAGTCCTAAGAGGTGGCCTAGTTCATGTAAGATGACAGAAGGAAGGTCGTAGTAAGTCGTTGACTCCTGAGTTCTGGCCTTATCAAATGAGAAATAATAATCACGGAAATTTACAATAATATCACCATGAACCATTCTTAAGTGATCTGTTCGTTGTTCTGCAAAATATGAAGTGATTGCCAAAACACCATAACCAATACTTGAAAACCAATTCTCTGTTACATAAATTCCGATTTCTCCGTCGTAATAGTCATCTAGGTCAGTATATGGGTCTGCTCCAGCGGCTTGGCCGTGGTCAAGAACAAAGTATTCTCTTGCATCATCAGCATCATTCCATGCCTTTTGCATCTCCTGCATTAAATCGTAATCATCATAGAGGCCATCATCAGCGGCCGCTAATGGAAGATCATCTGATGATCCATCAATTGCATTTAAACTGCTAAAATCTGCATGAACTTTTACTGTTAAAGGAAGTGCACTTTCACGCCATTTTAAAGGCAGGGCCGTAATAGAAACTTTCTCTGGCTCTTCGACACACGATAGAGTCAGCAGAATCACCAAAACTGATAATATGGTTCTATTAATTTTCATCCCAAAAATACCTTGAAAATACATATACAGGTACAAAGTTGAGCTTAAAGCTCGACTATGACGTGCTTTGCACCATTTTATACGATATCGGTATTTAAGATTTTAAATTTAGAAAAAATAAAGAAACGGGGACTGTAAGCCCCCGTTATTATATAGATATTATTGAATTAGTTAATAAGTCGCCTAATTGGTATTATTTTTGCGACTTCTCATAATCGGCCAAAAATTGTGCCAGTCCTTTATCTGTTAAAGGGTGGTTAAAAAGTGACTTGATTACTTTATATGGCATCGTTGCAACGTCTGCACCTACCATCGAGCAGTGTTTTACATGGTCTGCGTGACGTACAGATGCTGCTAGAACTTCTGTATCAAAACCGTAAACATCATACATATGACGGATCTCTTGAATAAGAGTCATGCCATCTGCACCGATATCATCGAGACGGCCGATGAATGGAGAGATGTAAGTAGCACCATTTTTTGCTGCTAGTAATGCTTGGTTTGAGCTGAAACAAAGTGTTACGTTCGTTTTAATATCATTGTCACTAAACCACTTACAAGCAGCGATTCCAGCTTCTGTCAGTGGAAGTTTAATAACGACATTCTCGTGAATCTTTGCAAGTTCACTACCTTCTTTGATCATCCCTTCAGTATCTGTTGCAATAACTTCTGCTGAAATTGGTCCATCAACGATTTCGCAAATGTCTTTGATTACTTCTTCTTGAGTACGCCCAGTTTTGGCAATAATTGATGGGTTAGTCGTAACTCCGTCAATTAGGCCCCATTTTACTGCTTCTTTGATTTCTTCAATATCACCTGTATCGATAAAAAATTGCATTCTATTCTCCTAATAAATTTTCTAAAAATTTATCATGACCACAGGTAATGGACAAGTTTTCTCCCCCTATTGTCTGCTTAGATTTGCGTTATAATGAACGTATGAGAAGATTTTTTCTATTCATTTCATTGAGCTTAATAACGCTGGTCTCTGTTGCAAATAGTGATGGCTTTATTATTAAAAGAGATGAGGTTAGAAATAAAGATATCAAAAATGATTATGATGCCTACGATAATTATATCAAGGATCATGGTTATGATACTTTCTACGATCCTAGCATTGATTATTCAAAATTCTCTGGCCGAGTTACAGATAAGGACCCATCAAGTACTGTGTTTAAAATTCAAGTCGAATCAAAGAATGTTAAGTTCTTGAAGCCTTCTGATATTGTTTACTTCAATGTGGCGCGACGTATGGATGAAGATAAGTGCAAGGGCCACGTCAGAAATAGTGAAGATATGTATATTACAATCTACGCAAAAGACCTTGAGAATTGTTGGGGGCAAAACTCGACTTTAAGACGAGGAACAATTCTTGTTTTTGAAAGTGATAAGCTAGCATTGAGAATTAAGGAAGCTTCTCGTTACCGTTTAACATTGTTGGCGAAAAAAAGAGATTTCACATTTCAATTAAATGAAGTGAATAAATTTGTCTGGGGCTTTTCACAGAAACAAGTTGAGGTCGCTGCAGAATACGATAAGCAGATTCTTGAGTTACAACGAAAAAAAGACGAGGCCTTAAATTTACTTCTTTCTAAGAAGAACGATCAGGTCAGACTACAATCTCAGCTAATCTATAGTTTGGATAAATTAGATAAAGATCTCGACTTCTATCGTATTGAAAAAGATGAGCTTTATACAGATCGTTGGCACCTCGATAAGGATACCGGCCTTCCTGTTTATGATAGGCCAGTTCCAATTAAGCAGCCTTAAATCAATTTATCTTCATTAAGTGCCAATTCAATAAATTGTTGATTATAGAAATGTGAGTCCATATGCTCTTTATAAAGTTTTAAAGAGTATGCTGGCGAGACACCAAGCCATTCCTTTATGGTTGTATCATTAACCCCGTCGTGGAGCCAGGTAAAGACACAGGCCTGTCTTAAAGTCTTTGGGGTTATTTCAATCATAAGTCTAGAGCGCCAGTCTTCAAAGAGTAGCTCCATCCCACGTGCAGATAGCCCACCTGATAGAATCTTATGAGCGTTAGCATTAAAAAGTAAGTGGTCAAAAGAGACACCTTGGGCCTTTTTAACCTTCTCTAATAGCTCAACATATTCATAGAAAATACGGCCAAAGATACTTGGAAATGTGACGGTATAGGGGTCTCTTTTCTCATGTGTAATAATGGCCTTGATTTCATCGCGAAATGAGAAGCTTGCAACTTTTATTTTAGATAGTTCTGAGACCTTAAGGCCTCCTAGATAAACGGTTGCAAAAATGATTCCATTTCTCTTGGCCTTAAGTTTTTCAAGATCACTTTGTGCATTTCTTTGATCATTGAGTAATGTGTGCCAAAGACTTTTAATATGTGAAAACGAAGCTGGCCTTGGTATATCTAGGAATTTTGGAGAAGTTGGTATTTTTCGTACTGGATTGACGTTAAAGACACCTTCTTCTACTAGGTGATCAAAGAATATTCTTAGGGTCTGGACACGGCGTCTTCGTGAATTATCTGACTTATATTTTTCTTCTAAATACTTTCCGTATTCTTGAATCTCTGGAATTGAATATTTTTCAATATCCGTTTGTTTCTTATGTTCTGTTACATATTGATTAAAGCAAGCAAGGTCAGTGCGATAGTTTTTCAGGGTATTATTTGAACGGCCCTTGGCCGCTATTTTCTTGAAAAATGCATCTTGCCACTTATCTAATTTCTTTTTATTGACTTCTGTTAGTTCCATAAACCACCCTAAGGACTTGTAACTACGTATATTACTGTAAGAGATTTTAACGAACCTGTTATTCTTTCACAAGTAGTAATCTTGCACTTGCAAATGATGGGCAGAAGCATTATAAATCGTTTAACAATTTAATATTAGGTGATTACATGCTTGAGACGACCTCACTCAACCCACAAGGGAAGAGTCCTACATTTGCACACGCATTTTATAGGCTAACTATTGCAGATTTTAAGCAATTAGGTGCTGGTAATGGCGTGTCTAAGCATGAAGTCACAGATCTATTTTTTGATCAATCCAATATTCAATCAATTTTCTTAGATAAATTCGACCTAAAATTTAATGACAACTCTCTTGTCATGAGGGCCTTTACTCATAGTTCATATGTTCATGAGGCCAAACTAGAGTTTAAAAGTTATGAGCGACTAGAGTTCTATGGGGACTCTGTTCTTGGCTCATATGTGACAAAGAACCTCTTTTTAAATTTTGAAGATATGAATGAAGGGCAACTTTCAAAATTAAGAAGTGCACTTGTAAATGAAGATAGCCTAAGCTCATTAACTGACTTTTTAGGACTTTCTCAATTTCTAATCGTTGGAAAAGGTGAATTAGACCAAGAAGTAAATAAAGGGATTCGTTGTGACCTTTTTGAATCAATTCTTGGGGCAATCGCTATTGATCAAGGAAATGATAAAGCAAACTCTTATCTCGACCAGGTTATTGCGACTTATGAAAAGGAAAGTGGAGAGGTCTTCTTTAATGCTCAAAAACTTGTGGATTTTGATCCAAAGACAAAGTTACAAGAGGAGACATTGGCACGATTTAAATGTCTACCTGAGTACCGCACAAAGGCCTTAAATAAAGGTCAAGAGTTTGAAATCGAACTTTATATAAATGGAGAGTTAATATCGAAATTAATCTCCAATAGTAAAAAAATAGGAACAAAAGAAATCGCAAAAGAATGTTTAAAAAATAATCTATTAGACAAAATTAAATAAGGACAACGGAGAAAATTATGTTATTGACTGATCAACACCCAGACAACAAATCCATTATGGCAGCAATCGTTGGTGCACCAAATGTAGGAAAGAGTTCACTTGTAAATTACTTACTAGGAATGGACCTTTCAATTGTAACGAGTAAACCACAAACAACACGTAATAAGTTTCACGCAGTTTTCACAGTTGATCATACTGAGGTTGTTCTAGTCGATACTCCAGGTCTACACACCTCAAGCCAGGAGCTTAACAAGCGTATTAATCAACAGGCCGTTGAAGGTGTTGATGGTGTTGATGTTAACTTACTTCTAATTGATCTAACAAAAGATATTCTTGAGCAAATCAAGGCCTTCAAAGATTTCATTGGTGGAAAAGAGAAAGAGTTATCGAAAACATGGCTTGTTTTCACTAAGTCAGATCGTGTTGAAAATGCAGAAAATATGCCACTAGATAAGGTATTTGAACAAGCAAAAGAAGTTATTCCAGCTCTTGAGCAGTACTTTGTTATCTCAACTAAGTCCGGAGATAATGTACACCTTTTAACAGCAGCTCTTTGTGATAATGCTCAGCCAGGTTCACACTTATACCTTGATGGTGCTATCTCGAATAAGAACCAAAGATTCTTTGCTACTGAGTATATTCGTGAGCAGGCATTTGACCTTTTAAAGGATGAGCTACCATATGAGATGGCCGTCATTATTGATGAATATAAAGATTTTAAAGATAAGACAGGTGCTTTTACTTCTCACATCTCAGCTTCAATTCTTGTTAATCGTCCATCACAGCGAGCTATCGTTGTTGGTTCTAAAGGTTCGATGATCAAAGAGATTGGAACACGTGCTCGTAAGAAGATTGCAGCAATGACTGATGGTAAGGTTCACTTAAACCTACACGTGAAAGTATCACCAAAGTGGTTTAAGAATAACTTTGTTCTAGAAGAACTAGGACTTCCACGTGCAATTAACTCTGCCCGTGTATGGAAACAAAAATAATTATAAATAATAAACTTAAATAGGATTTTGAAATGCAAAAGCGTTCAATGATTATTTCATTAATTGGTAGGCCAAACGTTGGGAAAAGTTCCATCTTTAACCGCCTAATGAAAAAACAACATAAGGCCATTACTCACGATATGCCAGGTGTAACACGTGATCGCCACTATGGAATTACATCTTTTAATGATAAAGATGAAGACCGTCCATTAGATGCGATTCTTGTTGATACTGGTGGATTCTATCCAACTCAAGTTGATGAGAGTGGAAAGAATGATCAAGAAGTTAATGCAAATAAGTTCTTCAATATTATGACAGATCATGCTCATCAAGCGATTGAAGAATCTGATCTTGTTCTCTTTGTTGTCGATGTAAGAGAAGGTGTTCTTCCTTTTGATAAGACCATTGCTAATTATATTAGAAAGCAAAAGAAGAAGATGTGGCTTGTTGTTAACAAGTACGATTCTGAGTCTCAAAGTGGAGATGAGTATAGCTTCTATGAACTTGGTGTAAATGATGACGAAATGTTTGTTACTTCTGCCGCTCACGGTAGGGGAATGGAGACATTGCGTGAGAATATTCATGAGGAGATGATGCGTTTTGATGACTCTGCTGATGTTATGAATATTACAGCTCTTCAAAAAGGAGTAACTCCACGTGAGAATGTTGTGGCAAAACTTGCACTAATTGGTGCACCTAATGCTGGTAAATCAACTCTACTAAATCAACTTCTTGGAAGTGAACGTGCGCTAGTTTCTGATATTGCTGGAACTACAGTTGATCCAATTGATGGATACTTTGATATCTACCTTGGAGATGATGCTAGAAAGCTTGATCAAGCAAAAGAGCATTTTAAAAATGATAACCTTCTTCAGTCTCAATATGAAGACTTTAAAAAGAATAATCCTGATCTCTATAACGAACTTGTTTCATCTTATGATGTTGAAGAAGAATTAGATACTGATAGCTATGAGCTTGAAGGTCTTGAGGATGTAATGCTCGAACAAGATGAGCAGCTGGATGAAACATCTGCTAATCGTATGGAAGCACAAGTTTTCGGTGAAGAAACTACTGGTGAAGAAGTCGAGCAAGAATTAGTAGAAGATGAGCAAGAAGTTTCTGAAGGAAGCTTCTGGCGCTCAATACACATCGTAGATACTGCAGGGATTAGAAAGCAAAAGAAAATTGATGACTTTGTTGAGTCGCAATCAGTTTATCGCTCACTAAGAAGTATTGCTGATAGTGATATTTGTATCTATATGATTGATGCAACAAAGGGTGTTTCACACCAAGATAAGCGTCTTCTTGATATCGCTATTGAAAAAGGTGCTTCTGTTATTGTTTGTCTAAATAAAGTTGATCTGATGGGTGATAAGTTTAGAGATCAAGAGTCTCGTAAAGAATGGCTTCTTGATATTCGCGATAAACTTCCATGGCTTAATTATTGCGATATTATTCCAATCTCAGCAAAGCATAAGAGAGGTCTTAAGCGTCTTAAAAAGATTCTTACAAAAACGATTTTCATTAGAAGACAAAATATCGCAACAGGTGCGCTTAACCGTTTCGTATTTGAGCTTATTGAAAGACATCCTATTATCCTCAAAGGTTCTCGTGGTAAGAGATTCCGTGTTAAATACGCTTCTCAAATTAAAGCGAATCCACCAACGTTCTTATTTTACACAAATAAGTCACGTGGAATTCCTGAAAACTACCGACGCTACCTTAAAAACGGTTTAAGAGGGGCCTTCCCGCTTGATAATACGCCGATTCACCTGATCTTTAGAACAGGGACAGATCTTCAAAAGCGTATGAAAAAAGTTTCAAAATAAAATAGATATTAGCCAATGACCTCTTGAATATAAGCAAAGAGGTCAGAGGCTATACTTCCTCGTATTCCTCTTGTATTTTCCCTTAATAAGTCACTGGCCTTGCCATGTATCCAAGTACCAAGACAAGCTGCTTCAGTTAAGCTCAGGCCTTGGCCTAGAAAGCTTCCGATAATTCCTGCTAGAATATCTCCTGTCCCGGCCATTGCTAAGATGGAATTTCCTGTATCGTTTTCATAGATATCTTGATCATTTGCGATAAGAGAATGGTCTCCTTTTAAGACAACGCATTCACTTATTTGTAGAAGGTTTTTAGCTGCTTCTTTTTTATCTTTTCTAATTTCTTCACTCGTACAGTTTAGAAGACGTGCGGCTTCGCCAAAATGAGGGGTGATTATTGTATTTTGATATCTTTGCTTTTCACTTCTTTGACATAGGTTCCAAAGAGCGTCAGCATCTAAAACTTTTGGTACCGTGAAATCTTCAATCATTGAACATATATGATTTGCCCATTCGTCTCTTCCAAGGCCAGGGCCAATAACGATAGCATCTGCTTTTTCTAAGATTGGTCTGGCCTGATTGATTCCAGAAGTTTGTGTGTTAAAACCTCGCACCATTAGCTCAGCTCTTGTTGAAACAATTGAAGAAACATTCTCTTGCCTTGTAAGGACTGTAACTAAACCTGATCCTGAACGTAGAGCTGCTTCGGCACAGAGTTTGACTGCTCCTGCATAACCGACATTCCCACCGATAATTACAACGTGACCAAAACTGTACTTATTTGATTCTTTTGTGAAAGGTGGAAGCTTTTGTAAAAGTTTTTTTGAATCAATTTTTTTCATAATATGATCTTAGTATTTAATGAAAAAAAAAGCTCCCTTGTGGGAGCTTAAGATTATGCTTTAACTGAATATTTACCACCATTAGAGAAAAAGAGTCCGATGTATATAATTGCATACATTATGGCCTTTTCTTTTCCAGAGAATGGATCGCTTGCGTGAACGACAAAAGCCGCTACAAGCATAGTAATTGCTGAAATTGCAGCAAACCATCTCGTTTTAAATCCGATGATAATAAAAATCTGGCAAAACACTTCTGCAAATACTGTTGCAGAAAGAGCAAAAGGTGAACCAAGTCCAATTGGATCTGGGAATTTTGTCATTAGAGTACTAAAACCTGCAAGCTTTCCCCAACCATGCCCAAGTAGCATCGCTAGTCCAACTGTGATTCTAAGCCATAACCAACCTAAATCTGAGTTTAAACGATTCATAAATACATCCTTTTATTTTATGCAAATTAAGTTTGCGCTTTGCGATCATCATCGAGCTAAAGCTCTCTGAGATTATTGTTTTTACCAATTCCAAACATAATTAACTGTTAGTGAGTAAGCGAATCCTGATAAATCAGGCACGCCAGGTCCTCCATCCTTAGATGCGTATTTTATCGTACGCACATCTTGTAGAGCAACAGTGTGAAGAAGTGCTTCAATATTCACATATGATTCTTTTATTTTTATTGGAAATTCAAGACCGCCACCTAATGCAACACCTGCGCCTCCAAAGCTGTCTTCTTTTTTTTCACCTACAGTTTCAATTTTTTCTTGTTCATACCAATATTCAAATCTTGCAGTTATATAAGGATTTGAATAAGTTATGGCCGTACCAAGGTTTGAAGTGTCGATATAGTAACGGTATCCAAAGTACATGCGAAGCATTGAAATATCGATTGATGCTGCACTACTGATTCCTTGAGTCGGCTTTGTTAAACTTATATTGTGCTTAGAATATGCAAAACCAATATTCCATGCCGATTGAAAGTCTGAGAAGTATTGAACTGTTAGGTTGAAAGTAGGAGGAAGATCCTCATACATCTTTCCACGATTGCCATCCCAAGTTGTGTAACCAATACCCATTGAGAATGAAAAGAAGCGTCCGTATTTGTAGTAACGTTCATCTTCATAGATTTGTTGTTCTTGTAGGTCTTCATTAAAATCTGAGAAAATATCGCCACCGATATTTAAGTCATCATCTGCACCGATCATCCCATCTTGTGCTTTTGTAAATTGCGGAGACACAATTGCAAAAAAGAAGACAAGAATGAAGGCCATGTATTTAGATATATGCATTCAATAATTCCAATTTAAAGATAAAAGTGAATACCTGCATTTAAGAAGTTTTCACCCATTGTCGTAACTTCAAAGTCATCCAGATTTTTGAAGCGTACGCCAAATTCAACGCTAAAGCCTAGGCTGTCAATTCCTTGTAGAGAAAACTCTGCTCCAAGTCCCACATCGCCTTGAAATCCTGATTCGCTATCTTGGCCAGGTACTTTTTGGTTGATCAATGTCGCGGCGCCAACTGTATAGAATGTGAGATAGGGTTCATCAAAGATATTACGGTAAAGTCGAATTCCTCCGTGCCATCCTCCGTCGTCAGCAGTGTTTACTCCAAAAATTGCTCCATATGAGAAAGTCGAGCTTCTTTGGACCTTGATTGACAGAGAAGGAATAGAGTCAGAGATAGTATTTGAAAAACCAACTCCTAATCTTCCTACTCTTTCAATGGCAAAAGAGTTAAGTGAAATAAATAAGGTAATTATTAAAAATGAAATCCTTTTCATGGTGCGTAATAATCCTTTATGAAATTAATTAATTTAATTCTAACAATACTCATGTATTTTTGACAACTTTCAATGTTATTTATTAAAATGATAAAAATTTTTAACTAGAGGGTAATGGATGACAACACAAGTAGCGCCAAATGAAGGCCTAAATTCTGAATTAAATTCAACTGAGCTTGGTGCTTTTATCGCTAAGAATAAGGCATTGGTTATTGGATTAATCTTACTTATTATCGGTGCGACTGCAGGTTACGGTATTTTTTCATATGTTAAAAACCAACAAAATGAGAAAGCTGCCCAAACTCTTTATAGCTTTGAAACTGGAAGTTTAGAGAAGTTTAAAAAAGGTGAGATCGACTCTGCCGCAATGGTTTCTGAACTAAAAACTATTCTTGGTGAGTTTGGTGATAGCTCTGCTGCTATTTCAACAACTTTATTGGCCGTAGATCACTTAACGAATAAAGGTCAAAATCAAGAAGCTTTTGAAATTATTAGTCTAATAAGCGCATCTAATTCATTACAATCATATTTTATCAATGTTCGAAAGGCAGTGATACAGCAAGATTTAAAAGACTACGATGGAGCAATTGCGACACTTAAAGAACTTAAAAGTAATGATCGTGCACTATCAATGGGTCGAATTGAACTTGAACTTGGACGTAGCTACCTTGCAAAAGGTGACACTGCTTCGGCCAAAGGACACTTTGAAAGAGTCCTTACTCTAACAACTGAAAATGTATATAAGTCGCTAGCTAAATATCACTTAAATACAATCAAATAAGCGGAATTTATGAAGTTATATCGTAATATTTTAGTGGTCATAACAATGGCCACTTTGCTTGCCTCTTGTTCAAGCATAAAAAAAGTAACAAGTAAGTTAGAAGGCAAGAAGCTTGAGGTGGACCCTCTAACTCTTACTTGGACTAAGAATCTAGAGCCAAGTTACGAGTCTGGAAATCTTCCGATTTCATTATCTTCACCACTAATTGCTGATGGAATTCTCTATGCTGCTGATGGCCGTGGTAATTTTAATGCTTATAATGTTGAAAATGGCCGCCTAATTTGGACGCACAAGATTAAAGGGCAAATGACAAGTGCTCCAATTATTTTTGAAAATCTATTAATCTTTGGTGATGATACTGGAAGAGTTTATGCAAGAGACCTCAATAAGGGCGAGCTCGCTTATGAGTTTGACCTAGATGGTGGAATCGATTCAACTCCTGTTACATCAAACGGTCGATTATTCATTCATACTCGAAATCATAAATTATTTAGTATTGATGTTTATACTGGTCGCGTTATTTGGTCGTACAAGAGATCTGTTCCATACTATTCAACAGTGCAACGCGCTTCAACACCATTAATACTTGATGGACGCTTATACGCAGGTTTTGCTGATGGATACTTTGTCTGCTTCTCTCTTGAAGAAGGTCAAGTACTTTGGGAAAGAAGGCTAAGCCCTGGGCAGAAATTTGTTGATGTTGATATGCGACCTGTCATTTTTAATGAAAAGATCCTTGTTGGCTCAGTTGATGATCGTACAGAAGTGATCGTGCCGAAGTCTGGTGTTCTTTTTAAAAAATTGAACTTCCGTACAAACCGCGCAGGCCTAGAAATTGGTAACGGCCAAAATATGGTCTTTGGTAGCGTTAATGGTGAACTCATTTATATTGATAAACAATTTCAAGAATATAAGAGAGTGAAGCTTTCAGATGAAGCAGTGTCGTCTCTCGCTCCTTGGAAGGGTGGCGTTGTTGTCACAACAGTTGGTAAAACTGCTTTTTTCATCGACTCTAATGGAATGATCAAACAAGAGTTTGACTTAGGTTCTGCCTACTCGGCCGTATTTGGTCACATGAGCTATGACGATGAGTTTCTAGCTTTTATTTCATCACGTTATCGTCTTTATACTTTCAGATAAAACCTAAAATTCCCTTGTGTGTGTCTTTTCGACAATGATATTATGACGTTGAAATTACACACACGGGATTGTTATTTTAGGGGAGAGTATGGATTTAACATTCAAAGCAAATGGTATTTTAAGTCGTGGAAAAGGTTTAACTTTTGATGACGTTTTATTAATTCCTAGGTATTCAGAGATTTCTTCTCGAAGACACACGAATTTAAAAACAAAAATTACTAAGAACCATTCAATTGATATTCCAATTATTGCTGCAAATATGGATACAGTTACAGGACCAGAGATGGCAATGGAGATGGGACGTCTCGGTGGCGTTGGTATTCTTCATCGTTTCATGTCTCCAGAGCAACAAGTTGAAGATGTAAAAGCAATTCAAAAATATTTCAAAGAACATTCTATCTCTCTTCCTATCGCAGCTTCAGTTGGTGTTAAGGATGAGGGAAAAAAGAGAGCAGACCTACTTGCTGAATTAGGAGTAGAAATTCTAACTGTTGATATCGCTCATGGTGATTCAATTATGATGATGGAAGTTCTCGAGTATATTAAGAAAAATTATCCATCAATTGATGTTATTGCAGGTAATGTTGCAACACCAGATGGTGTAAAGCGTATGATTGATAAAGGTGCTGATGCTGTTAAAGTTGGTATCGGTCCTGGAAGTATGTGTACAACACGTATCATTACAGGTCATGGAGTTCCACAATTAACAGCTGTTGCAATGTGTGTTGCAGAAGCACAGAAAGCAGGGATCCCTGTTATCGCAGATGGTGGACTTAAGAACTCTGGTGACATGGTAAAAGCATTATGTGCTGGAGCTAATTCATGTATGGCCGGATCACTTCTCTCAGGAGCATTAGAAACTCCAGGTGAAGTTAAGGGTGGAATGAAAGAATATCGTGGAATGGCTTCAAAGGCCGCTCAAGTTTCTTGGCGTGGGGAGCTTCCAAAAGGTATGGCCGCAGAAGGTGTTGATACAATGATTCCTTGTAAAGGGCCAGTTGAGAATATTATCAACGAACTTACAGGTGGTATTCGCTCAGGGATGACTTATCTTGGAGTTGATCAACTTGATCAAATGAGTGAAGCCGGATTATTTATGGAAATGTCATCTTCTGGTATGGCAGAGAGTAAACCACACGGAAAACAATAAAAGGCCGCTCTATGCAAACTGATATCCTAGATGACTTATTAAGTTATCCTAAGATCGTAAAACGCATCAGTGATAGTAAAGATCCTGAAGCGACTAGGAAGAAAGTAATTGCAAACTTTAAAGAAATGCGTGCAATTAACTCACCTTCATATATGAAGTCGATGGAAAAGTTCTTTGATGCTACTTTACCAAGACTTTATGATGGTATCAGTTACAAAGAAAATGACACTGATCTTCGAGCTTTGCTTGAAAAAGACAGTGTCGTTCTCGTTCCAAATCACCAATCACATGCCGATTATATTGCTATTAATTATAAATTCTTCAAAGAATACAAACGTATGCTCTATGTTGCAGGTGGTGATAACTTAAATATATTCCCAATTGGTAAAATATTTAGAAAGTCTGGATGCTTCTTTATTAGAAGAAGCTTTCAAAACGACATTCTCTATAAATTTACAATGGAAGCCTACCTCTTTGCCCTATTAAAAAGGAAAGAGCCCATTGAATTCTTCTTTGAAGGTGGGCGTACTCGCTCTGGAAAACTTAGGCCACCAAAATACGGCCTATACCAAATGCTACTAGAGGCACATTCACATCTTCCAAATGCAAAAGAGAGAGGATTAGCATTTGTTCCTGTAAGTATTGCTCATGAGTATGTTCCAGAGCAAAAAGCACTGGCAAAAGAGATGATGGGTGGAAAGAAGAAGAAAGAGTCGACAGGACAACTCTTTGGCCTTCTAAAGCTTATGGCCTATCAATTTGGTAAAATCCATATCAATCTTGGTAAGCCTCAATATGCATATAAATTAGATGATCCAGATGAGAATAAGAAGCATGTAAGAGACCTTGCATTTAAATGTTTTAGAAGTGTTGGTGATCAAATGGTTATCACGCCGACTAACTTACTTGTTCTAATTCTTCTTGATGAGCCAACAGGTGCTCTTAAGTGGACAGATATCATATTAAAAGCTCAGGCAATTTTAGAATATTGTAAGTCATATAATATTCCTTTTACTGATGGTCTAAAAGACTCTCTATTAGAAGACTCTATTGGCCGTGCAATGGACATCCTTATTGGCAATAATAAGGTTGATGTTATTGGGCAAAAAGAAGTTGGATCTTCTCTATTTTATTCAATTAAGAAGGACTCAAGAGGAGAGCTTCTCTTTTTCAAAAATACAATAGTTCATCACTTCATTATACCTTGGACCATATCTCTTGCTTGGTTTAATGTTTTTAGTGGTGAGATAGAAAATGCCGATTGTTTAAAACAATTCTTCATCAAGCAAAGAAGCTTATTAAAGATGGAGTTTTATTTACCAACTGTAAAACAATACTATTCAAAGACTCTTAAGATACTAAGTAATGTTGTGGGAAGAGATATTGCTAATTTAAACGAGGCCATTGAGTTCACTAATAAAGACCTCTATGAAGTCGCTTCCAAATTAAGTATCTTTGCTCGCTCTCTTACTTATATAAACGAAGCATACTTTGTGTCGGCCCTGACGTTAGAAAGTTTTCAAAAGAATAATGTCTCTTTTAAAACGGCGGATTATATGAAGCGATTTGCGGATGTTTATAGTGCAGAAATTCAAACTCAAAGAGTCATCCGTTTTCCAGAAAGCCAAAATGTTGAATTAATGAAAACTGCTCTGCAGTATTTTGAGCAAGTCGGTGTTTTAGGTTACGAAGACAATTCTTACTACGTAGCAGATAGAGATAAACTCGCTGATTTTATCGAGTCTACTGAGAAGATTCTATTAGACCAACTCAAACTTAATTTTAAAGTGGTATAACTAAAAGGCTGCATTTGAAGACAGAATTACTATCAAGAGAAAGTGCAATAAAAAAAGTTTTACTAATAACTTTTTTCTTAAATATCACAGTCGCTCTAATTAAGCTCTTTGCCGGTATTCAATTTGATTTTCTTTCTCTTAGATCTTCTGGGATTGAGTCTCTTTTTGATGGCTCTTCAAATATCTTAGGTTTAATCACGATAGCAATCGCTGCAAAGCCAAGTGATCGTAGACATAATTACGGCCATTATAAATTTGAAAACCTTGGAGCACTAATTATTGCTCTAATGTTATTTGGTTCTTCAATTAAATTAGGTATTGATTATCACGACTTCGTTTTTTCTGGGGAGCAGGCCAGAGGTTTATTTGGGGCCATCCCAATATTATCAATACTCATCTCAATTGCGGTAAGTGCATTTGTATCAAGTTATGAAGGTCGAAAAGGGCGAGAGTTAAATTCTAAGATTTTAATTGCAGATAGCGGGCACACGTTTGGTGATATGGTCATTAGTATTGGTGTTCTTATCTCAATAGTTTGTGCTAAGTTTGAAATCTTTATCGTCGATTATATTGTTGGTGGACTTATTATCTTCTACCTCTTTTATCTAGCGATTCAAATTACATTAGATAATTTAAATGATCTTCTCGATGTATCACCAGTTATTAAGGTTCGTTATCTAAAAGCATTAGAGGATATGCAATATGTCCGTGATATACATGAGTTTAGAGCGCGTGGAAATACGACATGGATGCAAATAGACTTTCATCTTCTACTTGATCCTAAGCTCTCATTAACAAAGGCCCATGAAATTTCACATGAGGTTGAAGATCGCTTAAGATCACTACTTAAGGATTATTGTCGCGATATTGATATTTTAATCCATATTGAACCAGATGATGAGACTCACGAGGACTAAATGGATTTAGGTAAAGATAAAAATATTAGAAAAATTGGAAATATTCGATTGGTTCACGGGGCCACTCATAAAGAATTAGGCCGCATTTTCTCTGAAGCGGCCCATTTAATGTCTGAAATTGTCCATGGTAATCTTATTCATTTCAAATACGATGAACTCTATCTTCTCGTTAGTAGGGATGAAGAGCAGGACTTAGAATATATTGTAGGGATTCCTATTATAGGTAATATACAGAATAAGAATCTTATAACTAAGGATCTAAATTCTGGAGATATTGAAAGTGTAGAGATTGGCCTAGAAAAGTTAAGAGAATATAAGAAGATTTCTGAGTTATTTAATGATTTAGGTATAGATGAGGACTATTTTTTACGAATATCTTCACATGAAGGGGATTATCAGGTTTTTTATGAGAAATATCTCCTTCATTAATGTATACTCGAGGAATATTTTTTGTTATGTTTGCAATCACAATTGTAAACTATTAGAATTGTATATGATCAATTCTTGATATTTATTTATTATGAGACCAACCGCTAATAATTGGTCTTATTTCCGGAGGTGTTTTATTAGCAACAATTTTAAAGGTGGAAGGGGTAGAAGAAAAGAGAGAGGCCCTAGAACGAATGACCAAATCAGAATTCCAGAATGTCGTCTAATGAGTGATGAAGAACAGTATGGAGTCGTTTCTATTGATAAGGCACGTGAAATTGCTGAAGAACTTGGCGTTGATCTCATCGAGATCGCACCAACAGCTAAGCCACCTGTTGTAAAGCTAATGGACTACGGTAAGTTTAAGTACGAACAACAGAAAAAAGCTGCTGAAGCAAAGAAGAAGCAAGCTAAGGTTCAACTTAAAGAAATTCAGCTACGTCCAAATATTGAAGCACATGATCTTGAAACTAAGCTTAAGAAGGCCTACAAATTCCTTGAAAATGGCGACAAAGTAAAATTTGTTATGCAATTTCGTGGACGTGAAATGGCCTATAAAGATATGGGGAAAGAGAAGTTTGAGTCGATTCTTGCAGGAGTTTGCGAAGAAGCCTCAGCTGCTATTGAGTCTCCAATTAAGATGATGGGGAATCGTATTATTACAATCGTTGCCCCTGTTAAAAAGAAATAACTCTTTTTCATATGTAAGTGCCTGATTTTACGTCAGGCACTTCTTCTCATATACTTCCTAAGTACCTGATATTTTTTTACTAAAAGATGATTATCCTTTGCATTAAGTGTGCAAACCTGCTACAAATATGCACTTATAGTTTTGTTATATTTTGTTGAATTCTCGATCTGTGTTTTAACACAGAAAAATTTAAGGAGTATTTAATGCCAAAAATGAAAACAAGAAGAGCTGCTGCTAAAAGATTTAAGCCAGTAGGTAACGGTAAGTTCAAAAGAAAAAGAGCAAACCTAAGACACATTCTTGAAAAGAAACCAACTGATGCGAAGAAAAGAGCTGGTAAAACAGATTACGTTCACGCTTCAGATACTGGTCGTGTAAAAAGAATGTTACCTTACGCTGCAAAAAACTAAGCGCAAGCAATTCAAAAATTAAGTTGGTCGAAACTATAAATCGACAAAACAATTTGTTTTTTTAACCTGATTTTTGGGAAGTACAAGAGTTGACGATTAATGAGTTAACCCCCAAACGTCAAAAAAATGGAGTAAATTATGTCTAGAGTTAGAAGAGGTTTTAAAGCAAGAGCGAGAAGAAACAAGGTTCTTAAATTAGCGAAAGGTTTTCACTTTTCAAGAAGAACTAAGTACTATCACGCTTCTGAAACAGTAAAAAGAGCATTACACTACAGATATATCGGTAGAAGGCTTCTTAAAAGAGATATGAGAAAGCTTTGGATCGTTAGAATCTCTGCAGCTGCTAAGCTTCTTGGTACTTCTTATTCAAAGTTCATGGGACAGCTTAAGAAGAACAATGTTGAAATCAACAGAAAGATGCTTGCGGAAATCGCTGCTAGAGACTTTGAAGGATTTAAAGCAATCTACGAATCAACAAAGTAATTCATTAAACTATTGATTTAATAAAATAAAAAACAAAACTATATAACAGGGCCTCTTTATGAGGCCTTTGTTATTTATCCCTCTATAAATTTCACTTTTACTTTTCTTTCTTGCTTGTGATCTCGAAACTCACAAAGATAAATGCCCGACCATCTGCCAATATCAAATTCTCCATCTTCAATAATTAGGGTCAGTCCTGTTTGCATAAGAATAGACTTCATGTGTGAAGGTGAGTCATCTGGGCCTTCTGCCGTATGTGTGATAAAGTTTAAGTCTCTTGGAACAAGATATTTTAAGAAGTTTTCCATATCTTCTTTTGCACTTGGATCAAATGCTTCATTAACACATAGTGCCGCGCTCGTATGTTGAATTTGTAAAACTAGGATTCCATCACGCTCTTGTGGGTTAAGTTCTTTTGCGCAGTGACGAATTTCTTTTGTAATATTATAAAAGCCTTCCCCTGATGTGTTTACTATCTGCGTTTTTATAGGCATCATTAAACTCCAAACATTTAATATTATTAATAATAAAAGAATTATATATGACTTTATTCTCCACGCTATTAAAGCAGCTCAGTATAAAAGACTTTTTCGATATGGGAATTGTCGCTTTTATGATCTATCAAGTATTAAAGATTGTAAAAGGTACCAGAGCAATTCAAGTATTATTGGGGATGGTTTTTTTGGCCATTCTTTACTTCTTAGGAATTAACTATAATCTCTACACTGTTAATTGGATTTTAGAACACTTTTTTGATTATATTTTCATCATTTTCATCGTTATCTTTCAAGATCAATTACGAGCAGCACTTGCGACTGTTGGTACTGGACGTAAGATGTTTAACTTCTTCGATCGTTCTCCTGTTAATTACGACCTTGAAGAAGTTATAAAAAGTGTCACGGCATTATCAAAAGAGAGAACTGGTGCACTAATTGTTGTTGAAAGAAAAAATGGACTACAAAATTATATCGACACTGGAACTGTCTTAGATGCTCAGGTTCACTCTGATTTAATTTATTCAATTTTCCAAACGATTTCTCCACTTCATGATGGTGCAATCATTTTACGTGCTGGAAAGATTCTGGCCGCTGGATGTTTTCTTCCTCTGTCTAAGAATATTGAAATTGACCGCCACTTTGGTACACGCCACAGGGCCGCTCTTGGTATCTCAGAAGTTTCAGATGCTATTGTAATTATCGTTAGTGAAGAGACTGGAAAAATCAAACTTTGCTATAATGGAGAGTTCTTATATTGTCATAACGAAAACGAATTACGTGTACTTCTTAAGAAAGCTTGGTCAGGTAAAAGGCTTGATTCACAAACTAATCTTACAGGACAGGGAGTTTAGAGATGTTACGTAAAATTGAAAATAGTCGACTATTTGAATTCTTACAAAATCAATTTCTTATCCTAACAAGTTTAGCGCTGGCCGTTTTTCTATGGTTCTACGTTGTAAACTCAGAGCCAATTGAAACTGAGAGGATCTATAATCTAAGTGTGCTTCCTGCAACAAGTGTTGATGTTACATCTGTTTCTGCAAAAGAGATTCATGTCAAACTAAAAGGTGCAAGGGCCTTTTTAAAGGACTTTCATGGTGATGATCATTTAAAGTTTCAAATTGATTTGAAGAAATTGAAGGTAAAGCGCAATACTAAAAGAATAAAGTATACGATTAAGGATAGTGATCTGGTTGTCCCTTTTGGTGTTGAAGTTGTAGAAATTTCTCCAAAATATGTAACCATAAACCTTGATAAACTCATTTATAAGAATGTCCCAGTAAAATTAAATTATACAAATAATCTCCCGAAGGACTTGAAACTTATTTCGGCCGATATAGAGCCTTCTAAAGTTAGAATTGAAGGAGCAAGAGATATTATGCGAGGAGTAGGGCTTGTTAAAACTCGTATGATTGATCTATCTGAGTACACTGGACAAGGTGAGGCCCAAGTTGAACTTGAAGAGCTGCCAGACTTCTTAAGATACGGGGAAAAGAATATCGTAAAGTTTAAATATGATATTAGGCCGCAAAAAGCCAATTTAACATTAAAGAATATTCCTATTCTTTTTGTCGCACCTAATATTAAATTTCGCTCTCGAGTGAGAAAAGTTTCCCTAGATGTATTAAAGACAGGAAATGATAAAATTAAAGAAAGTGATATAAAGATTTATGCAGATATTCCTGCAGATATGGGCAAAAGTGCAAATATTCGTTTAAGGGCCGAGCTCCCTGATGATGTGCACTTATTAAAAATACACCCAGAAGTAATAAAAGTGAGTCGTTAAAATGAGTGAAAGAAAATTATTTGGAACAGATGGAATTAGAGGAAAAGCTAATATTTACCCAATGGTTCCTGAGATCGCAACGGCACTAGGCCGTGCAGTAACATTTTATTTTCAAAAGAAAAATGAAAATAAGAAAGCACCTCTAATCATTATCGGAAAAGATACTCGTTTAAGCTGCTATATGATTGAACAAGCTTTCTCTGCTGGAGTACTTTCTCAAGGTGGACGAGTTATTTTTACGGGACCTCTTCCAACTCCTGGCGTGGCTTTTGTTACAACTTCCATGAGAGCAGATGCTGGAATTATGATCTCGGCCTCTCATAATGACTTTGATGATAATGGAATTAAAATATTTGATGCTCATGGTTTTAAGCTTCCTGATGAAGTTGAGCTTGAGCTTGAAGAACTAGTATTAAATCCTAAGCTTATCCCGCCAAAGGTTGGTGGTGAAATTGGCCGTGCTAAGAGGTTAGAAGGTGTTGAAGGACGATACGTTGTTCACGTGAAATCAGCAATTGCTGAAGAATGTGACCTTACTGGAATGAGAGTCGTTGTCGATAGTGCCAATGGTGCTAGTTATAAAGTCGCTCCTCTTGTTATGAGTGAGCTTGGTGCAGAAGTTTTTTCAATTGGAGTAAATCCAAACGGTGAAAATATTAATTTAAATTGTGGAAGTCTTCATCCTTCAGAGGCTGCAAATGAAGTTGTAAAGCTTCGTGCTGACATTGGCTTCTGTCTTGATGGTGATGCTGATCGTATTCAGGTGATTGATAAGAACGGAGGCCTTATTGATGGTGACCGATTAATTGGAATTTTTGCTAAGTTACTTCTCGATCAAGGTAAACTTAAAAAGGGAGACACTGTTGTTGGTACAATAATGTCGAACTTAGGACTTGAGAATTATCTGAAGAAACTTGGCCTTAACTTTCATCGCACTAAAGTTGGTGATCGCTATATCATGGAATATATGAAGAGCGAAAATGCCCTTTTAGGTGGTGAGCCTTCTGGTCACATCATTTTCCTAGAGCATGCAACGACAGGGGATGGAACACTTGCTGCACTTAAGGCCATTGAAGCAACTTTTTACTTTAAGAAATCAATCAATGAACTTTCTGAAGAAATTGAATTATATCCTCAAATCCTTAAGAATGTTTCAGTTTCTCAAAAGAAAAGCATTGAAGAGATGCCTGGCTTTGAAAAAGAATTAAGAGCTTGTGAGCAAGAGCTTGGAAATGAAGGGCGTGTGATTTTCCGTTATTCAGGAACAGAGCCTCTTGCTCGAGTTATGGTTGAAGGAAAGAGCAGTGCTTTAATTGAAGCGGTATGTGATCGTCTGGTTGCCGCTCTTAAAAAGGAAATAGCGTAATGAGTACAATGAATATAGCTAGATTAGGTGTTAATATTGATCATGTTGCAACGTTAAGACAACAACGCGATGAAGGTTATCCAAGCGTTGCCGATGCAGCTGCTCATGTATTAAAGGCCGGTGCGGATCAAATTACAATCCACCTAAGAGAAGATCGAAGACATATTCAAGATACTGACTTAACAAGTGTTATGGCCGTAACAAAACGCTATGAAAAACCACTTAATCTAGAAATAGGATGTGCCAAAGAGATTGTTGAGATAGCAGCAGACTTTAGGCCAGAGTGGATTTGTCTTGTTCCTGAAAAAAGGGAAGAGAAGACAACTGAAGGTGGTCTTGATCTATTGAGTGATAACTTTTCTAAGGTACAAGATTCAATGAATTATCTTCGCGAAAAGACACCAAATACGAAAATTTCACTCTTTGTAGAAGCTGATACTAAAGTAATGCAAAGATGTATTGACTTGAAGGCTGATGCTGTAGAAATTCACACAGGTGCTTATGCAATCGACTTTTTAAAAGAAGGCGACTTAAATCCTCATTTAGAAAAATATGTTCAATGCTTCAATTATCTTAAAGATAGTGGGGTTTCCTTCCATGCTGGTCATGGCCTTACGATGGAGAGTGTAAAACCTCTTTTAGAGCAGGGTTTATTTGTTGAATATAATATTGGTCACTGGATTGTATCTCAGGCCGTCTTTAGCGGAATAGCTAATGTAACTTCTGATATGCTTAATTTGTTTAGAAACCATCCAATTAAGTAAGGAATGCTTTTCCTTTCGTTGCTTTAAAAATTTTAATCGTTGAAAATATTCTTAAATGAATTTTAAGGAGAAACCGTTGTTTGACTACAAGGACGTTAGACATTGGAAGAAAGTTTACCAAAGCGATATTTCAAATATTATTGTCGAATTAAAAGAATCATTAAAAGAGCCAGCAATCGTTGTTTTAAATGGGCCAGTTGGTGCAGGTAAGACAACTTTTACAAATATTTTTCTTGGTGAAGATAATTCTGGATCTCCAACATATTCTCTAATCAATGATTGCGGAGAAGTTGTCCATGCTGACTTCTATCGTCTTGAAACAGCAGAAGAGATCATGCATTTAGAACTTCCTATGTACTTAGAAGAGAAGAAGTACTTCCTAGTAGAATGGGGAAAAGACTATATTCGTGATATTTATCGTGAACTCTCAGATGATTTCCATTATTTTCAATTAGACATTGAAAGCAATGAAGTTAAAGATGGACACGATGAAGCCTCAAGAAACTACTTTCTGAAAAAAATTATTTTTTAACATCTTCTAACAAGTGGGCAGAAATAACCGAGTAAGTCTGTTTTTAAATAGATTTACTTGCTTCTTTTTCATCTTCAAGTGTCTGAATTTATTAGCTTTCTGTAGATGTATTAAATGAAAAATATTTTTTCATAATAATTGATTAAATCGAGTTGACTTTAAGTCTGATGGGCTGACATAATATTTAGGAAGA
Organism: Halobacteriovorax sp.; assembly: GCF_048381875.1. NCBI lineage: Bacteria > Pseudomonadati > Bdellovibrionota > Bacteriovoracia > Bacteriovoracales > Halobacteriovoraceae > Halobacteriovorax > Halobacteriovorax sp. The sequence goes on along the minus strand of NZ_JBLXBP010000001.1, from coordinate 491,845 downwards.
AAGATTTTATAGATAAGGTCTTTCAAGGAAAGGATAGCATGGAAAGCGACTCCTGATTAGCACACACTTGCTTAAAGTATAAAAAACTAATTTTTTATTTAACATTTGGATTTATGGAGGAAGACCAATGAGACTCACTTCGAAAGGACGCTACGCAGTTAGAGCAATGCTTGATCTAACTACAAACAGCAACGGTAACCCTGTTAGACTACAGGAAATTTCAGAAAGACAAAACATTTCACTACACTATCTTGAGCAGCTTTTTAGAAAGCTAAGGAATGGTCAAGCAGTTAAGTCTGTAAGAGGACCAGGTGGTGGTTATGTTCTTGCTCGTTCGATGGAAGAAATTACAATTAAAGATGTTCTTGAATGTGTTGGTGAAAACATCAACCCTGCTAAGGATATTCTTGGAACAGAAGCTGAACAAGCAAATACAGTAGAGTTCCACCTATCAAAGAATTATTTCCAAAACCTTGGTTTCATTATGAGCGAATACCTATCGACAACTTCTCTAGGTGACCTTATTAGAAAATCAGGTGAGGTTGAGTCTGAAGTAAGAGGTAACGAAGAGCGCACTAATGAGCAACCTTCACAAACAGTTGAAGCTCAAACTCAAAGCACATCTACAGAAAGTGCATTTAGCGAGTACGCTTCAGGAATCAGATCAGGCTTAGGTGAAATTAATCAATAATTGTCTTTATCTAGATTATAATGCTACGGCCCCCTTAGTGAAACCAGTTGAAGATTGGCTCACTAAGGGGGCCGCATGCTTTGGTAATCCGGCCTCTACCCATCAATTAGGTAGAAAGTCGAAATCTCTTATCAATGCAACAATTGATACAATTCAATCCACTTTTAATGCTAAGGAATACGATGTCTTCTTTCACTCAGGTGCAACAGAGGCCATTAATAGTGTTGTAAAAGGCTTTAGCTTCAATTCATTAAAAGCAAAGAGGCCATTTCATGTTCTATGCTTTGATAGCGATCATTCTAGTATGGTCAATCAAAGAGAGCACGTAGAAATATTAGGTGGTACGTTTCAAGTGCTAAATACTAAGGATGGTGACTTCAATAAAGAAGAAGTTATTAAGGCCTTAAAAGGACTTGAGGGTGATAAGCTTATTAATTTCACTTACGTAAATAATGAAAGCGGTGTTGTTTGGGATTTAAATGAAGTGTTGGAGATAAAGAATGAGACAGGTGCAACTGTCCATATTGATTGTGTTCAACTTGTTTCTAAGGTTAAAGATTGGCAAAAGCTTCCTTTAGGTCTTGATTACTATACATTTTCTGGCCACAAATTTGGTGCCATGAAAAGTGTTGGCTTTTCTCTTATCTCGACAAAGTCTAATTGGACTCCACTTATACGTGGAGGCGGTCAACAGAAGGCCATGCGTTCGGGAACGGAGAATGCATTTGGTACAAATACTATTAAGCTAGCTCTTGAATACAATCTTGAAAAATTTGATTACGATAAAGTAAATAATGCCAAAGTCGAAATTGAAAAATGGTTATTAGAAAACTTTAAAAATGAGATTACGGTAATTGGTGCTAATGCTAAAGGCCGTAATGCCACGACAATCTTCTTTAGTATAGGTGAGCGAGATATTAATACCCTTATGATGGCACTTGATATGGCCGGTATCTGCGGATCAAGTGGCTCAGCATGTGCTTCAGGTATTATAAAGCCTTCTCGAGTGGCAAAGGCCTATGGATTAGATGATATTTCTTCGACTAATGTTCTACGATTATCTCTTTCTCCGTTCACAGAAAGCTCTAGTGAGATCATTCAAAAGCTAGATCCTGTTCTATCTAAATTTCTAAAATAATCTCCGTATGATGCGCCGCAATGTGCGCTTTGACATCAAGGATGTATTTTGAAATGAGTTCATTTTGACCTCAGGACGCATTATGCACCTCGATTAACTATTTGAATTTACTTGAGTGAACCGGTTCGAAAGTTGGCACGTGCATTGCTTTAATTAAAGTATCAATGGTTGGATGGCCTTGGTTCTTTAAAAAGAGTCCCACTTAACACTTCTACCGACCATGCTGAAAAACAAGAATTTGTTTTTTTCTCTTGCTCTAAAATCCTACCTTTTCTTTTAAAGTACAAGCCAAGGCCCCATTTTTATTTTGCACCAGAATCAATAAGAATATTTATACACTCTTCATTTCCATTTCTCTTGGCATAATCAAGTGCACTTTTATTGTGAGTATCTTTCATATTTAAATCGGCCCCCGCTTCAATTAGGGCCATAAGAATTTTAGGGTTACAATTTAAACTCTTATCCATTGCCATGGTAAACTTTCGATTATTAAAGATTATATTTGGATTTGCACCTGCTTTTAATGCATGAATAACTTCTTCGTCATCCTCCATCGCTAGGCTTGCAATTAAGGCCTCATCAAAATTTTTATAATTGCTATGATTTTTTATATTAGTGCGCTCTAATTCTTTTCTACTCTCTCTTGAGATTTCAATAGGAACAGGAGACTCGAACGTTGTATTAGCGGCCTTTGTTCCGTTACGAGAAATATAAGTAGCAAGACCTATAAAAAATATGACAAGTGGAATGGTAAGTTTATTCAAGTAGCACTGCCTCTGATAATTTTAGTGGGAAGAATTGTTTTGGCCTTTTGTAGATAAGAGGTTTTGCTCCTCCAAATTCTTCAATTAAATATTCTGTCATAAGATCTTGAACAATTTTTGCATTATATTGTTCGCTTCCATTGGCCTTATATACATGATGAAAGAAGCCAAAGAATATATCTCCTGATTTCGTCTTTAGCTTACCTGCTAGAGACTTTGTATTCATTAGAGTTCCTGTCTTGGCCATTATTGATCCTAGGTTTCGACGTGCATTTAAACGATTGGCCAATGTTCCTATATCAACTCCAGCAACTGGTAATATATCGCTAAGTCCTTTGCCATAGTCTGCTAATTCTAACTCTAATTGTTCATATGCTTTAACTATAATTGCACAAGTTGCGTAATTATCAACACGCTCATCATTGATCTTTGAATCTAGGCCTGAGCCTGTGTAGAGTAGTGCATGGGGCTCTTGATCTTTAAATCCAATTCGTTTTTGGTAGTAGTCGTTTCCAAATGATTCTTCAGCTAAATTTTCTAGAAACCAGTCTCCATATGATCTTGCGCCAAAGCTTCGATAAGTTATATCTGCAAGCCAATTATGCGACACTGAGTTTTGATACTTAAGATAAGTCAGTAGTTTTGGAGCAGTTAGTGTGAAATTGTAATTATAATCAATCAAAGGAATTCTTGTACTGTAGAAAACTCTTTTAGTACTCATTTTGTAATCAGAATATCTTGAAGAGATTCCAAGCTCGTTTAGTATTTCAACCGGAGTATTTTTTAGAAATCTTCTTAGTCTCGATTGAATGTCCTTATTAGTATCTAAATTGAAATATTCTTCAAGTTGCTCAATATTATATTCTTTTGAATACCACGCTTCGCTCATACTCATGCGTGAGTATAGGGCAATTGCAAATATTGGAGTGTAGTTATCAAAACTTAAATTATCTAGTTCTGTTATTCCCAAAGCATTTAATCTGCCTATGAGATAGAAGATTTTATCTTCGTTAAACATGCCATCATCAGATCCAATAAGATGTATATTTCTTCCATCGGAAATGACTTCTGTTTGATGCTCATAGTTTGGGCCTTGTGTTTTTAAGGCCATAAGACTTGTTAGAGGTTTTGAAGTGGATGCTAGCCTCGCTTTTAGATGGGCCGTTTTTCCGTATATTTCTCCATTGTAGAGATAGCAAAATCCATGCTCCTTGCTATCAAGGCCAAATTCTTTAGAGAGCTCTAACCATTTATTGGCAATCCCATTGTGGATATTAGCATTTACACTAATGGCAAAAAGGAAAATGGATATAAGTTTGAACGAATTCATGAAGGGGGATTCTAGGTAATTTGGTCTCTTCGGTCAAGAGCTGATGTCTTTATGCGTTATTAAGATTTTCTTAAAGTTGTGCTTTTAGAATTGGTAGAATCGATGCCAATCCATTTGTTATCATTTCAACAGACATGGCCAGGAGAAAGAGCCCCATGACACGTGTTGTTACATTGACACCAAGTTGGCCAACTTTTTCACTAATTGTATTCGCATTGATCAGAGCAATGTAGATGCATAGAACGGCAAGAAATAGGATCGGAATACTTAAGGCCCAGTCAATTGGAGACGTCAGTTTTTGCGCGTAGATGATAGTCGTTGATATGGCCCCTGGTCCAGCAAGAAGTGGAATGGCCAAAGGTACTATTCCAATTTCACGAATTGAATCGTCATCCATTTCATCTTGGGTAAGCTTAGATTCAACGTCTTTTGCATTGATCATGGAAGTTGCCATAGAGAAAATAAGTATACCTCCTCCTACAGTAAAGGCCCCTATTGATATGCCAAAGAAGCTTAGGATTTTCTTTCCAATAAATAGAGAGATCACAAGAGTAACAAAGACGGCAATGGAACAAACTCGCACCATACTCTTTCTTTGAGTCTTTGAAAGGTTCTTTGTCAGTCCCATAAACATTGGGAGTGCTCCAATTGGATTAACAACAGAGAGGAGGGCAACAAAGAATGAGATCATGTGAGCAGTTTTCATATCTAGATTATGACTGCTTTCAATAAATATTCAAGTTAGATTTTTTACGTATGTTATAATTTTATAAACTAATTTTGGGGGAGACGTGATTCTAGACTTTTTAACATTCAGAGGACATGGAGCGAGAAAAGAGTTTCTGATGTTTGGGCTTATCTTTCCAGTAGTGATGACTCCAATTGTAATCTTCGGGCCTATTGCTGCTTTTCCTGGTGATAAAGGAGGGTTCTCTATGTCACCGTCTGGAGAGGTCTTGTTTGCTATTTTAATATGCCTTACTTTCTATATTCTAATCAGTTCATTTGTTAGAAGAACTAGAGATATATTCGGTAGATTCATGCCAGAGTATATATTGCTTGCTCATGGAACAATGATGATACCAATTATAGGACAACTTTTCTTGGCCGCATTTCTTGTTCTTTGTCCTGGTTATATTTCAAGTGAATATACAAGAGTTGCTAAAAATAAGTATGTATTAAAGTTCTTCTCCAATCGACTCGTTTCGATTTTAGTTTCTTTTTTTGTTTTTCCTATCGCACCGGTTTTATTTTTTGTCGCTCAGTACTATTACAATTTAAGTAATCTGTAAGTATCGACGTACCTATTTTCTTTAAAACTAAGCTTACTTGTAACTGTCTTGTGTATGTGATTGAAGTGTCGAAAAGTATCGACGTACCGGTTTGCCGGTTTGTGTTTTGTCTTGCTGGTGCTTTCCCATTGCTCCAGAGGCAACAAAGCCGGGCTTGAACCCGGCTTGTTGAATTAAGTATATTAGCTAAAGAATGGGGGGAGCTGTCGACGCGTCCAATAGTCTGCCTTTGGGCAGACAATGCCGCGTCTACTCATCAATTTTATCCCAATCTAGATCATTTGAAATCGTTACACCGGAAATTGTTTTTTGAACATCCTTTTTAATAAAAGGGAAGTTGATTGCAGTCGGGTTAAAAGGCTCTAGAACTCCTTCTTCTAACACTTCATCAAAAGCGATAAAGATTGATTTTGGAGAAGCTTCAACTAAGTGTGAAAAGTAGAAGTCTTCAGGAAGCTCTGGAATATCAATTTTGATATCCTCTTCTTCACGCCCTTCTAAGATTGCTTCATTCATTGCCGCTTCTGCTTGTAGTGCCATGATTTGTTTAACTGGAGACTCTTCAGTCGTGTCACGAACAATAATTGATCCTTTGATATTTGCAGGATTAAGATTCTTCGTTAGGTTCCAGCTAGCAATATTGAAGAAGTCTAAATAGAAAGTAGACTTTCCATATTTGATCTTTCTTGGAATCTGTAATTGCTGTAAGAATTTACGCGTTGATTCATCTTTTGACTTACGAGCAAGCTTTTGCGCTAACTTCGCATCCTGAACTCGAATAATGTAAGCTCCGGCCTCTTTTGTTGATCTAAATAACATATATTGGAACGCCACACTAAAGAGGGTATATAGTTTATGTTGGGCCAAGTGTATTAATTGTGCATCGCTTTCAACTAGTGTTTTTACTGATTCGTACAGATCTTGTTTGCTTAACTGTGAAGACATACGTTTATTCCTTAATTTTAGTGTGAAAATTTTTTTAAGAACTACGTCATTTTTTGTCAACCGCTTTTATCAAAAATAAATACTTAAATATTCTTTGTTTTGGCCGTAAAAAAGCCTTATAACTCGTTGACTTGAATGGCTTTTTTCTCTAATATGCAACACTGATTATTTTGTATTTAAGGTATCTGTAAATTTGGACATCCATATTTATTTGGACTCTTTTAAAATATTAACAACCTCAAAACGGAGTTAAGAATGGTTAACAACAAATTGATGGCGAAAACGAGAAACATCGGTATTTCGGCGCACATCGACTCTGGTAAGACTACTCTTTCAGAGCGTATCCTTTTTTATTGTGACATGATCCACAAGATCGAAGATGTTCGTGGTGGTGGTGCTGGTGCAACTATGGACCACATGGAGCTAGAGAAGGAAAAAGGGATTACAATTACATCTGCTGCAACGACAGCACACTGGAAAGGTATTACAGGTAAAGGGACAACTTTTGCTGACGGTATTGAAAAAGATACTCGTATCAACCTAATCGATACTCCAGGTCACGTTGATTTCACTGTTGAGGTTGAAAGATCACTACGTGTTCTTGATGGTGCTATCCTTGTTCTTTGTTCAGTATCTGGTGTTCAGTCTCAGTCAATCACTGTAGACAGACAGATGAAAAGATATAACGTTCCAAGAATGGCTTTCTTAAACAAGATGGACCGTATGGGAGCAAACCCATTTAATGGACGTGACGCACTTAAAGAAAAACTAAACCACAATGCTGTTCTTATGCAAATCCCTATTGGTGCAGAAGATCAGTTCACAGGTGTTGTTGACTTAGTAACTAAGCAAGCAATGTACTTTGATGGTGATAACGGTGAAAACGTTAGAATCGAAGAATGTCCAGCTGATCTAGTAGATCAAATGGAAGAGCTAAGAGCTGAGATGATCGACGCTGTAGCTGAGTACGATGATGATGTTATGGAAGCATACCTAGAAGGTAATGAGCCAACTGAAGAACAACTTCACCTATGTATCAAAAAAGGTGTTCAATCTCTTCAACTTACTCCAGTTTACATGGGGTCAGCTTTCAAGAACAAAGGTGTACAAGCACTTCTTGAAGCAGTTGCTAGATACCTTCCTTCACCACTTACTTGTGCTCTTCCAACAGCTGTTGATTCAGAAACTGAAGAAACTGTTACGATCACTCCAGATCCAGAACAAGATCTACTTGCGATGGCATTCAAGATCACTGATGAGCAATTCGGTCAGCTGACTTATACAAGAATCTATAGAGGTACACTAAATAAAGGTGATACTGTTTACAATACAAGAACAGGTAAGAAAGTTCGTATCGGACGTATGGTTCGTATGAACTCTAACGATAGAGAGAATATCGATTCAGCACACGCTGGTGACATCATCGCTATCGTTGGTATCGACTGTGCATCAGGGGATACTTTCGTTGGTAACGACGATAATATGAACCTATCACTAGAAGGTATTCACGTTCCAATCCCAGTTATCGAGCTTTCGATTTCTTGTAAGGATAAGAACGAGCAAGCAAAAATGTCTAAAGGTCTTGCAAAATTCCTTAAAGAAGACCCGACTTTCCACGTATACACTGATGAAGAATCAGGTGAAACACGTATCGCTGGTATGGGTGAGCTACACCTTGAGATTTACGTAGAAAGACTTAAGCGTGAGTTCGGTGCTAACGTTGAAGTTGGTGCTCCACAGGTTAACTACCGTGAAACAATCAGAACTGAAGCTCAGTTTGATTATACTCACAAGAAGCAAACTGGTGGTTCTGGTCAATTCGGTCAAGTTGTTGGTCTACTTAAGCCACTTGCTGAAGAAGATAAGGATAAAGAAGATCAAGTATTTAA
>NZ_JBLXBP010000001.1:0-483507 GCF_048381875.1 Halobacteriovorax sp. | reverse complement strand
ATTGGTGACCTTTCTTCAAGAAGAGGGATGATCCAAGGTTCAGAAACTGATCCAGGTGGAGAAGTTATCATCAATGCTGAGGTACCACTTTCAGAAATGTTTGGTTACTCAAATGACCTAAGATCTATGTCTCAAGGTAAAGCATCATACACAATGGAATTTTCTCGTTACCTAGATTGTCCATCTAACATCCAAGAGGAAGTTATGAAGGCACGTAAAGAGAAACTTGCTAATGAGGATTAAAAATTAATATGCCCAAAAGCATATTGAATTTTTAATCTGCTCCCAGAGCTTGAAATTCAGATTTTCAATAAAGACGGCCGGTTTATACCGGCCGTTCTTTTTTCAGGAGCAATGGGAAGGTTGTCGTAGTAAAAGGGACGCTAGTCTAGCGCCCACTGTTTGAAATTCAAATTTAATTCAACAAGCCGGGTTCACGCCCGGCTTTGTTGTCTCAGGCGCAATGTGAAATCTGTCGTATAGTTATTGAACAGTGGCCAGAATTTAGACTACCTATCTAGTTATAAATCCGTTAAATTTCTGGCACTTAGATTGCTATTATAGAAGTGTGAAGAAACTTATCGTTACACTCATTCTTGCAAGCCTAAATGCTAGCGCCTTAGATATGACCTACATATTTGGTGGCATCACACCTCATATCCAGCGTCCAACAGGTGCTAATGCTAGGCCTCTGTGTAATGAGTTATCTCAAGGCAGCGGCGTTATTTATAATGAGCTCCATTCACTACGAATCAATTATGACTATGACTGGTCCACTGGACTACTTGTAGGTGAGAATTCGTATTGTGAGCCTATTTGGGGAGTGACACAAAGTTATAACCTCTATCGCAATCGTTATCTTGAATTTAATGCTACTGTCGGTTTCTATCACTTTGATGAAGAGGGTTTTGATTTTAGTGAAGGTGCTTATTTTTCAAGAATTGGCTCGTTCTACTTTGTTCCTATTGCAGGAGTAGAGGCCAATATAAGTCTTTACAAGTCGAGGGACTTTCAAATATCCTTCATGAATCTCATTACACCTGTAATTACCAATCACGCAATCGGTGTAACTTTTAATTATTAGATATTTACATTATGGAGACAGAGATTTTGTTTACAAGACTCGCGTTTTGGTATAAGCTTCAACTTATACTTAAGATAAGGTTAAATTATGCTTGAAACTAGTCAATTACAAACTTTAGTGGCCGTAGCTCGTGCTGAAAGCTTTTCACGCGCAGCAGAGGACTTGAATGTAACGCAATCAGCAATTTCTCAGTCTGTTAAGAATTTAGAGAATAAAATTGGTGTGAAGGCCTTTAAAAGGACAGGAAAGAAAGTTGTTCTTACTCAAGAAGGGGAGAGACTCTATGAGCTAGCTCAAAACTTTCTGGGTGAAATGGATGAGGCCTTAACTGAAATTAAAGATAATAAAGACGAAATGAAAGGACGTATTCGCATTGGTACCTTAACAGGTGTTGGTAAGTCTTGGCTTGCTCAAGAATTACTGAACTTTGCACTTAAAGAAGATGGACTTTCAATTCATATTTCTCTTGGGTTCCAAGAAGACTTAATTAGAAGTTTTGAAGAAAATAAGATCGACTTCCTAGTACTTCCTGAAGGGGCCGTACCGAAGTCTGGTGAAAAACTTCTTCTAAGTGAAGAGGCCGTGACTCTAGTTTTTCCAAAGGGAAATCCTTTTAATATTACAAAGAACACGTCACTAGAAGAGCTTACAAGAATGCCTACTGTCTTATTTGAACAAGGTGATAAGCTCTATCAAAATTGGTGTCTTGCTAAGTATGGAAAAAAACCTAAGAAAGTAAACACACGCTTTTCTGTGAACTCACATGGAAATATGCTCCAGGCCGTAAAAAATGGACTAGGAGTTGCTGTGGTTCCAAATCACGTTCTAAAGCGTTGGCATTATAAAGATGATATCGAAACATTGGGAAAGGCCTTTGAAGTGTCCCATGACCGTTTCTATATTGTATATCACAAGGATGCGACTGATCTAGTTAGAATCAGAAAGACAATAGAGATGCTAACAAAAGAACAGAATCCATTTCTTTAATCATGAAAGAGTTTGATGTTAATAATATTCCAGCATCAATAAGAGAATTCATTAAAGAGAATTATCGCAAAGGTTTTCGCTTCTGCTTAGTAGGTGGTTATGTTAGAGACTGGGCCATTGGTAAGGAGAGTCTCGATTTTGATTTTGAAATAAGACATATTAATAATATGCAAGGTGAGGAGTGGATTGATTTCTTGAAATCTAGCTTTCCTTCGGCCGAGTATATCGGCATGGGTGTCATTAGAATAAAACTTCCTGAATATGAAATTGAATTGTCTTCACCTCGAACTGAAGAGTTTGATGGAGGACTATCACATAAGAATTTTACACCTCATTTTGATTCAACACTAAGTTATCTTGAATCTTTTAAAAGACGTGACCTTCGTATTAATGCTATTGGACTAGAGTTTAATTTAGAAGAGGAATTAAGCGCAACGATTGTGGATCCGTATAATGGCCTTGATGAAATTTCAAATAAGGTATGTTCACATATAAATGATGATTTCTTTAAAGATCCAGTAAGACTTCTTCGTGCAATTCGTTTCAGTGTAAACACTGGTTTTAAATTACAGTTAAGTGATTCATATAAACGCTTTAATCTATCAAAACTTACGCAATATTATTTTGAGTATGAGATAAGAAAGTGTAATTCATCAGCGACTTTTGTCGATAATCTCGTCAATGTTGTTTCTACTTACAATATCGCTCTTGTTAGTGAACTTGTGCCAATTAAAGACTTTAAAAATCAATCGTTGCTATCAGAGACAAAATCTTATGAAGAGCTTCTGCTTTTTGACTTAGGCTTAGTAGAAGAAGGGCCATTTAAGTTTCTTTCTATGAAAAGGTCTCGTTATGCAAATCTCTGCCGCTTAAAGAAGGCCATCTCAGATAAGGATGCGCTTGAATTCTTAGAGGCCCTATCTAAAATTAAAGTGGATGATCGTTTTAAGTATTATGACTTAAAAGTTGAACTAGATAAGAGCTTAGATTCTGCTAGGTCAAAAGATGAACGAATTAGTACATTTAAGAGCTATTCGTCTAAGGCCACGGCACTTTTTGCCTAAATAAGATACCACTAGATTTTCAATCTTAATATATGAGATAATAGAAGAAGGAAAATACTTCGGTGGGGGTAATATGGTTGACATTCATTCAATTATTGCAACTCATAAGAATCGAGATGTAAATGAGACGAAGCTTGATGCGAATTCGTTTCCTGTTCCTACGTTTTCTGATATTCCAGAAGTTTTCTTTGACGATATTCTTGTAAATTACCGTTTATCACGAGTTGAGATTGTGATCCTCATGTATCTATACCGCAAGGTTTGGTCAAAGACTAATCCATATCGTCTTCATGGTATCTCACAACTTATGTCTATGTCTGAAGTTGTTGAAAAGCTAAATATTTCACTTGATGAAATTCACCAGTCAATATTGAAGCTGGAAAATTTTGGCTTTATCTCAACAATTCGTGTTGGCCAATACTTTGTTCGTAGGTTCTTTACTAAGGAATTTGACGAATATTATGGTCAGGATTATGACGACTTTGAAGTGTAGGTAATTTAACTTTCAACAATTTCAAATATTTAACATAGATAAATGAATTTATGCTAAAATAGACTAAATAAGTCTTTGTTGGAGTTATAAATGTCTAAAAAAATCGCTTACTTTGGCCATGATTTAGGTTACTGGGATGACCTAAAGAAGCGATTTATCAATACTTACCACAAAGAGCAATTTGATTTTATCGATCTAAAAGTCGATGAAACTACAGTCAATCATTCAATCTATGAGCTTTTCAAATTTGCTCCCAATGTTGTCTATATTGATATCAAGGAAAATGACAAGGCAAGTATAGACCTTGCTAGGCTCTTAAAGAAAATCAATTTCTTTTCAATGGTTCCAGTTGTTGCTCTCGTAACCAATGTTAAAGAAGTTATGAATCTCATATCAGATCATCTTGATTTTGTTTTTGTTAAAGGTGTTGAAACTCACGATATTGTGTACCACCCTTTTATGTTTAAATATCCAGAAATAGCAGAATCTGAAGAGTTTGCCATGGGGGCCTTAGAAAAGCCTGCTCCAATTAAATTGAAAGAAATTGCTCGAGTTGGCTATTATGGCCTTAGTTCAATGCACGTTGAAACGGCAAATAAGATCGAATCAGGAAAACTCATCGAAGTGGAACATCATCTACCTTCAGATCATATGGCAACGAAGTATTTCAATGTTTTAAAATCGGGAAGTGAAGATATTTATTACGGTTCAAGATATTGGCTTGATTTAGAATATTTATATGTCGATCCCGCAAAGAAAGAAGATGGAAGCTTCAGCTTAAATGTCGAAGACCTCAGAGAGGATGAGCTCAATAAGAAATTAAAACTTGGTAAGAGTCTAAAGAAATGGGTAAATGAAAATGCCTCGTATGGATCAAGAAAAAGAACGAAGCTTCTTATGGTTGATCCTGATATGAGTTATTTTGAAGACAATAAGAAGCATCCAGACACTTATGATTTTGTATTTAGAATAAATGAAAAGTTTGATTCTGAATTTAAAAATATAACGCGAATAATGCCTGATATTATCGTTTACTCTTTTCCAACTTTTAATGAAGATACATTTGTTGATACAGAAGATGAAGACGATAAAAAGAAAAATAGCAACCCTCTCAGTTTAGACGAGCCTGGTAAGACTGTTGATGTCGAAGGTCTTTCTGAGTCCGCTAAAAAGCTTGAGGCTTTCCAGAGAAGGCAAGATGCTATCTTTTCAGAATTAATTACAAGATTAAAAAGCTTTGGTGCCGATGCTCCTTACTTAATTATTTTAAATTGTACAAAGTATACATCTAAATCATTTCAAGATAAGTACTCATATCAATATGCTCTAGTAAACCCGAATAAAATTGGTATGAACGTCTTGGCACAAATGATTCATCAATTAGAAGAGAAGAGACTTCAAAAAGAAGAGCAAGATATTAATGCTAAAATTGCGGCATTAAGAAAGAAAGATCCTATGAAGTATGCAAAAGTTAATAAGACATATTTTGACCCACCTAAATACTTTGTTAGTAAAAAAGATGAAATGAGCCATGCTCTCATTATTCGTGATGCGAGTCTGGTGGAAATATCAGAATCCACTTGTTTTTTTACTACTAAAGAAGAAGTTGGATATGGAAATTATTATTTAACCCATCCTTTCAACTTAGCCGTTAAGATTGTCCCTCAAGAAGGAAAACTGAGCGTTAAAGAAGGTGACACCTATAAGTATCATGGGTTAATTCATGCTATTGGCGAAAAGGAAAAAATGCGTCTTCGTCAATTTGTAAATGATGTTTATACTCAACACAAAAAAGACGAAAGAGAAAAAGAAGCTCAAGAGCAACAAGAGGCAAATAAGCGATTTATTGAAGAAAAAGAGAAGGCCCGCTTAGAAGCTGAGGCGGTAGCATCTGCCGACAGCGAATCAGATGAGGAGAAATCATCTGCCCAAGAAACACAAGAAAAAGAGCTAACAGAAGATGAAAAACTTATGCAAAGCCTTGAAGATACTGCCAGTAAAAAATAAAACCTTCCTTATTACTACACTAATTTAGAAACATTCTCTTCTTTTCTTACATCTTATGATTTATTTTCCGAGAGCCTTTAAAATAAAAGGATATTTTCATGGAGGAAGATAATGAGAAATCTAATATTAGCATTGATGCTATTTTTATCTAGTAATGTTCTAGCAGCAAATCTGCAAAAGTTTCATGACAGATTTTCATTTGAAAGAGATGACCAAGGTAAGATCGTTGCCGTAAGGGATCTTTCGATACGCAAAAAATTTCGTTTTCAAGACTATATTGATTACGTTAAGAACTCTATTCTTAACGAACAGGCTTTAATGGCACAATCTGGTCTTACTGGAAATTACGAAGCAGAAGTCGAAGGTCTATTTGTAACAGGTAATGGTTTTCTAGGAAATGATTTTCAAACTCAAAAGAATGTAAAGAGAGTTGTACGTTCAATGAGAGCATTTGAAGGAATCAATTTTCAAGAAATTTTTGCAAACCCAAAATTCAAAGAATTAATGGAAGAATTCCAAGCAAAGCTTAAGGATGCATTTTATTACATTGATCCAACAATTATTGCAAAGCCAGATAATTCTACATTCTTCTATCGTAAGAATGTAACTTATAAAGTTGTTTCATGGGCCTTAAATCAAGCGAGAAAGAGACTATCTAGTGTTCCTGCGCTTAATACTGCTTTTTATGTAATTACTGAAGCAGAAAAGCTTTTTCGTACAAGAAGACACTACCATCAAAACTTAATGCTTCATTACTTAGAATTTGCTGATGCAAGTGCACTAGGACTAACTAAGGAAGAAGTTGATCTGATTTATTCTTCAATTTATGAGTCTCGAATCGATTGGATCGCATTTTGGGAGTCAAGTAGTGCTAAGCTTAACTGGCCAAGATATGGTACTTCAAACTTTTATTCACAGTTTAGAATGGCAACAAACCGTTTCAGACAATATAATTCAAAATACACTGAAGTAGGTGAGAGATTAAATTACAGCTTCCAAGAAGTAACTCTTGATGGTGAGCGTGTAATTGTGAATCTATTCGATGGAAATCATACTTTTGATAGGTCTCCAGCTGTTGCTTACTCATATGATAGACCTGGGCGTGTGAAAAGACTTAGAGCTGTTCTAACGCTTGCTGGACTTGGACTTAGCTTTGTTCCATTACCGGCCATTATTAAGGATAATGTGGATGCATTTATTAAGTCTTACTATAAAACTCAACAAATCACTGAAGGTGCTCTAGTTGGTTACTTTGAAATGAATGATAATGCATTTATGAAAGAAGAATTAAAGTCTCAATACATCAATCCATTTTCATCTAGTTTATAAAAAATAAAGGCCCACTTTGTGGGCCTTTTCTTATGCTGATTTATTCGAGTGAATCTTTATATTAGTAAAAATTAAAATTAATGTCTGAATTGTAAAGAATGTTCCAAGGAAGTAAGCTCCTCCTTGAGAGAATCCATATGAATGAAGGCCTGTTGCTAGGATATAGTTAACTCCAAACCACGCCATCATAACACTCATAAACGCTCCAGCTACGAGAGTTCCAAAGCGATTATTATTAATCCAGTTTGTGTATTTTCCATGAAGTATTGCCATATAAATACACAGAACGATCAGTGACCATGTCTCCTTAGGGTCCCAGCCCCAAAAACGTCCCCAAGAATAATCGGCCCATACACCACCGAGAATAATTCCTGCTGCTAACATAATCACACCATACTTAAGTGTTGTGTAAATTAAGTCATTGTAATAAGTTTCATCTTTTGAAGAGAACTCGCCAAAGGCCTTTCTAAATAGAATTGTATTGGCCAAAATCCAACTTAATGCTAGTGCCCCGTAAGACATAATAATAGTTGTAACGTGTGTACTTAACCAGAAATTGTCTCTTAGTACTGGTACAAGTGGACTAATCGATGGTGAAACCATATTCGTCGCAAATGTGATCATCATAAGTGTACATAGATTATAAGCAAGCCCCATATATAAATATGTTTTTTCTTTTTTAAGGTGCCCGATGATCATTGAAAGAAGTAGCCCACCATAGCCCGAGAAGATAACTGTTTCGTACATATTAGTAATTGGTGCACGTCCAGAAATATAAACTCTTAGACTTAAGTAAATTGTTTGAACAATAATAGTTACAGTAGCAAGACTTAAGGCCACGCCAAACTTCTTAAATAAAACGAGTGCCGCAAGAGCAATAAGCGTTAAAGCAAATGCAATCTTTGTTAACTGCATTTTATCAAAAGTATACTCAACCATGTACTTGTCACCTTTTAGGTTCACATAGTCTTTCTTTGCTTGAGCAAATGCGTCTTTAAATGGCGTACTAGAAGTTTGTGCTATGGCATCAATCTTTTCCTTCGTTAGAAAGTCAGTAATAGGTGTCCAATTTATTTCTGCACCTACTTTCACTGGAAGTTGCCAATTTGTTCCCCCGACAATGTCATTGTAGAGGCCAATTTTGTTTAATAACTTGTTTAGCTCTTTCTTATAACCTGACTCTACCTTTTCTTTTTGGTATGCCATTCTAATTGTCGTGCTATGAGTGATGAGTTCATCAAATCCCATCTCTCCATCGCTATCTAAAAGTTTTTTCGTGTCTTTGTGCTCAATTTTTGTTTTAAGCTTAAATGGTACTTCAAGTCCAAATGCTTTCGCACTTAAATGACAGAAAGTTTCTACACTTGTGTATCCTTTAGCTTTCTTCTTGCCCGTTAAGTGATCAATAACTTCTTTAGCATGAACCGTTAAAGGCTTAACTCTTCCGTCCTGCCTAATTGGCATTTTTTCAAGTTCACTTTGGCAAAAATTAACATTTGCATAAACGTTTGTTAGTACAAAAAAGCTTAGTAGTAGTTTAAGCATTTAGGTCTCCTGTTTCTTCATCAAGTCCAAGTAGGTCCTTATTCTTCTTCTTTGGCCTATAATTTAGGTAATAATGCCAAGAGCAACCAAAAACAAGAAGAAGTGAACCAAGATACTTAATCCAACGTCCTTGGTCTAAGTTCACTGAAAGAGTTGAACTATATTGACCAGTTTGTGGATCTTGTGAATATGAAGCTTGGTAGAATGTGAATCCATCATATTTTAATGGATTATTCATATAGATATGATATGGGGTAGTATTTCCGTTTGTGAATAGGTTTACAAAACTCTCATAACTTGCAGGACGATTCGTCCCTGGGTCTTTATCCATTTTGAAACGAGTTAACGTAAACTCAAATGGAAGCATAAATGATCGCTTTGTTAAAAAGATATTTGTTTTAACACCATCAATTAGAACTGTTACGGGCTTATCATCAGTTAGCCAGTACTCTTTGTCTCTAACTTTTACTCTGGCCGCTCTAGTGGCTCCTTTTACAAGAGAACCATTTTGCTGAATTGGTAATGTCGAGTGGGGTACCATTGTCGGTACAAGATTATCTTCATGGCGTATTAGCTTTAATGTGAAGCCCATCCAAGGTAGAGTCATCTCACCATTGTTATCGAATTCTTGGCTAACCCATTTTTCTTCGTATTTGTCCCAGAATGAAGCCTGGCGGCCAAATAGGAAGAGGTTCGGTTTCTCTTTAAATAGATTCATCGAGAAAACACGAATAGGAGCATTCATGACTGGTTTTAAATTACTGTCGAGGGCCCATGGGCTTAAATCAGGTAGAAATGAATATACATTACCTTCATCTTTAATAACGAAGAATCTTTTATCTGAACTTGTTTTTTCGACTTTTATATTCTTATCTTCGGCCGTGAAACATTTTGAATTTCTTGAATCCCAAAGTATTAATCCGCTAACTCCTGGGCGGCTAATACATGGTGCCAATGTTTTTGGTAGGTAAGTGATATTTAATAATCCCATTGATAGAGATGCTTCAAAGTCATATGCTTCTGGATGAAGGCTTAGTGTGAAGTCTTGAGCAACGTTATCGTTTGAAATAATGTAACTTGAAGAATGAGTATTCTCACTATTTTCAGATTCATCAAGAGCTGGTAGCCACTCCATTTGTTTTTCAGCAAATGGCATATAACGTCCAATTTCAACGTCTTTATATTTGACATCAATATTCTTATCAAATGCTGTATATGGAAGAGGAAGAACGGCCCTTGTATTTTCATCAGGGCGAGTGATCTCGATTACATCTTCATTTAAAACAACTTGTCTTGAAGGAGTCATTGGACGAAGGTGAATCGTCCCATCAATACCAGCGATATAGGTAACGAATGAGCCTATTCCAATTACGATTAGACCTGTGTGAATTGTATAAAATCCATAGAGACGCTTTTTAGGAGGGAGTCTTACAAAGGCCGCAAATAGGATACTCAGACACATGAAGAATTGGATGGCCATAAACCACCAAGTCTTATAGATCAAGCGCCCTACAAAGTCAGTTCCGTAATAGCTTTCAACAAATGTTCCCACAGTCATTGCTAATGAAAATAAAGCGATAATAATAACTGCAAACTTCATTGAGCCGATTGTGCGCTCAAGATACTTATAATTTATCTTATTCGTTAATTTTTCTGTAATCATTGATACTTGGCCTTTCCTTCTTTGCTACTTTTAATAGCATTTTCCCTGAAGTCAGGCCATTTATTTTGCTTAATTTACAAAGAACTTACAATTGAGAGATCCATTTTGTGAACTGGTATACGACATATACAATTGAGTAAAGTATCACTTGATGCGTAACGTAAATAAGGAATGAATGCTTTCCAAGAAATTGTATTTTTCTCAATGGATAAAGTTGAGGGTAGCTAAAACGATGTAGGCCGAGATGAAAAAAGGTGATGCCAAGTAGTGAAACGGCCACCCATGGAAATATTGCAATATAATCTAGAGATGCATGATCCATTTGTGGAAAAGGAATTGCATACTTTGTTTGTTCAAGGACAAGGATTATGACGGCAAGGGTTGCACTAAGCCATGGCCTATTGCGTAGTGGCGTGATCAAAATAGTTGCAAAGAATATGCAGTGGAGAGTTCCAAAGTATATCCAATTCTTAGGAAACATAAAGTAAGTTGAGATACTTATGATTAAGGCCGCAATTCCAATTTTTGCAAGGCGGATATTGTAGGATCTCATGTGTATTTTTCCGGGGTGGGCCATACAGATGGAGACACCAACTGAAAACATAAATAAAGTAACAATAAGTCTTGGTAGGTAATACCAGAAACCAGGCCTAAAGAACTCGACATCAACATATCCAAATATATCCAGATCATAGGTAAAGTGGAAGATAATCATTAGAATCACGGCAATGCCGCGAATCAAATCAATTAAATGAAAGCGTTTAGAATTTTCACTCATGTGATTATGATAACATAAAAGATTACTGCGCTAGCTAGTGGTCAAAATGTAACATTATTGATAATTTGCAGATCTCATACTTTAACAAAAAGATAAAAATGAATATATCTAACCAGGCCCATTCTCTCTTAGAAAACTATTCCGGAAGTGAATTTGGGCAATACTTATCACCAACATTCTTTGACGAGCACTTTATGTCTACGCAAGAGAATGCTGAGGCAAAAAAAGCTTTAGTGGTAAGTGCTCTAAATATAATTAGTAAAATTGGACCTCGAGGACTGTTTATGGCGAGTTTTCGCGAGGCAGAAAGCTTCTTGCGTGATGATCCTACAAAAAGTGCCTGGGATGGTGTTTTAGAGCTAAAAAAGTGGTTTGAAATGATTCTCTTGGACATCCAAAAGGACTATTTTGATTCTCAATTGATGAGCAATAAGGTTGAAATGAGGCAATGGGAAAGTCTTTCACTGAGACAGAGAATTGATTCTGTTAGTAATTTTGTTGAAAATACTAATTCTTGTTTAGACCAGTTTGAAATTGGTGAAATTCAGTTATTTAGCATAGAAGAGAATGAAGTTTGCCTTGATGATAGAATCATATTTAGTGGACTTCGTGGCCCGCAGGCCAATAAATTGAAAGAGGTATTATTTGATAGTATTGCTAGATATTTGAATTTCTCATATCAGAGTACAAAGATAAAATTGGTTGCGCAGTAATATATAAACAGTTAATATTAGATAGCTATAGGTAAATAAATATTAAAAATTTTTGAGTATATAAAAGAGGAAGTAGAATGAAGTTAACGGCCCTAGCACTTATCACACTTGGTATTTTTTCAATGAATAGTGTTCAAGCACAGAGCGCTGCTAATGGTAAGACATTATATAATCGTTGTGTTTCTTGTCACGGTGAAAATGGTGAAGGTAAGAAGTCAATGAAGGCTCCACGTATTGCTGGCCAATATGATTGGTATATTTACTCGTCACTTGTTCAATTTAAAACAGGTGAAAGAAAGAACCCAGATATGTTACCATTTATTAAGAATCTGAAAGACTCAGATTTCAAAGATCTTGCTGCGTATATCTCAACTCTTTAAGATCAATTTTTATATTTAAATTTTACTAGGAAGGAATCATGGTGAAGGCCATTAATGTCGGCGATCTCAAATTTGAATCAGTAACATCTCAAAAGAATGTAAAAGATGTGTATGACTACAATGTTGAAGCATTCTCTGATAGTCCAGATTTTAAGTGGACTCTTGATGATATTAAAAAAGAGATGAGTGATGGTTGGCAATTATTTTCAGTAAAGCTATCAGATGAAATCATTGCAGCTGCTTTCGTAAAGAAAGAAGATAGCAAACTGCTTTGTAAAAATACTTCAATCAAAATGCAACATAGTGGGAGTGGTTACTCTCACAGAATAATGGACTTCTTTGAAGAAGCCGCGAAAGAATTTAATGTCGATGAGATTGTTCATTATTGTTCAATTGATAATTTCAGACAATATTCTTTAAATGAAAGCCACGGCTACCATAAAACTCCTCGTAAGCTTGGCCTAAACGGTCATACAACTGAGTGGGTAAAGCAAGTTAGTAAGTAGTTGCTGGGTAGTGTCTTGTTGCTTGGGGCATTTCATATCGTGTTTTGCCCCAGCTCTTTTCAATTCGACCACTCTTGTTATCAATTAGTGCTGTAAATGATTGCGGTAATCCATTAAATGTCTGATTAACGATATAAATCGACTTATTAGAGATTCTTAGCCTTTTTACAATTTCAAATTCACTATCTGCAAGGGCAGGGATATTGCTTTTAACCTTGTTGATAACTTCAAGATCAGATTCAGTTAATTCTTTCTTTATTCGTCCAAATTGTGGTGTTTCCGTTTCTACTTTATGCGGATTCTTATTTAGTGATGCATCCAAAGATGCAATAGAGCGAGACTTTACTTTCTTATTATGGTGATGCTTATGAGTGTTTTTTGTTATAGCTTTATCTGCTTGAACTTTTGACTTTGCGACAATATTTGATTCTTCATTTTGATAAGAAGAGATGATGAATAACCCAGCAACAAAGAAACTTCCAATTACTAATGCTTTTTTCATGATTTCCCTTATGGCCTATTGTCCAATCTTAAAATTAATATTTAAAATATTAAAAGGTTTCTCACCTGCAAATTCAAAATCACTGAAGTCGTCATATGAAGATTGACTATCATGATAGCAATCATCACAATTTGAAAATGTCGTACGTAGGCGACATGTGACTTCCGTTCCAATTGGTATATTTTTGTTAATTTCAAAAAACATTAAATTTGAGTCAGTGAATATTGGCTGTCCTTGTTCATCTTGCATTGTTTCTTGCCAGTTTGAGTTAGGTAGCATGAATGGTATATTCTGTGTGTTAGCACTTGGTATGGCCTTTACGAAACAGTTATTTAAATCATCTTGTGTTCTTTCTTCTCCTTGTCCAAGACAATCTTGTTCAAGTAGTCCAATATCTGATTTCATCTTTTTTAAGAATTCATGTTGATTTAAAATCTTTGTGCTTGAGCCATCATTATATGTAAGCATGCAAACAGGCATGATACGTCCTGAATCATCATAGTTATCTTTTGTTAATTGGTCACATGTTGTTCCACCCTGAGCTAGGGAAGGAAAGTTGTCACTTAAATCTGTACATGGAAGGCCATCTTGCATATGTGCCCAGTCTGAAGCGAGCACTCTTGTTCCTGCCATAATCGAATTGGACTTATTAAAGACATTAGCAAAGATTCCAACGATTTCTCCAGGTGAAACCTGGCCGTTACCATTGTTGTATCTTGCATCAGTTGTTGTGACTTCTTCGATCTTCATTTGGTTTCTAATTGTTTGATAGATCGTAGATCTTATATCGAAAACACTAATATCCGAATATGTCGATCTAGTGTCTTCTATTAAAAGATTTTTACTTATTAGTTCAGATTTTTTTCTATTAAGTTGATTAACAGTTACGTTACCAGATGTACCTGTAAAGTTATAATTAGTATTATATGTTCTAAATAGGAGTAGGCCATAAGAGTCGAGTAATTGCTCAAGATCATCTTTTGAGAATGAATTGAGAGGGCAGAGGCTTGTGCTTTGTATAGTCATTTTTAAAACATTTCTAGCAAATGCCTGAGAGAAGTTTCTAAAATTAACAGGCTTTACTGATTTAAGCCATTCGTGTGCATAGTTAATATCCAGATTTATCTGGTCGACAAAACTGTCCTTTGCCTTTGCTGTTAAGTCACCAAGTTCTGCCAGTGTTTCGGCCAAAGTGTAGAATACTAATTTCTTAGCTTGTGTGTGAGTGCCAGTACATTTATTTTGAAATTCTTTTGTAAGAGCAACTAAGAAGTGACTGATTATTTGTCCATCTAAGTGGATATCATCAATTCTTTTTTCAGGTGAATATACATTATATCCTAGGTATTCTGGATATCTTAAGCGTGAATCACTATCACTTGATATTCCTGCAATGTGAAGACTATCATCTTCTGAAAGTGGGCGAGAGGCATTTTTAAACTTACCAAGTCCCCATTCTCCCATATGTTCACGACTATTAACGAAGTACGAGAAATAATCTGATAGACCTTCGTTGATTGATAAAGCATCATCGTGAGCAAAGTATCCTAGTTGACTTTCACCACTACATACTTCGTATTCATCATTTCCAAGGCAATTATTTACTGCGTAAGAGCGATTACGATGGTTCATTAGACGCTCAACAACAGTATGACCGAACTCATGGTAGATAACTGAAGGGTCTTGTGCCATTTTTAAATTTGTATAACCAGATAGATAACCTAGCCTTATTTTGAAATTACTTGGGCTAAAGCTTGCATTATCTTTAAGTGAAGAATCCGCTTCTACAATAAGTTTTGAACTTGAGTTTGTTAAGCTTTTCCAAAATGACTTATGCTGATCGGAATCACTTGGAATTGTACTTGAGAAGGGACGTGATCCAGTATTTGGATAAACGATATTATAGTAATTTTGCATGTCCGATAGGTATGTATCCATGATCTTTGACATGTGGTAGTAAGCATTAATTTGTAGAAATTCAGTTGATGTAACTGGAAATGCCCATTGACTTGTTTCATTGTAGAAAGGAGAAATTCCTGTATCTTCTGTAACCTCAAGGCAGTTTGCAACCATGGTACAATCTTTAATTAGATATTGATTATTTGTGATTGGTACTGGAGAGCGCGTGATAAGAGTTGATAGATCTGTATCTTCATCAGCATTATAATCACTTAAGATCAGTGGATTAGCTGCAAGTACTCGTCCATAACCTGCAGATACTGTATCTTGTGTATTCTTTAGGGCCTTTCCCCCAGAACCTGTACGATTTTGAGCGGGATCTACTAAGCATGAAGTTGTAAGAAGCCCTAAGCACAAATAAAAGGTGAGTGCTTTTAATTCTCTTTGTTTTTTTCTAAGCTTACGTACCGCTATATTCAATTAGGCCTCCTATGCCTTAATTAATTTTCCTTATTGGATCATCCCATCCTCTGAAGCTATATCGCGATTGATCTTCTCCATAAGTCCTGGGATAATTCCTTTTTGCCCGAGTTGTGATCCGTTGATGGCCGCACATGCTGTACCATTATACTTCTCACCAATGCTATGCCATGCATCTTGAAGTCCTGGACTATTTACCGAAGCGATTACTTTAGCCGCAGAAGAAATACCAAGTGCATCTAGTTTATCTTCATTAAAGCGATCTTCTTTTCTTTTTTCACACGATTCAAGAGCATCACCTTCTTTGCCATTACATTCTTTGTTTACGTAAGCATCTCTTCCGCTATCACTCGTAATCATCGAACAGAAACCACGACCATATCCTTTTTCTGAGTCTTTAAACTCATTAGATCTTTCTTGTAATGACTTAATTTGTCTTGCCATTGTTCTATTGTTCTTTGTTAGAACCTTTTTAAAGTCTTCGCTTAATTTCCCATCTTCTGTTGTAATGTACGTTTTAAGTTCCTCTTCAAATTCCTTTTCATCTTTACTTAACCCTTTAATTAATGTTTCAGTTAAGTTTGTAATAAGTTCTTGATCACCACCATTATCTTCACAAAGAGTGATAAGTTGCTCATTTGGACTGTCATCGTCACCGTCGTCAGAGAGTAGACCTTCACGTCCAGCTTCATCACAGAAGCGATTGTATTCATTGATCTGTTCAAATATTTGAGTACTGTTGCTCCCTGGGTTAAGAAGGCTTGCAGGTCCTCTTTGTGGTTGTTGAGCTTGTAGAACTGAAGCAATTTCAACAGCGTCAGAGTAGAGCTCTTTTGCTGAGTGATCACCACTACAACCTGGCCCATAACCTTGTTCTTGTAGGCCTCTCATCTTTTGGCAGAATTCCATTTGTTTTCCTGCATTCTCGGCAGCTTGTTTTCTAGCTTCCTCTAGTTGTGAGGCTATCTTGTTATTTCTTTCTTGAATTGCTCCATTACAGTCTGAAACAAAGTTTTGCCACTTTGTGATCTCATCATTTAAGCTTTGTCCAATTGTGCCTTTTTGTTCAGCAATATGATTCATTTGCTCTTTTTTCCAGTTTTCAAGACTTCCTTTCATTTTAGAAATATTTCCAACCATCTGATCCATTAATGCTTTCTTAAACTTTTCTGGATCTTTTTCAAGAAAGATACCAGCTATTTGTTGATCACTTTTTGGAACATCAATAGCAGTAAGTCCACCTTCAAATGTTAGACCGTTCATTGATGATAATCCAAAAGCTTTTGCTGCTGCTGGTGTTAGGTTAGGGAACATTCCCTTATACATTTTGTCTGCAACATTTGACATGTGTGACTGCATTTGAGTCACAAGGGCCTTGGCCCTTTCTTCTTGTTGCATCATTTGTGCATTATAAAGGTCAGCTTGTTGCTTTAGTTCTTGTGTCTTTTGTTGCACTAAGTTCTCTGTGAATGCACTACATTGTGCAAGGTTTTCAGAACAAGACGCTGCCTGAGTTACACAGAAGCTTGAGCTTGATGTATTATAAGTATCTTTAGAACTACAGCTACTTAGTTCAACAGAGCGTCCATTACAATTGTATAATGCTTCATCGATAAGAGCAGAAATACTTCCTTCTCCTCCTGAAGCGATACTTCTACTTGTATCTTCTTGTAGTTTCTTAGCTTCACTTACTAGTTCTTGAACTTCTGCACGATATGTTTCAAGTTTTGCAGCATCACCAGCTGGCTTTAGATCACCATTATAGATTGCTGTACATTCATTCTTTAGGTCATTATAGTATTGACCAACTGATTTTGTTACATCACGACCGCTACTATTAGTTACAGTAATTCTGATATTTCCATCTTCGATTGAGTTAACTGTACGATCAAGTGCTGATAGAGAAGTTGGAGAGCTAAATGCATCAGAAGCAACTCTTTTAAAACGGCTTAAGGCATCACCACTATTTCCTAGCTTTACGTGATCGAAGCTCTTTAATGATTGTGCTAGAGGAGTTGAGTATGCAGCTCTATTTGAACCTGACATACACTCTAAGACAAACTTTTCTTGATATGAAGCAGTACTCTTTGCAGCAAGACGTTCTACTTTTGCACTAAAGCTTGGATCTAATGGATCCTTTGGTATGTCTGCATCGCTTACACCAAGTTTGCTCATAAGATTATTGATCTTAGCAGCTCTTGTTCCAAGGTCTGCTCTTAGGTTACCTTTTCCGATATCATTAAATAGTTTCCCAAACCTTAGGCCACTATAAGTACTATTTCTTGTAAGGGCACCTAGTCCGTCTTTTTTAAGAGCAGCAATAACTTTTTTCTTATCACTTGCTATTTTTGCATTTAATTCAGCAAGAGAGTGTCCTCTAAATCCTTTTGCTTCTCTTTCATCATTTGTCATTTTATCTTTTAGGCCAACAAGTCCACCACCTCTAGGGCTTTTGATGATCTTGTTAACATCATATGCATCGACGCAGTTTTCTGGTAGTAGCTTATTAAAGTCAGTATTTTTAAAGTCCTGACTTACTTTATTTCCGCCACCATTTAGTAATGCGTTTAATTCATCGACTTTGATTTTATTCTTCTTTTGAATTTCAATTGTTTGATTTAATTGAGCTTCAAATTGAGCAATCATCTCTTCATATTTAGATGTCATTGATTGGTAATTGTCTTCAATACTTTTTAGTCCCTCTGTAAGACATTGTTCCCCGATATAAGGAGGAACATTGCGAGGTTTTTTAAAGCTCATATATTCATTTAGAATCTTTTGTCCAAATTCAAGAGCTTGCTCTGGAATTTTCATTTGTCCACCAACACTACAGGCACCATTTGGAGCAAGGATTGGTTCAGGAGCAAGAGGGCAGTTAAAGGCAGGGTGAAAACGACGAGCAGACATCTTCTGTTGTGCATCTGCTTGTGCTTTATTGAATGAATGCAGGCCTTGGATTTCTTGTTGTGAAAGTTGTCCTTGGTTATACATCTGCTTAGACATATTACCGACAAGATTTAGGGCACCCATAATTGTTTTAGCACCAGAGCCAGAAGTGTATTGAGACCATGTCTCTCCATCTTTTTTTACAAAAGCTTGAGCACTTAATGGTAGAGATGAATGAATAAGAGTTAGTGCAAGTACGCTAACCTTAACTTTTTTTAAAGAAGAATTTTCACCTTCTTTATTCAAGCTCTTTGTTTCTTTGGCCTTTGTTAATCTTTTCACTTTAGTTCCCCTGTCAATTCAATGCCTTATACTTATCGACAAATTATCTATTTTCTTTATTTTATTAAGGTTTTCAATTCTGACCTAGTAAGTTGGGTAATTTATTGTTTCGACAAGAAAATAAGTCCTTGAAATTATGAATTGGATCACGTCATTTCATAGTGTTAAAATATATCTAAATTTCAAAATTTCTAAAAATATAGTGCCAAATTTTGTGGCCGTTTGAAGAAATAACTATTATTTGGAAGCAAAATCTCTATGTTTTTTACACCGAAACGATATTTAAAGATTACGGCCACTATAATCGACTTATGCCTATGTTTGTTTTTAAGCTACGGATTATTGTCAAATGAATTCGTGTTGGCACTGGCCAACTCTGTTTTTCATATTTCAAAGGATTCTCTCTCGATCCAGCATCTCTTTGTTTTTGTCGTGACTTATTTCTTCTATTATTTCTATTGCGCACTGTTGTTTAGTTTAACTTTTGGGCAATTAATATGTGGTGTAAGAATTATGGCCCCTAGCTTCTTTTTGCGAAGATTGGCCGCCATTATGCGATTAATACTTTTACCAATTCGTGTTGTACTTGACCTATTTTCTAGAGAAATTGAGCATCCTTGGAGTTCTAAATTAACAGCATCTCGCTTAGTATATCGTTCAAAAGTAATCTCTTACTTCTTTGCTACGTTAATCTGTCTCATAGCAGTCGCCTTAACACCTTTTAGTCCTTTGATGTATAAGCAACAACTTCTAGGACAGCAACAAGTTGATTATGGCCTAAAGAGTTTTGTGGAAGGGGATATTAAGGACTTTGAATCTTTTCAAGAAATTGGTTCAAAAACTTTGGGATTTTCTAGTTTCACAAACTTGGCAGATGGGCGTTTTGAGCTTATTCCAAGTTATGAAATTAGAAAGGTTTCCTCAAAAACAATCTTTCGTCCTTTAGTATCTCTATGGGATAAGAAACTTTCAATTAAGGGCAGTTTTAAAATAGCTTCACGTTTTGATCTCTATGAGCTTGTTAAAGTCGCAAAAAATAATCTTTGGTTTTTTAGCCTTTACTATCCCGAACTTGATAAATCGTTGGAGTTATCAATTAAAGATGACAAGGACTACTTCTATATTAATCAACGAGCATCACTAGAGCTGTTTCAATTAATATCAAATGCTTTTCTTGTTGATTATAAAAATATTCCTAAATTAATGATGAAAGGGCATTTCCAATTCCTACCATACCTTCAAATGAAACTAGAGCTATCTAAGTTACTTGAATTAACACACGATAATTATGTGGACTTCATTAAAAGTGGAGACACTATATTTGTACGTAAAAAAGATTATTCTGGTGAGAATATTATATACCGTGAAACTTATTTTAGTCTCTCTCAGTTGAGACCTATTGTTTATAAAAGTGTTTGGGACAGACATCTTGATAATGATAAGTCACAGGCCGCTTTATCTAACGCACTTTTTTTCAAAGCTAGATGGGGAAAGAAAGTTGAGGAGAGATATGATATTTGGATTAAGGAGAGCTTGTTTAATCCTTTATTTGCCTTTGATTTTTTAAATGAAGTTGATCAGAGTAAAGATTATCGACGAAACTTTGAAAGATATATTTTAGGAGTTTACGTTGAGTCTGCTTTATCTGCCCTAGAGTCTAATCAGCAAGATTATATCGATACTGTACGTTCAGCCTTGCAGCGTTATTCTTTAGTTTTTAAAATGGCATTAGAAAGAAAAGACATATTTTATTCTAAAGCGACAATTAAGGGTTTCAATGACATTCTTCTTGGCCTAAAATTAAAAGATAGAAAGCCAATTTTAGAAGTTAAGGAAAAGTTGAAATGACATTATGGATGGCCATTGTTTATGGAATAATTCAAGGATTAACAGAGTTTCTACCTGTTTCAAGCTCTGGTCATTTGGCCTTACTTCCATTCATATATGAGTTTAAAGACCCTGGAATATTCTTTGATTTAGCTATGCATGTGGGAACAGCTTTGGCAGTAGGTATCTACTTCCATAAAGATGTCTTAAGAATTTCAAAAAATGCAATTTTCTTTATTCTACCTGGAAAAACATGTGATGATTTCACTAAGAACTTTATGATCGCAACTTTTTTTACAGGCTTTTTTGCATTAATCTTAAAACCAGTTGCTGAAGCTTATGGAAGAAATGAAGTCTTTATTGCATTCAACTTAGCATTCTTCGGTATCTTATTGTTCATATCAGATCGCATAAGTAAAACAAATAAGAATATGGAAGGGTTTCGTGCCTCATCGTCTATTGTAATTGGACTATCTCAAGTACTGGCAATTTTTCCAGGAGTCTCACGTTCAGGTATTACAATTACTGCGGCAAGATTCTTGGGGCTTTCTAAAGCTGACGCTTCTTCATTTTCATTCTTATTATCTCTGCCTCTTATTTTTGCAGCCTTTATGCTCAAAAGTTATAACTTAATGTCTAGGCCACAAGGTGTGCAATTTGAGCTCTTTAATTGTGCAATAGGCATGTTGGTTTCATTCTTTGTAGGCCTTGCTACTATTCACTATTTTATGAAACTTATTAAGAGAATCCAATTTGGTTACTTTTTAGTTTATCGCTTGATTTTAAGTGCGCTAGTTTTTTATCTTCTCAAGTGATTCTTCAATTGTTATTTTAGGTGAATAACCAAAATCAACTCTTGCATTATCATGCTTGAAATAATGAGAAGTTCCCATTTGTAGGGCCACAAAACGTGTCATTGGTGGTTGATCGTCATACTTTCCTATAAGCTTATAAACTAATTCGAAAATAAGGCCAATAAAGTATACGATCTTAAGAGAAACTTTATTACTAATAGGCTTTTCACCCTTGGCCTCTAGTATTTTATTAATGAAGTCCCATAGGTTGACGGGTTTCTCTTGGCCAATAAAATATGCTTTTCCTTGATTCTTGGCCTCTGTAGATAGCTCTTTTAAGGCCATGACATGTGCATGTGATGCATTCTCTACGTAGTTAATATCAACTAAATTCTGGCCATCACCAATAATTTTTAAACGGCCACTTTTTGCCCTTTGAATAAGTCTTGGGATGATATTCTTATCGCGTTCTCCATAAATTAAGTGAGGCCTAATTGAAGTTGTTAGTATTCCATGGCCATTTGACTCTAGGACAAATCGTTCTGCAATAGATTTGGATTTTGCGTATTCATTAAGATATTTTTTTGGATAGGGAAGTGACTCGTCTCCATTTTTAATCTCGTCTTTTCCAAAGACTACGCTTGGTGTACTTGTGTAGATTAAATATTTTGCACCTTGTTCCTTCATAGCATTTACAAGTTTCTTTGTTCCATCAACATTAATGCGATGAAAGTCTTTACTCTTTCCCCACATTCCAACTTTTCCTGCAGCATGGAATACTGCATCGATATCTCTTAAGGCATTTTTAATATCTTCATAATTAGTTAGGTCGCCTTTAATTGTTTCGATACCGAGCTCGTCAACTTCTGAGGTGTGTCGACGAGAGAAGTTGATTACTTCATGTCCATCTTTTAATAAGTCTTTTGCAATATGATAGCCTAAGAAGCCAGTAACACCTGTAACTAAGACTCTCATGACTACCTCAGCTTCCCTGCTTGTGCTAGTTTTGATAAAGCCTTGCGATCAATTTTTATATTGTGGCGAATATCAACTGGAAATTTTGAGCAGATATAAATCTCATCGATATCTTTTGTGTGTGAGTGTTGATTGGCCATGATCTTTAACTCTTGTTTTAAGCGAGATTTATTCATGACAAATGAATTTGGTTCAACACTTAAAGCAGGTCTAATGCGATTATTTTTAAGAATCCATATCAAAGCGGATTTCTCAACTAATGGATGTTTATTAAATATTGCTTCTATTGAGATTGGATAATATGTCGTGGCATGGGCCTTTACTTGATGGGCCTTGCGTCCATAAAACCAGAGTCTACCTTCGTTATCAATTCTTCCAATATCACCCATGCGGTGCCAGAATGTATCACCGTCATAGATTTTTGCTTCTCGTGTTTTGTCTTCTAATTCATGATAAGCGGCAGTAGCTGTTTTCGTTCGCACAATAATTTCACCAATCATTCCGCTAGGAAGCTGCCTTGTATCTTTTATATCTTTAATTACGCCGTCTACATCTTTAATAATTCTAATTTCTACGCCTGGACAAGGTAGACCAATACAAGTACCAGAACCCTTAGCAGTTTCAAATTGTGTTTTGGTAAGAACTTCTTTTCCGTTAAAACAGCTAACTGGCAAACATTCAGTTGCTCCATATGGTGTATATGTGTCCGCATCTTCACGAGTCAGTCTTGAAAGTAGTCTTTCATGTACTTCATTGCGAACAGGAGCACCAAACATAACAATGTATTTTACAGTATCGAGTGTTTGATTCGTCTTTTCTAGATGACGTCCAACTCTATCCCATATAGCAGGTGAGCCAGCAACAAATGTTGCCTTATTATCATTGATATTTTTAATGAGTGCTTCGGGATCACATTTTGCTGGTTTACTCGGGTTCATGTCTGGGATTACGCTAGTCATTCCCATTGACATGGTAAAAAATGAAAATAGAGGAAACCCTGGAACATCAATATCTTCAGCAGTTAGATTGAATAATTCCTGTAGCACATCAGTTTGTCTGTTAAATATTTCATGTGTGTATTCAACACCTTTTGGCCTACCAGTTCCACCGGAAGTAAAGAGAATGGCCGCTAAGTCTTGAGGGGCAACTTCTTGTGTACTAAAGTCCCTATGTTCTTTATTTCTGAGTGAACTAATTGTTGTTAAAGAAGAAAGTATCTTACTTTCTGTAGTGAAATACTTCTTAATTGTTTTAAAGCTATCTTTTTTAAATAGCCTTAGAATATGCACGATATTAACTGCGATTAGATAGTCAGGTTTTGCATCTTTGATTGCTTTAAAAAGGTTTTTAAGGCCCATTCCTGGATCAATTAGAATAGGGATGGCCCCTAGTTTAAAGAGAGCAAAAGTAAGGGCAGGGAAGTCAAATGATGGTTTTACAAAAAGTAAGACCTTGTCTCCTTTTTGGATACCTTCTTCATTTAAGCAGGCCGCATAGTGAGAACTTAAGTCATTAAACGCTTTAAAACTTAATTGGTCATACTTATATCCACTGCCTGTTTTAACTGGAAATTTAAGACAAGTCTTGTCTGGAGTTTTTTGTGCCCAGTTCTCAATTCTAAGAGCTATATTCATTCAGAAAGCCTTTTATTTCTTTAAGACAATTTTCTCTTTCGTCTTCAATCACATAGTGACCAGCATTTTCATATACGACATACTTAGTCTTTGAGTCCTCTTGGGGATAAAACTCTTTCCATCTCTTTAAGAACTTCATATTAAAACAGAAATCCTTAGCGCCCCAGAGAAACATTTTTGGACATTTTACGTTCTTTAGTCCATTTTCAATCTCTTCTAATCTTCCATAACTTGGATGGGACTTTGTTAGTGGAATATCTTTTACAAATCGAGCTGTAGCAATTCGATTCTTGTAGCTATTATATGGGTGGAGATAACCTTCTTTAATATGTTTAGCTAGAGGCTTTGTTGTGGTCATAAATGTTGCAGGCCAAGCAAAAGCATTAAACGTGCGAACCATTGGCTCACCAATAAGAGGGAGCTTACAAAGAGCAATTCTTTTTGGGATATCAAGAGACTTAAATGCAGCTGTATTAAGTAGAATAACACCTGTTACACTTTCTGGTCTTGATGTTGCAACACCCATTCCAATAGCTCCACCCCAATCGTGAACTAGAAGTTTAAACTTCTTTATTTGGAGTTGATCAATAAGCATTAGGACGTTATTGATGTGATTTTCTAATGTATACTCATAGTCTTGAGGCTTATCTGATAGGCCACATCCAAAGTGATCAGGAACAATACAACGATAATCTTCTTGTAATTCTTTTACAATATTTCTGTAATAGAATGACCACGTTGGATTTCCGTGAAGCATGATAACAACTTCACCTTCAGGATTACCTTCATCCAGATAGTGATATTTATTGCCATTGATTTCAAGAAAATTATTCCTAAATGGGTATTCGTGTTGCCAAGTATCGATTGTCATATCCATTACCAAGTTACTCCTAGTACAGAACAAGAAAGACCAGAACCAATTCCTACAAGAGCAACTTTCTTACCTTTTTCAATTCCCTGTTCATCATTCATTTTTGCAAGTGTAATAGGAAGCGCTGCTGAGCCTGTATTTCCTAAAGTATCAAATGTATCAAATGTTTGATGTTTATTTAGTCCTAGCTCTGTTAGAACGACTTCTTTATGTGCCTTACCAACTTGATGGCCGATAACGATATCAATCTCATTAGCTTTTAATTGAGACTCTTCAAAAGTTTTCTTTGCTAGTGCCTTTCCGTATTTTAGTAATTCTTCAGAGTCTGTTTCCATGACAAGTGTCTCTGGGTTACCATCGCCTTGGCATAGCTTATTTGCTGTCGAGTCACTTCTGTTAATTATTGAAGTAATTTGAGGTGCATTAGGGGCCTCGCTCTTATGAGCTAGACAATATGCTACACCTGCAGATCCAATTGTTAAGTTTGCAAAAAACTTTTTAACGCTTTTTCTTGTAATTGTTTGATCTTCATTAAGTGTTTTAATTGTGTTTTCTAAAAGGGGAGCGCTATTTTCACCAGATAGAATAATTGCACGCTTAATAGCACCTGTTTCAATCATATTTGCCACAACTTCCCATCCACTAATCATACCTAAGCAAGCATTTGAGATATCAAATAGGCTACAGCTTTGTGGCATTTCTAAATTAGAGTGAATAACCGAAGCCGTTGAGGGCTCTAAGAAGTCACGACATACACTGGAATTAATTAGCAGGTTGATATCTCTTTTTTGAATACCTTTTTTAGAAAGCTTTTCTAGGAGCTTTTCTCCTGCCTGAGTTGCAATTGAGCTTGGCCTAGTTGAATTTGGCCAAAAACCTCGTGACCTAATTCCCGTCATAAGCTCTAGTCTTCCATGAGGAAGTTTTAATCTTGTATATATAGGTTCAAGTAATTCCTCAAGTTTATCACTTGTTAAAACTTCTGGAGGATCTATATATGCGTAGTCTTCTATTACGACATTATTATACTTCATTTTTTTTCCTTTCTTATTCCATTAGGCCATGTAAGTTTGCCATTGAAATTCCACTTAGCATTGAGCCTATGATTCCTAGGAATCCCTGATCTGTTCCACATAAAAACAGTCCATTAACTGGTGTTCTACCATCACGTAGTTTCTGAGTTGAGCCGTAAACACATCCACGCATATGGCCTGTGTAGCGTTCAATTGTATGAGGTGTGAAAACATCTTTGAATTTCACATCAAGCTTCGCATTTGGATATATTGTTTTAAGAGTTTTTAATGATTGCTCGTATATTTCATTTTTCTTAGCTAAATAGGCCTTGCGATCAGTATTGACTAGTTCTTTCCACTTTTCGTAATTTGCCATGTAAGTAAGTCTAATTAGGCCTTCATTGTTATCATCATCTGCAAAATTATTTGGGAAACAAATGACTGCACTTTTGTCGTCGATAAAGTCGCTTGGAGCTCGATATTGATAATCTTCTCTTTGATTGTAAAAGAGAATAGTGTCATTCATATCAAAGTCTTTAGGTCTTTCATCTAAACACAGAATAGTCTCACAAAAGGTCATCGGGCCTACTTCTATCTTTTGAGATGTTTGGCCTTGAGTGATTGACATTGTTTCAGGGTGTCCCATACTTGAGATTACTTTTTCACATTCAAGGACTTCACCGTTTTCTAGGGTAACACTTGTTACTTTATCATTTTGTGTATTGATCGATTGGACACCTGCGCGAAAACGAAGTTCTCCTCCTAGATCTTTATACTTATCAAGTAGGAGATTGATAATCTTTCGAACACCTCCATCTGGTCTAGCAAAACCCTCAAGATAAATACTTTTAAACATGATTACAAACTGAGAGAAATCCATGTCGTCTTCCCATGCAGATCCATAAATCAACAAAGGTGCAAAGATCATTGAGATAAGCTTTTCATTTTTTATATATTTTCTGGCAACATCTTTTGCCATAAATGTTTCATTAGTTAGGGCGACTTCATTGAAGTCTTTTATGTGTTCCACAAATAAATTGAATTCATCAATATGAGTAGGGAACTTTTCTGCAATGTCTTGAACTAAAGTAGCAAAGTCATTGTTGAAAGTAAGAGTTGTATCGGGAAAGATAATCTTTGATTGTTTTTGTTCAATTAATTCTAGCTCTTTCCATGGAATACGTAGTTGTTTTAAGAGTTTTGTAAGAGGTTTTCCTCTTTCTCCTCTTTGTGCAAAGTTAGTTAGAGCGTGTAGACCAACATCAAAATTTCTTTTACCTCGACGGTAGTATGAATTCAGTCCTCCCGAGATAGAGTGCTTTTCTAGGCAGACAACTTTCTTACCAAACATCGCAAGTCTAATACTTGCAGCAAGTCCACTCATCCCAGCGCCAATAACAATTACATCATATTTTTGTGTCATATCGTTTCTTTTTTAAAAATTGGCCACCTTTGGTGGCCATGTATCAATTTATTGAAATTTTGGTGTTAGATAAGCAACACAAGAGTTCATTGAAGCAAGCTCTGGGTAGTCTTCTTGAGGTACTTCTACAGCGTGTTGTTTCTTAAGCTCCATAACGATGTCTAGAAAGTCCATTGAGTCTAGATCTAGTTGGTCTCTTAGTGGAGTTGCATCATCGATTGTTGTTACATCATCATCAACAGCAATGTCTGCAATAATATCTACAACGATTTGTCTTACTTGTTCTGGTGTCATTTTCTTCTCCTGTAATTCTTTTTACTTTAAATTAAGCCTTAGCTTCGTATTTTTTTATAATTAGCGTTGAGTTAATACCTAACATTCCAAATGAATTGTTTAGGATATACTTCACATCTTTTTTTAGTGGTTTTTCTAAAACGAGTTGATCCATTGCACATTCAGGATCGATCTCATCAATTTTGTGACAAGGATGAACCATTCCATCTTCAAAGCTTGGAAGGTTTCCTGCTAGCTCTAATGCACCAGCAGCACCCATTGCGTGACCAATAAGGCCTTTTGTACAATTAACAGCAACTTCTGGAGCATCCTTAAATGCTTCTTTAATTCCTGAAACTTCTTGGATGTCGCCCATTTTTGTTCCTGTCGCATGAAGGTTTACAATATCGATATCCTTAATTGTAAGTCCTGCTTTCTCAATTGCTTTATGTACACATTGCATTTGACGCTCTGGATTTGGTAATACGAAATCTGAGGCATCACTATTTGTATGATAGCCAACGATTTCACCGTAAATTTTTGCACCACGAGCGAGTGCATCTTCTAGTCTTTCAAGTGTATATACACATCCACCTTCAGAGATAACGATTCCATTTCTATTGTTATCAAGTGGACGACTTGCTCTAGTCTGATCTTCTGGGAAGTCTGCTAGAGCACCTTGCGCCTTAAATGAAACGTGGTTTCCAAATGAATTTGCCGATTCTGATACACCACCTGCAAGAGCGAGATCAACTTCTCCAAGTTGTAACATTTGTACCGCTTGGATTAGTCCCATATTCCCGGCCGCGCATGCAGCACCTATTGTATAGTGAGGCCCTGTAATTCCTAGATTTAGTGAAACTTCACCAGCAGGAG
The DNA here is from genome assembly GCF_048381875.1 of Halobacteriovorax sp. NCBI lineage: Bacteria > Pseudomonadati > Bdellovibrionota > Bacteriovoracia > Bacteriovoracales > Halobacteriovoraceae > Halobacteriovorax > Halobacteriovorax sp. The sequence continues at coordinate 455,163 of NZ_JBLXBP010000001.1, read as the reverse complement.
CATTGGCAACTGTTCTTGGATTGTGGTGATGAGTCCAAAGTGAATTATCTTCATTGTTATTCTTGTAGAATTGGAATAATTCTTCTTCTGTCTCTACTGGCCCATGCTCAGTAATTCCAAGATAGATTCCAATTCGAGACTTATCCATTTCATCGATATTGAGATTAGCGTCTTCTAGTGCTTCTTTAGAACAATAAACAGAGATGCTTCCTACGCGTGTTCCACGTTTTCTCATCTTTCCTTTTTGATGCTTCTTCACATCAAAGTCACATTTTCCAACTGGAATTTCTCCCATAAATCGAACTTCTTCGTAAGTGATTCCTGACTTTTGTTCAAGAAGTGCTGAGCGGAATTCTCTTAAATTATTTCCATTTGGTGCTGTTAGTCCAACACCTGTAATCACAACGCGTGATAGATTCATTTACCTGCTCCATTATGTTTTTCATTTTCAATTTTTGATACAATATTTAGAAATGAGTTTCTTAAACCAGTCTTAAGTCCTGATTTAAGTTGATTAATATCTGTCATAGAGTTTTTTAATACTTTCGTCACAACTGGGAACTTCTCAATGGCCATATAAGGATTATCTAATTCTTTGCTGATAGAGATGATGAATTCGCTCAATGATTTTGCAAATCGAGTTGTCGTTAAAATATTTGTTAGTCGTGTTTTTCTTTTCTCATCTTTTATAAGGTTTAAAGACTCTGAAGTGATATTCTCAAACTCTTCGATGATTTCAAGTTCACGTTTCTTTACAATATTGGAAACGATATTGATGGCATCATCATTGGCCTCATGGATTTTCATTCGTTTAATTTCAGGATGATCCTTAGTTAGAACCATCTTATATGTTGAAAGCGTTTTTAAGGCACTTGAAACTGCTGGTTGCGATAGACCTAAGATCTTTTCAATCTCATCAGAGGCAAGGGCCCTTGGAGAATAAACGAGTACGCCAAAGACAGCGCCTTCAATGCGCTTAAAGCCGACTTTTGAAAAGAAAGCTTCATAATGAGGTAGATAGTCTAGTAGACTGGCCTCGATAATCTCAATTTCCATATTTTCAGTTACTTTCATCTTGAAATTCTTTACTCAAAAACACGTTAATATTTTAAATATAAAATATAAGTAATATTGTCTAAGTGGTCAATCTTAAAAGGATCTTGAGCGCTTATGAAGAGCATAGCGTTAAATGATGTGCTGCAAGGTGCATTCTGGCCCTAAAATAATATCTAGTTACATTAAGCACCTGTTAATTTTTCAACTTGGGGCCAGTATGCTACTAAAAACGTCAATTATGTGGTGTATAAGTTGGCATGAATCTTGAACTAGTTTCACTATTCAATTTTAAATCAAGAAGATTTAACTTTAACACTATCGGCAGCGAGGGGTGTCGAGTTTTTGAAACGTAGGGAGAAAATTACATGAAAAACTTATTGGTTATTGCAGCGCTAGCAACTTTATTCGCATCTTGTGGACGTTCAGGTGGAGGAAGCAGTTCTTCTTCGACTTACGGTACTTACACGTCACCTTATGTTACAGCAAATGGATTTGTATCAGCTCTAAATAGTGTTGATCCTTATTATTATGACCTAAATACACTTGAAAAAGATGAATATGACTCTCTTAGAGAAGATTTCTTTGTTTACTGGGATGCTAAATATAATGAATTTGTAGCTATTGATATTACATACCTTAGAACTCTTGCTTATTGGGACTACTACTCAAATAATCAAGGTCTAGCAGATGAGTTCCGTGATGTTCAAAGTGATGATGCTTGGGACTATGGAATTATCGGTGACGGTTGGGGTGATGATTACGAAATCGTTGATCACGTGGGTTACGATGTATTTGGTGATCCAGTATTTGAAGGTTTTGATACTGGTTACTACTATGAAGATGAAGAAGAAACAATGGATACAGGTCTTATGGCCGCTAATGATGAAGAGTTAGAAATGTTTAACAAAGCATCTCTTTATTCTCAAGCATTTAAACTTCCTTCAGATAAAGCTCTTTCTCTAGTAACGATGGAAAAAGAAGTTTCAAGAATGCTAGAAAATGCTAAAAACGGCGAACTTCTTGAAGAAGACCAAAAAGCAATTGCAAATAATATCAAGCACTTTACAGGTAAGTCGATTGAGGAATTCATGGCCGCAAAGAATGATCTAAATGCACGTGAACAAATCATTGATGATGTAGCTGGCCACTTAGGAACGACAACTCAGAATATCGAAGATGTTATCCTTCCAGAGCTACTATCAATTGAATTATAAGTTGTTGATAAGACAAGAAATACCACACCGTAGAAGGGGCCTAAATTGGCCCCTTTGTTTTTAGAGAACTAATTACTGTTCACATTATTTACATACTTGAATTTGTTTCAATTTCTCCTTATTTCGTTCCATATGTTGATAGAGTTAGGGCAATGAATTTATTTAAAGCAGCTATATTATTTATTGTCTTAGTCAGTATGTCTTATAAGACATTTGCTTCCACTGGTTTGGTTGCTATTAAAGGTGAGTCTTTACCTGCTGCTGATCTCTATAGTCCTAAATACGGTGCTATCGACTCAGAACAAGCCTTCGAATTACAACAAGAAGGAGTGGATCTATCCAAGCTTTCGCCTGTACTTTCAAGTCTTTGGAACGGACACAATAACTTCGCTGATCATGAGCGTGATGACAAAGAGTTACCAATTTATAAAGGCCATGAATTAGATTTCAAGGGAACAATCAGCTCTCCTGCAAGTATCTTACGATTTAATGCTTCAAATAATGAAGGTAATTTCCAGGTACACCTTTCAAAAAGTCTACACACAATACTTCTTCGTAAGCATTTTCTAAGAAGGCTTGGCTACATTATCCCAGCTTCAAAATATTTAGAAGAAGTGCGTATCAATTTTAAAAATGAAAGACAAAAAGACTTCTTTAAAGACGTTGATCTAGTAACTCAATTAGGAGCATCATATAAGAATTGGCTAGTTGAAGAAGGTACGAATTATCTAGTTCTAAAAGATATCTTTGTTCGTATGCCACAAGAAAGTGATTTCTATGACGTTGCTCTGACATCTTTAAATGACTCAAAAGATTTGAGATCCCTTAGAAGCTTAATTGTGATCTATTCTTATCTTAATTTAAATGAATCAATTAATAAATTCTCATATAATTTCTTAAAAATAAAAAATGAACATCTCGTTTTTGATTATCCTACAACTTCAGATTTCGATGCAACATATGATGATGTGCTTTGGATGGCAAGACTTGTGGCCGAGCTTGATCGTGAAGATATAACGGCATTAGTAAAGGCCTCTCACTATCCTGCAATCGTTGAAAAGATTCTTATCGAGAAATTAATTGCTAGACGAAATAACTTGGTTGAAGTTTTAAAGCTTGGGGCCAAGCAATATGACTTTAAAAAAGAAATAAAACACGAATTAGTGAAAGATGGACACTTAAAGCCTCATAAGTTTGAGGGCTACGCTGGACAATTCAGTTTTGGAGCATCTCAAGGTCCACTTGATCATCTACCATCTTTTCTTTTTGGAGAAGCTCAATCAGCAGCTTTTTCTGGAATTATGGGTAAGGTGAGTGAAAACTTAAAGCTATTTAATATTTCGGATGCAAAAATAAAATGGCTGCAAGAAGACTTTGAAGGAAATAAAGAATTTGCTTTAGATTATTTTGAAGAACACGGACAATTTCCACCACTTCCTTTTTCAAGCTGGAAGTCTCCTGTTGTAAGTGGAAATATTTTATTTGGTAGAGATGTTGTCGTAGGTCAAAACTTTGGTACAGATAACTTTGTTCAATTAGCAGATACTATTGGTTTTACAACAAATTTAGGACTCTTTATTGGGCTTGAAAGGTTTATCTCTCAAACAACCAGTGGATCGTTATTTCCTAATATTGGTATTCATACAAGCTATACTCATGTAAGGCCTGTCGAAGATCTTAAGCAAGCAATTAAAACACCTTATAAGAATATGCTTGTAGGAAAAACACTTAAGGTCTTACAAAAGAATCTTACTCAATATTTATCTGCTTCAAATGATGAGGAAGATAAAAAAGAAAAGCTATTTGATATATACCGCTCAATTTCAGAAAACTTTGGGGTTGGAGAGTCGATTATTATATCAACTTCTGTAGTTCCTGATATTACACTTTCTATAAATGCTCCTCTGTTTGATGTTGCTAACGGTTATGGGAGTGTGAGTAAGAAGTATAAAGAGTTATCTCGTATTCATATTACTAGAAAATCAAAATATAATTTTCATATTTATTATGATGATGCACGTGTAAATGAGCTTAGGGTTCGAGGTGGATTATCATATCTTATTCCAATTGTTATGTTTGAAGGAAAGAAGATTGATTCAAAGCTTGATATGAAATTATATCAAATCAATCTTGATCCAGACCAGGATGAATTAGATTTTTCTAAGAACGTTGCTAAGTTTATCTCTTTATTAAGAGATCGTACAAACGATGCGATGGGAGAAGAAGATATTCAAGTATACAATAATTCAAACGACAGTCTCTTTAACTTTAACTTTTTGTTTCTTGTTAAGAAATCTCTTAATACATTTAGTGAAATACTGGTTAAAATAAAGGATCGCCTTGATATAAAATTAGTTTCTGCTAGTCATGGTGAACTTGATGGTGTCAATTATAGTAAGTTTCTTCGCAACATGGGTGGCTACCTTTTAAAGAGATATATAAGTGAAATTGGCTCAAGCTTTGATGTCGATGATCTTCCATTTCTGTCTGAAGCCAAACATTATTATAAGAATCCAGGAAAGAATCTCTTTGGAGCAGCTACTACACATGAGACAACTTTAGAGTCAAAGCTTATTGATGACGAAGGAAAAGTTGAAATCAGCAATATGAAAGAGCTCTATATGAGTTATCGTAAAACATATGAAAGAGCTGTAATTAAAGAAAAAGTTGTTAGAAAGAAACTTAAAAAGGAAAACGAGGACTTTAATTTAAAGCTATATACAAAATCAGATGCATCTGATGCCGGAGATATGCACTTTGCACGACTTGAGACAAAGATTCATTTCTTTGATGGAGCAGTTAAGAGAATTCTTAATATCTCAGATAGAGAATTAGATGAGTTATCAAGTAAGATGATTATTAGAAATTGTCACCAGAGACATCGTCGTCACGACCGCAATACTTCAGGGCAAACACGCTCTCAACGTCTTCGTTGTGGGGATCTCGATGTAATATCTAATAAACTATATTGGTGTAGGAAGTATTTACGAAAAGATAAAGCTCAAAAAGGTTTAAAGTGTCTCTCTCATGTCGGTCATTATTTTGCTCGCTACATTGATGCACGTACTCTTTTAGACTTCTTTGGTGAAAGAAACTTATACGTTGAATCTAAGCTTTCAGGATATCGCGTTGATCATGAATTAATGCTAGCTCCTATTGAAGGTAATTCATATGGAAAGATCAATACGAGAAGCTTTGGTGGGCCTATTGGTAAGTTAATATCTGTTCTTAATCTAATTAAAGCAGAAGTCAAAGGCCTGTGGTATAGGGAGGATCTTAATTAATGAGAACTCACTTGTTAAAAACATTGTTGCTTTCTGCTGTATATTTAGTTGTGAATGCTAATAGTATCGATTTAGTTTCTAGACAATGGTCTATAGATAATAATTCACAATCATATTCAAGAAAAGTATCAGAATTAGAATTTAAAGAAATCAAAGGCGTTGATGGTGTCGATATTAATTACTTTTCTGACGAGGACTTAGAAAGTATTGATGATAAAAAGTCTTTAGTTGCTATTATTGATACTGGTGTCGATATCGATCATCCTGAATTAAAAGATAATATTTGGCTCTATCCTGAATGTATTGGTAAGAGTGAAGAAGAAAAAAAAGAATTACCATGTCGTGGTTATAATGTGCTAGATGGTAATGCTGACGTTTCAGATAATGAAGGACACGGTACATTTGTTGCAGGTCTTTTATCCGCTAAGAAAGATGGTGTAGGTATCGATGGCCTATTGCCTAAAAATATCAAAATTATGCCTATTAAGGCCATCACAAACTTTCAGGGTTTTACTTATAAAGGTAAGGTCGTTTCAAGTTATATAGCTCGTGCTATAGCTTTTGCTGTAAATAATGGTGCTGATGTAATTAATCTCTCTCTTGGTATTCCAAAAGTAATCGAAACTCCACAGCTGATTAGTGCAATTGATTACGCCCTTGAAAAAGATGTGATTGTTGTTGCTGCTGCCGGAAATAATAATAAGAAAAAGAACATCTTTCCTTGTAATTATGATGGAGTTATTTGTGTTGGTGGGATTGATATTCAAGGTGAAAAAGTTGCATCCTCTAACTATGGTCAGGTTGTTGATATCTATGCTCCTGGAGAAAAGCTAATAAGTACGATTCCAACAAATATGGAATCAAAAGTTCTTCGTATTGGTCAATATGATCTTAAAAGTGGAACTTCTTACGCTATTGCTCATGTGACAGCACTTGCAGCTGCCTTGAAGTTAAAAGGAATTGTTAAAAATAGCTATGAATTCTTATCTGTCTTGAATCAATCAAGCACAAATTATTCTAAAGACTCTTGGCTTCCTAGTGTTGATTACAAGAGATCTCTTCTAGTTAAGAATCTTTATCCTGTTCTTCTTACTAAGAAGATGGATACATTAGAAGTATCTCCTCGTGGAGATATTGTATTTGAATTTGAAGTATATAATCCAAATGAATCAATTTCAGCTCATAAAGTATGTCTAACATCTGATAGTGACATACTTATTAAAGATACTTGCTTTGACAAAGAAATAGTAGGTGGACGCAATGTGATAAAGCTTAAGTCAAAAATTAAATCTTTTGATATTGAGTCTTGGCAAAATTTTAATATAAAATTAATCACTTCATCTGATGAGGTTCTTGTTTCTAAAAAGGCAAGTCTACAACTTGTTAAGCCAATTAAGTTAGACGAGGCCAAGGTCATCACTAAGATTGCAGCAGGCGCTCTGTTAAGAATTGCACCTAATATTAAAAGTTCTGCTCTGTTAAAAGTAATCGATTTCACTGCTAACAAAGCAACACAGGATTATTATGTATTAAATAATCGTTCATTAAGAAGTATTTTCTATCTAAATGAAGCAAAAAAAGAATATTCACCAATGCAAATAAAATTTGCAACAGATATCAATGTCATTAGTGTTTTAAAAGCTGATATGAATCTAGATGGTACAAAAGATATTCTTGTGTATGGAACTTCTAAAGATAAGAGAGAATATATCCTCGCTTCATATGATGTAGCTGGAAAACCTCTATTTGGTGATAAATCAACATGGAAACTAAATGCTACACAATTTGGTGGATTGAATTTTAATCGAGGAAGGCCTTATTTTAATTTTATTAAAACCACATCTAAATCTCTTGGAGATGTATTAGTACCGCTTGTTTCAAGAGTTTTTGACTTGCCTCAAATTGATAATAATCAAGATCCAATCGATTATTTAAATAACGTTAAAAAGAAACGCCCATACTATCTTCTACCTGAGGTTGTTGACGAAGAAGTTAAGTTACAAATTAGAACATTAGAGTCTTATGACTTTGATTCTAAGTTAAGAGAACAGCTAGATCTTGGTTTTTATGAAAATCTACAATTTGTATCACTTCTTGAACAAGATAATAAATCTCTAATGAAGGGGAGTGTGAAGTTAATTTTTGCAGTAGGAGAGGTCAGTTTTAATAATTACTATGTGATTAATTTTGATGATACATCTAATTTTAATATCGTTAAAAAGAAGCGCTCGCTACAGATTCATAAGTCTAATATTACAACGATTAGATCTACTGTTGATGGTGAGTTCACTCAGAACTATCTCATCACAAGACAGCAAGAACGTAACAAGCTTGCATTTAAATTCTCCGATTCATCTAAGACCTTAAGGTTTGAGAGTGAGTGGGAAGATCCTCTTTCTTCAATTCTTGCAGCATTTGATGAAGGTCAAGGCGAGTATTCAATATACGTTGAAGGAAGATATAATATTCACTTATTAAAAATTGTAGATAATAAGATAGTGAATCACTCTAAGCGTTCTATTAATAGAGAGTCTAGTTTCCCTGGTGCTAACTTTTCTCAAATCTTTCAAATGTCACAGATTAATTCTTCTAAAGGTGGAATCTATACTGATATGCAAAGACTTTTTGGAAATAACATAAGCGTTATAACAAAAGATGGTAACGTATTATCATCGAAACTCAAGTATCACTACTCAATACCTGCGCAATGTGCACTAATTGGTCATACTCAAATTGATAAAAATATGCAGATCAGGCTACATTGTATGGGACCTGGAAAGCTAAGTTCTGTCTACATTCATAATGTTAAATAAGTTTCTATTTTGTAAATGGAAAAAATAGTGTGGTTAAATTAAAGATTTGATGATCATCAGAGCTACCATCTTCTCTATCAAATTCATCTGTAAATTCTTGGATGAATTCATATAGTTTTTTTCTTGCCTTAGTTAAGTCTTCTTTTTTTACATTGATAAGGACGTGCTCAAGAATTCTTTGCTCTTTTGGCATATAGTAACTATCATCTGATAGATCACATATTTCTTGATGGAGAGGGACAAATTGTGACATCTCAAGTTTGTATTGAGGTTCGTAATCTGGATTAAGGCTAATTATTTTCTTTTCTTCTTTGATTATCGTTGAACTTTTCATTTGTTCGATAATTTCTTGATAACCTTCATTTGATTGAAAAATAATTGGTAGCGAACTTAAGTCCTTAGTTGTATTAAAGTTCTTCCACTTTAACATTTCTCTAATTAGGGCCATCTCCCATTTAAATTCAACTTGCCTTTCTTTTTTGGAGATATCCGTTACACGCTTTTGAGCAATAACTTGGAATACTTCTTCATCACCTTTAGCATTCTTTTTTGCTTGAACAAGAGATGTAAAGAAGTCTGCTTCTTTTTCATTTAGTTTGAGATTTTCTATTAATTTCTTAATTAGCTTAGGGCCAGGATGTCTTTGCCCTTTTAAGATCATAGTTAGACCTGATACACTTGAGATACCAAGCTCTTTTGCCCACTTTCCAAAAGTGTACTTGCGATCAAGTTTTTTTCGCTCACTAAAGACATCTTCTAAATAAAGTCGATAATCAATATAGCTAAATAGGTCTATACCTCTAATATCCATAACTTACGTTTCGTCTCTTTTTTCAAATAAATTTAGCAAAATCTGTGAAATATTTGAAAATTTACTAATTTATACAATGAACTAAAGATATTACACACATGGTTGAGTAAATGACGCCAATATAGGATAAATAGGCATTAAAAGGAATACACTATATGCTTAAAACTATTTTTCTCACACTCATTATCTCTTTAAACACAAGTGCAATGTTTTCTACTGTCGTATTCGATGAACTCTTACCAAATGTATCTGATGTTCTTGGAAAGACTGGTTGGGGAGCTAAAACTGGCTGGGGTGCACGTGAAATTGAAGACAAAATCCGTGATGTTCTTTTAAACGACTATCGAAATGTATGTCTTGATGGACAGAAAAATTCTGCTCGCACAGATGAAGATATAGAAATTAGATTATATAATCTTAGAGCAGAAGGTGATAAGGCATTCAATGGAAATACAATTAGCTATAATGCAATCGTAAGCCTTAAAAATTCAATTTTTATTCAAGAAAGCTTTGATCAGTATTATATTACAGTTAATTATGATGAAAAGCTTGATGAAATTTTCATTGAATATGTAAATGAATCTGGAGAAAATGCTTCAATAAATTGTTTCTAAATATACAGGCCTAGCTTTTAGCTAGGCTTTTTTTATAGTCGATAACTAATACCAACACCTAAAGATACACCACCTACAGAAGAAACAGTCTCAGTAACGATTTCATCCATTGAATAAGAATTATAAGATACTATTGCTGCTTGAGCATAGAATCCTAGGGCCGAAAAAGGTGCAATCCTTACTCTTCCTCCTGCATTATATCCCCAAGCGCCTCCAGCTGACTTCTCACCAAAGTTTTCTTGTGTAAAGTCTCCAGTTATAATGAGTCCTGCATAGGCCTCAAGTGCAAAACTTGATCGATTGATAATGCGAAATTGATATTGAAAATCCCCGTAGATACTAGTGATTTTTGTATTTTCACTTGAACCAAAGAGATAACCCAGTCCAAGCTTAAAGCCGTTTCTCGACTTTGGGTCTCGGTATTCAATAGCAAGGTTGATTCGATTAAAGGCCGGGGCATCTGTATTGCTATATTTTTCATGAAAGTCTTGCCAGTCACTGCCTGGTGAAACTCGCATGTAATCAAGACTTAAGTAGCTATTCTCTTTTAGTTTCTCAGCATCACTTTTGAAAATTTTATCAATTTCATGCTCAGTTAGCTCTGGAGTTCTATGCTCAAGTTTTGAGCCAGAGATTGTAAAGCTGATATCACTTGTTTTAACATAGGCTATTTTTCCAGAAACGATTAAAGGGACAATGCTACCTTGTTTTAAGCTCGTATCTCCAACCTTAAGCTTTCTACCACTTCTGATATATCCAATAGGGGCCGCGAGGTCGACATCAGCATAAACAACTGTTTGTCTTGCCTTTGTTATGGCAAAACGATAAGCATGCCCTGTTAAATGGAAAAGAATACAAAATAATACTAAAATTTTTTTCATATATACATTATAATCAATTTAAAATTTTTGACTACAATAGTTTAGGAACTACCATGAGATTTCCAGGTAAGAGACGCTCCAAGCACTACTTTCCGGTAAGTGCTAAAGGCAGACTTTCATTTGAAACAGATTTCAACAGTAAGGAAAATGTATATATTGTTGGAATCGATCAATTATTAGTTGATATCGAAATTGATGCCCCAACAGATCTATTAAAGCGCTATAAGCTTTCACCAGGTGAATCTTATATCTTACCTGATCACATCATTGAAGAGCTTTATCAAGACTGTTTAGAAAACGATAAAATTCTTGGCCAATATGCTGGTGGTGCCGTTGGGAATACTCTTCATAATTACTCGGTTTTATCAGATGATCAATCATTTGCTCTGGGAACTATTTGTGAAAATATAAAAGTAGGGGATTATGCCTTTAAGTATATTTGTAGTACTTCATCTAAAGTAGATTTTAGCTATTTACAGCCTTGTAAAGGGCAAATGGCCAGAGCAATTTGTATGATCACTCCTGATAAGGAGCGTACATTCGCTATTGGAAAAGGAATAATGAATCAATTAGATGAATCATTCATTCCTTATGAATTAATAAAAAACTCAAGTGCCCTCTTAGTTACAGCATTCTTGTTAAGGGATCATAGCGCTCCGTTGTTCAAAGCTACCCTTAAGGCCGTAAGCATAGCCAAGAAATATAAAGTTCCAGTTGTATTTGCTCTTGGAACAAGTTCACTTATTGAAGAGAATCGCGACTTCTTTTATAACTTTGTAAAAGAGAACGTAAATGTCTTGGCCATGAATCGCCAGGAAGCTCATGCTCTTTTAGGAATTGATGATCCACTATTAATTGGACAGGCCGTTTTAGATATTACTGATCTTGCTCTTATTACAGATGGCGACCAGGGCCTTTATATGGCCTCTTGGGCATGTAAACAAAAGGCCAGAGAAACTAAAGATAAGCTGCATTCAAAATCAATTGAAAACTATAATCAATTTGAATATTCTCGTGGACAACTAAAAGAACATTGTAAAGAGCCTATAAAGATTTACTCTCATATTAATCCTTTTATGGGAGGACCTGAGAGTATTGAAAATACTAATGGTGCTGGAGATGCTGCACTTGCAGCTATTTTGCATGATATCTCTGCTAATGTTTATCACCGTAAACTCTTACCGCATTCAATTAAGCATGATGGTACCTACTTAACTTATTCTTCGATTCACCAATTATGTAAATATGCAAATAGAACTAGTTACGAGGTTCTTAAGCAAAAGTCGCCAAGACTATCGCGCAATTTGCCAGTAAAAGAGCAGAGCTTAGAAGAAAGTTACTGGGATATGTAATTAAGGGTAGTGACCTTCTAAAATCGAATTGGGGTTTTTAGTTATAGAGCGCCCAACGACAAGAAAGTTACTGCCGGCCTTAATTGCATCTTCAGGTGTCATGATCCTTGTTTGATCATCACTTTCATCATTCTTTAGCCGAATCCCTGGTGTCACTTTTGTAAAGCTTAAGTTTGTTTCATTTTCTTGTGCGCTAATAATGGACAGGTCTTGGGCAGAGCATACAAGGCCTGTGATTTGTGCTTTTGTGATCTCATTAAGTAATGCGCTTAAACTCTCTTTATATTCTCTTCCCCATATATCTTTAATTTCTCGTGTTGTATGAGAAGTTAGAATTGTAACGGCAAGAAGTTGGCAGTTTGGAAGATTTACTTGTGCACTTTCAAATGCTGCTTCTAACATTTTTCTTCCACCACTTGCATGAATCGTTAAGAAGCTAATTGGTAAGCCTTTTAGTGCTGAAATTGCCTTTGCAACAGTTGAAGGGATGTCATGTAGTTTTAAATCGAGAAAGATTTCAACGTTAAAGTCATTTGCAATTTCATTAACTATCGAATTGCCATACTTTAAATAGAGTTCAAGTCCAATTTTAACTTTTTTGATTTGAGGATAGTCACTTAGAAGCTGTCTAACTTGATCCTTATCCATATTATCTAGTGCTACAAAGGTCTTTTCCATTTATACCTCTCCACTCATCTCTTGAAGGCTTACTGGTTCAAGTTCTGTGGTATATGATTTAATAATGGAACTTGTTACTGCCTTAATATTTTCTATTCTAGTAAAGCATGGGACAGCATATTGGATGGCGGCATTTCTAATAAATTCTCCATCGGATTGAGAGCGTCCCTGATTTAATGGTGTGTTTAGTACGAAGGCCATATCATCTTTCTTGATAGCATCAAGCATTGAAAGATTGTCACCTTTATCTGCTAATTTATTAATTAAAGTCGCATCTACATTGCATTCTTCTTTTAAGAATTTATGTGTCCCTTTAGTCGCATAGAAATTAAGTCCAAGTTCTGATAGCTTTTGGATATTTTCAATTAACTTTGGATCGTCTTTTTTTGCAAGTGATACAAGAACTGACTTCTTATTTGTTATGTCTGGATAATTTCCCAAGTACGACTTTAACATTGCAAGATCTGTGTCTTTATCAATACCAAGTGTTTCTCCAGTAGAGCGCATTTTTGGGCCAAGGATAATTGAATCTTGTACAAATCGATCAAAAGGAAATGTCGACTGCTTAATGATATGATAATCACCTTTGATATTACTTATTGTTTCAATTTCTTTTCCAAGTAATGCTTTTGTTGCAATGGCCGCAAGATTTATATCGTAGGCCTTTGATAGGAAAGGAATCGTTCGAGAGCCTCTTGGGTTCGCTTCAATACAATAGATATCTTCACCCTTAAGAGCAAATTGGAAGTTTACTGGCCCAGTAATCTTCATAATATCTGCCATCTGGCAGGCAAGTTCTCTCATTTTGTTGATGGTATTATCATTTGCTTTGGCAGGAGGAGATATCATACCAGAATCACCGGAATGAACTCCTGCATATTCAATATGCTCACATACTGTAAATACAGTATTACCGTTTTTATCTCTTATTAAGTCAACATCATACTCCAGTGCACCAGAAATATAATTTTCGACCTGGAAAACTATCGAGTTTTCATGAAGGCTTTTTAAAATTTGATCAGGAAGATTTTCGATATCCTCTGGGCCTTCAAAGATAAACATACTTTCACCACCAATAACATAACTTGGTCTAATGATGACTGGGAAGCCTACCTCTGTAATAGCGTTAATGAAGTTTTTATAACCTCTAACTTCTTTAGAAGTTGTATGCGATAGAGGAACTTCCTTAGTTAGGCTATCAAAACGTTTTCTATCCTCAACCGTATCGAGTAATTCAAGTGAAGGTCCTAAAAAGTTAAATTCTTGATGCTTCTTTCTAAATGGTGCCTCAAGATGAGAGCGAATATTAATCCCTGTTTGACCACTAAATGAAGTGATAATTTGTTCTGGAGATTCAAAACTTAGGATCTCAAAAAGGTCTTCTGAAAATAGAGGAGTAAGATAGAGTCTATCGGAGCTATCATAATCTGTTGAAACTGTTTCAGGATTTGAGTTAAGGAGTATAGACTTTACTCCTTGCTCTTTTAATTCCATACAACTTTTTACACATGAGTAGTCAAACTCAATTCCTTGTCCAATACGATTTGGACCAGAACCAAATATTGCACAACTTTCTTCTGATATAGGTTTTACGTCACTAAATTGTGTGTATGTAGAGTAAAAATAAGGTGTCAGAGCGTTAAACTCACCTGAGCATGTATCGACGGCCTTAAAGACTGGTCTTATGTTATTTGCTATTCTTTGGTCAAGAATTGCCTCAAGGCTTTTACCAGTTAATAAGGCCAAGTACTTATCTGAGAAACCATTCTTTTTTAGATTATAAAGAGATTCTTTGTCTTTAATTAAATCTGGAGAGTTTTTAAGGGCAACTTCATCTCGATGGAATAAGGCCATTTGATTAACAAACCAAGGAGTGATGGAGCTTATTTCGTAAATCTCTTGTGTCGTAAATCCTTGTCTTAAAGCTTCAAGGGCCGTTAATAGAGATAGCTCTCTTTGATTTGTTAAGCGCTCTTTAAGATATTCTTTTGTTAATGGATAAGGGGTCGTTTTTAATTGCTCAAGTGAAGGTACTTCAAGTCCTTGTTCCGTAGCACGAAGGGCCTTCATAAAAGCTTCATTAAAATTTCCACCGAGTGCAAGAACTTCTCCAACAGATCTCATTTGAGGGCCTAGAACCTGTGAGCTTGAAGGGAATTTATTAAAAGGAAAAATTGGTATCTTTACTGCAACATAATCTAGCGTCGGCTCAAATGCTACTGGAGAGATACGTGTGATATCGTTCAAGATTTCAAATAATGTTAGACCGACAGCTAGGCCAGCAGAGATTTTTGCAATAGGATAACCTGTTGCCTTGGAAGCTAGCGCCGATGATCTTGAAACTCTTGGATTCATCTCGATAACTACAATATCATCTTCATCTAGTGGATTTACTGCAAATTGCACATTTGCACCACCGGCTACGACATTCATATGTTTAGCAATTGTTAGAGACATGGTTCTTAGTTGTTGGTAACAACGATCAGAGATTGTTTGAGCAGGAGCAACTGTAATGGAATCACCTGTGTGAATTCCACATGGGTCGACATTTTCAATAGAGCAAATGACAACACCACAGCGATTTTTATCAACCATTACTTCTAGTTCAAGTTCTTTCCATCCTAGAAGAGATTTTTCCATGGTAATTGGAAACTTTACATCACTTGAGGATAAGGTTTCTTCTAGCTCTTTTAGATTGTGAACTAAAGCGGCACCTTTTCCTCCAAGAGCAAAGTCACGTCTAATAATTAAAGGAAATTTTACATCATTGTCAGCAAGTTCTAGTGCGTGTTCAAAACTCTTTGCACTAAATCTCTTACCCGATTTATAGCCAAGCTTATCTAGCTCTTTTGCAAATAATTCACGGTCTTCTGTTCTTTCAATTGTATCTGTATTTGCTCCCAGTAGAGCAACACCGTTGTCTTTTAGAAAATTTTCTTTTTCTAGTTCTATGCACATATTAAGTGCTGTTTGACCACCCATTGTGGATAAGACTGCATCGACATTTTCTTTTAGGATAATTTTTTTAATAGTCTCTTTGGTAATAGGCTCAATATATGTTCGATGACTCATCTCTTTATCAGTCATGATAGTTGCTGGATTTGAATTTAGTAGTATTACTTCAAAACCAAGTTCTCTAAGTGATTTTAATGCCTGTGTCCCACTATAATCAAACTCAGATGCTTGACCTATTTTTATTGGCCCAGATCCAATTAAGAGAATTTTCTTATAAGGTGACTCCATTTGGCCTTGGTGATATTCTGGAATCTCTTTAATATCTTCAGGATTATATTTTTTAATATCTCCATTTAAAAATTCTTTAATTTCTTCAAAGAAAACGAAGGCGTCTTTAGGCCCAGGGTTTGATTCTGGGTGAAATTGTACACTTCGGACTCTTGAATCGTAACTTCTTAAACCTTCAAGTGAGCGATCAAATAGGGAAGTGAACTCACAAAAAAGTTTTAGATTAAATTCGTTTTCAAGTCTTTTTGAATTAAATGATTCTGCATCAATTGCATAACCATGATTTTGACTTGTGATAAGTAGGGATTCATCTCCATGATTGTAGACTGGATGGTTTGCCCCTCTTTGTCCAAATGGAAGTTTTATTGTTTCCATTTCACACGCAAGGCCAATAAGCTGATGTCCTAGACAGATTCCCCTAACCGGAATATTTGATTTTAGAATTTCTTTTACTTGTGAAATCTCTTCTTTATATTCTTTTGGATCTCCTGGCCCATTTGATAAAAAGACCATCCTTGGTCTAAATTCCATAACTTCCTGTGCAGGCGTATTGTTAGGAACAACCACTAGGGGATGTCCAAGATCTTTTAAATAATTTACGATTGATTTTTTTATCCCATAATCCATAACGACAATCGGATTTTTACCTTCAATTATCCACTTCTTCTCTTTTATTGATACTCTAGATAATTCATTACAAATCAATTTGTGATTATTAAAATTTGGTGCTTCTTCACTTGTTGTTATAAGACAGCGGTGATCTTTTGATTCACATGATAAGTATTTTGTAAGAGCTCTTGTGTCGACGTCACTTATTAGTGGAGTATCACAATTTTCTAAGAATTCATTATATGAAAAGTTTCGTGCTATTAAACTTTGGGCCAATGGTTTTTGTGAAATAAGACTTTGGGAAACTTTCTCATTGTATTCGTAATTTCCAACATGGGCCGTTGTGAAAATTATATGTTGACCAAGGAAGGATGGATCGGTAGCTGTTTCTTGGTATCCGCTCATTCCCGTAGTAAAAGCCGCTTCACCAAAAATACCATCTTTTAGTCGAGAGTCGTTATTAGGGAGATTAATATATGCTTGGAATTTTGTATGATCTGGAAAATGAAGAAAAATAGGAGTTTGTTTAAGAGAGGTTTGAAAATTAAGTTCCGACTGTTGTGATGATGTCAATTGACCATCAGACTTTGTTTTCTTCATTTGTCGTTAATCCTTTATCAAAGTTAATTGTGTTATATTTTGCACCAATATTTGTATCGCCATTAGTAACCATTGCCTCAATGATTGCCATACGTACATATACTGAGTTTTCTACTTGCTTGTGGGCCATCCATAGGTTTGAATCTATTAATTCTTGATCCACTTCAATACCTATATTTGCTGGACCTGGGTGAAACACTGGAATCTTGCGGCCTACCTGACGAATTAAATCTAAGTTTAGTCCCCATTTCTCATTGTAAGTGGACATATCAAATTGATTCTCATGTCTTTCAGCTTGAATTCTTAACAGATAAACAGCATCTGTTTCTTTTAATGCTTCTTCTAGATTTGCATTTGTTTTAATACCTGCAGGTATTTCTTTCGGTAGGAACTCTTTAGGCCCACATAGGGTAATTTCAATACCAAATTGTGGCAGAAGCTTCATAAGAGAATGTGTTACACGTGAATGAGTACAATCTCCTGCAATACAAACTTTCTTTCCTGCCAACTCACCATTAAATAATTCATTTAAAGTATAGAGATCGAGCAGGGCCTGAGTTGGATGTTCATTTGTTCCATCTCCACCGTTAATCATTTTTATAGGTGGCCTTTGTTTAAATTGAGATAAGAGCTTCGTTTCCTTTGTTCGAACGATGCATATATCAAAACCTTGATAGTTAAGAGTCAGAAGTGTTTGCTCTAGACTTTCACCTTTTTTAAGTGAAGACTTCTCTGCCTCAAAATCAATGTGAATACCTTTAAGTAGGTTTATGGCCATTATGAATGAAAGTTTTGTACGTGTTGAATTCTCTAGGAAAGAGGTTGCAACTGAGATTTTTCTTTTTAGGGGAAGTCTAGCAGGGGAACCAATTTTTAGTTCCTTTGTGCGAGCGAGGAGTTTCTCAACTTGCTCTCGATTTAAGTCTTCTATTCCTTCCAGAATAGATGGAAATCCAATCATGACATTCCAATAGTGTTGAGCTAGTATGGTTTTAAAAAGAATAATAAAGTCAAAGCTTTATGGCCACAAAAAACTTCACTTTTTTTAAATAGGGAATATGGTTACCAAGAACTTTAAAGAAATACATAATAATACTCAATTAGAAGCACTTAAAAATGAAGTGAAGGGCAATCTTTTTGAGTTTTTAGTGGCCCGTCAAATTGCTATTGTCAGTAAAGTAGAGTCTCTATTCTTGAAGAATGTGGATAGTGAGCTTTTAACTATGATGAGAGAGTATGAAAGTTGGTTAAGGCAATATGATCGTAACCTATTAGCAAAACTTCCTCTTCTGGCAATTGAGATGGCCAAAGATTTAAGCTCAAATATTGAAGGTGAAATTAAAAACGTTACCGTCGTCGGTAAGAGACACGATCATATTATTAAAGAACGCCTACATGAAGCAGATATCGTTGTACAAGTTCAAGATATAAAAAGCGGTGATTTGAAGATTGTTCCAATTAGCTTAAAGCTTGTTAAAAGTGGTGCCAATATCACAACTAAGTCTGCTGGTGCGAAGAGTATTTTTGAAAAGTACTTTAGATCATATGACTCAATTGGCTTCGTTCAAAATACTTTAAATGAATTTATTGATAAGGAGTTTGATCGTTTCGCTAGCTCTCTTTATAATAGACATGGACTTGAATATAGTGGACGATTTGACTCCCTTTGGACAAAAGCTCAACTGCCAGGAGAGCTTAAGGATGCAGATCGTGATGACCTCTATATTCTCTATCGCCATTTAATTAAGCATTATCACGAAATTTTTACTAAATTACTCAGTCAAGATAAGGCCAAGTTTATTGAATCCTTACTTCCTTTAATGGGACTTGGAAACAAAGATGTTGTCCAAGGGATTTGTTTTTATAAGCATAAAAGTTATGATTTAGATTATTGTCATGTCGTAAATTACACAGAAGTTGAAGAGATAAGAATTCACGAGTTAAATCCTGAGATCTCTTCATTTAATATCTCCATTGGTGGAGATAACCTTCAAGTAAGGGTTAAGCCTATGAATAAGTTTACGGCACCTTCTTACAAAATTAACTGCTCAATGAAGTTTAAGCGAAAGGATTAAATATGTTTGATATTGTTCTGTGTCAACGTGACTATAAAGAGATAAAAGAACTAGAGTGTGATCTTTTTCAAGTTTTAGAGTTTGAAGACGATGGCCAACTAAAGGATCTAGTGAATGAAGGTAATAAGGTTTTATTCATCACTTATAAAAGTAGTGTGAGGCCAGACCTATTTAATATTTATGACTTACCTAAGAATGGTAATTGTGAGTACTACTATCTATCAAAACTAAATTTCAATAGTGAAGAATTGGAAAATAATGAGAAATTCTTTCCTAAAGTAATGGATATCACTCTTTGCTCTGAATATTACGCTGCAAGTGGTGTGTTCTATGTTGATGCTGTTGATCCAGTGGGAATGCCTCATTTTGAGAAAGCAGTGATGCCAATAGTTAAGTCTTACCATAAGAAGCAGGCTTATCGACCTGCTGTATTTCTTGATCGCGATGGTGTTTTAAACGTTGATCATTCATATGTGTATAAGGTTGATGATTTGGAGCTGAAAGAGGGGGCATATGAATTCCTCTTAAATGAGTTCAATATTGAACGTCTTAAAATCGTTTTAACTAATCAATCTGGTGTATCAAAAGGAATGTTTGAATATGAAGATGTTGTTCATTTTAATAATGCATTAAATGAATCATTACAAAATCTCATCGATGCTTTTTATATTGCACCATTTGAATTCTTAAAAGGTGTCGGCCAGTATAAATTTCACTCTCTTTGTCGTAAGCCTCATCCAGGAATGCTACTAGAGGCATGTTATGACTTTCCAATTAAGCTTTCTGATTCGTATATGGTAGGAGATAAAATGAGTGATGATCTCGATTTTCCTCTTGTTGAAACAATTCATTTACGTGGAAAGTATGAATTGGATAGTGACGTCACAATTGCTGATAACTTTAGCGAAGTAATAAATTTTGCCACTGCATTGCCAAAGAAGACAAAATAAGTCAAAATTTCTGTATGTAAAAGGAATTACATATGAAACTTAACTTAAAAACCTCATCTATATTAATCATTATTGGTTTTTGTATCAATATTGTGAACGTGTCAGCTCGTCGTTTAACTCATAAAGAACAGGAGATCGCTTCCTCTTTAAATGAGTTAACTCGTTTAAATAGTGAATACCTCTCTAAGATAAACGCATCTGTAAAAATTGAAGAGCTTCCCTTATCAAAATATCTTTCTCTCTTGGTCCTTAAAAACGGTTGTGCGCCATTTAAGCAAACACTTGAGAAGATAGAGATGGCAGATGAGTCTTTTCCTGATCAAAGCCATGGACTTGTTGAAAAACTAAGTATTTGTAAACGATCAACTAATGGCCTAAAGGAGTTTGATATTTTTGCTAAAGTAGAAGAAGATATGGATCTTCTATCTGATGAGTAGCTTCTCCTGTGGCCGATATGACATCTTCTAAACTAAAACTATATCTTCTTGAATCTCTTAATCCATTTGTTAATCTTGCCTATGAGAATCATTTACTTCGCACTCACAGTGAAAATGAGAGTCAAGATCAGATCATTCTACTTTGGAAGAGTTCCCCTAGTATCGTAATGGGGAAGTTTCAAAATCCATGGGTGGAATGTCGTGTAAAAGAAATACGAGATCGAGGAATAAATCTTGTACGAAGACAAAGTGGTGGTGGTTGTGTCTATCATGATCCTGGAAATTTGAATTACTCTTTTATAGGCCCCCGCTCACATTATGATAAATCTGCTAATGCTGGCATTATAGTTGATGCCCTTAGAAGCTTAGGGATTAGTGCATTTGAAAATCAACGTCATGACTTAAGAGTCGATCATGAAGGTGAAGATTATAAGATATCGGGGTGTGCTTTTAAAGAGATAAGAAACAGTGCTCTACACCATGGAACACTCCTTATGAATGCAGATTTAGATATCTTGAATAAGTTATTACGTTCTAAATTTGAGGCCAGTACAGCACTTGGAGTAAAGTCAGTAAGATCTAATGTTATAAATCTATTTGATATTTCTAAAAGTCTTTCAGAAGAAAAAATTAAAACATCGATTCAAGACTCTTTTGGTAAGTACTATAAAACGGATGTCGAAGTTTTACATATTACAGAACAAGATATCTGTATGCTTCCAGATATGATCTCAAAGATATCTGACACTTCTAGTTGGCAACATATCTATGGTGGAACTCCTAAATTTAGCTTTAAGTTAAATAATATCGAAGTTATTTCTAAATATGCTAGAATAATACAAGTAAGTAATGACGATAAGGATCTTTTGGATCTCGTTATTGATAAAACTTATTATGAAGAAAATATTCTAGAAAAAGATAAGCTATCACAAAAGCAGCATGACTTTATTAATGCATGTCATGAGGTTCTTTTTCTTTAAATTTAAGGCCTAAGATGAGAGAGAAAATTAACTTAGTTCAAGGTGAAGTTTTGATTGAAGAAGGTGGCGCAAGTGATTGTATGTATCTTCTAAAAGAAGGAACTCTTGCTGTTTTTAAACAAACAACAGATGGACAAAAGCAGATTGGAACCATTTATCCTGGAGAGTTTGTTGGAGAAGTAAGTTTTCTTGATAATAGGCCTCGATGTGCAACCGTAAAGTCTATTGGTGAAAGTGAAGTTGAGGTATTTGATGCTCACAAATTCCAAGCTTTCTTAGATTCACAACCAAAGTGGCTTCAAACTATGATGAGAACCCTTGCAGATCGTTTAAGAACTACTAATGAAAAGATAAAGGTGTAATTCATGGCATCTCCTACAACGGTATTTGTAAATAAAGATCAATATTTAATTCGTGAAGGTGAAGAGAGTAACGAAGTATATATCGTGGAAGAGGGAAGTCTTGGTGTATTCAAAGTAAAAAATAGCCAAGAAGTAAAAATAGGTACTATTTTTGAAGGAGAGTTAGTTGGGGAAATGAGCTTCTTTGATAATTCTCCAAGATGTGCAACAATTAAGGCCCTAACCGATTCACGTCTTCTTGTAATCCCTTCATCGAAATTTGAAATGTATGTTAATAAGCAACCAAAGTGGTTTCGAACTTTATTAGAAACACTAATCGATCGCATACGAAAGGCATCAAATCGTGTTAAACCTGAGGTTTAACTGTTTAAGAGTTGTAGGAAATCTCTTAATTTCTGTTGACCTATTTCATTAGCATCACATGAAAGATGGTTAAGTTCACAAAGGTTCGCAAGGACTCTTGGAACATCTTGAAATAGGTTATTGTCCAAATTTAATCTCTTGAGGTTTTTGAGCCATTCAAATTCAATTGGAAGATCAGTTAATTTATTTCTTTGTAATTCTAGTGTTTCGATTTTAGTGAGCTTGTAGAGCCAACTAGGGATCGCATGTAGATTGCACTCAGTTAATTGTAGTATCTTAATAGGTGAGCTCTCATGAATATGTATATCATGACAATTCTTAACTCCTCTCATTTTGAGAATCTCTAAAGGTGCCTTGCCTATTAGATTTAGGCTACATTCACCGTCAGCATAAATATAAAACTTCTTAAGGTTTGTTAAAGCATCGAGGTTTAAGTGGACTTCACATTTATGCTTAACCATTAGCTCTAATGTGCTAATACTTGTTAATGACTCCTCTTTTTCTTCAAAGAAGTCATTAATATCAAAGTTACTATATCTTTTTGATACCTTTATAAGCATAAAGAAATTGTAACATATATGATTGTCAGTTGAGTTAAATTATAGATATTGGACGAATTTGTTATTCTTATCGACTAAGATTTGCTTTGGCCTAATGTCTTTCTTATCTGTCATCTGAAAGCCAATTATAATAACTTCGTGGCCTTCGTTAATTAGGTGTGCAGCGGCACCATTTAAACAAATCTCACCACTACCGCGCTCTCCCTTGATAACGTAAGTCTCAAGTCTTGCACCGTTAGTATTTGAAACAATGAGTACTTTCTGACCAGGCCATAAGTCTACGAGATCAAGTAGCTCCTCATCAATAGTAATTGAGCCTATATAGTTAAGATCGGCCTGAGTAACGACGGCCTTATGTATTTTTGATTGTAACATTTCGCGCATGAAACTTATTTATCAAATTCTTAGGCGAGAACGCAACAAAAATGAAGATTTTATTAACGTAATAAGCGCTTTCTATTTATATTTCTGCTTCAGGACCTGGAATACCTAGAAAGTATAAAATAGATGTCATTGGGCCGTGACTCATGTGGTTTTGTGCGTTTTTGCGCACTATGTCTTTTGCATGAAAAGCGATACCAAGGCCTGCTTGAGCTAGCATAGGTAAGTCATTGGCCCCGTCACCGATTGCCACAACTTGTTCTAGAGAAATACCTTCTTGTTGAGAGATTAAGTTTACAAGTACGGCCTTCTGGTCTGCGTTGATAATTGTACCTTTTACCTTGCCTGTAAGTTCACCATTTTCAAATTCAAGCTCGTTTGCAAACGCATAGTCTAATTCAAGTTTGTTCTTTAAGTAATTTGCAAAGTATGTAAAACCACCTGAAATTAATGCAACTTTATACCCATATTTTTTTACTGTTTTAATGAATTCTTCAACACCCTCTGTTAAGGGAAGGTTTTGACAGATATCTTCTAGCGTTGATTCTTTAAGGCCTTTTAAGTGCGAGACTCTTTCAACAAGTGACTGATTAAAGTCGAGTTCTCCATTCATGGCCCTTTCTGTAATCGCGCTAACTTTTGCGCCAATACCATGTACTTTTGCAAGTTCATCAATGACTTCTGCTTGAATTAAAGTTGAGTCCATATCAAAGACAATTAGTCTCTTTGATCTTCTGTAAACATCGTCTCTAATAAAGGCTATATCTGTACTATGTGTATTACTTATAGCAAGTAGATCCTCTTTAACCTTGTTTAGGTCAACTTGCTTAGGAACGTCAGTTAAAACTTCTAGAGAGTTAAAGCCTTCTTTAGATACATTATCAATTCGATATATATTGATTCCATTTGAGGCGATATTTTGTGACATATCAGCAATGAAGCTTGCAGATATTTTCTTAGGGGCCACACAATTTACTATAAAACTATTGTAAGGAGACTTGTATTTAACGTCTTCTTTAATAATTGAGTATTCTAACTTTAATCCCATCTCATGGGCCGCAAAAAGTAGCTCTTTTAGAACGTTTTGATCATGATCCTTGTCACTACTGATATTTAAGACAAATGAAAGAGAAAGTAGGTTGTGAGTAATGGCCTGATTGATATCAGTAATATCGGAATTATTATCACTAATTACTTTCATTAATTTTGCCGTAATCCCCGGTCTGTCGGCACCAGATACTGTGATAATGATTTCTTTAGAGTTGTTATTTGATTTATCTTCCATGAGCTCAACCTAGTATGTATTTTTAAATTTTTGCTTTCTTTGCTTGCCTTACTTCAGTGATTCTCTTTGCAAGTCCAAATGTATAAACTAGCGCAGACAATACAGAGAAGAAAAATGATAAATAAATCAATATCGTACCAACAAGTGGGAATGAGAAACCAAATGGTTTATCCCAGGCCATAAGCATTGGAATGGCCATCATTTGAAATGTTGTTTTCCATTTACCTAGTTGATTGACACTTACTTTTAGGCCTTTCTCCATTGCAAGTAATCTCAATGCCGTCATATACATTTCTCTAATAACTAATACGATAACCACTAGTACATTTACACGATTAAGTGATTGAAGAAGAATGAGAGAAGAAACAACTAAGAATTTATCAGCAATAGGATCTAAGAAAGAGCCAAAAACTGTGACAATATTTCTTTTTCTAGCAATATATCCATCTAAGAAGTCAGTAAAAGAAGCCGCTACAAATGTCCAAGCAGCAATATAACCAAGAGTTTTTTGCGTGGCCTTAAAGATATTTTCTTCAAATAAACATAGATAAAGAGTCAGGCAAATAACAGGAATTAAAGCTACACGAAAAATAGTTAAGCGATTAGGTAGATTATCGATCTCCCATTCACTTAATAACTCTCTGTCAGTCATTGTATTCGTTGCGCTCTTTTTATTATCATTATTTTTATTGTTATCTGACATATCTACTCAATGAAGAATTTTCCTATTAATTAAACTTTAAACCTTAAGGCCATAAACGTCTATAATAATTAACATAAATTAGATAAAACAAAAAAAACAAGGATATCAGAAGCTATGAAAAAGCATCTCAATTTAATCAAAACTGGTCATCAATCTATTGAAAAGCGTGTTTTTCCACGTTTTCCATTTAGCTACTTGGTCTTTAAAAGAGATGATAATTCTGTAAATTACCAAGTAAAAGATATTTCATATGGCGGTATGAGTCTCGCTCTAAAAGATGGTGTTGTTAGTGCTAAATTAGATGATGAGTTCTCAGGAGAGATCCACTGGTATGACCAGAAAGTAAATGTAAAATGTATTGTAAGAAGAGTTGAAGAAGATAATATCGGAGTTGAATTTGTAAAAAGTGATATCTTTGATAAATCACTTCTAAACTTTCTATCTGTTTCTAATGTTTCAAAGAATTTAAGACCAATTCATGAATATGATGAACAAATGGATCTGCCTATCGGTCTTAAGACATGGTTGCGTTGTGATGGCCCATTTGAAATTTTTGTTTGGCACCATCGCGATGGTGAAATTTCTAAAATTCAAATTCTTATGATGGACTCAATTCTCGAATGGACTGATGGAGAAGGTATTCAGACTGGAAAAGTCTTAAGTGTACGTCCTTCAGACAAACCTCTAACTCATGAAGAAGAAATTGAATTTCTAATTGACTCACCAATTGATCAAGACAAGCTTGAATTCGCTAATGAACTTGTGCAGCATATCCCTGAATCTTTGATTTCAGAAGGAGATCTTAAGTTTTTAACGCGTAAGATTAGTGGATAATTCTTAAAACACCTCGAGATTCTTCATTTGATTTGAAACAAGGCTTTTCATTTGGAAATTAACTTCCTAAAATATAGCTAAATATTTCAAATTAAAAGGATTACCAATGAATAGAAACCTCGCTTTAGAATTTGTAAGAGTAACAGAAATGGCCGCAATTAGCAGTGCTAGGCTTATGGGACGCGGAGATGAAAAAGCTGCAGACCAAGCAGCAGTTGATGCTATGAGAACAATGCTTGACTCTGTTGAGTGTAATGCAACGGTTGTTATCGGTGAAGGTGAGCGAGATGAAGCTCCAATGCTCTACATTGGTGAGAAGGTAGGCTCTGGTAATGGCCCTGAGCTTGATATTGCTCTTGATCCATTAGAAGGGACAACAGTTTGTGCAAATGGTGGTTGGAATTCAATTGCTGTTATGGCCATTGCTGAAAAGGGTAATTTCTTAAATGCTCCTGATACATACATGGAAAAAATCGCAGTTGGCCCTGAAGGTAAGGGCCTAATCAATATTGACGATACTCCTGCTGAAAATTTAAAGAGACTTGCAGAAGCCAAGAAGTGTCGAATCCAAGATTTAACGGCAGTTATTCTAGATCGTCCACGTCATGAAGAATTAATTAGACAAGTAAGAGATGCAGGAGCTCGTATCCAATTAATTGGAGATGGTGATGTATCTGCTGCTATTGCATGTAGTGAGCCTGATTCTGGTATTGATATTCTCTTTGGAATTGGTGGTGCTCCTGAAGGTGTTATTGCTGCAGCAGCACTTCGTTGTATCGGTGGAGACTTTCAAGGAAGACTTAAGCCAAGAAATGATGAGGAAATTGAACGCGCTAAGACAATGGGAATAGATGATATTAATAAGATCTATAATATCGATGAACTAGCGGCCGGAAACGTAATGTTTTGTGCAACTGGTGTAACGGATGGAAGTTTCTTAAACGGTGTTAAGTTTAAGTCTTGGGGTGCTGTTACTGAGTCGATTGTTATGAGAAGCCAGTCGGGGACAATTAGAAGAATTGTTGCTGAACATCGCTTTGATACAAAACCACGCTATTAAAATAAGTTACTTTATTGATTTAACAGGGAAGTTGATTATGGCAAAGGCAAGCCGAACTGAAGTATTTGATATTGATATTAACAAATTATACGACGTTATTGTCGACTTTGAGTCTTATCCTGACTTTGTACTTGGTGTTAATGATATTAAAGTTCATGACATGACTGAGACAAGTGGTGTTGTGGAGTATTCAATTGATATGATTAAAAAACTTAATTATCAATTGGATATGGAAATGAGTCGTCCTAATAAAGTAGCTTGGACTTTTAAGAAAGGTGACCTCTTTAAAATCAACGATGGTGGTTGGGATCTTAAAGATCTTGGTGATGGTAAGACTGAAGTCACTTATAGCTTAGAGATTGAAGTAAAAGGATTTATTCCTGGTGCTAAAATGATTGTTAATAAATTAACTGAAACATCTCTTCCGTCAATGATGAAGAGTTTTTATGAGAGAGCTAAATCTTAATGACTGATTCAAAAGACAATAAGAAAGAATATCATAAAGAAGGCCTACTTGGTGATACCATCAAGAAGGTAGTTTCAATAGGAATAGGCGCAGCCTTTATGACTGAAGAAGCAGTCAAGAAAGTGATTGATGATTTGCCTCTTCCAAATGATGTCGTTAATGGACTTCTTGCTAATGCAAAAAAGTCGAAGCAGGACTTTATCGATTCTGTTCAAGAGGAATTAAGACATTATTTAAAAAATGTTGATCCAAAAACACTTTTAGAGTCGATACTTGATGATTATGAAGTCGTAGTACGATTTAAAAAAAGAGATGATAAGAAAACTAAGTGATCACTAAAAATTATCAAAAAATTCTAGATGAAATCGGTGATAAGAATAAACTTATGGCCGTCACAAAATATAGTGAATTTGATGATATTAAAGAAGTTTACGATCTAGGCCATCGAGACTTTGGAGAGAATCGAATTGAATCCCTCTTGCCTAAAGCACTTAAAGCTCAAGAATTAGGCTTATCTGATATAAGGTGGCACTTTATTGGTCACATCCAGTCAAAGAAAATATCTAAGATTGCACAAGTTCCAAATTTAAAGTCAGTACAATCACTTGATTCAATAAAGCATATGAAAATCTTTGATGAAAAATTAGCTAGGCCATTAGATTTCTATATTCAGGTTAATACGAGCGCAGAAGAACAAAAAGGTGGCCTGTGGGATAGCTCAACTGTTCAAGAGTTTTATAATGCAGCAAAAGAATTGAAAAATATCAATATCGTAGGACTCATGACAATGGCCGCTGCCAGTGGCCTTCCTCCTAGAGAGTCATTCCAAAAACTAGTAGATATTAGAAATGAGATTGATCCTAATTTAAAACTTTCAATGGGCATGAGCGGTGATATGAAGGTGGCCTTGGAACTTGGAAGTGACTGCATTAGGGTCGGAAGTGCCATATTTAAGTCCTAATTATTGTATTCTTACTATCTAATTTCTAAAATTACCCCTCTAAGTCGTTAGAAATACAGCAAACATAAGTTTGAACTAATTCTAGGTATTATTGACTTTAATTTATGCGCACTGTAATAAATTTTTATCAACTAATTTAATTCGACTTTAAAAACGGAGAGTCATTATGAGTAATGCCAATAATAATGAAAGAAAAGTACCAGAATTAAGTCTTACTTCTTACACTAAGGGAAGCCCTGAAGAGCAAGTACAATTTGTCGATACTTTAATGTTTGGACTTAAGGAATATGGATTCGTTATTCTTAATGATCACACTGTTGACCAGAAAAAAGTTGATGAAGCATATGCAATGGTAAAGCAATTCTTTGCTCTACCTGCCCAGAAGAAGAATGAATACAAAGGTGACAATGGTGGACAGCGCGGTTATACACCATTTGGTATGGAGCACGCTAAAGATAGCGAACATCCTGACCTGAAAGAGTTTTGGCACGTTGGACGCGAATTGGCAGCTGATTCTCAATATAAGGGTATTTACCCTGAAAATATTTGGCCAGCTGAAGTTCCTGGTTTTAAAGAGAAATTCCTTGATCTTTATGAATCAATGGATGCTACAGCTAATGTTCTTTTAGAGGCCATTGGTAAAGGTCTAGACGTTCCTGAGAACTTCTTTGCAGATATGGTAAAGGATGGAAATTCAATCTTAAGAACGATTCACTATCCACCAACTGATGGACACGATACTACTAACTCAATCAGAGCGGGTGCACACGAAGATATTAATTTAATTACAATGCTTGTGGGTGCGACTTCATCTGGTTTACAACTTCTAGATCGTGATGGAACTTGGCTAGATGTTAACTCAAAGCCTGGTCAATTAGTGGTTGACTCTGGGGATATGATGGCAAGATTAACTAATAATGTTCTTCCTGCAACAACTCACAGAGTTATTAACCCAGATAACTCTGGTGAAGAGAGATATTCTATGCCATACTTCGTGCATCCACACTCTAAAGCGTCACTTGCTTGCCTTGATAGCTGTGTAGGTGAAGGCAAGAAATGGGAAGATATCACTGCTGGTGACTTCTTAAATCAGAGGCTTAGAGAGATTGGTCTAATCAAATAATTCAAATACTGGGAAACCAGAACAACAACACTACGAATAATAAGAGGCCTCCTTGACGGAGGCCTTTTTTGTTCAATCTTTGTAGAAATGTTTAAAAAATGAACACTTTTTAAATATTAAGTGCTTAATATTTAGACTTCGTCTGTGGCATATGAATTGCTCTTACTTTCGTATGCAAAACTTAAAACAAAGCTCTAGGTCTCTAGTGGCCACATTTTATTTAATAATAACAATCCTCGTTTTATCAATGAGTACAAACGCAAATGCAAATACTGCAATAAAGCGTGAGATTCTTGAATCAAAGCGAGCCTCTTCTAAGATTTTATCTCGCTTAAGACAAGTGGCCCGTCACAATAAAGGTTTCCTACATGAAGAGGAAACGCAAGAAGCTTATCATTTTTATTGGAATATCCATTCAAAAATTAAAAATCTTCATAAGAGAGTTCTTAAAAAAGGAGAGCTTGGAAAAGATGATGATGGAAATTATTCAGATGAATTGGCCTATAAAGAATTAGATGACTTTATTCAATATGTTGGCAAGTACATCATCACATTCTCAGAATTAGAAGGATATAAAAGACTTCCTTCTTCACGTAAACTTCTTGTTTCACAAATTGCAAACTCTGTTGAAACATTAATTCAATACTTAAAAGAAGATGGTTATAACATATCAATACCTGTAGATATCCTAAATGGCCTAAAGAAACTTGGCAAAATCTATAAGAAACAAGAAGAGTTCTTGGCTCTAAAAGAAGAATTACTAGGTGATTACTTTGAGGCCTTAGACCTTTTAGAAGAAGAACTTTATAAACTTGAAGACAATCTGAAGCAATTTATTAAAAGAGCGATTGGACCTAGACGTGAAAGACGTCATCGTATTTATACAGATGAGTCATATCCATATTTAAAATATAAAAGGTTAGCAGATAGTATTGCTGATGATCTAGAAGACTTTGATATCAATGACCTTGGTGAGTATGAAGAAATTTCAAAGCAGGTGTTAGATTTACAACACTTAGTAAGACTTACAAAGGCAAATAACAAAAACACAAAAGTACTCTTAAATCGTGTAAATATCCTGTTCAATAGATTTTCTTTGGAGGCGGCTAAAGTAAATAGCAAATTAAGGCCAACGAAAATTGAAACAGACTTAGGAATTAAGACAGTTGAATATAAGTATTATCGAGCAACACAGGTGTGTTCACTACTAGGTGGGCCTGGGAATATTCTACTTAGAAAGTCGATTGAAAGTGATATTGACCTCTTTGAAGACTTTAGCCCAAGAACAAGTGGTGCCATTAAATTAGTTGAATTTTTAAAATTTAATGATCGTCAGCTGGACTTTAGACATGCTGAGATTATTACAGATATTGAAAGAGATACAAGAATTACATCAATGGGATTCTATCCTTTAAGTTTTAACTGGGGAAAAGATGAAGAAGATAAAATGCCTCCATTTTTAGAAATTAAGAAGGGGTATCGTCGATGTGATTCTAGTGGTTGCGATACATATAACGATTATCGAACAAATTTTGCATGGATGAGTGTTAACGCAAGTTCAGCAAAGAAGGTAACAAAGAGAAAAGAGAAAGCCTTAAAGAAGGTAGATAAGAAAGAGAAATATTCAAAATTGGGTGTTTGTTCTGACTTTGTTAACTGGGCCTTTGGAAATGTTATCTCTTCTAATTGGAACCAAATTCCAATTATTAGAAACCTAATACAGATTGTATATCCTCCAGAAGGGTTACAGACACCAGATAATCTGTATGAATCATATATGACAGACGTTGTATGTGAAGTAGAAAAAAGAAAGCTTAAGTATCCACAATATGTGAATGCTCACAATTTAAAAGAGCAGATACTAAGAGATATGAATTCATCAAATGAAGCAATTAGTGTGCATGCGAAGAATTCACTTAATGAATTAGTAAAAAAAGGAATTATAGATAAAGACTTAAATTTAAAATATGACGTTATTGAATTTGAAATAAAATAAACAACAAGAAGAATTAATTTATGTTTCTAAAAGGAGAGAAGGAATGAAACAAAAACAACAAAACACAAGGAGCAGGTTACTAGTAGCCGCTTTCTTAATGACTCAGGCGCCGGTCGTAATAGCTGGTTATTACAACTCATCAATCGATGGGATTTCTCTTGATGGTATTTATACGCCAGAAAATTTAAGTAATATCTCAAAAACAGTGTGTAAGAAAGTTTACGATGATGCAAATATGGACAAAGAGCATACGCAAATGTGTGAGCGTGGAGTTCAGTCTGCTCAACGTATGGCCGCTGTATATGCTGCTGGTGAAGGTACACACCTAGGTTGTGTTGATGGTTACCAACAAGGTCTATATAGAGGATTCAATATGACGTCTAACCCGTCTATTGAGATTCTAAAAGAGGAGCAGCGTGCTCTTAAGGGTGTAACACTTGAAAATGCAGTTGCACGTGGTAAAGCAAAAGCATCAAAGGACTCACGTTACTCAACTGAGAGTGAAATCATTGCTCGTTTTAGAGACAATGTAAGAGATAGTGAAAATCAACAAATTACAGCTCCAAGCTCTGACTACTCAGATGTACTTAAAGTACCTCGTTTTGAAGGTTTTGGAGATGGTTATGCAGCTGATGGAAAAGGTGGATCTTTTAAAGATGTAATTAATGCAGGTTGGGTTTCATCATCAAGTGCAATTGGAAAAAGAATCCAAGCACGTGCTGTTGCAAGACAATTTGGTATTAAAGCAAATTTAGCAGATAAGTGTTCTTCAACACCAATTCTATTTGATCGTGGACTACATACGATCTCTCTTTGGGATCTATTCTCTGCATATGGAGAGTATAACTTCAAAGATTATGGTTGGAAGTCGACAACTAGAGCATGGAATAAGTTTAAAGCTTCAGAAGAACAAGAAGCAATTGCATACAGAAATATTCAAGATGTAAAAGAAGCTTACCAAGCTAAAATTGGTTACCACAAGAAAAGTGTTGCAGTTGAAGTTGATGAATTGGATGCTAATGGTCAACCAACTGGTAGAAAAGTTGTAAAAAGAGATGCAAATGGAAATATCGTTTATAAGCAAGTAGACGATACATCACGTCCTATTTTTGAAACTCGCTACCGTACAGTTCAAGGTAAGTCAGCGCAAGATCTTAAGGCCGTTTATGAAGATGCATTCTTTGAATCTTATAGAAACCTTGCAAAAGAGCACTTTGGAAAAGCTTTCGTATCAACACACAATATGGCACGTAACCTAGGTGAAGATGCTGGTAAAGCGGTAGGTGCAATCGTTGCACGCGATGTAGCAAAGCAAGAAGCATATGATAGTGTTTATAAAGCACAATCAGCAACTTCATTTGCTAAAGAATATGAAAACCTATTCGTTACTTCTTGGAATAAGAATTATGATTACTTTGCAAATAATCCTATGGTTGAGATCACTGGTTTTGACCTTTCAGGTGATGGAAATGGAATCTTTACAAGAGGTGAGTCTTTAAAGTCTGTTTTAGGACTTAGAAACTTAGGTCTTAAGTCTGGTGCTGTAAAAGTATCACTTAATTCATCATCTTTTGAAGCTGGAAGTGCCCGCTCTGAATACGTTACAGCACCTGCTTCACTAAACTTTACTCATAAGTCACAAAGTGCTCAAGGTAAATTAAGTAATAATCTTGAAGTATTTGATACAGCTTACTTAACAGTAAGTATTGATGGAAGTGATATTAAAAAGGTATATGAGCT
Source organism: Halobacteriovorax sp. (assembly GCF_048381875.1). Classification (NCBI taxonomy): domain Bacteria; kingdom Pseudomonadati; phylum Bdellovibrionota; class Bacteriovoracia; order Bacteriovoracales; family Halobacteriovoraceae; genus Halobacteriovorax; species Halobacteriovorax sp. The sequence continues at coordinate 421,732 of NZ_JBLXBP010000001.1, read as the reverse complement.
AAAGAGTACTGATTCAAAGAGAATTGAGATCTTAGATGTTGCTCCTGTGTACAAAGCAGATACTAAAATTAATTCTGTGGTAGCTGGTGATGCAACAGTTTATGTAACTGTTAAGAACCCATCAAACTCTGAGACTTCAGCATCTGTTGATATTTCGGTAGCGATGAATGATGGAAATACTTATACTGCATCGACGACTGCGCTAAAAGCAGGTGAGTCAAAGCGTGTACCAGTACGTGTAACAGGACTTGACCCACTATTTATCATCAATAATGGTGTAAGTGGTAAAGCAACTTCTAAAGTAGGTGGAAGAGTTATGAACTCTCGTAGTGCTTCTGGTGACAGTGTTGATTATGACAGATCTGTAGCAGATTACTTCAATTCAATTCTTACAAACTCAACGACTAACTATGGTAGCGATGGGTACAAAGAAGACCGTGTTGAGACATTAATCACAATGATCCTTAACAGAACTGAAGCTCAAATCGATACTGATTGGGATAACAATGCTAGAGTTGCAAATACTTTAATCGGTGCACTTCAAAAAGAATACAAGGCTTCAGCAGCAGCTGGAAAGCTAAATGAAGAAGCTAAGCAAACTTATGTTGTACTAGCTCAAGAACTTGAAGCTCTTTACGATGATGTATTTGGATACAAGGATTATGTAAATCAACTTAAGGTATTCAATGGTGATCTTGAAACTCGTAAGAAGAAAGATCGTAAGAAAGATTAATTGGTAGATACTGAATTAATAAAAAGAAAGGCCCTCATCTTGAGGGCCTTTTTTATTTCTTTAATTTAATTTTTTAATTAAAGTTGAGCTTGTCCTTCAACAATTTGCTCACCTGGCTTGAACCAACATAGTGGTCTTAGACCATTTGTGAAGTTCTCATCTCTGTTACAAGCACCTGTGTTTACATCTGAATCTGAAAGATCAGTGTAAGCATCGATTGTACAAAGAGCACCTTGGTAGTAAGTATCTAGACGACACTGTGGTGCTGGGTGATTGTGGTTAGTTCTAGAAACAACATTTGAATCTGGAGTATCAAACTTAAGATCAGTTGTTAGGTTTCTTAGAGCTCTAAAAAGGTTAGCTAGTGACATACCTGCCATTGAACCTCTTAAACACATTGCATATTCGTTCTCGTTAACAAAGTTCTTTGCACAAGATTCTTTAGCGACTGCTGGAACTTCAACTTCGTTCATCATTTTGATGTTGTTGTCGTTTTCCATGTACTTTCTTAGACACTTAGAAGTTGCGAAGTAATCAGCTTGACCTTCGTTTGATGCCCAAGATGATCCCCACCAGCTTGATTTCTTTGGTGCTCCACCTAGGTGGTGACCAAGTTCGTGACATACAACTGTTGCGAATCCGTCACCTGTAATTGTTTCGTGTCTTGCAAGACCACCAAACATACTTACTTTCCAAGTGTTTCCTACTTGTTGTGCGTAAGCATTAACAGTTCCGTCATCCCACTTTCTTTCGATTTCAAGAGTTTTACCTTTTGCTTCAATAATAGGAGCATAGATAGCTTCAATTTTATCGATGATTGAGTTAAACTCACCTTCTGTAATTGTGTTGATACCTTTAACATTTGATGGAATCCATAGGTTGTTGTCTTCTACGATTCCAGTTTTTCCGTGCTCATCACATGCGTATGAAAAAGAAGCCACACAAGTGATCAATAGAGCTAAAATTCCTTTTTTCAATTCAGTCCTCCCTGAAAGTATGTTGTCTGATTTGCTTTATTAACTTGACTAATACAATTTGTTTTAGCGTAGGTATGATTTTTCTAAAAAGTTCACGGTATGTCTAAGGGTTTTTGCCCAAAGTAACTAAATGTAAGTTTTTGTTGGTTTCTTTGTTGTGTGATGCATCATTTTGCTGGTATAATATTTTGTCGAATATTGCCTAACTATCTAGAATTATGATAGAATCCTCTTATGAAATCATTGTTTTTGTTTACATTGTTAATATTCAATTTTCTTGCATTCTCACAATCAAATGATCCAGTGATGGAACAATTGAATCGAATGAGAGAAGAAATGATGAAGCAGATGCAGGCAACTGATAGTTTTGACAGTGAAATTCAAAAGATGTTTCAAAGAATGCAGAAGATGGGACAAATCCAAGGCCTTCCCGATCGCTTTAATACGAATGTTCAAGCAATAGAATATTTTTGGAAAGACTCAAAAACCCTTGTTGTTAAGGTAAATAAGGATGATGAAGTTAATATCGATGTAAAAGAGGGAATGGTTGTTCTAAGTGGGATGAAGGTCTCTAAGTCGAAGAACTCATTTTCAAAATTTAACTTCTCACAAAGTATTCCTATTAAGTCGAGCCTCGATACTACTAGCGTCGATATGAAGATGGATGATGGTAATATTGTCTTATCATTTAAAGAAAAGCTTCCTAAAAATTCTATTTAATATAAAGACTAAGCCGCAATAATCTCACCATTGAGATTTTCAAGAATTGCATATAGCTTATGATTAAAGTCTTTTGCACTAAATGGCTTTGTTAGAACCTGCTCCACATTTATCTGAGATGCATTATCAATTTTACCTAAATCGAGGTCCCCAGAAATAAGCATAATATGAGGGTAGTTCTCCTTATTTCTTTCTTCTAGATGATAAAGTCTTTCAATATATTGTAAGACTTCTTTTCCTCCCATCTCAGGTAGGTTTAAGTCTAGAACAATCAGATCATAGCGATCCTTTTTAATTTCCTCACAGGCATCAATCCCATTAGTTACTGTCGATACATTAGAGAAGTAGCCACTTTGTGAAATAAGTAGTTTTAAAGATTCTGATATTCTTTTGCGGTCATCAATAATTAGGGCCTTCATGTTGATATCCTCATTGATTATTGGGCGTTAAGCTCTATTAGTTGTCTAGACTCATCTTAGATCTAACTATCAATAATTCTTAGTTAAAAAACTTTAAGATTTATTAATAAATATAACTAGCTGGAATTACGATAATATGCCTGATCTTTTTTTGGGCCAAATTTGAGCAAGAAGCTAAAGTATGGGGCATAAAATGCCGATAAAACAGTTATGAAAAGCTTCGTTATGACTCTATTTGCGCTCTTCTTATCAATTGATTCTTTTGGAATTGAAGAAGACTATTTCAAAAAAACATCCTTTGATGTTCCAAGAAGAAGCATTTCTGTAATAGCAAGTGAGAAGGGTTTCTATCCTGAAAATATCACTGCATTTGTAGGGGAAAGAGTTAGCTTATTTGTAACGGCCGCTACTGATCGTCCAAGCTGTTTTATTATGAAAGAGCATGATGTTTATGTCGAGGCCAAAAAGGGAGAAGTTCGTGAGGCCACGATCTTTCTCGATTCTCCAGGGCGCTTTAAGTTCTATTGCCCATCAGGAGAGATTAGCGGAAGCTTTACAGTTATTGATCACCCGAAGGATCAAAAGAAGAAAAAGAGGGATTTAGCTTCTACTCGACGAGATAACGTTAGAGTATGGCAACCTAAGGAAGAGTAGGAATTTTACTTAAGCTTAGGAATAATTAGCATGTGAGGGATTATGTCTTCTGTATTTACGGATGCAATTAAAAATTTACTTTCACCTATTGGGGATCTTTTAGAAGATGAAGGTGTTTCTGAGGTCATGATTAATGGGCCACATGAAATCTTTGTCGAAAAGAAAGGATTAGTTTTTAAAGTTCCTAATGAATTTGAAGATGAGGGTACATTGATTTCAGCAATGCGTGCCATTGCTCAATCTGTAAATCGTACAATTGATGAAGATAATCCACGTCTGGATGCAAGATTACCAGATGGCTCTCGTATCCACGTTGTCCTTCCTCCAATGGCAAAGAATGGTACCACTGTTGCCATTCGTAAGTTTTCAAAAGATAGCTTAACTTTAAAGGATCTCATTGAGTTTGGTTCAATGTCAGATGTTGCCGCAAGGTTCTTAGATATTTGTGTTTATTTAGGTAAGAATATTTTGGTATCAGGTGGTACTGGTTCAGGTAAGACCACTATGCTTAACGTTCTTGGTGGGCGTATTCCTAAAACTCAACGTTTAATAATTATTGAAGATGCGGCCGAGCTACAAGTAGATGCTGAGCACGTTGTAAATTTTGAAACACGTAAGGCCGATGAATTAAAAGGTCTAGGTGAAATTACTATTAGAGATCTTGTTATCTCGGCCATGAGACTACGTCCTGATCGTATTATTGTAGGAGAGGTTCGTGGGGATGAAGCGCTTGATCTTGTTCAGGTTATGAATACTGGTCACGATGGTTCAATGGGGACAGTTCACGCAAATAATCCTGTGGATGCTTGTACTCGTTTAGAAACTCTTTGCCTTATGGGTGAGACTAAAATACCACCGGATGCGATTCGTAAAATGGTTGGAAGTGCACTGCAAATCATTGTTCAATGTAGTCGCTATCATGATGGTGGTAGACGTACATCACATATCTCAGAAGTACTTGGTGTTGATAATAATGGGAATTATATAACTCGCGATATATTTAGATGGGTTCAAACAGGTAAGGATCCTGAGACTGGAAAGTATATCGGTGAAATGGTTCCTTGTAATTATGTTCCTACATTCTTTGAAGATATTGTGGTTCACAAACTACCTTTTCCAAAGCAGAATTTTCTTGCTCCAGACTGGGCAAGACCACTTGTTAAGAAGAAAGCTGCTTAGGAATTATCTAAATATCGACTTCAATACCGTCTTCGTAGATTTCCACGATAAAGCGCTCTTGCTCTAGCTCTTTGGTCTTATCAATTATGTCATCAATGTCATCAGGACTGAGTTCTGGCTCAAGCTCCATATCGGCACTGAAGACTTTAATAATGGCAATGGCCATCTTAGAGTCTGTTAAGTCGTTGAATTCACTAAGGGGGAAAGTAAGCTTATAACCCCCTGAAAACTTGTCAATATCTACATCAATCTTCATATAATTAATTGTAATTACAATAAAATAAAAAGCAATTATTTTGTACTACGCAGATTCCTGCAAGTGTCTGTAATCTTTGACTAAATTTTAGTGACAAAATTTTTAACATGGCCTTTCATATTTTCAACGAACAAGAAAATAGTCTTTTGAATTGATAGAATGAATATGGAAAAAGAACACACACATTAGAACGAGAGGATAGAAATAAATGAAATTAAGTGCTTTCAGTAGAAACATTCTGAAGTTGGTCCTAGTCACTTATGCAGGGTTAACATTTGCCACAGATGCAAATATTAAAGACGATATTAGCTCTATCTCAGTTAGATTAAAATCGAAGCAAATTTTTACGATGAAAAATCACGGTAATGGTGAGTTTAAAGAGCTTGCATTTACTCGAATTGAAAGGCCATCGTTGGAAGTTGAGATTAAAGATAAGAAGAAGCAAGTTGAGAGTGTTGAAGTGGCAGTTGATGAGTCGATTTTCACAACGAAGACAAGTCTAATTAATCTCGATATTTCGAAAGAAAAAATAGTAAAAATCAATTCAAATAAGGCGACTACAATGACAAAGCTTTCTCATGGTGGATTAACATTGGAGAGTAAGCAAGCAGCTAAGGTTCTTAAAAATGATATTACTTCAAACCTTAATCGTTTAATGTCTAGAATCGGATTTAAAGATCAGACAACTGTTAAGTATGAAATTAAAAAGTTAAAATTTGAATGTCCAAAACTTTCTGGGAGAATCACTAATTGTCGTGCAAGTTATGAAGTTGTAGCAACACTTAATAATACTCAAAAGAAAGATAAGGGATTAGTTTCGATCTTTAAAGAGGCCAAGAATAAAATACTAGGTCTTGGTGAAGAGATTCAAATTAATACATATATTGGTGAGCTTAAGGCAATTAATAAACAACTTGAGGGCCTTGCTAAGTCAAATACAGATAAGAAAAAGCTACAAAATATATATGTGCTTAAAAAAGATGTTCAGTCTGAAATTTTAGATTCGTATCAATACACTGCTATCTCTAATACTTCAGCGGTAGCATTCGTCGATAAACTTGATAAGAAAGTAATTAGAAAATAAAAATATATAGGCCGCAGTCTCTTACTGCGGTCGATTTCTCACTTCTTTTAATTTAATAAATACATTTATTATTTCATTTAATACTTCATTGTGAAGTTGTTTAAATGAAGCTTGATATAGCTTTGCATTCTCATCAAAGTCTTGACGATTTTCTTTATTTCTAACTTCTAGAAGAAGTTCATCCTGAGAAAAGGCCAACTTAATATCAAGATTATAAATCATGAAGCGTAGAATAGGATTTTCTTCCCATTCACCAAAGTATATCTTGTAGCTTTGTATCGTTGTTTGATGATCGATTTTATCAAGAGACTTCTTTAACGTTAGAAGAGTCACTTTAAGCCATTCAAGTGATTTATCTTCGTTGTTAAAGGTTGCTTGTGGAGTTATTTTTGTCAGTTCTTTAATGGCATTATCAATAATGAACTTTGTGGTCTTATCTTCGATTTGTGCAATATCAAATTCGGCCATCTCTTTTTGGTATTCAATATAGCCATCTTTAACAAGGTGCAAAGTTGAATCCTGATCGAGATGAATAATGTGACCAGCTTGTTTTCCCGACTCTAAGTTGTAGTCGAAACTTAGGTATGTATCATGTAGGTTTTTTCGCAAATCTTTTATGGCCACTTTTTCAAATGTATTGTGGGCCAGGCAGATCCTTAGATTATTAATATGATCTTCACTCTTCTTATTTAGAAGATCATTAATATTTTCCAAAAGAATCTCCTTCGTGGACTCTTTTTCTAATCGCTTTCTTTGACTTAACGTCATAAAGTTCTTTAATATTTTAAATAATGCCATAGAGGTAAAATAATCTTTTTTGGCAGGATGTCTAGTTTAATTTTTCAAGGTGTATGTATTTGAAGATTGGAATTTTTGATTCAGGAATTGGCGGATTAAGTGTCCTTAAGGAAGTGGCCCATTACATGGATCGTTATGATATTTACTATCTTGCAGATCGTCTAAATGCACCTTATGGAAATAAGACTAAGCAAGAGGTTTACTCTTATTGTGAAGCTATTGTTAATGAATTTCTAAGTATTGATATTGATACCATTCTAATTGCATGTAACTCTGCTACAGCAATGGCAATTGATGAATTAAGAAGTAACTTTCCTCAAATTCGCTTTTTTGGAATTGAGCCATTTATCAACGTCATAAATTTAAGGCCTGAACTTATTAGTAAAAGGGGAGTTTGTTTAACAACACAGTTAACGGCCGACTCAAATCGCTTTAAGTACCTTCAGCAAAAATACGATGCGAATCATACACTTGAGTACCGAACATCAAAGATGCTTGCTAAGCTAATTGAAGAAGCTTTTGATTCAGGACGCCTCGATACACATAAAATTGAAGAAGAAATTAAGAGTTCTGTTTTTACAAAATCTACTAAGGACAGTTTTGATTACATCATTTTAGGTTGTACACATTATCCATTTGTAAGTGAGGTTTTTGAAAAAGTGTTAGGGACTACTTCTATCTCTCCTTGTGCCCATGTGGCCAAGCATATGGCCTCTTGTCTTGTTAATAAGCTTGATGAAACACAGGAAATCAGAGACCACTTCTATTTTCGAGATACTTCTAAAGCTGCGACTAAAGAGCAATGGCGCATTGTCAAAAAAGAAAACCTTAAAGGATTTCCGTTTTTTTAGGTTAAAAAAGTGACGATCCTTGAATTTTAACGATACAATATCGGCCAGCTTTGTATAAAGATAATGATATTTAGATAAAACTAAGGATTTGGATATGTCTGAAAAAATCGCAAAAATTAAATCAATTACTCCCCGTCAAATACTGGACTCAAGAGGTAATCCAACTGTTGAAGTTGATCTTGTGACTGAAAATGGATTTATGGCCCGTGCCGCTGTTCCTTCTGGAGCATCAACTGGTTCAAAAGAAGCACTTGAGCTTAGAGATGGTGACAAGTCTTATTATCTTGGAAAGTCTGTTAAGAAGGCCCTTTCAAATATTACTGAATATATTGCACCAAAGTTGATTGGGATGAATGTATTTGATTTGAAGGCAATTGATGAGCTTATGCTTGAAATTGATGGTACAGAAAATAAGGAAAAACTTGGGGCCAATGCAATCTTAGCGGTTTCAATGTGTGCTGCACGCGCTGGTGCTCTCGAATTAGGTAAACCACTTTGGCAATACTTAAGAGAAGACCTTAAGGTACCAACTGCAAGTAATAAAACACGTCTTCCAGCACCTCTAATGAATATTATCAATGGTGGTGAACACGCTTCAAATAATCTCGATATTCAAGAGTTTATGATCGTTCCTCATATGGATAAGTCATTTAGTGAAAACTTAAGAGCTGGTGTTGAAACATTTCATTCGCTAAAGAAAGTATTAACTGAGAAAAATTATTCAACAAATGTTGGTGACGAAGGTGGATTTGCACCAAGCCTTGCTTCACACGAAGAGGCACTAGATCTTATTTTAGTGGCCATTGAGAAGGCCGGTTATACACCAGGTAAGGACATTAGTATCAGCCTTGATTCGGCCGCTAGTGAGTTCTACAAAGATGGTAAGTATAAAATGCAAGGAAAAGAGTTATCAAGCTCTGATATGGTTGATTATTACTCAAATTTAGTCTCAAACTATCCGATATATTCCATTGAAGATGGCCTTGATGAAGCTGATTATGATGGTTGGGTAAGTCTGACTGAAAAGCTTGGTGAAAAGATTCTTCTAGTAGGGGATGACTTATTTGTAACAAATAAGAAAATTCTTGCTGAAGGAATTGAGAAGAAACAGGCCAACTCAATCTTAGTTAAGATCAACCAAATTGGTTCTCTTACTGAGACATTTGAAACACTAAAGCTTGCTTTTGATAATAATTTCCAAGCGATTATTTCACATCGCTCTGGTGAAACAAGTGATGCATTTATTGCAGATCTTGCTGTTGCAACTTCAAGTGGGTTAATCAAGACTGGATCAGCTTCAAGAAGTGACCGTCTTGCAAAATACAATCAATTATTAAGAATTGAAGAGGCCCTTGGCAGTAATGCCGCCTTTGATGGTTTAATCTAAATCTTTCAATACAAGGCCTCTCCTACTTTGTAAAATATGAAGAGAGGCCTTTTATATGTCGAAGAAAATACCAGAAAATGAAGCCATTCACTTCTTACATGATCTTCTCAATCACACTCATGGCCTTAAATTATTTCTCGAAGCAAGAGAGAATGATGTTGAAGGAATGGGCAAAGAATCCTTGGCCCTGATTTACCAAGAGATTCAGGCCCTGGAAAATCAAATAGCCTCGCAATTTGATAAGCTTACGGCCAAAGCCAAATCGTTAACGGTTGAACAACTTACAACTTATATTTCTGAGCAATTTAAACTTTATAACTTAGAATTCTCAATTAAGCTCGATAAGGACTTAAGTGATAGCACTCTTGATCTTGATATCGCCCTTTTTGAACGAATGATAAAAAATATCGTAAAAAATATCTTTCTCTGGTCGAATAAGAAGGATTTAAAAGTATTTATCACATCTATTGATGAATCAATTGAGCTACTTTTTGAGAATAGGATTTCACAAGACTTTAGTGAACAGGATCCATCAAATAGTGTAGGCCTTCATTCTTTGGCCTCATTAGCTAAAAAACAAGATATCAACTTTAAGTCTTGGGCCAAGAATCACAAATGGTATACCTCTATTCGTATAAAAAAACTCGGTTACTCACAGTATAAGTTGGTTAGCTAGGTAAAAGAATACTACTTCTATAAAAGAATAAAAATGTACGTTATTCTATTAAACGTATGGAAATCATTAAGTTATTCGTTTTTTCTTTAGTAGTTATACTATCATTATTTGCTAAAAATAATTCCTATGCCAATGATCGAATCTATCGATCTGAAGCAAAGCTCTTATCTAAAGGTGCTTCTTGGGTTGATCTTTCGTTTGATCTCTCATCGACTCTTTCTCAGCATGATGTTGATGGAAATGAAGTAATCTATAATGATGAAGTAAGCTACTTTCTATTTGATGCCAATATTGATTACCAATATGCAATCATGAATAACTTTCAACTACTGGCCGGGCTAAAGGCCCGCTATGTTAGTAGTGGAGACTCTGTGGAGACGATTACTAATGCAGGTCTTGAATCATTTTATGCTGGTGTTATTTACGGGCTTGGTAAGAAGAGAGGACGGGACTTTGCAATAAGTGCTTTGTATCGATTTAGGCCCTACTCTGTTGATACCTATGCAAATGCAGCTCCTAGTGATGAAGTTATTCTCGGAGATGGCGGAAACGATATTGAGTTTAATTTCCTTGCAAAATTTGATTCTACTAAATGGACCTCATATGATTTTAAAATTGGTTATCGAATCCCTGGGGCCCCTATTTCTTCAGAAATCCCATTTGAAGCCAGATGGGTTAAGCACTATGTCGATTGGGCATTTTGGCTTTCAGCAAACGGAGTCTATAGTTTAGGTGGAGATGAGTATACTGATTCACCACAGACAAAACCAGCTGTATCAAGTGGCTATACATCAAGATGGAATTCTATCAATCGTCAATTCTTGGCCCTTGATGCTACCGCTCAAACCATCATTAAAAATAAATATTTAATCTATGGAAAAGTCGGCTCAACTGTACTTGCGACTTCTACAGATAAGGATATCTATGCTTCACTAGGTGTTCAATGGACAACTGGTGGGGTTAGCGCTCAACAAAAATTTGAAGAAAGCTTTAAAGAATACACCATTGAAGCAAATGTTATTAAAGTTTCTCCACGAGGTGTCTTTATTAAGATTGATCACGGAAGCCTAGATGATATTCAAAAAGGTAATATTGTGGATATTTATAAAACTGACTACTTTGGTGGAAATATTTTAGTGGCAAAGGGAATGGTGTATGAAGTTGCAAGTGCCTCTTCAATTGTGAAGATTGTTACTCGTTATAGAAAGATGCCAATTCAAAAAGGCTTTGCGGCCAGAATTAAGTAGTTGATATTAGGAAATATTTAACCTTTGATATAATTTTAAGTTAAGATAAAATATTGAATATAAACACAAAAAGGATTTATTGATGATAAAGCATATTCTGATTGCTTTCTACTTATTGGCCGCTTCAAGTATCGTTGCCAAACCTTATACATCTAATTTCTTGGAATTTGAGCTACCTAATGGTTGGGAATGTGCAATTGAAGGAAGTGAATATGTTTGTCAGTCGACAAATGATCGAAGAAAGAAAGAGGCCATTATTATTTTTGCTGCCAAACATCGTGGTAAGCAAGATGATCTTATTCAATACAAGGCTTACTTAGAACAAGCAAAAACTTTTAAACTACCAGGTGGTAAGAGTCAGATCTCTGAGCCTTCATATACAAGAATGAAAAAGATTCAAGGCCAAGGTCACACATGGGTTGATTCTCTTCACTTATCAAGTGAGGTACCAGGCTTCTATACTCGTTATATGGCAACAGTTAAGGGAGAGCTTGGTGTTGCGGTAACATTCTCTGTAGCAAAAGAGCACTACCAAACTTATAAGCCAATTTTTGATAAAATTATTGAAACAATGCAGGTATTCTCACGTATTAAGAGTAATGCTGACGGATTAAAACTTGCAGGAAATAAAGGTGAAGCTGTACCAGGAGCATCAGGTGACTTCCTAGATAGTGAAACAGGTCTTCAGGATATTGGAGTTGGCGGACAACGCAAGCAAGGTAAAGGCTCTGGTGGCGATGATATGACTTTATATATTATCTTGGCCCTTATGGTTGGAGCAGGTGTCTTTATTGCAAAAAATCGTAAGAAGAAAGGTAAGAAGAAAAAGAAAGGTAAGAAGAAAAAGAAATCATAATTTAAAGGCCTCTCGAAAGAGAGGCTTTTTTATTTCTAATCTTCTTCTTTTTCTGAATCAAGACACTCTTTAACGGCCTTATTAAACTCTTCATTTAGAATGATACTTGTACCCTTATTCATTGTATTCGAGTAGTGACTCATATTACATCCGCCGTGTGAGTGAACTCCAATGACTTGATTATTCTTTGCTTCAACAATACTTGAGCCAGAGTTTCCACCCATCGTATCAACTTTATGTGAAATTAGGCCTGGCAGGTTTCTATAGCGCTCCAGTGCACCATATGATTTTAATTCTCCAATATTAGTTTGTTGAGCAAAGTTTTTCTCAAACTCATCATCGTATCCATAGCCTGTGATCTTTATAAAAGCACCTGGTTCAGGCATCTCACTTGCTACTTTATAATGGCCTTGTACTTCTCCAGGGGCATAGTTCGTGAATTCGTTATTTTCAACTTTCATAACTGCCCAGTCATCTCCTGGCCCATTATTCTTATAAACTAAGCTTTCTTGATTAACGTAGTATATATCCATTGGAGAAGGATGCTGAATACCTTCTTTAGTTGACTCTGGTGTGTTGAATTCAATAATCTTGAGGTCTTTTTTACAGTGGCCAACAGAGATAGCGCACGAGTTAGAGATCATCGTTACAGTACAGCCATGTCTGGACGTTAGCGACTTTAATGCACGAGCTACTTTTGGGTTTTTTGATGGTACACGATCGTCAAATCCACAAATGGACTTATTATTTGCTAATGTCGTTATAGGTAATACAAATAGTAAGATGAATAATGTTTTCAAAGTCTTCCCCGCATTTAATTAATATTTGAATGATTCAAAATAACGCACCGCTAGGGTAGAATCTATATTTTTGAATCTTTTATAGACAAAAAAAGCCTCCAAACTGGAGGCTTTCTATAAATTTAAATTTTATTTATTTGATATTATTCAGATGCTAGACAGCTTTCAACTGCTGCTTTGAATTCTGGGTGAAGTTGAAGAACTGTTCCTGCATTCTTGCTATCATCACTTGTGTAACATCCACCATGAGAGTGAACACCAATGATTTCACCAGTTTCAAGATTGATAATACTTGAACCAGAGTTACCACCCATTGTATCAACTCTATGCTCTAGAAGGGCAGGTCTGTGTCCACCATTCCAAATTGATCCACCAACAGTTTTTAGCGGTCCAAAGTTATTTTGTTGAGCGAAGTGTCTTTCATATTCACCGCGGTCACTTCCATATCCTGTAATTGAAAGCATTGTTCCAATTGGTGGAACTTCTTTAGCGATTGGGTAATAACCTTGTGCTTGACCTGGTAGAAGCCCAGTGTGCTCATTTGGTAGTGCTTTTACAACTGCCCAATCATCACCTTGTCCATTGCTCTTATATTTAAGTGTTGTTCTATCTGCGCGATAGATATCTTTTGGACCTGGGTGTCTGATACCTCTTCTTGTTGAAGTAGGTGTATTGAACTCTAGGTAGTTTAGAGTTGCAGCACAGTGTCCGACTGAAATTACACATGAGTTTGAAATTAGAGTTACAGTACAACCTGCTTTATCTCTTTTATTTTCTAGTGAACGCCCAACCTTAGGGTCACTTGATGGTACACGTTCATCCATTCCACATATAGACTTGTCCATTGCAAAGACGGTAAGTGGCAATAATGTCACAAGTATTAACTTTTTCACTACGATCTCCCTTTGTTTGTGAATAAAAAGTCTATGACCTCAGTCACACTCCTGCAAATTTCGAGAGCTTATAGTAAGAAGTTGTAAGAAGTTAATTCCTTCTGACACAAAAATAAGCATTATTTCAGTATTTTATGAAGAATTTTTAAGTAATCTTGTGGGGACATGAGGTGAGTGTTGTGTGAAGCATTTGCTATTTCATAGGTGAATGCACCATGGGCCTTGAGTTGCTGGGCGTATTGAGAATATTTTGTATCAAGTCTGCCGTGTATATAGTGATACTTTATTCCTTTAGGCAGTCTTGTAATGTCCAAAAGGTTTTCTTGGTTTGCTACAGATAAAGTCGTGGCAGCTTTTTGCCAATAAGTGATCATAGAAGGAAGTTGTGCTGACTTCGTTTCAATCATGTTTTGATATTCACTATGTTCATTTACTTTTGTAAAAACACTCTGCTCGTACCAGTTTTTGTAAAACTCTCTTGCATCTTGATTTGAATTATATGTATCAAAGATTCGGCCATCATGGGCCATGCGTTTTTTTCGTGAGTCCTCATCTGTTAAGAAGCCTGGTGACCCAGACTCATTAATAAAATTATCAATATTTTGGATCTTAGAAAGTCGTTTATCAAAAAGAATTTCCTGGAATATACGGGCCGACATTGAATAAGTTAGGAAATTTATTTTACGATCCTCATTATTGGCATTTTTTATGAAATTAATGATCTCATTTTTAAACTCTTCTAAGTTTTCTAATTTGCAATTGCTCCCATGGCCTGGAAGATCGATAAAGATAATTAAATACTTCTCTTTAAAATCCTGAATCAAGTTTTCAAACTCTAGGGCCTCACCCATAAATCCATGAGAGATGATAAGGATATCGCCACTAGGCCTACCACAAGCGTTTAGATAGAGCTTCTCACTGAAGCCATCGTGTAGCTCATTTAATGTTGACGCAATCTGCTTGCGACTAATTTTAATTCCTTTCTGGTAAGAGCTTATATCGTCACATTGATAAATGAGATGTGGCCTTTCAAAAGGTATTAGGGAGTCATTAATAATTTTATTTACTTTCTTAAGAGTTTCTCTCTTATCAAAAATTAAACTGATAAGGTTTTCATATCGATTATTATCAATAGGGACGACATAACAATTTGTTTCTAAGCCTACGTTTATTTTTGCTTCAATATTTTCTGGGTTTATATTTTCAGCTGCTTTTTGAAAGGTGTTATCGCTTCTTCCTATGATTGTAATATTATTATTGGCATCATAAGTGGCCTTGTCATTTGTCATTAGTCTTGAATTAAAGCTTTCTCCATTAAGGTAACCTAGCGCAATACTGTCACCTTCTAAAATGAGGTGATCATTTTCGATAAAGACATGGCCATTCATTGGACTTCCAACACTCATAAGCGTTTGCAGATCATTGGTAAATGGTGTTGCTAAGAATTGAGCACAACTCTCTGTTGCTCCATATGAATTTGAAAGCTTTAAGTTCTTTGAGATTGCCTTTTTCATTAACGTTGGATCTACTTTTGATCCCCCAAGAACGACTCCCTTAAGCTTTTTAAAATCATCCATGCTCGCAATATTAACAATTCGTTCAAGTTGCAATTGTACAAGTGAGGCCATTGTAACTTTCTTACTATTAATGATTGTTTCTTGCACATTATCAGGGCGTGATAGAGTCGTGCTAGCGCCTGCCATCAGGCATCGCCATAAGATCATAAGTCCACCTATGTGATATAGGGGAAGTGAGAGTGCCCAGTTATCTTCTGATGTGATTTGATAATGCTCAATCGTTGCTTTTGCACTTGAGATTAAATTTTTAAGTGAGATACGTACACCCTTTGGTGTACCTGTTGATCCTGAAGTGTAGAGTATTGTTGCACAATCTTCATATTTTTCAATTATATGAATTTGATTTTTTTGAAATGATTCAAAAACATCTTCTATGTCATAGTCACCAGGAGAGTTTTGTAATCTTCTTTCATCAACAAGGATGGGAATAATGCCAAAGTTTATTAATTGAAAATAGCGACAAATAAATTCTTTATTATTTTCCGTCCATTTTAAGAATGTATAAGGTTTATCACTTTGTTTTATTTTGTCTAGCTGATCAAAGTTTGGCCTTTTACTAATAGCTTCTAATAATTCTTGGTATGTTAATTGGAGCTTGTCATCTTTATAAAGAAGGGGAGAATTCAATCTAATATTAAGATTGTTAATTATATGAGAAATGAAGTTCTTGTTATTCATAACTTCTTAGAAGGCCTACGACGATACCAGCTATACGAAAATCATTTTGCCCAGTAATAATAAAAGGTGAGAGTCGATCATTGGCCGGGTGTAATTCAATAGAATTCTTTTTCTTGTAGAAGTTCTTTACAGTGGCCTCATTGTCTACAACAGCAATAACGGTTTGACCTTGGTTTGCATTTTCTTGTGCTCGGCAAACAAGAATATCTCCTTCAAATATACCGTCATTAATCATTGAATCACCCTGTACATTTAAAGCAAAGTATCGGCCTGGTTTGGCCACCATGTGATTTGGAACCATTGTGTGCTCTGATGGGTTTTCAATGGCCTCAATGGGATTACCGGCGGCGACATCACCAAGCAATGGGACCTCACTAAATTGTGCCTGAGGTGTTGTTACCATGGCCGGTGGGGCAGTGATTTCTTCAAGTAACTTTATTCCACGTCTCGCATTCCAATCGATTTCGATTTTTCCTGCTTCTTGAAGATAGTGCATGTACTTATTGACTGAACCAAAGGACTTAAGCCCAAAGTGTTCTTTGATTTCTTTTTGAGTTGGGGCATAGCCCTCTTTATCAAAATACTCTTTAATATATAAATAAACTTGATTCTGTTTTTTAGTTAACGCCATATTCATATGTTATGCGTAAGTACTGCGTAAGTCAACTTGTTAAAAATTCACAAAATTAGTGAAAAATGTTCACGGTTTTTGTGAAAAAAACTTACAATGGCAGATATCTCCCTTGTTTTATTGACGAGTCTCCTTTGAAAAGGATAGTTATGTCTTAACAAATCATTGGGAGGGTTAAATGAAATCATCAAACTCATTTTTAAGTTTATTTGTTACCGTTGTAACTATTGTTATCGGATTCAATTCGTTCGCTCAGGTTCCTGAGGTAGGGACAAGAGAGTCTTTCTTAAAACTAGATAACGTTGATCAAGAACAATATTTACATATTGTATCAAGAGAGGTTGAAGAAGTCGCTCCTGATTATGAAGCTGTCTATGAAGGTTTAGTCGAAAAGTCTGGTGCCGCTTCATTGGGTCAAGTATTTATGACAATTGATAAATTCATTGCCTTGGGACAAAAGATTTGGAAGATTGTTGAAGCTGGTAAGCCAGTTAGTAATTCAAGTTTTGCTAAGGCCATTAGCGTAATCCCAAATATGGATGATCCAAACTCAACGTTTAGTTCAATGTCAAATTGGAAGATGCCAATTGTTCGCTCATTTAAAGTAACTTATAAAAATGGCTTTGGCTCAGAGGTTATCTCTTTTGTTTATACTGTAGCATTTCAATACGGTGGTAAATATGAAGGCAAGGGTGCTTATTTAACAGGATTATTTGTTACAGCAAGTAATATTAGTGTTTCTTGGGGATTTAACTTTAATGCTTCTAGTGAAGTAATCTCAATTGCTAACCAAGGAAGTCTTGATAGCCCAATTGCTTCCGCTATGATTAAAGTTAATTATAAGGCTTCATCTGTTCTACGATCAATTGATGAAAACGATTTATTCTTCGTAAATGGGCAGGGAATGCTTCAGAGAATGAGATAATTTAAATTAAATTCTATATAATAAAAGGCCTCTTATGAAAGAGGCCTTTTTTATTTCTTAATCATTAGCTTCTTTAAGAGCCTGAGTGATCATTTCAGTAAGCTTTCCAAGTCGCTCTTCTTGTTGATTTGGATATTTTCTGTCACTGCTCTCAAGTGCGCTTAAGTCTTCACCTTTAATTGAAGGGGCGAGTATTTCTTTAATCATATACTCACGTGCTCTTTGTCCAGAGCGTGTCTTTGTTAGGATATCCCATTTGAAGTCTTTACGATCAATAATATTAAGAATGTCACCAAACTTCACTTTGAACTCTCTAAATAGTCCTCCAAAGCCACTTGATCTTCTTCTCATCTTATTTAATTGTATTTGAACTAGGCCTTCAGCAAGTCCATCTCCAAAT
Source organism: Halobacteriovorax sp. (assembly GCF_048381875.1). NCBI lineage: Bacteria > Pseudomonadati > Bdellovibrionota > Bacteriovoracia > Bacteriovoracales > Halobacteriovoraceae > Halobacteriovorax > Halobacteriovorax sp. The sequence continues at coordinate 403,991 of NZ_JBLXBP010000001.1, read as the reverse complement.
GATCCTTCTCCAGTATCTTTTGTTAGGGCCTCGGCCAATAACTCTCTAAGTCTTGTGTCTTCTGCCAGATTATCTAATTCACCCTTTTCAATTTTATCAAATATATACGATTTTAATTGCCTACCTTCAGGCGTTGCTAAAATATCAGTTAACATGCGATTATTTGTAATCTCGTCAATCTTTCTATTAAGAAGGTTAGAGCTATCATTGTATTCGTTTAACTCTGTTTTAAAGGTTTCATTAAGAGTCATTCCTATTTGAGAAGCGATGACGTTGTCCATGATAGGGCTATTCATAAAAGCTTGCGTATTTTCTTGTGTTGTAGCATTTGGGTTATTTTGAAAATGCCTTGTGAGTGAAATCTTTGCGTTATAAATATGCTGCTGACAGACAGCTGTATTATTGTCGCAAGAATATTTCATCGTTTCCCCAAGAAGCTCAAGTGTTGAAATCAATTCACTATTAGGAGTTCCTGATGTCTCTTCATTACTTTTATATTCTTGTGCTTTATCTTCTCCTGGAATTTGTAGGATAAGATCGATAACTTCATTAATTTCTCTTGGGTTGTTTTGGCCATAAACATGGACAAATCGCTTTTGTAATTCAGTTTTAGCGCCTCTTTCAAGATCTTTTATACAATCATTCATATTCTCAGTAGCCTCGCTAAGTGAAGGAGACTCAAGACGTATAAGACACTTTTCAAATTCTTGGTAGCTATTAGAAGCGAGTAATGATGGTTGTCTTCCATCTTTATTTGCAAAACTATTAAGATCTCCTAATAGTTGAGATGCTATTGTTGTTGCAATTTGTGGTAATTCATCAATAACACATTTTTCAGCATTAGCTTGTGCGTTTTCATCATCTTTAATTCTTGCAAGACAAGGCATGACATTTCTCTTTGCACGATTTGTTAGGTCTAGAACTTTTTGTGGCTCTGAATTAAATAGAGGTGCGATCGACTCTTCTATTATAGTTGGTGCTAATGTAATAAAGGCATCCTTAGCTGTAACAGAGATACATTTATTTGATGCATCAGTAGCATTAAAAGAAGTATCTTTTTCATTTTCAGACATAACCTTATCAAGGCATGTATTTAATTGGTCTTGAATTTGACCACGCTTTGACTCATATTCTTCTTTTGTCATTGTTGACTTAAAGTCACTTACTGTTCCCTCTATGGCCTCAGATGCGACATTTCTTATCAGTAGAGGAGTTAAAGTATCAATTCTTTCATCCATATCTAGTGGAGTACTTGCATTGATATGATTAGAGATTAATTGTCTAACTTCGTTAGTCTTATTCTCGCTTAAGCCAAAGTCTCCAATCTTATCAGAGGCCATCTCTTGTGCGATCGATTCAATAACTGTTTTTTGCGTTCTAAAGGTACAATTTTCAATCTCTTTATTGAGGTTTTCCTGGTAAGTACTCATTGTTTCATACTTTCCTAGGCCCTCATCAAAGCATTTTTTTATCTCTGTTTTTAGTCTTTCTAGTTTTTGACGGTCAACTGCTCGGGATACGAGAGACACATCGATATCTTTTTCTGCTGTTGCCTTATTTATACTGTCTTCTAAGATACTACTAGATAGCTTTTTAATGGCACCTGTTAAGCAGTTGTTTACTAACTTTTCATTTGGCTCTTTCGTTAAGTCTTTGTAGTATTCTTCTTTTGTACGTTGTGCACAAGCTTGATATTGTTCGATTATTTCATCTGTTAACTCATCTCTTCTTTGTTGTGGTAGGTTTAAGTCTTCAAATTGTGATTCAAACTCATTTCTTAAAATTGATTCCGCAGCTGTTAGTGTTGCCATGGCCGTAACGAATTTTGCACATTCATTTCCATCACTCGTCTTACGTGCCTCCATACATGCTCTTAGATGAATGTCTTTGAGTTCTTGAGACAATAGTTGCGCTTCATCTGCACTTAAGTTTTCTACGATTTGTTGATTTGTTCTAACGGCAATTTCAACAACATCACCAGCTGCTACTCTTTGTAATCCATCGATGCAGTCTTTTATTTCATTAGTAAAGCTATCAGTGCTCATTTGAGCTAAAGCAAGGTAGTCTCTGTCATTGTGATCTGCTTTGTTTATCACAGGTGCAAATCGACATGTATTTGTCTTTGAAAGAATGGAAGTTACAATCTCTCTATTATCATCTCTTCCAGTGTATGACTTTAGGGTATCGTTTAAGCGAGTTCTTCTTGTTTCTTGATAACTTGCTATCATTCCCTGGTAAACACATCCTTTAACAGTTGCAGTGGCATCAATAATTTTTTCAAATTTACCTAAGTTTTTATCAAGGCAACCTAGATATTTATTCTTTGCTTTAAGTTTCAAAGAAGAGAGGTCATCTTCAGGTGAAAAATTTAGTCCAATTTGGCGATCTAATTCAACTTCACCAATGGCCGTTGAAATATTATTAGTGAAAGTATTTGCACATTCTTTAACTTGGGAAGAGTTTATTGTTTTTGAAAGGCATACTTTGAAATCATCCATATACGATTTTAGAAAATCGTTTTTTTCTTGTGCCGTTTCAAAAGTTCCCATTTCATCAAGAACCTTATGAACTACTGTTTCAGAGTAGGCGAGGGCCAATTCTCTAATTTTTTCAAAGTTAGATAGATCAAGCTGATTTACTTTATCAAATGTTGCTTTGATCTCTGCTTCACTTAAGTTCTGTGCAATTGCTTCAGTGTTTTTAAATTGACTTAGTAAGAAGTCTTCATCATCAAATGGGTTAACGCTTTCAATGGCCCTAAAGACACCAATAACACCTTTTTCTAAAGCACCCATTGCTTTATCACCCATTCCGGCGTCATTATCTGTATTGTAATTGATTCTCGTCTTAACATTTGTTCGGTGACATTTTGCTTCAAGTTCTTGAAAATCTCGTGCAAGTTGTTCTCGCTCTTCTTCTATTTGTTTGTTTGAAAAGCGCTTTAATATTTCATCTAAATCTTTATTAAGCTGATTTACATCTTCAATTAATTCACTTACACACTGATAAGCACCATGACATATTTCTGATATTGAATCTTGTTCGTAATTACTTGTATCTAAATTTACCTTAAAGTCAGATTCAATTGAGAACTCATTATTTAAACTATCAATATCCTTGAAATGACCATTCTCATCTAATGTACCCATGAGCACAACTTCGTCATCATTCGTATTCTTACAATAGACGGGAGCATTACTTAAATCTTTTTGAAAATTTAAATTTCTTGTATCTTCTTTTAGCCTGTTACTTCTTAAAGGAACTTGTCTTTTGTGGGTTTCAATAAAACAATTTGCTAATGTTGAATTATCGACTTGATTAGAATGCTTTGTCGGGATGAAGGGAAGCTCATCTTCAAATGTGAATAATGTGGAACTTCTTTTAGGACGAAAAGTGTTTATTCTTGGAAGTTTAAATGACGTTAATCCATTGGCACAGCTTACGATATATCTTTGATTTCTTCTACTTCTAGGGTTTACGCCGCCCTGGCAAGAAGGATCAAATAGAATATTGTGTTGATCAATTAAGGTTGCACTACAGATATCTCGAACACTATTGCTCACTGTTGATTCTTTTTGAACCACACATGTTGAAGTCTGCGCACCGTAGGCGAAGTTCAATTGTAGAATGAATGTTAAAACAATAATGATATATCGATACATTTCGCTAAACTTTTCGGCTATGTATGGGTAATACTTGAGTATTTAACGAAAGTTTTTTTGAGAAAAATAAATTAAAAGAGATTAGGGCCTGATATGGAGTCTAAGTAGCTGATAATACCTTTTGCAGCGTATTTTGCATAAAGGTGGTGAAACCAGTTATCCAATACCAAACTAGCTTCAGAGTTATTTGTTAAAAAGCCTGCTTCCAAGAGAATTGAAGGCCTTTTTGAAAGGGCCAAGACATAGAAGAGACCTGGTTTTAAACCTCGGTCTTTCATTTTATAATTCTTTGTTAAGAGTTTACTTAGTTCTCCGTGAACATTATCTCCAAGCTTCTTTGACTCTGGAGCAACTCTTTCAACAACAAGGTCTGTAAGAATATTATTGATAACAACTTCTTTGCCGTGAAGATCTCGGTTTTCGACATTTTCAATCTTAGTTATTGCCGCATCCTTATGATTATTTAAATAATAAGTTTCAAAACCATTTGAGCTCTTATCTGTTGCTGCATTTAAGTGAATTGAAATGAAAATATCGGCCTTGATAATGTCGGCCATATCGGCCCTTTTTTGTAGGGTGATTGTAGTATCGAGAGTTCTTGTTAAATAGGCTCGATGCCTTTTTGTTTCATTGATAAACTTTTTGAGTTTTTTTGCAATTTTTAGTGCGATATCTTTTTCACAAACTACCTTTAGCTTTTTCTTCTTCCACACTTTTGCTTTGGCACCACAGTCTTCACCCCCATGTCCTGGATCTATTAAGACCGTCGCTGCCGTTATATTGGTGCAAATAATTAATGTTGTAATCAATTGAAAGAGAAGTTTTAAACTCATGTATTACCATTATATGGACAAAATCTAGCAGTGCAAATTTATTTTATACAGCTTGTGTATTTTTGCATCGTGAAAGTCTTGTGGAATACTCCATTTGGTGAGGTCTTTGACGTCAAATGATTCTTGAACACTCTCATCAAGCTTAAAGCTGCGTAAATTATTTGAAAAATAGAGGGTCCCATCTTTCTTTAAAAGCTTTGCACAATTATTTATAAGCTCAATATGATCACTTTGAATATCAAAGAGCTTCTCCATTTTCTTTGACTTAGACATTGATGGAGGATCGAGAATGATGAGATCGTATTTTTCTTCTTCTTTTAAAATCTTTTGAGCGTTATGTGCTAAATACTTTAAGACATCTTCTCTTATAAATTTGTGTTTGTTTGGATCGATATTATTTAATTTGAAATTATCTTCTGCCCAATTAAGATAGGTGTTAGACATGTCAACACTGGTAACGATTGCACCAGCGTGGGCCGAGGCAACAGAGAGGCTTCCTGTATAGCAAAATAGATTTAAGACGTTTTTATCTTCTAGCTGTTCATTTGCTAGTTTCTGTCTAAGGGGCCTATGATCTAAAAAGAGACCAGTATCAATATAGCGATTAAGAATTAACTTAAACTGTATTTCACCTTCTTTTGAGTTAAAGACAAGATCTTGGTGTGTGCTCTCTTTTGTGTATTGAAAGGTTTCGTCTTGAACTTTTCTTTCTTTGATAACGATATTCTTTTCACTGTACTCACATTCATTGATTAAGGCGTCGATGAGTAGTGGGAGATGATTTTTCTTCTCATCAATTCGATCAATCTCTCTTCGATAAATCACGCAATATGGGCCATGACAATCGACAATAAATGGGAAGTCAGGAATATCTCGATCGTAGAGTCGATAGGAATCAATTTTATTTTTTCTGGCCCACTTTTTCTTATGTCGATAGAGTTTTTTTATTCGACCATGTATTGCACTCATTTCTGTCCTTGGTAACTAATCAGATTTACGTAAATTATGCTCTAATTTGAAAAAAAAGCAATTACTGGACTCAAGTTATCAGTTAATTCACCCGTTAAGTTGAATGATATTTTAGCTATTTATCAAATTTATTGATAAGTGAGGAGAGATTAATGAAATTATTTGGCAAAAGTGCGCTACTTTTCTGCGCTTCAGTTGCAATAACGTTATCGGCCAATGCCAGTGTTTTTACTTTAGGTGAAATGCTTTTAAAGCCTATTTCAATTAAATCAAAAATTGTAAAAGAAGGTGTTTCAGGGGCATCGGTAACGACATTAAAGGATTCTATTCGTACAAGTGTTGTTTCTTTAAAGCATGGTTATCCTGACTTAAGTACCGCACTGGCCGATATTAAAAATCGTGCAAATAGAGAAGACCAAGCAAAGATTGGTCGTGTTATGGCAGCATTGAAGATGTCTCATAAAGATGTAGAAGGTGAGACTTTTAGAGATGTTGTAAATGATCTCGCTTATATTGCTTCAGTATATGGTGAACAATCTGCAAAAGTTCTTAACTGTTCGTATTGTAAAGCAGATGAACTCGCAACATTAGGTTTTAGTAACAATCTTGTGAAAGTTGCTGATTCAAACTTAATGAGAGTTGTTCAAAGAGTACCTAAAACACCTGCCGGAGTTACAAGATACATTTCCAGATTATCACGAAACAATAATATCAAAGATGCTTCTCGCTATCTAAATAGTAGTGAAAGAAGATCATATGCAATTTTCTTAAGCTTCTCTGAGCAAAGAGCTAAGAAGGAGTATCGTGAATTCTTTAATGCCGTTGCAAAATTTAGCAAAGGTAATTCTAGAGAAGTAACAATGGTCGGGCCAAGAGCTAAAAATTCATTTTGGAAGATTATTGATGGAAAGTTTTCACCTGAAAGAGCTGCAAAGCTTGCAAAGGCTATTGATGAAGCGGCCAATAAGCCTGTTTCACAAAGGGAAGATGCGTTCTTTAAAGAACTGTATAAGGTGAGTGATAAGACTCCTGAGACTCTTTCAAGTATAGAAGAGCTTAAGTCTAAGAAATGTTTTTTTAAGTAATTAATTTTTATTAAATATACAAAAAGGTATGACCTATGAGTAAAACAAACAAAAAATTTAAAGATCTCTATTTGCCAGTTCTTGGAACTGTTGCGATTGGAACTGCTGCTTGGTTTGGTATTTCCCACGTAAAAAATAGTGATTATCGTACGCCATCATCAGATGGTAACTATAAAACGGCCTATGAGGCCTGGGCAGACCTCCAGTATTCTGGGGCAAGCTATAGCGCAAAAGCAGCACTTGTCGATGGTCAGACTCTTCCTGGAATGCTTGGTGGGGTAACTTTTGGTGCAGAAAAAGAGGCATCTTCAAGTTTACTTACACGTGTAATGACGCCACCAACTTCTTATATTAAAACAAAAATTGGAAATTTAAGTGCTGAAAAGCAAGAAGAGTTCTATCGTGACTTTCTTTCTAATTACGCCAAAGATGCTAATGGTTATCGTACATATAAAGATATGTTTACAGGAAAGAAAATCGATCTTGCTTCAGATGTTGTAGATTTAGAGGGGAACCCTAAGGTACTTGATCTTACAGAGCTTAAGGCAACAAATATTGAAGAGGCAAATTTAGATACTCTAAAAACAGTTTTTAATAACCTCTTTGATCAAATGGGGGATAAGCCTCTTTCATTTATTAAACCTACTGTAAGAATGAAAATGTTTAATGGAAATCTACCTGGCCTTCCAGATAAATTTCTTAAACAAAAATATGATTATTCTCAGTGGACTTCTGTTTTTGGAAAGGCGGAAAAATTTATTAATGATGCCCACGCACACGGTGGTGGACAAGGTGGTGGTTGGGAAATCAACTTTCACGCTCAAAACACATATGGTGAGTTTGAGGAAATGGTCGCTTGGTTTAGAGAGTCTCTAGCACAAGTTATTCGTGACCCTCAAACACTAGAGAAAAAAATCAAGCTATTCCAAGCTCCTGGCCACCAACGTATTGTATTTGCAAAACACCCTGAATTAGAAACAGGAAAACTTTCTGAATTCTATCGTATGGTCCAGTCTTATATTGTTCTTAACGGAATTAAAGGTAATTCTGGAATTGAATTTGCAAATTATAAAAGTGTTCAATCTGAAGCAAACTTAAGTAATCTCTATTATGGTGGCCGCGGTGTAATTAGACCTGATGATCAGTGGAAGCCTTGGGTTAGAAATACTGGCGGACTTGGTATTGAATTTAGAGCGGGGACAAAGAATCTTGCGCCGGCCCGTTTTTATCAAACAACACTTGCAGCAAGAATTGCAGCTAATGACTTTAGTGGAATTGCCGACATTGCTGATTATAATTTAAATAGTTCATCCTTTCAGACTGCACAGAGTATTTCAGAGCGTTTTGGAATTGAACAAGACGTTGTTAAGCAGGCCCTTGATAATATGAATAAGGCCGGAATCAAAGACTCTTATCGAGTTATGTATTGGGGATGGACTGAGCCAGGTGTTGCTTTCATCGGTGATACAAAAAGAGAGATTATTAAAAACTTAGTTAAGGATTATACGCAAAAGGTTGCTCTAATGGACCCAAATATGGATCCTTCGCAATTGAAAAATGAAATTCGTGAAATGAATCGTACATGGGTTTCTGCTTCTAAGCTTATTGATGATCTTGAAAACTATATGCGTCCTAAAGATATGGACTATAACGAATTAACAATGGACTTTAAGGCCAAGGTTGATGCTCCTAACCGAGTTAATAATCCGGTTGACGTTAATGATATCGATCTAGGGATTGAGTATTCAGGTAAGTTCCCATTAAGACTTAAGTCAATCACTTCTAAAGAGAGACTTGAAGATGGAAAACGTGCATGGGTACAAACTATTATTGATCTATCTTCACAAGAAAGAGAAGCAATTATTAAGAGAGTTGCTAAGGACCTTTACGATCAGATTGGCGGTGAAGAAGGTGAGCCACCTGTTAAGCTAGAGGTTGATGGGCACGGCCACGGTTTAGATGTAGCCTATGCTATTCGCGACTCGAAAGGTCGTAAGTGGCAAGTTGAGTGGGACGGTATTGGACGTTCGTATACTCCTGAAGGTGAAATCATCGCAGATTCTCCACGTGGTGGAACGATAGAGCTTATTACACCAAAGTTCACACCAACAATTGAAGAAGTAAGTGCAGTTTATAAAGCATTTGAGAAAAACAATGTTCTACCGTCTATTATGGCCGGTGGTGGTCACGTGAATATTGACCTAGCTGCATTTGATGATAACCCTAAGGCCCTTGCAAGATTTTTAACGATCTTCCATGAGCACAGAGGGATTATTTCACTTATGTTCCAGCATATTAATCGTACTCACACTTCTGAACAAATAGAGATTAGTGATACCCTTAAGAATGCGCTAAAAGACTTTAACGGAACAGAGGAAGAGCTTAAAAAACTTCTTTATAATGAAAGATACTTTAACACTCGTTTTGGACGTAAGACACGTTACTTACAACTTGATGTTTCAGCTTATTACCAAGATGTAATTCCTGAAGAGTTTGTAACAGATGATTTCGATATTTCAAATCCTACAACAGACTGGAGAAGAACATTTAGAGTTGACCCGAAAATTAGAAAAGCTGAGTTTAGAATGTTTAATGCGCCAAGAGATGCTGCTGAATCAGCAATGCAAATTAAGCTAGTTCGTGCAATGCTTGATAAGGCAATTAATTCAACTGAGCCTTTAGATGGCGAAGTTGATAATAAAACTCACTTAGATTATGTAAAATCTCCAGCTACTGTTGAAGATGACTTAAAGAAACTTTGTGATGACTTAGGTCTTGATGTAAATCAATTTAGAACTGCTGCAATGGAAGGATTATCAACTTCACAAATTGAGAGTCAGAAGGTCTTCTTTAGAGATATTGAAGAGAAAATGGCTATTCATCCACATCAACGAGGTTGGGGACAGGCCGTTGATGCTAGAAGTGAAGAGAATGCTTTAAACTCTACTGGCCGTCAGTGGACACCAGGTCCTGCAGATGAGCTAAATACAATGAATAATGATCATCGTATTAGAGCTGCTATGGCCGCTCAAGAAATGAGACAAGAAATTGTACCAGCTCGTGAGCTACCTGGAGAGTTTGTTCGAACCAATAGTTGTGACGAATTAATCAATGAAATTCTATAAATAAAAAGGGCCCGTGGAGGGCCCTTTTTTATGCTTGTAAATCTTGAATATAATCCATGAAAACTTGATGTCTTATTGGTTTATAGAGTATGTCGTGTGCTCCCATCTCCTTAACCTCATCTAGTGAGACTTCTTGATGGGCCGTAACGAAAACAAACTTCTTGAAGTTGAGACCTTCTGAAATAAGATTCTTTAGAAAATCAATTCCATTCATTTTCGGCATACGAATATCAGAGAAAATAAAATCGAATTGACCATTCTTCACTTTTTCAAGTGCTTCTTCGCCATTATAAGCGACTTCATAGTCTAGGCCGATTCGATCAAACATATATTGATATAATTCGACTAACTCTACTTCATCTTCTACAAATAAAAATTTCAATTTCTTAACCTTTTTTTTGTTCAATAAGGTGAAGATAATAATAGTTAATTTTTATTTGATTTACAAGACATATTTAGTTTAGTTTAATTAACTATTTAAAATCATTAGTCTTGAAAAATTCCACTTCTTCAAATTTTTCCTGGGCCAGCTTCAAATCCCACTCCGTGCGATAGATAAAGCATATACGCCCTTTTATATCGTAGGCGATATTAGCAGAGTAACGCGACACAAATTCATCTTTCATCTTCTCTGTTGGAATTTTAACCCAGCGAATACCTGTATAAGGGAAACCTTCATATTCTCCTTTTACATTGTACTCATCCTCAAGTCTTCTTTGTACAACTTCAAATTGGAGAACACCTACGGCACCAAGAATCTTTTCAGTTGAATTATGTCTTTTAAACAATTGAACAGAGCCTTCTTCTGAAAGTTGTTGAAGTCCCTTATCAAGCTGCTTTCCTTTCATTGGATCTTTTAATAAAACTCTTTTAAAGATCTCTGGGGCAAAGCTTGGAATTCCTGTAAATTGGATAATTTCACCTTCAGTGAATGTGTCACCAATCTGTAATTTTCCAGAATCGTGGATTCCAATTATATCTCCAGGAATTGCATACTCTGTGATCTCTCTATCTTGAGCTTGAAACATAAGAGGAGTTGCAATCTTTATCTCTTTGCCAGTTCTTGCAAGAGTAACTTTTTGTCCTCTTGTGAATCGTCCAGAGCATACTCTAATGAATGCAACACGATCACGGTGCTTCTTATCCATATTTGCTTGAATCTTGAAGACAAATCCAGTGAACTTCTTTTCACTTGGATCAACCATACGTGTTTCTTCTTTTTCAAATGGGGCCTTAAGTACTTCACGCTCTCCAGGGCCTGGAGCAAATTTTGAAAAAGTATCAAGAACTTCTTTTACGCCAAAGTTATTAAGGGCAGATCCAAAATACATTGGAGTCATGATACCTGCTAGAAATTCTTCTTCGTTAAACTCTGGCATTAATTCTTCAATCATCATTAGGTCTTCTTCAAGTTTTTCTAGAAGAGTTTCACCTACAAATTCTTTAATATGATCCGCTTTTAAATCGCTTGCATCGATAATATTTGGGCTAAACGGATCTTTAGCATCTTTAAAACTCATAATAGTTTTATTGCGAAGATCGTATACACCTTTGAACTCAACACCTGAGCCAATTGGCCAAGTCATTGGAACACATTGAATTGAGCAAGTTTTCTCCACATCGTCGATTAGCTCAAACGGGTCAAGAGCATCACGATCAAACTTATTACAAAAAGATACAATAGGAGTGTCTCTCATTCGACAGACTTCCATTAACTTCTTTGTCTGTGCTTCAACCCCTTTTGCTGAATCAATCATCATAAGAACACTTTCTACAGCTGTGAGAGTTCGATAAGTATCTTCTGAGAAGTCCTTGTGACCAGGAGTGTCAAGTAGGTGCATGGCCCTTTCGTTATATGGGAATGACATAACTGAAGAAGTAATAGAGATTCCACGCTCTTTTTCCATCTCCATCCAGTCAGATTTAGCATAATTACCTTGCTTACTTTTTACCATCCCCGCGCTTCTTACAACTTGACCAAACCATAATAGCTTTTCTGTCATTGTTGTCTTACCGGCATCCGGGTGAGAGATGATTGCAAATGTTGCTCTTTTTAAATCTTCCATAGTTACTTCTTTCTTGTCTTTTCAGTTAGTATTTTATTTGTTTTCTTTCGTTTCTATAAGGGCCACTTATATCTGAATTAAGCTTTGTTAATAACAAGGCTTAACAGTTCAAGACCCCTTTGTAATATTTACACGTGCAAAAATGATAGGTTGTAACTTCCAAAATCACATCGTATAAATCACAGACATATGTAGCAGGGATTGATGAATAAACATATCGATAAAGTTGTGTTGTTGTTCTTTGTTCCCCAAATTCGTGTTAATTTTCGTGTTGTTGTTTATTCTCGAATTATTCGTATGTTTTTCAATTCCTGCTACTTCAATATATAAACGCCAGTCACTGACTGGCGTTTTTTATTTCTATGCTTCTTTTATTTCTCTGTGTTTCTTTCTGATCATTTCAACTACTTCGATTGCATCATTTAGCCTTAATTGCTTAGGCGAAACTTCGTCACTTGGTAGCTCCCACAATTCTTTAAGCTCTGTGTAGAATTTTAGATTCTTATTGGCCCATACCTCATCTACTTTCTTTATTGGTGTAAAGTGCGGTGCTGTTTGAAGAACTTCTGGAGAATCGCTTAAAACATTCTTGATTGCAATGAGTACATCACAGAATTCATCTAATTCTTTTTTAGTAAATGATTCAGTTGGCTCGATCATTAAACCAAAAACTTCAGGGAAGGCAACTGTTGGAGCATGAAGTCCAAAGTCTAAAAATAGCTTTCCAACCTTTGCAATGATTTGATTCTTTGGTGTCCCAGATTTTTCAATATGAGCAAACATATCATCACTTAATGTAATAATAAACTCATGCATTCTCGGTGTATTGTCTGCACCAAGAGGTAGCATTGGATATACATCTTTAAGTTTATTAAATAAGTACCTTGCACTTAAAACTGCAATTTGTGACATCGTAACAACGCCGTCTTGACCGAGGGCCTTAAGGTAAGTGTATGCACGAACTTTGTGGGCAACATTTCCATCGTGACGGTGAAAGTCTCCGATGCATTTTTTTGCACGTACTTTTTTAAAGCTTCCATCTGAAAGTTTTTCAACTTGAGTACCTGGTATATAATCAACGAGTTTGTCACTTACTGCTACAATAGCATCTCCTGGTCCACCTCCACCATGTGGAATAGTCCAAGTTTTATGTAGGTTATTATGGCAAGCATCAACACCAAGCTTTTCTAGAGAGACAATACCTGCAATTGCATTCATATTGGCCCCATCCATATACACAAGCCCATCTACTGAGTGAATTAGGTCTGCAACTTCTTTGAAGTTTTCTTCAAAAACACCTGCTGTATTTGGATTTGTAACCATGATACCGGCAATGCGATCACCATCTGTTTTAATAATCTCTTTTAATTGCTCAAGATCAATTTGACCTCTTTGGTCAGCATCAAGAGTGATAATTCCGACTTGTTTTCCATCCACTTTACCAGGAACAAAACCTGCCACTGCAGCAGTTGCTGGGTTAGTTCCATGCGCTGATTTTGGTATTAAGATAACATTCTTAGTTTGCGCATTTCCTTTATCAGCATGGTATGCTTGAAACATTTTAATACCAACAAGCTCTCCTTGAGCTCCTGCAACTGCTTGAGTTACAACACCTGGTAGTCCTGTGATGGCCTTAAAGTCTTCTTGAATATTATAAAGGAGCTCAAGAGTTCCTTGAGTGTATTTATCATCTAGGTCTGGATGGGCCATTGTGAAGCCTTTTAGACCTGCTGCCCAGTCATTTACGTATGGGTTATACTTCATTGTACACGAACCTAGTGGATAGATTGCATCATCAGGAGACACATTTAGTTCTCCACATTTATCATAGAAGGCCTTTACTTCTTCTAATGTAAATTGAGCTATCCCAGGTGCTTCTGTACGTAGGAACTTTTCTGGTAAATCAGGCATGAATACATCTGCATTTTCATCACCTGTGAAATTATTTTTAAATACGCTAATAAGCTTGTCGATATCTTCTTGTGAATGAAGATCACCAAATGAAATCTTTAATAGATTTCCTTCTAGCCCGTGGCGTCCAGTGATATCTTTTCCTATAACAATATCATCATTAGAGTTGATGAAGTCTTTTACTGGCCTATTGATTTTTAGAACGACTTCATTGAAATAAGGCGCATTAAAAGCTAATTCAACACCATCAAGGTGTAAAATATTAGCAAGGAAGTATTGTGTGTTTTGTCTTGAAATTCCAAGCTTCGTTTCTAGTCCTTGATCACCGTGAGCAAGAAGGGCGGCTCCTGCAATTGTTGCAACAAAAGATTGGTTCGAACAAATATTACTCGTTGCCTTCTCTCGACGAATATGTTGTTCACGAGTCGATAGAACCATTGCTAGACATTGTTTATTATTCATATCAACTGCATTACCAACATAGCGGCCAGCAGTTTGACGGATTTGATTCTTGTTCTTTTCGTTAAATCGAATACCGAAAATACCAAGACCAGGTCCTCCGTAATTTGCATCAAGACATAAGTGTTGGCCTTCACCAACAATCATTGTGACACCTGACTTGTCACTTCCGTACTCACTTGGTTTTTTTAGTCCTTTGTTTGCAAGAAGAATTGGATCAATAATTGCAATAGATGACACGTCATTTTCTTGGCATAAATCTGTTAGAGCATCGACATCTTCTAGAAGTCCAAGAGAGTTTACTTGTCCAAAGGCAAATGCAGCGATATCGTTATTTGTAGTAAGGATCTCTTTTGTAATTTCGAAATCAATAAGTCCGCTTTCTTTATTAATAGGTGCCCATAAGATTTCTAATCCAGTATGTGCAGCATTTGTTTGAATTACACTTCTGTCTTGTGGGTAAATTGCCTCACTTAAAAGAACCTTTGTTTTTTTTCTAGCTAAACGAACACCTGTTTTAAGTGCTTCAAATAAGCAAGTTGATCTTTCATAAAGAGAAGAGTTAATTGCTTCAAAACCAGTTAGTGCAGTTATTGCACTTGAATAGATCCAAAGAGTGTTTAGTGTTCCCTGAGACCTTTCTGGTTGATATGGAGTATAGGCAGTAGTAAGTCCGCGGATATTACATACGTAAGGAACAATATCGTGAATCTTATACTGTGGTAGTCCATCTCCTAAGTAATTAGTAGGGATGTTATTTTTCTTAGAGAGTGTATCTAAATTTGCTACTAGCTCGTCGTAGTTAAGGCCCTTTTCTAAAGCGATCTTTTCAGAGAATTTAACGTCATCTTTGATATGTGAAAAAAGCTCATCTAGAGAATTAAGACCTAGCTCTTTTAACATTGATTCTATGTCGTTATCACTAGCGCTAATATAATTCTTTGCTAGCTCACGGTTTATATCCTGAGAGTTTACCTTCAAACTTCTAGGATCAAATCCTAATTTATCGATTGTTGCATTAGAAACGTCTTGTGTGTGTGACATCCATTCTCCAATTGTGTTATAAATTGTGTCTCAATTAAGAATGATTTTATAACATAGAAACAACAGGCCATCTACTTGATTTTAATATGAAAAATGACGTAAAACTAACACCTATTCAAATTCTTGTTCATGGCATTGATATTAATATGAAATCATTAGAATCTCAGAACGATGCACTAGGTCTTTGGGCCAAACAGTTAAGAGATTTTGGTGTCGAATTTGAGATTTGTTCAAGCTTAACTGATGAGGTTTCTTATTATTTAGATTTTAATGGTGAACAGTTAAGTTTAATTGATTTGAAAAAATCATCTAAGCTAACACTGGATTGGGCCAAAGAATTACAATCACATCTTAAAAAACGCTATGCAGTTACTAAGGAGCCTCTTTTTCGAGCTCTAAAGCTCAAGGGTGATGATTTAGCACATAATCAAATTATTGATGCAACAATGGGGACAGGAAAGGATGCTTGTTTATTATTAAGTTTTAAATGCAAGTTAATTTGTTTTGAAAGAAACCCATATGTCTTTGCGTTAGGATTATGGGCCTATCTGCAGGCCTGTGCTAGTGACGACGAAATGATTGCTCAAACCTTTAAAAATCAGATGAGGCTAAAATATGGCCAGGCCTATTCTAGTGAAATTCCAGCTGGCTACGATCGCTGCTTTTATGATCCGATGTATGAATCAGGTAAGTCCAAAACAAAGAGCGCCCTTAGCCGTAAGGAAATGGAAACATTCAAAGAACTTGTTGGAAGTGACGAAGACCAAGCTACTATTTTATCTGAATTATGTAAGAAATTTAAGTTGGTTTGTTTTAAGAGGCCATTGAAAGCACCTAATTTAGAACTACCGGATGATTCTAGGTGTCAGAAAGTTGTCTATACAGGTAAATCCACACGTTATGAACGTTATTTTATCCCTTAAATACTCCTAAGAAATCATAGTCTTTTGATAAAGTTATTGTTATCATTTCAAGCGTTTAGTTACGAATTTTATTCAAAGGATATTCATGGATATTGTTATCTCACCTGCGAAAAAACTTAATTTTGACCACTCAGAAATTGAGCTTGCAAATAATGTCGAATTACAAACGCCTGCATTCATCGATGAGGCCAGTGAGTTGGCAAAGAAAATGGCAAAATTTGATAGTAGTGATCTTTCTAAAATGATGAAGCTCTCTGATAATCTTGCAAATTTAAATGTGGAGCGTTTTAAAAAGTTTAAGAAGACAAATGATCTTGGTGCGGCCGTCTTTAGCTTTGCTGGCGATACATACCAGGGACTAAATGCAAGTGAATTCAAAAAAAGTGAGTTGAATTACGCCCAAAAGCATTTAAAAATCTTATCTGGCCTATATGGTGTTTTAGCACCACTTGATGAGTTAAGAGCTTACCGACTTGAGATGGGAACACGTATCAACGCAGAAGGATTAACAAATCTCTATAACTTCTGGGGCGATAAAATTGTTGAAAAAATCAATGAAGACGCTAAGAAGAATAAGTCTAAGTACCTTGTGAACCTTGCTTCAGAAGAGTATTTCAAAAGTGTGAAGAAAGATAAGCTAGTTCCCGAATTAGTAAATATACGCTTTCTTGATTGGAAGAATGGTAAATATAAAGTGATCTCATTCAATGCTAAAAGAGCACGTGGAATGATGGCCCGTTATATTATCGAAAATAAAGTCAAAGATATTGAAGGTCTCAAGAAGTTTAATGTGGCCGGATATCAATATGATGGATTTGATGAAGCTAGTAACGAATTAATATTTAAAAGAAGAGAAGAATAATAAAGGAATTTATATGAAGAAGTACGATATTTATGGAATGGGAAATGCCCTTGTTGATATGGAATTTAAAGTTAGTGATGAATTCTTAACTGATCACTTAATAGAAAAAGGTCTTATGACTCTTGTTGAAAAGGAAAGACAAGATCATCTTCTTAAAGCTTTAAGTGGTAATAACGTTGGTCATTCTAGAGCATGTGGTGGTTCTGCTGCAAATACAATTATTGGTGCGACTCAGCTTGGAGCAAAGACTTTCTACTCTTGTAAAGTTGCAGATGATGAGACAGGAGAGTTCTACAAAAATGATCTTCTTGCTAATGGTGTAAAGTCTAATATTGAGCAAGGCCTATATGATGGTGAAACAGGTAAGTGTCTCGTTATGATTTCAGACGATGCTGAAAGAACAATGAATACTTTCCTTGGAACAACTGCAACTTACTCAGATGATCAACTGGATCTAGCTAGTCTTAGTGAAAGTAAGTGGCTA
Organism: Halobacteriovorax sp.; assembly: GCF_048381875.1. NCBI lineage: Bacteria > Pseudomonadati > Bdellovibrionota > Bacteriovoracia > Bacteriovoracales > Halobacteriovoraceae > Halobacteriovorax > Halobacteriovorax sp. The sequence continues at coordinate 386,568 of NZ_JBLXBP010000001.1, read as the reverse complement.
TATATGGAAGGCTACCTTGTTACTGGAGCTGCAGGCATTGCTGCTTGCGAAACGGCAAGAGATTATGCACGCAAAAATGATGTTAAAGTTGCATTAACTTTTTCTGATCCAGGTATTGTTGGATTCTTTAAAGATGGTTTTAAGAAAATGATCGGTAGTGAAAGACTTGATCTTCTATTTTGTAATGAAGAAGAAGCGAAGTCGTTCACAGGATTAGATAATATAGATGATGCCTTCAATGCTCTTAAAGAAGTTTCTCATACATTTGCTATTACTGCAGGGGCCAAAGGTGCCTACTTATTCGATGGAAATGAGCGTCTAAACGTTTCATCTCCAAAAGTAACAGCTATGGATACAAATGGTGCAGGTGACTTATTTGCTGGAGCATTCCTTTATGGGATTACTAATGGCCTAGATTACGCTCAAGCTGGAACACTTGCTTGTTCTTGCTCAGCAAAACTTGTGACTCAATATGGTCCAAGACTAGAAAAAGAAACAACTCAGAGTATTTTAAAAGAAGTTTTATAGAAGGTATTAAATGACAGATTTAAAGCGTATTGAATTAAAGAAATTATTTGATCGTTCAAGTGATTTTATCGGTAATGAAGTAGTGGTTAAAGGTTGGGTTCGCTCAGTTAGAAAGTCTAAGAAGTTTTCATTCATTGTTCTTAATGATGGATCTTCTCAAGATCTACTCCAAATTGTAGCAGATGCTGATATTGAAAATTATGAAGCTCTATCAACGATGCTAACAGGAACATGTGTTTCAATCACAGGTAAGGTTGTTGAGTCTCAAGGAAAGAATCAAACAATTGAGATGCAAGCAGTTACTGGTGAAATTATTGGTGCAGTTGATGAATCATATCCTCTTCAAAAGAAAGGAACTTCTCTTGAACACTTAAGAGATATTGCTCACTTAAGAGTTAGAACAAATCTCTTTGGCGCAGTTTTTCGTGTACGTCACGCACTTGCAATGGCCACTCATAATTTCTTTAATGAAAAAGGCTTCTTCTATTTAAATTCGCCAATTATTACTGCAGTAGATGGTGAAGGTGCTGGTGAGATGTTTAATGTATCAACTCTTGATAAGCAAAACCCGGCCAAAAATGATAAAGGTGAAGTTGATTTTACTAAGGACTACTTTGGTAAAGATGTTTCACTATGTGTTACAGGTCAGCTTGAAGGTGAGTGCCACGCTCTTGGTCTTGGTAAGGTTTATACATTTGGGCCGACATTTCGATCTGAAAACTCTAATACAAAACGTCACTTAGCAGAGTTTTGGATGATTGAGCCAGAGGTTGCTTTTGCTGATCTTGATGATGTTGCTGATCTTGCTGCTGATTATATAAAGTATATGATTGATTATGCTTTCACTAATTGTCGCAAAGAACTTGAGTTCTTATATAAAATGCCATTTACAGATGTTGATGCATCTCATTTTGAAACTTTAGCTGCCGTTCGTGATGGAGAGTTCAAAAAGATTACTTACACAGAAGCAATTGATATATTAAATGCTTCTGGCCAAAAATTTGAATTCCCAACGAATTGGGGAGATGAGCTACAAACTGAACATGAGAAATACTTAACAGATGTTCATTTCAAGTCGCCTGTTACAGTTACAGACTACCCGAAAACATGTAAGGCCTTCTATATGAAGCAAAATGACGATGGTAAAACTGTTCGTGCCATGGATGTTCTTGTTCCTGGTATTGGTGAGCTCATTGGTGGATCACAACGTGAAGAAGACCTTGATAAGCTTACAAAGCGTATGGATGAGATGGGAATGGAGAAAGAAGGCTACTGGTGGTACCTTGAGCTTCGTAAGTTCGGTTCTGCTCCTCACTCTGGTTTTGGCCTTGGGTTTGAAAGAGCAATTATGTATATTACTGGTATGAGTAATATTCGCGATGTAATTGCTTTCCCTCGTACTCCGGGAAATTGTGACTTCTAATCAAAAAGACTATCCAAATATAGTATTCTTTCCGGGGCTCAATCAGGCCCCGGGATCTTTTATTTTTTCAAATCCAAATGTTAAGTATATTTCACTTTCTTTTAATAAGAAGGCCAGGCCAAATCTTAAAGAAGATTGTGAGCGTATTAAAGAGGTATTTAAAACAAATCCTACCGCTCATATTGTGGCCCACTCTTTAAGTGCTCTATTAATAGAATGGCTAATACAACACGATGTGATTGAAGTAGGGGATCGTAAGATTACTTACGTTGCTCCTGCATTTATACCTCGTAATAAATTAGCAAAGCTTGTTGGTAAGGTTGCTAAAGGCCCTGCCGCAATCCTTCCAATACCATCTCTTGCCCCAATAAAGACTCGCGTTCGTTCATATGTAAGCCTTGGTGTTTATCGTGAAATTATTTTGTTAAACGAGAAGATTGAGCTAAAGAAATGTCTTCGTAAGGTTGTTGTTGATAAGAAAGATGAAATGTTAAATGTGAAGTTTCTTGGAAAGTTGCCAAATATTGAGATGGTAAGAGAAAATCGTTTCCCTCACCATCGCGCTTATGATTCATTAAAAAGAATTATTGATCAGACTTCTTAGGGGAGTTGGCCCTTTTGTTTTCAGACTTTTCACCTGATGGTTTACGGAAGTTTCCACCGCCTTTACCTTTTGGTAGACGGTTGCGATTATTTCTCCCACGAGACTTCTTTTCACCATCTTTATTATCTGATTTGTCATTTCTAGGGCCGCGATTGCGATTATTATTTGATCGTCTCTTTGGCCTATTATTGTTATGACGCTTCTTTTCGACATTTTCTTTTGGAATATTGTCATTTTCATCTTCAGTTGAATCAAGAGGAAGCTTTTCAATTTCCTCATCATCTGAAGTCGATTCTTCATCATCCATTAACTCATGAGCATCTTCGTCTTGATCATCATCTTCATCGTGAAGGCTCTTTAGAAATGCTTGTTTTCTTAGGCGTAGCTCTTCTTCTAGTTCTTCAATTCCAATAACAACAGAGTTTTCTTTTGTGATTGATCTAAACTCTGTCGGGAATTTCCAATCTTTTGGTGGACGACAACGTTTGCGGTCGAATTGGTTCTTATAGTAGCGGCGGATATAGCCACGGTCTGTAAGCATTTCAAATTGTTCAAGGAGAATATGAAGCTTTAGGACCTTTCCAATATCGCCATTTTTAGTGCGAATATATGATCCTTCACCTGGAAGGAATTCTCTCTTATTTGTATAAACATCATCTTCATACTTAATACAGCATTTAACTTGTCCACAAACACCATTAATCTTGGCCGGGATAAGGGCAAGATTTTGATTCTTTGCCATTTTTATCGATGTATTACCGTAGTTTGTTAGAAAGTATGAACAACACGTTTGTAGTCCACAAGCACCGGTTGCACCAAGTGCCGCAGCACGGTCTCTTACTGAAATTTGACGAAGTTCAATACGCATCTTTATTTCAGAAACAAGGTCTTTGACGAGGTTTCTAAAGTCAACACGCTCTGGAGCTGTGAAGTAGAAAACGGCCTTTTTCCCAAATTGAATAAATTCAACGTGAGTTAGGTTCATATTGAGATTATGTTTTTCAATGAGGCGAATACATGTGACTTCAGCCTCATTTTCCTTTTTCATGTAGCTTTTTTGTTCGTCAATATCTTCTTGAGTGGCAACTTTTGAGATGGAGCGGATTGGTAGCATTGATTTATCAAATTCAACTTCATATGGAAAAGAGTTGATATAACCTACAGTCATTCCGCGGTCACTCATGGCAATAACTTTTTGGCCATAAGTAAACTTTCTCTTACCAAGTAAAAAAGGCTGAGATTTTGCATTACCAGGAAATCTAACACGAACCATCGTTAGGGTCTGTCCTTCTTCGAACTTTCCCTCTTGCTCTTTAGCAAGTTTGTCATCGTGCTTGCTGAACTTATTTGCTTTTTTCTTTTGCTCTTTATTGGATTCTCGATGAGAGTCCTTTGCTTGTTTTGTCTGTGTATTTTTAGGAGCTTCTGATTGCTCAGAGTCCTGCGTCGTATTATTATCAGTCATTTAATTACCAAATTTATTTTTGAACAGATCTTATTGTCCTCTTTATACTGCTTTATGTCTAGCCTTTATGCATCGTAAATTACTTATATAACGAACTGCAAAAGGCGTGAAAGACGTGACTTTACAGCACCATTAAATGGAATTTCTTCAGTTGAATTCTTTATTGCTTCTAGACACTTCATTTGATCCCTAATATCAAATTTATCGTTTTGATTAATATAGGCAGCTATTAAGTGGTGGATGTTTAATTCTCTGGCAGGCTTTTCTTTTATAAGGCCTTGGATTGCATCTAATTTTAGATTGCCATCTCTTATCTCTACTAAGATGTCTTTAAGTTCAGTATCTTTACAGCTTCTATCTAGAAAGCTATGAAAATCGAGATTATGAATCTTATCAATATTATCATTAGAGTCATTAATAATGTGAATATTAATAGTTCTTGAATCGATTGTTGCTAGTGACTTCTCATTTGAAGATTTTAGAAAAATAAATAAATGGCCTGCAGGAGGCTCTTCAAGTGTTTTTAATAATTTATTTGCCAGTATTGGTGATATCTTTTGAGAGTCTTTAAATATAGTAATGCAGTATTTTAATTTTGATGGCCTAAATCGAATAAAGTCGAAAAATTCTTCAATTTTCTTATCACTTACTTTATAGCTTTTCTCTTCTGTCTCAATAATTAGTATGTCTTCATGGCCTAGAGTTAAGGATTCGCTTGCATGGTCATGATCCCAATTATTTTCAAACATGAGAATATTTTCAAGGAAGTTAGTTGTCCAATTACTTAAGATTTTAGATTTCTCATCAACTTCTAATTGCCCTGCTGTGTGTAGGGTATAGAAATGGGCCATCTGAGAAGATTTGTATCTTTCAAAGAGGGCCTTAAAGGCGAGATCTTGTTCTTGATTATTCTTTTGCATTAATAATTTGGTCAATGTTATTTATTAATTCGTTTGTAACATCATCCATGCTTTGTGAACCATCTATTACTGATACGCGATCAGAGAAAATACTTGCACAATAATCATATCCTTCAATGAGGTTTTGATGAAAGCTATTATCTCTTGATTCAAAATAGTCTTTAGGCATATTTCTTAGTCGCTGTCTCTCTAATGACTTTTGTAAATCAATTCTTAAGTAGAATGTTTTATGAGGAACGATATTAAGAGGGAAACTAGAGTGAATATTTAAAATATATTCTGGCCCTAAACCTCTTGCTACACCTTGGTAGGCTATTGAGCTATCTAGAAAACGGTCACAGATAACAACAGTATTAGGTGTTTCAAGCTCTGGAAGAATTAATGATGAAAGATTCTGCGCTCTTGCTGAAGCAAATAAGTGTGCTTCCGCTGCTGGGTGAAGTTCTTGTGTAGACGTCAGAATTGCTTGTCTAAGCTTTTCCCCAAATGCAGTTCCACCTGGTTCTCTAATGACAATTACGTTGAAACCTTTTGTTTCTAGATAGTCTTTAATCTTTACGATTTGAGTTGATTTTCCAGATCCTTCGATACCTTCGAAACTGAAAAAATATGAGCCAGGGAAAGCGGCCTTTCTAAAGTATTGTGTTAAATTCGTGATTTCATTTGTGTTTTCCATACTTAAAAATAACACAAATATTTAATTTTTGACTACTTATTCTTTAAAATTTTGCTTAATACTCACTACCTTCAATAGCATCTTCAGGGACAAATTCATCTTCATAGAACTCTTCTTGTCCTCCTGCAGCAGGTGAGCGCTCAAGATAATCATCGACAATTTCACGGGCCGCATCAAGTTCGTCATAATTTTCTAACTCTTCTTGTTGTGGATCAAAAGTTTCTTTTGATATTCTCTCTCTGATCGGATCAAGCTCTAATGCTTCAGAGTTATCATCAAAAATAACTTCAGGAGGCAGGTCTCTTGGATCCATTTGTCCATCTGTCATCTCTCTAGTGTCACTTAGAAAACTTCCTTTATTAAGAGGTCTATCGCTTCTTGTAATCTCTCTTTTAGGGGCCTCTTTCTTCTTTTTAATTCTCGTTGTAGGCATCTTTGTAGGCTTTGGCCTTTCTTGAACTTTTGGTTGAGTTCTCTTCTTAGCAGCTGGAGTACGTTGTGTTCTTTGCACTTTTGGTTTTTTCGCTACTGGCTCAGGGCTTCCTGAAAAGTTTGAAAAAGTAAAAAATACTGCAGCTACAACGATAAAGCTAAAAGCAAAAGCAGCTAGTCTAAACATTGCAGTATTATCTGTTTGTTCTTTTTGTTCAAAATCATCAATTTGTGGCTTATTCGGATTTAGCTTTTGGTTTCCAATATAAGCAAGATCATAAATAAATTCGCGATCGCCTTGATCTTTTTTAGATACGGCCATCGCACGATCCGCATCAAGCATAGAGTTTTGAAAAACATGACCTTGCGGTGATTCAGGCAAACTTTGATTATCTCTAGTTCGACGATCAAATACTTCAAATTCGTAAATAGTTCCCCAACTGATCCCATTATCAACTGATACAAGATCAGTGTGAAGCACCTCTAATTTATCAAGCTTTGCATTGACCTCATTGCTTGTAAAAGGTCCATCTTTCTTACCATTTTTTAGTAAGAAGAATTGATCATCTTCATCAATTTTAAATTCTTTTACAATTTCAGGTCTTCGTCTTTGGAATAATGGGTGAGAAGTTACTGGTGTCCAATCTGAGTCGTTTAAGCTCTTAGCGAGAACATTTTGATTAAGAAGTCCATAGTCATCAATAAACTCTTTTAAGTCTTCCTGCCAGAATGGTCCAAGTTCTTTTCCACTGTCTTTAATGTAGTAGACTTCATTTGGCTCATAGAGGCCAGCTGAGATCTGCTTCTTAGTCAGTAGATATTCTGTAACTTTCTTCTTTGTATTTGAACTCATAAATCCTCAAACCCTGATAAGTTTAATCACTTTCTTACTAGAGTTATCGGAAAATATTGCCTGATGTTTAATAAAGCTTTAAAAATAAAGGCCGACTTATAAAGTCGGCCTAGTAAGTATCTGTAATGTAATTATGAAATTATAGGATTGAGAAATAGGCCGACACTACTAGTCTGGCATTCTTAAGTGTTTCATCAACAAAATCAGGATCTTCACCTCTAAAGTCTACTGGCTCAAGAGCTAGTGATGCTGAAAGAGAAACAAATGGGAAGCTGTATCCAATTTCTGGAGAAACTGAAAGAGTCTCAGATTCTGTACTTCCAGATTTTCTTTGTTGTCTATAGTAGTCAATTGTAAGTGATGTATATAGCTTATCACTTATATAATATGTAGGAGCAACTGCTGCGTAGTAATTTGCTAAAAGAGATGATTTACCAGAGTTTCTAATATAACTTTCGTAAAATGCATAAGTACCGATTCTTAATTTATCATTAATTGTCTTTCCACCAATTAGGTAAAAGCGTTGTTTTGCATCATATCCAGACTTTCTTGTGGCGGCCGGGTAGTGGTATAGACGGTATTGAAGATAAAGGTCGTAACCATTTTCTTTATCAGTTAAAAGTTTCTTAACATAAAGTCTTGCTTGAGTTGCACCGTATTGTTGATGAATTGTACGGCTTCCATTTTTATTTTCTTGTTTTTCTGAGAAGTCTGTTTGCCAATAAGGAACAACTTTTACAGCAAATCTATCGTTGATGTTGTAACCTAAATATAGGTAGTTATAGAAACTGTATCCATTAATTGATTCTTTAAAACCATTTGATCCTTCCACTAAATATTGGGCATTAAATGGTGATTTCTTTAATTTTTGCCAAATTGTGTTTTCTTCTGGATTTGGTGTCGCTGCTGTTTGTTGAGTTGTCGTTGTAGCTGGTACTGAAGGCATTGATGCCGTTGATGTAGCACCAAGTGCGCTGGTAACCATGAATGCGAGTATCGCTCCCCTAAATAATCCCATTTTTTTCTCCCTCTTTTTATACAATAGCCAATAATCGAAGTTTTTTTATTGTATGGCAATCCAGAATTTCGTTAAGGTACAAAATTAAAGTTATATGTAAGATTTTTTAAGAAAATGACACTCGTTTTTTATAATTTTATGTAAAATGTATCCACTAGGTGTCATCTCGACCACATTTTTAGCTTCTATTCTCTTAGATGTATCTTTATACTATTTGTATGTTGTTGATTTTTCTTATTCAGGCGATTCTTCGAATAGTGGCCTATCCATTTTTTCTATTTTTCTACTTATTAAGAATAGGGCCATTTTATCGTCGAGTAAGTTTTGAATCCAAAAATTATCAGGATGAAGGAACGAGAGCATTTTCTCGTGTAGGCAAGAAGGCCCACTGCTTATTTCATTTCTCAAGTGAAGGGGAGTTCGAGCAAATTAGGCCTATTATTGATGAGCTAATTTCACATGGTAAAAATGTTGAATTGCTTTTCACTTCTCCTAGTGTGGAGCACAAGGTCGTTGAATATTATCAGGCCCATCGTGAGAGAGTTCGTTATCTAAGGTTGCCCCTCATCACATACTTTCCACTTTTAAAAAGACAAAATATTATTGCTTGGTCTAGTGCCTCAAAGATGATGATGGTTAGATATGACTTTTTTCCTGAGCTTATTTATCTTGGATCAAAGATGAGTGAGTTTATCTTATTTTCCGCTACTTCAAAAAGCTCTAAAGCAAGGTTTAATAAAGATGGTAAACCTATCATCTCTTGGATTAAGAAGTTTATCTACGCTCAATTTAGTGAGGTTATTGCTGCAACTACTGAAGATCAGAAGGTATTTGAAAGTGCGCAGTTAGGCACTCAGATCGTTGCCCCAATTGAACTTCGTATGCTTCAGATTAACTCTCGTCAAAAGAGTTTTAGAAAACATAAACACTATGAGTTCTTAAGTCAGATTTTAGGACTCTATCATTATCAAGATAGAATTTGTCTTGCTCAAATGTGGATAAATGAATTCACTTTCTTCAATGATAGAAATTTATTAAATGATATAGCAGATAAGAAGAAATTTGTATTTCTAGCTCCCCATTTATTAAAAGAAGATAAAGTGGAAGAGATGTTATCAGAGATCAAAAAACTCTCTCCAAAGTTAAAGATACATATTTTAGATGAATCAAAATTATCACTTGAATCATTTCAGTCTTTTCTGACAGAGATTACAATGAATCCTGGACTAATCTTATGTACAGTGAAGGGAATCCTTTGTGAAATCTATCCATACTTTCATAAGGTGTACGTTGGTGGTGGCCACGGTAAAGGTGTTCACTCATTATTGGAGCCATTTGTTGCTGGTTCAAAGATCTTCTGTGGCCCTAATATTCATCGCTCGACAGAATACGATATGATTATCTCATCAAATTTTAATATAAAGATTATTGAAGACTGTCATGAGATTTACCATATAATGAGTCAAGAAAATGAAGACTCTATGAAAGCTGAGGTCATCTCTGCTATGATTGAAGAAAGTGAATTGGCCAAGAGAAAATTAATTAACTTATTAACAAAGTAAAATTATGAATAAAAATATTGATACATTAATTATAGGTAATAATATAACGAGTTTTTTAACTTCGTCTCAAATTTTAAAAAGCGGGCATGATGCTGTCTATTTAAAGGATCAAAGAATTAAGTCTAACGATCCTTATTTTAAATTCTATGGGCCTATTGATTTAGCTTTCATTAAAACATGGATATCAGATATTGATGAAGAGTCATCAATTTTTAAGAAATCAAATTTTGAGCTGGCTCCATTTTGCTTATTAGTTAATTCTAAAAGATATGAATTCGCATCACCTAGGCCTTATCTAAATTATTCACAGGTAACAAGACAATTTCCAAACTTACATGCGCAATTGCAGCAGATACTTGCTTCTGAACAAAAAGAGATAAGTGATTTTGAAGAGGACTTCCTAACAGCAGTAAGTCGTCTTGGAGAGTCATTATGTCGATATAAGACGATTCACCAAGTTTCTGTTGCTACTTTTAAAAGTGCACTTCCTGATTATATTTATGATTGTTACTCTTCATTTAGACGAGAGTTTAAAAACAATAGGGAATTACAAAAGCTAATGAGTTCTTTGCGTTGTATTTATACACAATCAATAGAGCTTACATTTTCTGATCTTGAGTTAATATACTTCTTCATTGTTCTTTTATCTCCAAGATATCGCTTTATTTGGAGTCTCGCTCTAGAGGCCCAGGCCAAGGATGCCATCGAAAAGCTTGGAGGAGTAACTTTAGAAGATACGATTGAAGAATTTAGTTTTTCAAACGCAAGACCTTGGGCCACTCAACTTGCTTCTTATAGTGGAGTTGTAGCACCATCAAAAATGGCCATCTTCAGCTCTAACGTTGAAAGGTTGGGAATTGGCCATGATTTAAGTAGCGTATATGGCTGTATCAAGCTTAATTATAAAATGTCTGATAATTTATTATCTGGAGAGTATTATCATTTTGATGCTCATAGCTTTGGTAGCGACGTTGCCTTTATTCGTAAAAAAATAGGTGGTGATGGCGTTTGTGAAGTGAAGGTGTATTGGCGTTTTGAAGACTGTTTCAAAGTAGATTTTGTTCAAGATATGTTTCACAAACTACTAATTGAAAATGAGATAATCGATTCACAAGACGTTTTATTAAATTGTGTTGCCATAGATGAAGTTTGTCTTTTAAGAAATCATGGACTTTTAAATGCTAGAGAAAATGTAAAACTTAAGTTTAGAACAGGAAGTCGTGGTAAACTTGAAAGTGTAAAGGGCGTGTATTATCACGGGCCTTTAAAGAAAAATAACCTTGGAATAACTCAAACTCTATTAGAGGCAAGAGACTATAAAACTTTTGTCTAAAATTAGGGACTATAATGATAGAAAGTAAAAAGCATAATGAGTTAAATAATGATAAAGGACAGACTGTTGTCGAGTATCTACTTTTAATTACTGCAATTGTATCCATTATGTTTGCTGCTTTTCAAACTCTTGATGCCAGATTCAAGGCCGATCCCGGTGCTTGTGATCGAGGCAGCATAAACCCTCTGTGTTTCCTTGATACCATAGGTCTTGATAGCTCAACTGATGTCAGGGCCGATAAATTTCGCTATTATAACCTTCGTTAGACAGTCTAAGTGTCTGATTTTTAAGTATTTTTCTTTCTCCATGAAATAATTTCATCAACGTTCACCTTTTGCAGAGAATAATCTCGCTACGTGTTATAAACAAGTATAAAACTCTTATTTAGTACAAAGAACTACAAAGAACAGGGAGTACAGAATGAAAACAACAAAGTTTAATTGCGCCGTGATGGCAGCATTGATCTTTTCTAGTGCAGCTTCATTTGCACAAGAAGACCCACTATTAAGTGAGACAGATCAAGTCGTTCATACAGATGAAATTAATCTGGATGGATTTTACAAAAAGAAAAAGAAGAAATCTGCGGCAGACAAGATTCAAAAGCTTCGTCGTGAGCTCGAGGAAAAGCACGAGCAAATGATGAGAAAGAATGTTGAGGATATGCGTCTTAAAGAAGAGAGAAGAATCGCTAAGAAGATTCAAAAGGCTCTAGAAGGTCAAATTAAGGCCATGGACGAGATCAATAGCATTCAATCAGCTCCAGCTCGATCTGAGGTCGTAGCTCCAGTTGTACCTCAAGGGCCACAATTGGATAATAAAGTTTCTGTTCAAACAGGATTTAAAACAATCACTGGTGATCAGAAAGAGTGGACAGCAGGACTTAATTTTGATGCGGTAGTAGAAACTAAGGTTTCTGATCGCGTTGATGTAGGTATTAGTGTTGGTTATATGGGAATGACTATTGGTGACCAAGACTTAGCTAGTAATAGAGGATACTCATGTAGTTATTCTGGTTGTTACAGCACTGGTTATTACCACTCAGCAAATGATGAAATTTCATATAATGAGTTTAATTTCGGTGGACACGCTAAGTTCTACTTTTCTCGTGCTGCGAAAATTAAGCCATTCTTAAGCCTTGGGACTAAAGTTCACTTTGGTAACTTTAAAATTGAAAACCCAAGAGATAGCTTTAATAATACTGAATTATCTTATCGCTATGTTTCAGGTGGAGCGACTTTAGGTGCAGAAGTTAATTTTGCTAAAGAATTTGGAGTTCAGCTAGCGCTAAACTACGATAAGAATATCTTTAGAATGGGTGAAGAAGATGAATATGCTGGTTCAGCAAATGATTATGTTCTAAATAATCAAGCTAAGAACCTTGAAGGTGCAGATTCATTCACTTTAGGTCTTGGACTGTCATACCTATTCTAATCAATTGTTTAAATAAGAAATTTATCCTGTTCTAATAAGAAGGCTCCCAAAGTGGAGCCTTTTTTTGTTTGCATAACCTGTCAAAATCCCTACAATAGTGTCAAAACAATTAATCAGAAGAAAGGAATCATAGATGAAACCAGTCTACATTGTTGAGGCCGTAAGAACTCCACAGGCCAAATCCGGTACAATTATTAAAGATATTCAAGCGCCATACCTTGGAGCTTACCTTGTACGTCATATTATGGATGGGACAAGTATTGAAGATGATGCTGTTGATGAGGTTATTTTTGGTAACACAGGGACACCAGCTAAATATCCAAATATTGGACGAGTTATCGCTCTTGAAGCAGGACTACATAAGAAAACTTCAGGATACTCTGTTCACCGCAATTGTGCCTCTGGTTTAGAAGCTGCTTCACAAGGCTTTTTAAAAGTAGCATCTGGCCGCAGCGAGATCGTTGTTGCTGGTGGTGTTGAGTCGATGTCAAATATGCCTCTAATCTATGGAAAGCAGATGACTGAGCTTTTTGCAAAGCTTATGAAGGCAAAAACAACAGGTGATAAGCTAAAAGTTTTATCAAGCTTTAAGCCGGCCTATCTTTCTCCTATTGTTGCTATTGAGCAAGGTCTAACAGATCCTTTTTGTGGGTTAAATATGGGACAAACAGCAGAACTTCTTGCACGTGAGTTAGGAATTACACGTGAGCAACAAGATGAATATGCAAATGAGTCACACCACAAGGCCATTAAGGCCATTGAAGAAGGGCGTTTTGCAGATGAAATTGTCCCTTTAATATACGGTGCAAAATTAGATAAATTATTAATGAATGATCACGGTCCACGTAAAGAATCTTCTGTTGAGGGTCTTGCTAAGATGAAGCCTTACTTTGATCGTAAATCAGGTACAGTTACAGTTGGAAATAGTTGTCCAATTACTGATGGTGGATCAGCAATCCTTTTCTGCTCTGAAGAAGCAGTGAAAAAATACAACTTAGAGCCAATGGCGCGAGTTGTTGACTACCACTTCCACGGTCTAGAGCCTGAGCGTATGGGAATGGGACCTCTGTTAGCAATGGATGGTGTTTTTAGAAGAACAGGTCTAACTTTAGAACAGATGGATCTTGTTGAAATTAACGAAGCATTTGCTGCTCAAATTATTGCTGTTAAGAAAGCTTTTACTGATCAAAAAGTTGCAGAGAAATTTGGTGTTGATAAGCTTTGGGGAGAGATTCCTGATGAGAAACTTAATGTAAACGGTGGGGCAATTGCACTTGGACACCCTGTTGGTTCAACTGGATCACGTCTTGTTGTTACACTTGCACATGAGCTTAAAAAGCGTAAGGCCGGTTACGGAATTGCTTCCCTTTGTATTGGTGGTGGCCAAGGTGGTGCCATGATTATTGAGAACCTTCAAAAATAAGTAGGATACAGATATGACATATAAAAGATTAAGTTTTGAAATTAAGGATAAGAAAGCGTTTGTTGGTTTTGGTTACAATTGTGACAAGGCAATGACGGTTTTAGATGAAGAAACATTAAAAGAGCTTCAAGATATTGTTGAAGATCTTCACTCAAAAGAAAAAGAATTAGATGGTGCCATCTTCTTTTCACACAAAGATAGATGCTTCTTAGCTGGTGCTGATATCAATCTATTCGATACAATGCATACGGCCGCTGATGGCCAGGCTGGAGCTGAGGCAGGGCAGACAATTTTTAATCGTCTTGAAGACCTTAAAATGCCGACTGTGGCCTGTGTAAACGGTGTATGTCTTGGTGGTGGACTTGAGTTTGCTCTATCATGTAAGTCTATTATTGTGAGTGATGATAAGTCTACTGGACTTGGACTTCCTGAAGTTAAACTTGGACTAATTCCAGGCTTTGGTGGAACTTATCGCCTGCCAAAGAAAGTAGGACTTCCAACTGCTTTAGATATGATCCTTACTGGTAAGAACTTAAATGCAAAGAAAGCAAAGAAAGTTGGAATTGCTGATGAGATTTATGCAAAAGAGCGCCTTCTTGATCTTGCTCCAAAGCATTTTAAGAAAAAAGCAGATAAGCGTAGCATGATGGATAAAGTACAAGATGCTGCTACTGATAACGTATTTACAAAGAAAATTATTTTTCAAAAGGCCCGCGAGTCAGTTTTAAAGAAAACAAAAGGCTTCTATCAGGCCCCTCTTAAAATACTTGATGTTATGGAAGGTGGAGTGATGAAAGGTCGCGCATCTTACTTAACAACAGAAGCACAAGCTTTTGGAGAGTTATGTATTGGTGAACAATCAAAAAACCTTCGTCATATTTTCTTCTTAATGGAAGGGTCTAAGAAAATGGATAATGCTAAAGGTGTAGGACGTCCATTAAAGCGTGGAGCTTGTCTTGGTGCCGGTACAATGGGTGGTGGAATCGCATGGCTTATGGCCAAAAATGATATGTTTCCAATCATGAAGGATCTAAACCAACACGGACTAGAGCTTGGTTTAAAGCAGGCTTCAAGTAACTTTTCAGGTGCTGTAAAAAGAAAACGTATGTCTAAAGATGATTTTGAGCGCAAGATGAGATCAATTAGTGCTCAAACAGATTATCGTGGTTTTGAACATACTGACCTTGTAATTGAGGCCGTTGTTGAAAATATGGATATTAAAAAGAAAGTATTTGCTGAGACAGAAACAAAAGTTCGTCCAGATACAATTCTTACGTCAAATACTTCATCTCTATCAATTCAAGAGATGTCTAAAGCATTAGAAGATAGTTCTCGTTTTGCTGGACTTCACTTCTTTAACCCTGTTCATATGATGCCTTTAGTCGAAATTATCAAGCATGATAACGTTTCAGACGAAACTGTTGAATCTCTTTATAATTGGGTTGTAAAAACTAAGAAGACTCCTGTTGTTGTTAATGATGGGCCAGGATTCCTAGTTAATAGAATTCTTATGCCATATATGAATGAAGCAGGATTCTTATTAGAAGAAGGTGTTTCAATTAAAGATATCGATGATGCTTGTCTAAACTTTGGTATGCCAATGGGGCCATTTAGGCTTTTAGATGAAGTTGGAATCGATGTAGGTGATAAAGTTTCTAAGATTATTTTCGACGGCCTTGGAGCACGTCTTGCTTCTAATGGAATTGGAAAGCAGATGCTTGAAAAAGAATTCTTAGGTAAGAAGAACTCTAAAGGTTTCTACCTTTACGATGAAAAAGGAAAGGTTACAGGACCTAATGATGAAGCATGGAAAATGCTTCCAAAAGCTTCTAAGAAGATGAGTGAAACTGAAATTCAAATGCGAATCTTCTTACCAATGATTAACGAAGCTGCAACGACTCTTGAAGATAAGATTGTTGCAAAAGCAAAAGATGTTGATCTTGGTCTAATTTTTGGTATCGGATTCCCTCCATTTAGAGGAGGACTTCTAAGATATGCAGATACTCAAGGTATTGCGAGATTAAAAGAAGAGATGCTTAAATTTGCAGATAGTGTTGATAAAGATCGCTACACTCCTTGTGAATTAATTAATAAACTCGCAAGTGATAATGGAAAGTTCTACGAATTATAGAACTAAGAATAATGTTTTTTAGTTTCTTTAAATTCTTTTTAAGTTATTTATTTAAAGCGAAGACTCGCCAAAGGCTACTTATTATGGCCTTGGCGAGTCTTGTTATATCTAGCTTTTCTCTACTTACTGTTCAATCAGTTTTAAAAGGGTTGCAAAGCAATCGTATTGAACGTGGTAAACAAACATTAGGTCGCTATATTATTGACCTTGAAAAAGACTTCAATTTTAAAAAGGCCTCTTCTTATCTCAATGATAATAATTATAAGTATACGTTAGAGTATGAAATTGAAGGCCTGATAAGATTAGAAGGTTATTTAGCACCAGTCATTTTTCACGGGATTATAGAAGATACAAGTTCAATACTTCCAAAGGCCATTGATCATTGGCCTAAGAGAAATGAGATCTTAATGTCGCCATATTTAGCGCGTAAGGTTTATGCAGGACTTGATGATCGTGTGCAATTGATCTCACCGGCCCATACAGATACATTCTTTGGAGAATTACCACGTTTTAAGTCTCTTGATGTTGAGGCCTTTACCGATTCTATGGACCCTGATATCGATGAATTTCACGCTTGGGGACACGCCTATAGTGCATTCTCTATTGCTAAATCTCGTCATTATAATAAGCTTAGAGTCTTCTCAAACTTAACGAAAATACAAGAAGAACAACTTAAATCGAAGTTTGCAGGGGATGGAGCACGTTTTCATACTTGGGAAGAATTAAATCAAAACCTCGTATTTGCTCTGGCCTTAGAAAATAATGTCGTTCTTTTTCTATTTCTAGCAACTATTGTCCTTGTTACATTTTCAATTATTTCTGGTCTTTCAATTTTCTATGCGCGTGTTAGAAATGACTTTGCCTCATTTTGGATTCTTGGCATGAGCATGGGCCATATAAAGAAATACGGTGGTTTAAATATTGCAATCATCACTGCCAGTGCAATTGCAGTTGGAAATATCTTAAGCTTTATTGTGCTAAAACTGTTAGTTCAGTTTTCACCTACAATCATGCCGGCCATGTTTGTTGATCGTTCATTACCAGTACGTTTTGAGGCATCATCATTTTTCTATTCATTCATTGTTCCCGTTATTATCACTGTCGTCTTTACGTTGTTATCTAATTGGCGATTCTTTAAAGACAATGGCAATTTCATGACCTTCGTAAAAAAGGTTGGTACTTAACCTGTGTTCGATTTGTTTCAAAGCTTCACTACGGAAGATCAGGAATCCTTGTTAGCTCTTTTAAATGCTCCTCTTTTGTTTCTAGCGTTTTTAGAAATTCAATAATTAGTTTTCGATCTTCTTTTGGAATCTCCACTCCAAGTTGAACTCGCCCCATTATATCAATTGCTTCATCAAGTGAGGCTACACTACCATCATGAAAGTAGGGAGATGTCTTTGTTACATTTCTAAGTGGAGGGACTTTAAAATACTCTTTATCATCTTCATTCTTTGTATGTGTGTAGCGGCCGAGGTCACGATTCTTACTCTTTGTGTACTTATAGGGATCTTCAACGATTCCAAATTTCTGATACATTCCTCCACCGACAAGATTACCATTATGACAACCGATGCATCCGTATTGGGTAAATTTCTTGAGTCCACTTTTTTGTTCTAAATTAAGAACGTCATCTTTCCCCTCAAGGTAATCATCAAAAATAGCTGGACCGACGAGAGTTCTTTCAAAGGCGCCAATTGATTTTGCACTCAATTCTAAAATGTCGTTTTCATTAGATGTGATAAGCTCAGTGTTAAAAGCCTTTTTAAATGCTTCATTATAATTATTTTCCACAAGTTTCTTCTTTAAATGACTACTGTCTTTAAGATCATAGGCTCCCTTAAAGAAGAAAGCTTTCTTTGCTTGCTCTTCGACGTCATTTCGATTTCCGTTCCAATGTTGTGAAATTTGAGCTGCTGTATTGATTAGTGTTTGAGCATTACGATGTGAAAGACGATATTTTGCACCAATGGATTTTGGAAGAGCATCACTGAAGCTTAATTGTGGTAAATGGCATTTTGAACAGCTTACCGTTTTGTCATTACTTAACCTAGTGTCGTAAAATAACATTCTTCCAAGTTCGATGACTTCTTCTTTTGGACGACTTTCCCCAAAGTATCTTATTGAGTTTAGTCCATTACCAAATAATTCTCGCCTTTTTTCTAAAGATTTCTTATCGGTATTATTCTCTTTTTCTGTGCAAGAAAGGAGAATTAGCATAGAAATAGTGTATACAGTTAACTTCATTTATTACTCCATTGCTTTTATTCTTTCATTCGTATGCTAATTCAAATTTGTGACAATTTTTTGTAAGAAATATTTAATTTAAGGATTTAGATAAAGCTTTATAGTAGAATGAAACAATGAAATTGCAGAAGTTAATATTGTTAATTATTTTAATAAATTTTTCAGGATGTTCGGCCGTGACAAAAGTTGCTTCAGTATTTATGTCTTCTATGGGCTCACACCCAGATAAGGAAGAATTAGAGACTTTCACTAAATCTAGTCAATTTAACAAGGAGAAGATGAGGTTTGTAAATCGCAGACCTAATATAACTAGTGAACAGCCAATAAAGAAAGATGGCTTTGGTTTTTCTAACTTCATAGAATTCTTGGGTAAGGGCAATGGCCGCTATCCAGATAAACCACTTCCAATGTTAAAACCCGATATGGATAAATTTCTAGAGAAGTCTGATGTTGTAAAATCGATTTGGTTTGGTCATTCAACAGTCTTATTTAATATCGACTCTAAGATTGTTCTAATTGATCCAATCTTTTCAGATTCTTCATCTCCTGTACCAATATTTATTAAACGTTTTGGACCTACTGTATTAACACTTAAAGAATTACCAAAGATTGACTATATATTAATCTCTCATGACCACTATGATCATTTAGATATGAGAACCATGAAATTCTTTGTGGATAAGGATGTTAAATTCATCACTCCTTTAGGAGTTGGCTCACACTTAAAACGCTGGGGTATTGATCGTAAACGTGTCACTGAACTTGATTGGTGGCAAAACGTTGAATTTGATGGGATAAAATTTACGGCAACACCTGCTCAGCATTTTTCTGGCCGCGACCAAGCACACGAAAATACAACTCTATGGGCATCTTGGGCCGTAAAAACTCGTAATAATAATCTCTATTTTAGTGGTGACTCTGGTTACGATACTCATTTTAAAGAAATCGGACAACGTCTAGGTCCTTTTGATGTAGCATTTGTGGAATCAGGTCAATATAACCCAGATTGGTTTGCTGTCCACCTCTTGCCAGATGAATGGCCAAAGGCCTATGAAGACATCAATGCAAATTACTACTTTCCAATTCACTGGGGTGCATTTTCTTTAGCATTTCACACGTGGGATGATCCTATAATAAAGCTCAATGAGTTTTCACAGCAAGGAGAGCTAAAGTTAATGGCCCCTAAGATGGGAGAAATTGTAAGCTTTGATCACCAGGAATACGTTACAAAAAAATGGTGGTAATAGGTATAATAAATTTTTATCACAGTGATCTAATATAGGTATTTTATTTATCTAATTTAATTCGTTAGTTTATCTCTTAATCAATGAGCACAATGCTCATTAAGGAGATATTAATGAAAAAGATATTTGTTATTCTATTAGGTTTATTATCAATTAATTCACTTGCTAGTGAAATTAAGTCTCTAAAATATGTAAGTCCATGGAATTATCAAATGCCAGCAGTTGAAGTTTTAAATAACTCTACTGAGCATATTGAAATTATCATAAAAGGTGCTCTGTTGCAGTATCCTGATTTTGGGTTTAATTTTGAGCTTTCAGATCGATTAACCGATGTTTTTGAATTAAATAATTTAAATGCTCTAATTGTTAAATTTCCAAAGTCTGCTTGTAAGGCAGAGATGGCAAAGGATCATTTAAATATTCAGCTAATTAGTTGTAAAAATGTCCTTACTTTTAACCAGCAAGACTATAGTGACCAATCTCAGCGCATGACTCAAGTTAAAGGTGCAGTTGTTGGCTTTGATGGAAATATTATCGAAGAAAGTGATTTAGTATTTAATGGCTTCTTAAGCTTTCATATAAAAGAAGTTACTGAAAGAACTGTTGGACGTGAGCTTAATATGATTCAAGCACAAGTAAACGGTACAATTCCATTTGCAGGCCCTGATCGTCGATCTCTAAGAGTCGATCTGCAAAAAAGCCAGCTCGCTCTAGGGCCTAATAACGGGCTTTAATGATCGTATAATAGTAATAGGAGTAATAGGTAATAGGGGCGCGGGTACCGATGGAAGTTTTAGGTACTTAGCGCCTAATTTTATATTATTTTCCAAGTAATTCTTAATATATTCGCTAAATCTGATGTGTTTTTAAGGTTTATTATCTTAAATAGCCCGTGTTTCTATTAGGATCTTCTAAAAGAGCTTTTAATAATGAGGTAAGCTATTGAAAGTTCCATTGGTACCCGCGCACTTATTTAAAGCTTATTTAAAGAGCGTAGCTTGCGTGATTCGGTTATATGAGAAAGTTTTTTTTTGCTAATTTTAGCTGCGCTAAAATGTCGCTTATATTGCGATGGCCTTCCCATTGGCCCTGAGACATCAAAGCCTGCATAAACGCAGGCTTGATGAAATGATTTATTAGCTATAGATTGGGGGCCTGTAGCCGCGTCAAATCTTGCCTTTGGCAAGATGACCGCGGCTACTTAACCTTAAAGCCCTTAAGAGCAGCGAATGCATTATTCTTTAACGGTGCATCGTTTTGCTTTGGCATCTTAGGTTTTCCACCACGAGGATTGCTCTTACGTGGGCCACCTGTTGGACGCTCGTAAGTTTTTGCTTCTTCAGCTCCATCAGATTTTAGAGATAGAGCAATACGCTTTCTATCCATATCAACGTCAAGAACAACGGCAGAAACTTCTTGCCCAACTTTTAGAACATCAAGGGCATTCTCAACAAAGTGATCGGCCATCTGACTTACGTGAACTAAACCATTTTCTTTAATTCCAATATCAACAAAGGCACCAAATTGAGTGATGTTTTTTACAATACCTGGATATCTTTCACCAATTTTTACATCTTTAATTTCACGTACATCTTTTCTAAACTCTGTTGTCTTAAATTCTGTACGAGGATCCTGTGAAGGTGCAGTTAGTGACTTATAAATATCATTAACAGTAAATTCACCAAGTTTTGCAATAAGGTCCTTATCTGACTTCAGCTTATTTGCAACTGCATTGTCTGTTGTTAACTGCTCAAGTGTGTATCCATTCTTCTGTGCCCATTCTTCTAACATATCGTAGTTTTCTGGGTGAATAAATGTCGCATCAAGTGGATTCTTCCCATTATAAACTCTTAAGAATCCTGCTGCTTGTTGGAAAACCTTTTCAGAAAAACGTGAAACCTTTAGGATTTCGCTTCGATCTGAAAATAGCCCATTCTTATCTCTATGCTTTACGATATTTCCCGCAACTGTTGGCCCAATTCCGGAAATGAATGAAAGTAGAGGGGCCGATGCCGTATTAATATCAACACCTACAAAGTTAACACAACTTTCAACTACGCCATTTAGTGATTTTTTTAGACGAACCTGGTTTACATCGTGTTGATACTGGCCAACACCAATAGACTTAGGATCGATCTTTACAAGCTCTGCTAGAGGGTCTTGGAAGCGGCGGCCAATTGAGATGGCGCCTCTTACTGTTGCATCTTTATCTGGGAATTCTTTCTTTGCAATTGGTGAAGCAGAATAAATCGAAGCACCATCTTCTGAAATCATTGTTGCTTTAACTTTTCCGTCTTTAACCGCAGTAATATTATCTTCAACAAATTGGAGAGTCTCTCGACCAAAAGTTCCGTTTCCAATTGCTATATATTCAACATTAAATTGCTCAATCATGGCATTTAAAATTGTCGCAGACTCACGTACCTGATTTCTTGGTGGGTGAGGGTAGACAACTGTATCAACAACAAATTTACCTGTATTATCTACAACAACTGTCTTACAACCAGTCACAACTCCTGGATCAAGAGCAAGAACTGTTTTAGAGCCAAGGTAAGGTTGTAATAGAAGGTTCTTAAGGTTTACACCAAAAACATCAATTGCTGACTCGTCTGAAAGTTTCTTAAGTTCACCCTTGATTTCTAAATCAAGAGAAGAGTGAATATAATTCTTATAGGCCTTAGATGCACAATCGACTAATGCCTTGTAACTTGTGACTGTAGTGTCAGGGAAGTTCTTTGATAGAATAAGATTATTTGCATATTCTTCATCAAAAATAATTTCAACTTTTAGGATCTTCTCAGTTTGTGCACGACGAATCGCTAGGAATCTGTGAGCGGCTTTTGGATCTTTTAGATCACTAACTTTTTGCTCATATTCAAAGTAGTCTTTGTACTTTTGCCAGTCTTTTACCTCTTCATAACCTTTACGAGGAGTTGACTTAATCATTGCCTGTGCCCAGTAATCGTTACGTAATTGCTCTTTAAGTTCCGTGTCGTGAGCAATTTCTTCGATGATAATGTCACAAGCACCTTTTAATACATCTTCAAAAGTTGCGATTTTCTTTTCTTTATTAATATACTTAAGTGCTTCTTTTGCAAGTTCTGGCATAGGAAGCTTTGACTCTTTCATTAGAATTGAGAATGGCCCAAGCCCTGCTTCTTTTGCGATTTGCGCCTTTGTCTTTCTCTTTGATTTAAATGGCGCATAGATATCTTCAAGCTGGTTAATATTTGTTGCCGCTTTAATTTTCTTTTCAATCTCTGGAGTCATCATCTCTTGTTTAGTGATGGCCTCTAGAATGAATTCACGTCTCTTTTCACGCTCGATATATTCGTCATACTTTTCTTGAATGAGGCGAATTTGTTCTTCGTCTAATCCACCAGTTTTGTCTTTACGATAACGAGTGATAAATGGAACTGTACAATCTTCCACAAGTAGCATTGCCAGTACGGCCATGATTTGTTTTGCTGTGATATCTGTGTTGTCCACACAAAATAAGACGGCATTTTGATCGATAACGTCCATAGGGTTTTTTGTCGACTTCGTTGTCTCTTCTGACATAATTCATACTCCATTAACTAAATTTGAGTTAAAATTGTATAGGGATTGAATTTGGTATGACAATAGAAAACTCTCGTCATTTCCACTGGTTAACTTAAAAATATTGATGTAAGAGTTTATTATGACAAAAGATTTTGATTATATTGTAATTGGAGATGGCGTGGCCGCACGCAGTATTCTCTATTTTTTAACAAGAAAGCACCCTGATTCACTTATTTGTCAGTTATTTGATAATGAAGCTTTTCCACCTTGCTCTATTAATACAACTAGCGTTGTTTCGATGGGCCTATTTGCTGAAGGCCTTTCAAAGCTCGGTGACATATTATTTCATGCACATGAGTTCATTGATACTTTCTTTAAGCAAGAGGGGATACAGGGGGTTCACCCAGCTACTCAATACTACATACCTCCAGATATAAAAGAAGATCCATTAAAATTTAAGCAATTTGAAGCACGTTATGGAACAAATTTTGAAAATTTTAAAGGTTTGCAAACGGTTGCTAAGGATGCCTACTTAATTAATCCAGAAGTTTTTCTAGGCTGGCTTAAGGCGCAGTATGAAGATAAAATTATAAGTCGAGTTCAAAGAGTTACTGAGCTGCCTAAAACCAATGCAAAGCTTATCTTGGCCACTTCGGCCTATACATCACTTTATTATAAGAATAAGAACCTTCCTGAAGGCAAACCTGTTAAGGGGACATTTTTTAGCTGGAACAATTTTAAAGCTAATAAATCATTTGTCCTAAGTCGCGGCCACTATAACCTTGTTTATCGAAAAGAAGATGAGCTCTTATTATTTGGCGCAAATTCGATTGAGGGACTTTGCCAACTTCATTCACCAAAAGAAGTCTATGAAAAGCTAAAAGTATTTGAAGGTGACCTTCCTGAACTTAAGCAGCTTGGTTCACCGCAGATACACACTGGTATTCGCCACAAGGGTAAAAGGCGTACTCCCTTTTGTGGAGAGGTTGAAGAAGGCGTTTATGCACTCACAGGTCTTTATAAAAATGGCTGGAGTGCAGGAATTAGTTTAGCAAAAGATCTAGTTGATATGCTCTAAGTTTTCACGACTAGCAAGAATTTCTTCAAGGACATAGTCCCAAAGTTTGTATCTTAAATCGAGAGAATCAAGAGCGATTTGAGTTGCTTGTCTCTGTTTGTCTTCACTGTCACAAAGTTGAGCAATTAATTTACCTGCAAGCTCTCCATGCTCATCTCCATCTAATTCGATATGACGCTCAAGATAGTGTTTAAAGTACGGTGCATGTATTTTCTTTTTTTCAAGAACTTTTACAAAAGGTGTAAAGAGGTCAGGAATAAGATTCTCACGTCCCCAGAAGAAGGCCGATGCCATTAGGTGAGGGTTTTGAGTATTAGTGCATAGGTTTAGATTAAATGCACTAAACTTTGCTACAGGCATAGGAATGCCATCAAATGAAAATGTTTCTAAGAATTTTTTAATATCACTTGTTTCGCTTCCAACTTCATTCATGGCATTTAGATACATTGTAAAATGATCAATATGGCCACCATTTAAGTCTTCGTCACTTTCTTCACCAAGAACAATTTCATTAATAAATCGAACACATTCTTTATCGTACTTAGATGGAATCCAGGGTGTTTCAACACTTGTAACTTCTCTTTGAAGACCTTTAAGTAGAGACATGAAGTCCCATACAGCAAAGACATGCCATCGCATGAGAATTTTTACATCTTCAATACTTTCAATATTTGAATAAAGTGGGTGATTACAAAGCTTATTATGGGCCGCATGAATGAGTGTGAGGTTTTCTTTTTTCATGCGGCCAATATAGCCTAAATTTTATAAGTCTTAAAGTAGACTTTACGTATTATGAACTGTGAAAGAGGTGGTGAAAGTCTGGGGGTGTAAGTATTCTACGCCTTCTAACAGCATTTCTGCGACTACCACTATGCATTTGCTTTTGATTAAATTTCTTATCTTTTAAGTATTGGCCGTATACCTTCTCATCTTGTACTCGGTAATTTTCTAGAACTTCAAACATTTCTTTAAATGATAAGATCTTTCCTTTCTCTTTTTCTGCAATTTCTATTTTCTTATAAAGTTGTTCTCCAACTTCATCTAAGACAACAAAAAGATCAATTTGTTTGGAGCCTAAGTTTAGAGGAAATTTTTCTTCAAGATCAACACCAGCTACAAATTTAATTAATCCTCTAGTAACAATTGAGCGTCTTGCAAGCCAAGCAAAATCATTTCCAAGTTTTGTACCTAGGCCAGGATCAAAGGCGTAATTCTTATTTTCCATCCATTCAAATATCTTTGTTAGTACTGCATCTTTATAACGTGTATCTTTTAATTTATTTGGGTTCCTCCATTCTGCAACTAAGTCAAAGCGCGAATCAAATTGTATCTCTCCTGGCCCAAATGTTTTAAAGCTAGAGATATTTTCACTTGTCACCTTTAGACCAAAGTCTTGAAGGAAGCTTAGTAGAGCTGGATTAAATGTTGTTTTATATTCAGGTATATCCATTGATTTACTAGATAGTTGCTCTGAGGCTTTCTTGTAACCATGATAAATTACTTCAGAACAAAAGACTTCTGAGTCGTCGTGATAATCCATTGCAAAATCATAAGGTACATTCTTCTTTTTCTCTTTTGAATATTTAGAGAAGCGCTCATGCATTATTTTACCTGCTAGGTGAGCAAGCTTTTCGTCCTTGTGTCTAAAGACAACTGTTCGAGAATTTTTCTGATCAAGATGAACTTGAAATGGGGCAACCACATTTCCAACTTCAATATGGGCCTCTGATGTGTAGAGCTTATTTGTTTTCTCATCACGATACACTAAAGTTAAGTGAGAAAATTGATGGTCATCATCACCAATTCTTGCAATGGCAGCACTAGAGTAGGCATTACCTCTGGATAAGATAATGTCTCCAGATTTTAAATCTTCAACACCTTCAAATGAGTAATCTGGATTTACCATAAAGTGAACAGGAAGATCTTCTATTTTGTTATTTGAATAATCAAGTGTATTAAAGTCGATTGGTTTTGAACCCTTCTGTCTTGAAGCATAGTAGGATTCGATAAAATAGTCTTCGAGATAGCGAAGGGCCCTAAAAATTGTTTTTACACCTTTTAAACACGCAAGTTCTTCTTGTGTTAGTTCGTCGTTACTATTTAGCGCCTTAAGTTTTTCTTTCAGATCAAGACGTATATTAAAAGATGCCATTGTAAAATCCTGCATCTGATACTTAGAGAATTCAGAAAAGTCGATATCATCGGATTCTATTTCAAAGAGTTTTCCATAATAATATTGAGTCTTTTGAGCGCATTCTTTAGGCGACTTTACACCTTTTGAAACAGATTCATGCATCTCATGAATTAACGAATCGAAGTTCGAGTTTTTAAGGGAGCTAGGGGTACGGTAAGATTTCTGCTGACATCCAATTGGAATAGTAAGCGAAAGTAGGCAAAGTCCACTTGTAAGTAACCGTTTTTTCATCAAATCTCCCCCATAACTAGATAAAAAATACTATCGACAATAATTTTAGTCGAACACGTGCTAATAAATTTTTATCGGATTTTACCTTTTAAAACTTAAGTATTATTATCGGGTATAGAAAGGTAATATTGGGAAGACACTTAAATATTAAACATTTAGACATTGATTTATGACAATTATGACAGATTCAACAAACTTACAAACAAATGATGAAGGCGATAATAAGCCTCTAAGAACAGTAAAACCTAAAAAGAATGAGGAAGTGCACTTTCGTATCCTCAACGCTGTAACTAAGTTAGAAGTGGCCAAAGGGCATCTTAATTGGAAGATCGCTGAGGTTGCAAAAGAGGCAGACGTTACACGCTCTCTTATTTACTATTACTTAGGTAAGGAAAAGGATGTTATTTTAAAAGAGGCCGTGAAGTACATGATTAGTACGGTCTTCAATCTTACTCAAGAACATTCTGTAGGTATTAGAGAAAGGATTAAGATTGTAAGAGATCAAATTATCCAAATGCCTTATTTACTTGCTCTTTATATGATTAACAAAGGTGCAGGTAATGATCTTTCAGATATTATTGCTGAAGCAGAAGTAGAGCTCTTTGAGATTCTAAGCAAGAAGCATCCAAACCTCGATCACCGCGAGCATTTAAGAATTTATTTTATGCAGCTAGGGATTTGTCTGTATCGCGATGTCGATGATGACACTCTTGATTATCTTTTTTCACAATACGATAGAAAATAAAAAAGGCCGCAATAGCGGCCTTTTCTTTTATCTTGTTTGTAATTCTTAACAAAAATCAATTGAAGCATGGTTGTAATTGTCTTTTGGTAATTCACAACTATCTTCTGAGAAGTTGTGGTCACCACCGTTTTTAATTGGATCAAACTTTTCAACCGTTCCAGGTATCGCTTGATCATCAATTAAATCGTGATCACTATCAAATGCTTCTTTATATGACTTATATACATCTAGCATATATACATCAGGTGATTGGTTCTTTCTTTCCTTGATGTTAAACATGCTTGTTGAAGCTTTGCTTAAAAAGTCCATAAACTTATAGAGAGTTTTGCGACCTCTAAACATCATTGTATACATATTCTCTGTCATACCAAGTCTATCACGTAGGATAGAGTTGAATTGGAAACCTTCTCCAGTGAAGTACCACGTTTCCTCAAGTCTTTCTTTTCCTGAAACACCCTTACATACTTTGTATCGCATAGGATTGTTTTCAGCTACATATTGAAGAGATCCACCAAGTCCGTGATTTCCAGCTCCATACATTGGTGAGCTTACCCATTTTGCTTTCCATTTAGAAGTACCTTCGATCATGAAACACTGTTTAGTAATTGCTTCAAAGTTCAGTGTAATTGATTCAGCGTAAAGGTCGATTCCTTGGCTGTTATCAGTTCTGTTATTATTTCCGTTTGAGCGATCAAGTGACCATGACGTTGACCAATCGTATGAAGCAGAAGCACCAACCCCTCCACCTACAGGTGATGCATCACCAAATGGAAGTTTAAAATCTAGTTTGGCCCCTACACCTGTTTTATAACCATGTGACCATCCAACTCGATTACTTTCAGTAAAGTAGTCACCTGTTCCAGTCGACTTAGAAATACGAATTGTATTTGAGTGACTTACTTTAGGCTTAGAGATTACTTCTTGTACGTGTGATACAGGTGTAATCATCATAAAGTCCCAAGGTCTCTCGATACACTTTTTCATGTTGTAGTCACGGTAAGTCTTCCAGAAGATTCCAGTCTTTGTTTGATCAAAGAAAGCACCACAAAGCTTCTTTAAAGTCATCGCATTGTAATTATCTTCATAGATACCGTTGATCTCTGCTTGTGTTAGCTTATTTTCAGCGATTAACTTATTATTAAGTCCTCTACCTGTTACATTGATAGTCTTATCAAAGAGCTCATGCTTTTGTAACTCTTCAGAAAAAAGTTTTTCAGCACTTTTTGTATAACGTGGAGCAAGTTTTGCTTTAATGATATCAGTTTTCGTTACGCCCTGAATATTCTTTGACATCGATTCAAGGTAGTTTTCAAGTTGAATCATTTCGTTCATACTTTCTTTAATCTTGTTGTTCTGATAATCCGCTTCAGAAAACTTATCTGTAACTTGTAGTTGCGTATGAAGTACAGAGTTAAAAGTTTTTGATGAAGCGTGGAATGTACCTGCTGCCCATGCTGGACGAGGTGCAGTCCTTGGATCATCACCTTCACGTAAAATTGGTGAAAGCTTAACGGCCGCAAAAGTTCTCGTATGTACATATGGCATGTCTACAAACTTAATTGGCATATCAATTCTTGCTTTTAGTAAGTTATTTTCTACTTCTACTTCACGTGACGCTACTGAGATAAGCTTAAACTTATGCTTATTCTCATTTGTAAGGTCGATATCACCTTGTAGTGGAGCTAAGAAGTATACTTCTAGCTTCAGCTTACCTTGATAGAACGGCTCAATTGGGTTCATGTGGTGAGCGTAGTTACCGTAGTGTACCTTTGGGTACATTTTTACGATAAATGACTTCTCAACAACAAGATCAAGGTTGTTATTAAGGTGAAAACCATTATTGTTATCGTGTCCTAAGAAGCTGTAGCTTACTTGGTCAACAAATAAACGAGCTCTTTGGTTATTGTTATCTTCTTCACATTTTCCTGATCTTGAAACTTCTGCAAAGATCCATCCACTGTTTGACCATGGATATAGACAAAGCCCTCTTGTAACTTTTGCGTTCTTAAGAGTTTTGTTTTGTACTTCGATTTCAAGATTAAATGGAATACGTCTCGTATTCGTATATCTTTCATGCTCTAAGTAGAACTTAACTTCAGCACATCCTGATTCATCAAGTTGTCCATCTGTTAGGTCATACATTTGTGTAACAGCATTTTCTTCACCATTTTCTTGTTTTTCAAGATTAACAAGCTTGGCCTTGATGAACTCATTTGAAAGTGATGAACCATTTGTTTTTAAATTTAAACAAGCAGATACAACAACTTTCTTATCAATGATCAAGTTATCATTTCTTGGGTCAACTAGTCCGTAACCTTTAGGTGTGATCTTAATGTTTTTTACATTAATAATTTCGTCGTTTGATAATCGATCCTTATTAAGACCCTGTGATAGGTGATAGTTGTTACCGTGAATCATACTGTTAGCATACTGGTTAACAGCAAGCTTAAGGTCGTAAGAAATATTTGCACTTGAAGAAAGTATAATCTTACGACTCATTGGTAAGTATGTATTTGGTAGAGAGTAGTCCATTTCAACTGGCTCATCCCAACGGATACAGCTTGACTCATCTGCTTCTCTTTCAATTGTTTGGAAGTTGTCTCCAGTTACAAAGAATTTACGATATTGAAGACTCTTTCCAATCTTTGATGATAGGCAGGCCTTAACGTGAAATGTCTTGTGATAAGCAATACGTGATTTAACGTTTGCTTTATCTTCAGACACACCTTCAACACTAAAGCGTGAAACAGTAATTACTGAACTTTCATTTGCTTGTGCCTTAAGCTGTCTTGCAAGCTTTTGTTTTTCATCGTTAGACGTATCACTACCACAGCTAACAAGAGTTGTTAGCATAAGCATAGACATGCTTAAGAGAGTAATGTTTTTAAATGTCTTACAAAATGTCATATTCTTTCCTTAGGGAGATTGTGTAAACTTGTTCATCACTGTATCCATCAATTAAATAAACAGAGTCAATGTTTCCTAGAACAGTTCGATTCATGTAATTTATTTCTGTTTTAAATCCTTTCTTATTCTCTAATTTGATTCCTACCTGATAGCCTTTGTAGTCATTTGCTAACTGCGTACCACGATAAAATGCTGGAGCAGTGTCGGCCTGATTTTCAAATCCTAGGGCCTCAAATGTTACTTTCTTATCTGAAATCTTTGTTTCATAAGCGGCTACATAAGCGAAACCTGTGTTCTTATCATCTGGTACTGCGCTTTCTGTATTCTTAACGTAAGCACCTTTTAGTCTAACTCGATCATTTCCAATTCCAAATTCAATACCTGCATTTGCATACATTCCTGTAAAGTCATATAGGTAAAGACTTTGGTCTGGTGTTGCTCCTTTACTTACAGAGTTACCCCAGAAGTAATCATTATCAGCAATATCAGCAGATAGGTTCTTATAACGGTAAGTACCTGCTGCACCATAAACTTTGAAACCTCTTGTTAAATAAGTGATGTCAACAGACTCGTTAAAGAATTGTGGATCACCATTATCATCGATATTAAAAGTTTCTCTTAGTAAAGCGTTCTGTGGCTGGGCCTGAGTCGCTTGTAATCTAAAGTAGAAGTTTCCAACTTTAGTTAGTAGCATCTCTCTTACACCTAGAAATGAATTCCCACCGTTAACAAATGGTGAGATGTAAGTTGAGTTTGTACTATTCTTAAGTGCACCTGCACTTATCTTTGCAAAGTTAAACATCTTATAAGAGAAATATCCGTGCTTATAAGAGAACTTCGGCTTATATGTTCTAATTCTTCCAGTTTCTTGAGTTGATGAATTACCTGTTTGGTATTTAAATCCACCATCAAAATTAAAATCAACATGCTCAAATACTTCTGCTTCAAGTTCAACGTTCATATTTGTTTCATAAACAGTTCCCTTGTCAGTACGTGAATCAAGAGAGCCAAGTTTTGCACCAATCGTTAAGCTTAACTCATCAATACCTGCGTTCTTTAAAGTTGACTCAAGACCTGAGTTAAAAACATCGGCCTTTGAGGTACTATTTTGTGCAAGTACTGGTGATGAAAGTACGAAACCTAGTAAAATTAAATGTTTGTTCAATAGCTTCTTATTTTGCATGTCATTCCTATTTGATACGATGTTATTAGAGTTGCAGGAATGATGCCATGTTCCATGAAACAAGTTCACGGGTGTAAAAACTTTAAACTACTGAAAACTGGTGTAAGTATCGGAATTTAGTTTAGTAAGTTACTGTGTAGTGGTTAAACAGTGTAAAAAAAATGAACGGTAGCTCGAGTTTATTTGTTTAAACTTTGTTTACTTTGTTAACGAATTTTTGGGAGCTTAGATAGAAAAGAATGGTGCGAAAGGGCAGATTTGAACTGCCGACCTACGGGATATGAATCCGTCGCTCTAACCAACTGAGCTACATTCGCACATACATTCAAAAGAATGATAGGATATTAGTGACTTGCGAGTTAATTGTCAATATTATATTTAAGTTAATATTAAGGAATTTGTAAATTATCATGTCGTTAAGAGAGATTAAACAAAAACAGTTGCCACAAAAGGCCAAGCAAATGCTTGCTCATTTCATCCGTTTCAACAAAGAGATGAACTTTGATTTTTCGGCCCCTATAGTCGTGGCATGTAGTGGTGGGCTTGATTCTATTGCCTTAACGCATTTACTTCTAATGGCCGGGGCCAACGTTAGACTTATACATGTTGACCATGGGACAAGAGAAGAGATTAGGGCCGAAAGGCATCTTGTAAGAAACTTTGCTCATAAGTATCAGATCCCGATGAAGTCTCTCAAAGTAGAGCTAAGTCTTAATGATGGAAACTTTGAAGCACAGGCCAGAAAATTGCGCTATGACATTTTAAAGAATGATTTAGAAAATGATGAGTTACTCGTTACGGGCCATCACTTAGATGATTGCTTTGAGTGGTCTCTACTGCAGCAATTTAAGTCTCAAGGAAAAGATATTGATCTAGGCATCCCATACCGCAACGGGAGAGTGTATAGGCCGCTTTTTGCTTTTTCAAAAAAACATATTCTAAAATACGCCAAATTGGCCAAGCTCACTTGGCTAGAAGATTATTCAAATGAAGATATACGCTTTGAGCGTAATCACATTAGAAAGATTGTAAAAGAATCAATCACATCTCGTTGGCCTGGCTACCTTAAGCATTATTGCGAGCGCATGAATCGCATGAAAAAGATAAAGGAAGGGCTTGAGAACAAAAATTATAAGATCATTAAAAGAAAGTGGGGGATCCTTATTAAACACCACGGGTGTGTTGATGAGAATTTGAAAAGAACTATTTTATCTCAAGCTTCAACAACACGAGGAAAGACTTACAAACAATTTAATGAATTAGAGGGACTAATTAATAGTCCAAGGCTTGGGCCATTAGATTTTTCTGGTGGAATTAGGGTCTATGCTTTTGGTCCTTATTTGGCCGTTGTTAAAAAGGGTTGTAAATTAGAATTCTTAAACGACAAAACTACGCAGATTCCTGAAGGTGTTCCATTCTTATCAAATAATACTAATGCAAAGCATAGTCTCAAGAAAACTCCACTAGAGAACTCAACTTTAAGAAAAATTTTTTCGGAAATTAAACAACCAGTTCATTACTCATGGCGTAAAGCCGGTAAAGTTTTAGTGTGGCTTTAAATAACTAGGCTTGACACTCACTAAAATGATACCATTTTAGTAACTATGAGGTTACAATATAGCTTTATTTTTTAGAAACAGTATTGTGAACAAATAGTAAGTATTTAAATAATTTATGAGTAAAGTAAATTAAAAAGGATTTTAATGAAAGGACAAAACAAAACGTTACTTCTTTGGATCATCTTAATCCTCATGTTTGCGGCAATCGCAAAGATCTCTTCAGAGAGCAGACAGACTTATAAGCCAGTGACTTATCCTGATTTCGTTAGCGCAATCAAGAGTAAGCACGTTGAGAAAGTCGTTCTTAAGGGAAAGGATAAGATTCTTGGTAAATTCAAAGATGGTTATGAGCAAGGTGCTTGGTTTGAAACAACAGGGACAACAGGTACAGAAACTTTTAAAATTTTAGAGTCACACGGAATCTACCCAGAGTATGAAGCGGAAGAAAAACAAAATGTCTTCACAACTTTCTTACTACACTGGGGACCAATGATTTTCTTATTCCTCATTGTGATCTTCTTCTTACGTCAGCTTCAAGCTGGTGGTGGAAAGGCCATGAGTTTCGGGAAATCAAAAGCACGTCTCTTATCACCACATGATAAGAAGGTTACATTCAAAGACGTTTCAGGTGTTGAAGAGGCCAAAGAAGAATTGGCCGAAGTTGTGGACTTCTTAAAAGATCCAAAGAAATATACTAACCTTGGCGGGAAAATCCCTAAAGGTGTTTTATTAGTAGGTCCTCCAGGGACAGGGAAAACACTTATGGCCCGTGCCGTTGCTGGTGAAGCAGGTGTTCCATTCTTTTCAATTTCAGGTTCTGATTTTGTTGAGATGTTCGTTGGTGTTGGTGCCTCTCGTGTACGTGACCTTTTTGAACAAGGTAAGAAGAATGCTCCATGTATCATCTTTATCGATGAGATTGATGCTGTTGGACGCCACCGTGGACACGGTATGGGTGGTGGACACGATGAGCGTGAACAAACACTAAACCAACTTCTTGTTGAAATGGATGGTTTTGAGTCCAATGAAGGTGTTATTCTAATTGCTGCGACAAATAGAATTGATGTTCTTGATAAGGCCCTACTACGTCCTGGTCGTTTTGATCGTCGTGTAACAGTTGGACCTCCTGATGTTCGTGGACGTCTTGGAATACTTAAAGTTCACACAAGAAAGACACCTCTTGATACAAATGTTGATCTTGAAGTTATTGCAAAAGGTACTCCAGGCTTTACTGGTGCTGACCTTGCAAACCTTGTTAATGAGGCCGCTTTATTTGCCGCTCGTTATGGTAAGAAAGTTCTTCAAATGATTGATTTTGAACAAGCTAAAGATAAAGTCCTTATGGGGCCTGAAAGAAAGTCGATGGTACTTTCTGATTTTGAGAAGAAAGTTACAGCATATCACGAAGCTGGTCACACTCTTGTGGGACTTAATCTTCCTAAAGCAGATCCAATTCACAAGGTATCAATTATGCCTCGTGGTGGAGCTCTAGGTGTTACACAAACTCTTCCAGATGAAGATATGCACAACCTGACATTAGAAAAATCTGAAAACTATATTGCCTTCCTAATGGGTGGACGTGTAGCAGAAGAGATCGTATTTAACGAAATTTCTAATGGTGCTTCAAATGATATCGAAAGAGCTACACAACTTGCTTCTAGCATGGTTTGTTCTTGGGGGATGAGTGAGAAGATGGGACCGAGAAACTTCTCTCAACCAGGCGCATCTCCATTTGGTTCAACTGCACCAAGTGAAGGTGTAGGTTACTCAGAAGCAACAGCGAAGGATATTGATGAAGAAATTCACCGCTTCCTAGATGAGAATTATAAGCTTGCAAAGAAGATTCTAACTGATAATCGTGATGCCTTAAACCGCTTAGCTGAAGGGCTTGTTGTTTGGGAAACGCTTGATATCAATCAGATCAATGATCTTGTTGCCGGTAAGGATATTGGTGTTCCAGTTATTGATGAAGAGTCTTCAAAGTCTTCTTCAACACTTTCTGGAGAAAAAGAAGAGGCTTCAGAAGAAAAGAAGTCTGATGCTGTCAATAAGCCTATCGATGATCCAAAACTAGCATAGTTTATTTTTAAATATGACAAATATTTTATTTTTAGGGGTAGTTAACGCTACCCCTAATTCATTCTCTGACGGCCATAGAAATCTCAATAATGATTTTCAAATCGGCCAACTTGAAAAATTCCAGCAAGCAAAATATGGCCTTGATATTGGCGCTGAAAGTACGGCCGCTTTTAATGAGGCCATCTCTTTTAAGCAAGAATGGCAAAGACTTAATGATTATATCTCACAGCACTTAGATCGTCTTAAGGCCTTTAAAACCATATCGATTGACACTTATAAAGTTGAAACAATGGAAGAGTTCATGCACTCGTATGGCCATCATTTTAGTGAAGTCATTTGGAATGATGTTTCTGGGGCCATTGATAAGGAAGGGCTGGCCCTCTTAAAAAAGTATCCTAAGATGCGCTATATACTTTGTCATAATCTCGCACCTAAGCGAAGTTTAGCAAGTTCTCACATGGATTATCTCAACGAGAACCTAGACTTTAATTCTATAAGAGAGTTTTTCAATCTTAAGATTGCTTTCTTAAACGAGCATAATTTCGATATGAATCGCTTAATTCTTGATCCATGCTTTGGGTTTTCTAAAACTTTAAATCAGAACTTAGAATTATTAGAAAATATCCACAAGATCCAAGATATTCATGAAAATTGGCTTATTGGCATCTCGAAGAAGTCATTTCTACAACATCTTGTAAGGCTTGAAGGCAATGAAGATGAAATGACGGATATACACACTGCTAGCGAAAAGTTTCATTGGAAATATCTAAAACGTCTTAAAACACGCCTAAATGGTGTAAAACAGCTGTATTTTCGTGTACATGAGGCTGGAAATATTACAGATTAGATAGTTTTTGAACCAAATTTGTCCTATAACTGGTCTACGATTATTTTAAGGGCGGTTATGAGATTATCTAATTACATTTTCACAGCTTTACTTTGTTTTTTAACTCTTAATTCAAATGCATCTGTTGCTAATGGTGCTGCTTCGTTTTTTAAGCATCTAGATAAGGCCATTTACGGTGAGCTAGATATTGCTGATACGACAGGTGAGTTATCTCAGGACGTAAAAAATGGTGCACATGCGACAGCTCTTATGGTTAATCGCTTCAGTTTAAATGAAATCCTAGATGGTAAATTATATAGTGCTAAGGGACAGAATTTCTTTAAAAAGGCCAAAATGTGTGAAGGTGAAAACGAGTTTCTAAATGACTTGGCCTATGGTGGGTGCAGCTCTGTACTAGTTGGACCTAAGACTGTCTTAACAGCAGCTCATTGTATTCAAAATTATCAATTAGCATGTGATCGAAAAAGCTTTGTCTTTGATGCAAGGGCCGATTTAGGATCTAAAAATAAGGTTCAATACTTTGTTAAAAGCCAAGTCTATCACTGTAGTAAGATCTTAGCGTATCATCAAACAAGAGATAAGACTTTTGATTACGCACTTATCGAATTAGATCGTAATGTAGAAGGTGGGCGTAGGCCAGTTAAGATAAAAAAAGACCTACTTCAAAATGGTGATGAAGTCTATATGATTGGACACCCTAATGGTTTCCTATCTCGTTATTCAACTAATGGTTTTGTTCGCTATGATGATGAGCTTTTCTACAATACAAATCTTGATGCGTTTGGTGGCAATAGCGGTGGCCCTGTTTTTGATAAGAAAACACATGAGATGGTAGGGCTTTTAATTCGTGGCCATGATGATCTTATTTGGGACACTGAGAAGCAATGTAATCGTGTTGTTTATTGTGAAGAAGATGGTTGTGATGGAGAGTCAGTTTTAAAAATTGGTGCCATTATTGACGATATCGAAAGTCGCCGTAATAATTAAAGAATGAAACTCGGTCAGGTCATTTTATTCAGTTCAAATGCACATCTTACATCATCTTTTTTAAGTGATGTATTTGACTTAGAAATAGAAAATGCATCTGACTCTATTGTTCTCTATAACGATCAAATACGCTTTCTCGTCATTGAAAGGCCAAAGCTTGCTCAAGTTGGAAATAATATTGTCTTTGATTTTATCGTTAGCACTCAAGATGAATTAATCGAGCTGCAAAAGAAGGTGGAGTTTGTAAATTACCGTCTTGAAAGCTCAGGTGAAGATCTAAATATATTATCGAGTGAGCGCTCACCAGAAATTCTTGTCCATGAAGGAATCCAGTTTTTCTTTCTTACGGACCCTGACAATCGCAGATGGAAAGTCACTCTTATTGAATCCTAATTAACCTTTATTATCCAAATTTAATTTTATTTAAGTCACAAAGATGACACCTTTGTGTAAGCACATTGGCCCTAATGTGGTTCATTTTGACAGCATATCTTTGTATGTAGTGGATATCTTAAAATGAACAATTGGCACGGTTCGTGCTTATATATAAGCATGTCACCGGCAGGATGCTAGTGATAGTCGAATGACCGACACAAAGACTCAAGGATGAGTATGCGCTTTTTAATACTTGCTCTGGCCGCGAGTTTCGCGGCCAATCTTTCGGCCAATTATATTGTTAAATATAAAGATGGCTCAAGCGAAACATCAATCGCAAATCCTGCAACAAGCTTTGCAAGCTTTTCTATTTCAGGCGATATTGAATATGTGGAAGAGGATAGGAGACTATTTGCTCACTACGGTGAGTATAATGATACCTATTATTCTAACCAATGGTACTTCAATAATTATCTTTCAAATTCATTCTATCATGCTCGTGAATATGCATTGGCCGACGGTGGACCAAATATAACAGTGGCCATTATTGATACTGGTATCACATCACATTTTGAACTTAACCAAAATGTTGTGGCAGGCTATGACATGATCTCCGATGGTGCCAATTCTCGCGACGGTGGAGGCCGTGATAGTGATCCAAGTGATGAAGGGGACTTCGGTGATAATTCTGGCACTTGTAGTGCAGGCTCAAGTTCTTCAACATGGCATGGGACTCATATCGCTGGAATCGTTGCCGCTCGCTCTGATAATAACTACGGTATTGTTGGTGCCGCAAAAGGAATCAATCTTCTTCCGGTAAGAGTTTTAGGTGCATGTGGTGGGTTAACATCTGATATTGCAGATGCTGTACGCTGGGCCGCTGGTGGAAGTGTGAGAGGAGCTGGCCAAAATCCAAACCCTGCAAAAGTTATTAATATGTCTTTAGGGGCCCGCGGAAGTTGTAGTCGTTATATGCAAGAGTCGATTGACTTTGCTAAGTCTCAAGGTGCAGTAGTGGTTGTTGCAACAGGAAACTCAAATTCAGATGCAACATTTTATACCCCTGCAAATTGTCGAGGTGTTCTAAGAGTCGGTGCTGTTAATCAATCAAGAAGTCGTTCAACATATTCAAACTTTGGTAGCATTGTTGATATTGCTGCCCCTGGAGATGGGATTTTATCAACAGTAAATAGTGGTCAGACCACACCAAGTACTGAGTCATTTGCTAGTATGAATGGAACATCAATGGCCGCAGGTTTTATCTCTGCAACAGCTGCAATGATTTACCAAGCAAATCCAGGCCTATATCCAGATCAAGTTCGACAAATTATTACTCAAACAGCTGTTTCATATTATTGTGACAAAGAGAGTTGTTCTAAAGGTGCTGTGGATCCATATGAAGCTGTCTCCCTTGCTTATAACACAACTCCTAATGCTAACTTTAGTTATAAAGATCCGGTCCTTGTTGGTGGTACAGCTGCCTTAAATGATGGATTTTCTTCTGGTAACAAAAGTGGCGGAGCATGTGGGACTATTGAAGATGTAAGTGGTGGCCAAGGCGGAAATGGAACACTTATTGGCCTTTTCTTTATCATGGCCGTTGTTATTTTTCATCGATACAAGTTTACTAAGCAGCTCTAAGATGTCTTGCCGGTGCCTCTGAGGTAAGTAGTGAGCAGTCAACTTCAATTTTATCATTAACTATCTTGCAGCTATTAACTCGGTAGATATCATTATCGTTTGAACCTGTACCTATCTTTATAATCGCATTACGAGGGATTTCTTCTTTTGAGATTAATTTCAAATGCCCAAAGCCTTTTTCAACGATCTTAAAACCTCGTACTATGTCGGTGACTTCAAATACCTCAATCAATTCATGGCCTAGAGTGCTGTCGTCGTTAATGATCTTATTTATCTGATTAATAATAACGTCAAAACCCTGTTGTTTTAACAGAAAGAGGTCGATTCCTTTTCTTGCTGCCTCTTCAATTACCTGGCTATCATTCTCATTCGTTAAGAGGATAAAGCTAATATTCTTATCCAGAATTGAAATCTCATCATATAATTCAATACCATCCATTTGAGGCATCATGTAATCACAGATGATATAGAGTTTATCATCACCAAGTAATGCTAGAGTTTTAATATCCTCAATGGCCTTGAATGGGTTAGTATGATACTTGATATGAAAGCTAAATGTGTTTTGCAGGCTAGTGGCAAGGAGCTTGGCGGTTTCGTAGCAGTCGTCAATAACCATGATGTGCTTTTTCATACACTCAGTATAATTGAGTCATGAGTCAAATTTAGGATAAGTAGTCTAAATTTTAATTAAATTTCTTTAAACAGGCTTTTGTATTAGTTAGTTAGAAATGAAATCTCTGCACTATGCAGAGATTTCTTGAATCTTGTAACCCTCACCATAAACACTGCGAATAATATAATTAGAATCCTTAATCTTTTTTCTGATGGAACTAATATACGTGTCAATCATGCGGTCATTCACTTTATGATTGTCTGGTGCAATATGGTTTAGGATTTTTTCTCTTGCGAGAACATTTTGTTCATTCTTAAGTAGAAGATGAATGATCTTAAATTCAGAAGACGTAAAATGAATGCGATGGCCTTTGATCTTAACTTCTTGAGAAGGTACATTTAGAGCGATGTCACGATAGTTTATAACTTCCATGGCATTTTCATTATTGACCGACTTTAGTGTCGTATTAATAATACTCTTAACTTCAGAAGGCTCAAACGGCTTGCTGATGAAGTTTATACCTCCTAATTGATATCCAGTAACTCTTGTGTTGACATTATTCTTTGAAGAAATAAAGACAATTGGAACATCTTTTAATTCCTCATTCATTTTCAATTGTGAGCAAATCTCAAATCCTGATTCATTTTGTAATAAGATATCCAAGAGTATTAAGTCTGGTTTTTCTTGCCAAGCAATTGCTATGGCCTCATCCTGATTGCTGGCATCAATAATATTATAATTACTTTCCAGCAATGCACGCAGTAGGTCTCGAATTTCTTGATCATCATCTATGATTAATATTTTTTTCATGAATAGCTCCTTTATATTCATGAATATAATGTATAAATTTATCAAGAAATCTTCAGCTTAATTTTAGTAAACAAAACTAAACTCTTGTTTTTAATTCTTCATCTTTACTGAACGCAGAAATATTGTCGTAAATTAATTGGGCCATATTTAAGCGCGCCTCGTCGTTGGCGGAGCCAATATGGGGGAGGATGAACACATTGTCTAACTTACGCAAAGGAGAGTCTGCTTTTAATGGCTCGTTACACACAACATCAAGACCGGCCTTTGCTTCTTTGTGCTTTTCAAAGAATGAGAAGAGCTCTTCTTCATCGATGATCTCTCCACGTGCTGTATTTATGAGAATAATGTTATTTTTAAAAAGAGCGAATATCTCTTTATCAATTAGCTTATGGGTTTCTTCATTATATGGACAATGAATTGAGATGATATCGCATTCTTGTGCCAATTCTTCTAAACTTAAATATTTAGCATCGCAGCTGGACTCAATTTCATCTTTACGATTTGGGCCAGTGTAGTAAATTTCTTGATCAAAGGCGCCCTTACACATTTTTGCCAATTGAGTTCCTATTCTTCCTGCACCAATGATTCCATGTTTCTTCTTAAATAGAGAATTTCCAATAAACCCTGAAGGCTCCCATGTTTCCCATTCGTTATTAAGAACATTCTTTCTTGCAGCTTCTAAATTTCTTGCAACGGCCAGCATAAGTACCATTGCTAATTCGGCCGTTGCTTCAGTTAAAACATTTGGCGTATTACAAATAATGATTTCTTTAGAGTGAGCATATTTAATATCAATATTATTAAAGCCAACAGCATATTGAGTGATGAGTTTTAACTTAGGTAGCTGGGCCAAAATATAGGCATCGATTGTATTGCTAAGCATTGAAATTATCACTTCAGAGTCATTAGCATTTTCTATCATTTTCTCACTTGTGAGAGGGCCATTTTCTTTGCGATTCCAAACTGTAAGTTTATGACCATCTTTCTTAAGCCTCTCATAAAGGGGACCTTGGATTATATCTGTGGCGAAAATATTAAATTTTTTCATTTGTATACCTTTGTTTGTGCACCGTTTAAACGTTGTGTTGTCAGATCTTTTGCTAAAGCAGCTTTACATCATAGAATATACTTTTAAAATATAGATTAGACTATATTTATGCAAAAATACTCAATGGAGGAGATTTTGAAATACTTATCAAAGATAATGGCAGCGGCCATTGTAACATCTCAAATTTCAGCAGCAACAATCGCTATTATTGACTCAGGTACAGATATGCAACACGAAGTGATTGCTCCAAAGGCCTGGATTAATCAATTAGAAATTCCTGGTAACCAAAGAGACGAAGATCGTAATGGATACCAAGATGATGTTTATGGTTGGAACTTTGCTGAATCTAATAATCAGGTAATTGATTACAAATATCTTGGAACGTTAAATGACGATATGGTTAAGTTCTTCGAGTTACAAGAAAAGTCGATGCGTGGGACAATTACTCCTGAAGAATTAGACTGGATGAGGTCAATCATTAAAAATGAAGACTTTATTAAGCGTATGACTGTTTACGGTAACTTTATGCACGGAACTCACGTAGCGGGAATTAGTGCTACAAAGTCTGATGATGCAAAAATCTTAGCTGTAAAACTTATTCCAACAGAAGTAAAACTTCCAGGACAAGAAATTGCTTCACTTAACCAAGATAAGGGAATTATTGATTTTCTTGTAAAAAGAGCAATCGATGCTCTTGCTAAAGCTCAGACTGGTACTTTCAATGAAATTGCTTACTATGTATCTGATCACGGAGCTAAGGTTGCTAACGGATCATTTGGTACGGGATTCCCACAAGCAAAAATGATTGTTGAAACTGTTATGAAAACTGTTTCTAAAAAAGAACCAAATCCTGAGACAGTAGAGCATTATGCTAAATACTTTGTTAATGCTTTAGTTGATAATTCACAATCAATGCTAAAAGCAGCACCAAATACTTTATTTGTTTTTGCTGCCGGTAATGATGGACTTAACAATGATGAGTACCCAACATCACCAACTAATATTCAAGGTGATAATGAATTATCAGTAGCGGCAACTATTGATTATTCATCACTTGCATCTTTTTCTAATTATGGTGAGAAGATGGTTGATGTAGCAGCTCCAGGCGTTGGTATTCTTTCAAGTGCTCCAGGTAATAAGTATATTAAAGTTTCTGGAACTTCACAGGCCGCTCCTTATGTAGCTGGTGTTGC
Organism: Halobacteriovorax sp.; assembly: GCF_048381875.1. NCBI lineage: Bacteria > Pseudomonadati > Bdellovibrionota > Bacteriovoracia > Bacteriovoracales > Halobacteriovoraceae > Halobacteriovorax > Halobacteriovorax sp. The sequence continues at coordinate 344,245 of NZ_JBLXBP010000001.1, read as the reverse complement.
TGGAAAGATTCTTGATATCAATCCAAGTTTAAAGCCTGTTGATGTTAAAAAGATCATTATGGAAACAGTTGATACGAAGTCATTTCTAGCTGGTAAAGTTAAGACTGGTGGTGTTGTAAATTCTGAACGTGCACAGCGTGCAGCAATACTTTCTTTAGATATTTCTCTATCAAAGGCCATTGCTTCAGCTAAGGAAGATGTAGCTGATATGGAAGTAGAAGTAAGAGAGAAGTCTCGTCGTGCTCCGATCTATATAAAAGGATCTGTTTTACCACTTCCTTCAAATTTCGTTTTAAAATAACAAATAAAAAAGGCCGCATAAGCGGCCTTTTCTTATAGAGTATCTTTTAATTCTTTTATTGTTCCTCTCTTGGCCGTTCCAAATTCTGGCTCCTTTAATGAGCGCTTAATTTCTTTCTTTTTTAGACCTTTCATAAATAGCACTAAACTAAGCTGTTTTGGACGATTCTTATCTTCTTCTTGATTGATAAACGTTTGCACAAGATCAAAACCATACATTGCAGGTCGCCCCATGACAATATTTACATCCCAATCAATACCTTCTTTATCCTCATGTGGATTTGATTCATATGAGTATTGAATTAGTTCAGTACATACAAATCGAGAATATGAATTTCCATTAAATGAATAATCATATTTCTTACCAATGCTTGAAAATGTTCTCTCAAGTGCTAGGGCCTTATCCTTCTTTTTTAAATTTGGCCTTAAGATAACTAGGTTATCCCATGCCATCGAAGGACCTAATTCCATAAAGACAACCCCAGGCTTTAGGCCTTCAAGTGTTACATATGGATTACCGTCTTCTTCACTTTTCTTATATTCCTTCATTGAGTCAGGAAATTTCGCATGTAAGTAACTAAGATAATTTTTGCAATTAAGTCCTTGGTCGATACACTTTTGTGCATATAATTCGTTGGTTTCTTCATCCGCATTAAAGTAATTTGAAAACTTCGAGTATTCACCGATGTAAATTAGGCCGTGGGTCCAATTTCCTTTAAATACTAAATTTGATAGTTTCCCATATCGTTGAATCGCTCCGATATCACCTGGTTGAAATTCTCTGTCAGATACCTTTTGAAGCTCTTCTTCTTTTATTGCATGCTTCATCGGTAGGGCAACGTAGCTTAAACTTTTTAAAATAAACTCTTTAATACCGTAGAATATTGTATATCTTCCAGCATTCCATTCAGTTTCTTTCTTTAATGTTTTAAAGGCCTTGATTTCACCTTGAAATTCTTCAATCCCGTCAAATATCTTTTCAACAATTTCTTTATCTTTCGTATTCTTTGCAAGTGAGTTTATTTCATCTTTCAACTCATTAAAGTCAAATATTGTAGGATTTCTAAGATTTCTTAGTTCATATTTATCAAAGCCTGTATGTGAATGGCGGTCATTACGTCTTTGTTTGTAATAACGAGAGTTATACTGCATTTGTTTTTTTACTGACTTAAAGAGTTTTTCAAATGCTTTTGAATCATAATTTATATCTTCAAAGTCATCAGATAGTGCAGCAATAAAGTTATCTCCACTCATCATCAAATAATTCATTAAATTAATTGCAGTATTATATTTTTGAATCTTATAATCAATGGCCTTTAGCGCCTTAAGGTAATTCTTCTTTTTTACGTACTTTCTAATTTGTTCAATCTCATGATCTCTAGAAGTCAACGTTCTTTCTAGCTCACGATATTCTTCAACAATTTTGACTCTCTCATGGTACTTCAATACGTAGCGTGGAGTGAATGTTGTTCTATATGAAATCTCTTCAGTATCTGTTGTAAAAGACTTTAATTCGCTCTCTAGCATATTCTTATAAGTGTCACTTGCTAGAGTGAAAGTATTAACTAGGATAAGTAGTATTGGCCCAACAATATATCGATTTTGCTTTGATGATTTCATAGAGTCATTTATAGCAAAAAAAGAAAATTGTAGGCCTAAGTTTGTAAAGCTTACATATTAGGTTTAGATTTTAAACAATTGAATTCTGTCGATATTTTCCATGAATCCAGTTACTTAGGTCGCTTTTATAGTTCTTTGAAAATCTGCGATCACTTAGTCCTCCTGGTAGAACTGTATAGACATCGTGATTGCGATGATCGGTTACCATTTTCCATGAAGGGACAAATGACGTTGTTCTTCCATGAGCTTCATAGACAGCACCCTGAGTAATTGTCGATCGATTTCCTGGGATTTCAATATTATCAACATCAAAGCCTAGAAAAGACGGTAGTTTTCCGTCAAAGAGAATATGCTTCATTTTGTAGCGATTGATATCTCCCCAGCGGGTATCAGCTTGCCTTTGCTCACATTCTTTAAGGGCCTTAGCAATATATGTATCCTTGTCTGCTGTATCCTTAAACCAAATATGGTCAATATCATTTGTCAGAAAAATACGATCAAATAAACCATAGAAGTCTGCAATAATTGATGTCTCATCCATACAATATGTCGTTACTTGCTTTCCAAGTAAGTGATCACTAAAGAACGTTTTTAGAAGTGTTTTATAAAACGATTCAAAAATAGGCGCAATTTTATTATCTACATCATAATTACGGTTCCAGTTAATTAATTTTCTTCCAAGATCTGATTCCTCAAATACACTCTTAAAAACATTAATATAAAGGTCGGCCTGTCTTGAAAAAGTATCACCTTGCATCTGTTTAAAAAGATCTGTTGAATGCTTTTGATTTTCTACTAAAAGCTCAGTTACCCTATCTTTACGATATGAGGCCATTGGTGCATTTATAGCAGTAGGGAAGTGTTCATCTTGAATCCTATTATTGGCCGTTGCAATAATTTTTTCATTAGGGTTTTTAAAATGATAAAGCTGATGACCCTCGTAATAGCCTTGCCAAATATTTTGTTTAAAATATCCTTCAATTGGATACAGTCCTGAAAAGTTTCTCTTAGGTAGGACTCCTGATTGATGGTAGCCAATATTTCCTTCAGAATCTGATAGAAGCCAGTTACAACTTATTGCTATATCTGAAACGCACTTAAATAAATCATCAACATTTTTTGCATGAAAGATATCCAGAACTGCCTTAAGAGTTTTTGCGCCACCTCTTTTTCGACATGACCATGCCATTGATAAATAGTGGCCATCTTTGATATTTTTTATTTCACTGTCTGCCTCTAGAAAACCAGCATGTGTTTCTTTAATATAAATTTCGACATCTTTTTTATTCTTTCTTTTAATAATATCTCTTCGAACTTTAAAATCAAAAAAGTTCGTTTCAAAGCGATACTTTCCATCGCGTACTTCTTCGATAAAATGATCCACCATATCCATGAAACCATAAGTAAAAGAAAAAGCAGTATCATCACTTCTTCCCATAACAAACCCTGGGACACCAGGCATAGTAATACCAAAGAAATTTCCAACATTTTGGATATTTGCTTTCATTTCATACCAAATGGCCGGTAGGCGATTGCATTCTAAATGAGGATCACATGCATGTATTGCGTGGCCCATTTTATTTGATACCCAATTATTAGAAGCTTGAATTTTAGGGATAAATTTTAAAAACTCATAACTTTCAGGAATTAGTGGATTATATATTTTTACTTTTTGTAAAAGATTGATCTCACTATCACTAATAGTATCAAGAGCGCCCTTAGCAAGGGACTTTACTCTTTCTATTTTAATATCTTGTGTTTGCTTATCTTGGTGATTTGTATTTTGAAGAAGCTGTATAATAAGCTTTTCAAGATCTTGTTGACCTTGGGCCAGGCCGAGGAAGCTCATGGCCTTGATTGTTAGTATTGTGTCACTAATTTGCCAAGTTTGAGGCGTGTGTGAGAGAAGCTTAAACTCAAATGGTAGGCCCTCGCTCATGGCCTTGTTTACTCCATTAACATAATAGCTGAGTAGATTAGACGTTTTCTCATCAAGATTGTCTATCTCTTGTCTCGCAAAATAGTCTATTCCTAATTCACGCATATATTTATCAATAGCAAATGTTTCCTCTGTATCTTTTAAACACTCACATAGGCGACCTTGTGCAATTAGTCTAAGCATTTCCATTTGCATGAAGCGATCTTTTCCATGATAGTAGCCTTGGGCGTGAAGAAAGCTTTTGACGTCTTTTGTCGATATCTGTCTAGTTACATTCTCTAAAATGTTTGTCTTGAAGTCTAAATTAGGTTTTTCCATATATTTATAATGACACGATTAGCGTTTCCTAAAAAGCAATATTTTGAGATATAATATTACAAATTACATTCAAGGATTTTTTATATGACTAATATTGATCATTCAAAGATACCAGATCTTGAACATCGCAATTTTAGAAATGATGATTTCTGGCAAAAGATTCCTGCATGGGCAGGCGTTACAAGAGGAGAGTTTTCTGACCACTTATGGCAGCTGAAAAACTCAATTCGTAAAATTGACCAAGTCAAAAAAGTACTAGGTGATAAAATCTCAAAAGAGTTTTTTGAAGACCTACAAAAAGGCCAACAAATAACTCCAATGAATATCAGAATCACTCCTTACGTTTTTGCACTTATTAATTGGGACGATCCTGAGAATTGTCCTCTAAGAAAACAATTCTTACCAATCGGCTCTCAGTTCTTAGAAGATCACCCTATGCATATGGCAGACTCTCTTAGTGAAGATGTTGACTCGCCAGTGCCGATGCTGACACATCGTTACCCTGATAAGGTACTCTTTCTTCCGCTAACGATTTGTCCAGTATATTGTTCTTACTGTACACGATCACGTGTTATTGGTGGCTCTACAGAGTCTGTTGAAAAAGAGTCTTATGGAGCAAATCAAAAGCATTGGGATAATGTATTTGCATATCTTGCTCAACATCCAAAAGTTGAAGACGTTGTTATCTCCGGTGGTGATGCTTTCATGCTCAACCCAAAACAAATCCAATACATTGGTGAGAATTTATTAAAGATACCTCACATTAGACGTATTCGTTATGCTACTAAGGGAATTGCAATTTTCCCTCAAAAGATTCTTACAGATGATAAGTGGATGGAAGCATTAGTTAAGGTTCATAAGCTTGCTATTGGCTTTGGAAAACAAATGGTAATTCATACGCACTTCTCTTCACCGCTTGAAATTACGAAGTGGTCTCAAATGGCCATGGACCGTCTCTTCAGTGAAGGAATCTTAGTTCGTAACCAAGCAGTTCTTCAAGAAGGTGTAAATAACCATGTTGATGAGATGGTACTTCTAACTCGTAAACTTGGTTATATGAATATTCAACCATACTATGTTTATATGCACGATATGGTGCCAGGATGTGAACACTTCAGAACAACTCTTGGCGAAGGTGAAGAACTGGAAAAAGCAGTTCGTGGTACAACAGCTGGATTTAATACTCCAACTTTTGTCTGTGACCTACCTGGTGGTGGTGGAAAGCGTCACGTTGCTTCTTATGAATACTACGATCAAGAAAATGGTATCTCTGTTTGGCGTGCACCATACGTTAAACCAGATAAAGTTTTCACTTATTTTGATCCAATTCATAAATTGGCCCCTGATGCACAAGATCGCTGGAAAGATGCAGCAACTCGTAAGGCCATGATTGATGAGGCCATCAAAAAAGTTTAATACCTTTCTAAGTTGTTGATTATATGCTTATGTGTGTCATTAAGTTGGCACACATAAGCTATTAAAATCTCGAAAATCTTACCTGATTTCAATATCCTACAATACACTTGAGTAATGAACTCATTCTTCCGATAAAATAAGTATATGAAATAATGATGCCTCTTAATAAAAATTAATGAGAGGCCACTAGAGGAAACTTATGCTTCGCTCAAAATTCAATAATATTTTCACTATACTTCTTAGCCTCATTCTTGTTTCACAAGTCAGTGTCTATGGGAATAATTTTAAATCAATTCAAAAAAGTGAAATCCCTAAGATTAAACAATTACTAGGTTCATCAAAGAAGCTAGATAAAAAAGCAGTTATTGAATATATTAAGCAAGGACTGCCTGAATCAAGTACTGAATTTCAAAATCTTATTTATTCTAAATTAGAAAAAGAACCTGAGAACAAAAGAGCACACAAACTTTCTGAGTATATGTATTCTGAAAAGAAGTATCTTAATGCTGGGGATGCTTGTTACTCGGCGACTAATCAATGTAGTGGTAAATTGGTATGCGATTTCCCAATTAAGTTAGATGTGAAAGATCAGTCGCAGCGTCCTTATGAAAAGTGCCTTGTTCCTAAGAATAAGAATCAACACTGTTCTATTTTTTCAGATTATTGTCTAGAGGGCTCATGCAAGAGAATGATAAGGGTTACTGATATCAATACTTGCCAAACTTATAAAGAAAGCTGTCGTCGTGACTCTGAATGCTGCTCTAATAGTTGTGATAAAGAAACAAAAACGTGTAAAGCAAATTATAAATGCTCTTCATGTATTGGTATTGGAAGTCGACCAGGAAAGAATCAAGAATGTTGTGAGTCTTTATTTAAAAACTCAAACGGAGTTTGTGCTCCAATTATTCCGTCTTTTTCAGCAATTCCTGCTTTCTTAATGGAGTTATTAATTCCAAGTGTACAAGCTGCTGAAGTTGAAAGGAGTGAACAATTAAAAACATCAGTTGTCAGCGCAAAAGCAAATATGAAAAAGCTATTAACTGACAATGGTGTTAACAATTCGAAAATTAATACTTATATGAATCAATTAGAGTCACAAATTAGTAATTGTGATTCTAAGCCAGTTAAAATAAGAGATCGCGATAGTGGTTTTTCTTATGAATACCCAAGACAGGAATGTTTTAAAGAATTATCAGATAAAATTACAATTGAGGCCAATCACCAAAGTGCAGTTGCTCGCAAAAAGGCTGAGGCAACTAAGATCTTAGATGATTTTAGAAACCAAACTAAGACTAATCCAAAACACCCTCAACATAGTGAGAGTGCCTTTGAATCGTTTCAAGCACCTTATATAAGTGCTTTAAATAGCTGTATTGATAAGAATACGCAACTTGGAGACCCTAATACCTCGAGAAGAAAATCTAGGATTGATAATTGTGTAAATAATATTAAAGTTAATATTAATGATGGTGTTATTGAAGCTGATTATATCTCAATGTTAAGAGGTGGTGATTCAACAGACCCTGACTATAAATTATATTCAGGTATGGATGACAGCTCTCCTTTATTTAAAGATATATCAATCTCAGATATGAAGTCATGTCGTGTAAATCTCTTCGGTGATTTTCTATCAAAGCAGTCAGATAGTTATTTTGAAATGATGATGATGATGTTTGCTATGGATTATACAACTGGTGGTAAAGATGAAGGAGATTTCTTTCATATTAAATCCCAGTATAATACTGCTGAAGCTGCTAGAGGAAACTTAACTGGTACCAGTAACATCGAATATAATTGGAATGTTCAAGTAAACTCAATGCGAGGCTATAATCTTGATCTTTTTGATCCATCGATGGTTGGTAAAGGAAAACCTCTTTGGGATGAATTTGATCAAAGCGTGGGTGAGGCAGCTTTAAAAGAAATTCAAAACTATCTAAATAATCTTCCTGATAAAGAAGAAAAGATCTTTCTTCATTTATTCTATAATGGAAAGATTACTGCTGATGCTCAAAATAACATTATTAATTATTATATGAGAAAAGATCCTAAATATCTTGCTGGTTTTGATGGTAATAACCCTAAGGATAGAAATGGACGTTATAATATTAGAGATGTTGTTAGGTTTGAGGCCGTAAAATATAAGCATTCGCTATATAAACTTTATTCCACGCTAAAGAAAAGATCTCTTGAAATGATGTGTCGCTGTGTTGATACAGTCGGCCCAATGAGTCCTACGGATTGGTTACAACCTGATGTTGAGGCCAATTACATTGCTAATTGTAATGGGCTTGGGATGTATGATTCATATGTCATTAATAGTGAAAAAACGGTGTGTGATGAAAATGAAGAAAATTGTAACCAAGTAGGTTCTAAAGATTATCTTGATACAGTTCACAAAAAAGAAGTCGAGTCCGTGGAAGAGGCCGGTGGTAGCGAGAGTATTGTTGAAAACTCTGTTGGGACAAAAATTGTTAAAAATGAAGGCTATAATGTTGCCAAAAGAGAAAATGATTATTTTGTACAAACTCTTGATAAAGTAACGGCATGTATTGGAAGTGGTGAGTGTGATAAGACTTCTCGCTATGATGAATTTGTCTCACAAGGAAAAGTTTCTTTTGAAGCCGTAAGAAAAGAGACCGCCAAAGGGCACGGTGAGGATTTCACATTATTCTTAAGAGATATGGCCCTTATGAAAATTAAGGCCATCGAAGATGCAAGTCTACAAAATCTATCACATGGTACAGCTCTCTTTGAATATACTGTGCAATGGTTAAAAGAATATAATTGGAACTACATTAAATATAATGGTCAAAAATATACTTTATCGCGAAAATGTCTTTATCCTGTTTGTTGGATTATGCAACTTATGAAGTTTTTAGGTCTTCATAAGAATTCATTATTTAATCGCATCGTAAATGTCTCCATGACAGGGGTGATGGGAATCTTAAGTGATGCTGACATGGACCTTGATCCTGAACGAGGGCCGGAGAATATTTGCGGGCCACGAACAAAGAGTAGCTGGAAAATTGCTAGAGTCACTGTTGGGAAAAAGTACAAAATTAAATGTATGAAATTCTTGTCGCGAAAAAATGATGTCTGTAATCAGGAGATTGCCGTAGGTGTTTGCTCCAGAAATACATACGTCAAACGAGAAGGTGGAGTCGCACTTAGGATAATTGATCCTTTCTTACCTGATATGAGTTCAAATTATAATACGAGCTATCGCTCTTCAAGTCCGATACGTTTTAATGCTCAAAAAGAGAAGACATTAAATTATTTTCCGCTTGATGATAAAGTCACAAATTACTATCGCGATCATGCAAAGGGATATTTCTTATCAACTTTAATATCTGAAGATAATGGCTTTGAGAGTGAAAATACGGATCGTAAGCGTATGGCACAGGAATTTGCTCAATATGCTTATCGTTATCACTTCTATGCTCCTAAGGTAACAAAGCTTGATTATTATATCACTCCAGGACTCATTCCGTATTTTGAGCTTCTTATAGCTAAGATGAATAATTACATGGGACAAACTCTTGCTAACCTCTCGTCCACAGCTGCGTACGCACTTAAAATGCATAATTATTGGTATACTGTTAAAGAAGGTCTTACTGATAATACAAAACTTGATAGAAAGCAAACTCAGCAGCCATGGGACCAGATACAGCTTAATAATGGATTTGGTGAGTTTACCAATTGGCTTTCAGGTTTTAGTACCGCTACAAATAATTTTAAAGATGCTATGACTAATAAGAAGGGGGCCAACTCTTCTATTCGTGGCCGTCTTGAAGCTGGTAAGGGCTCAAGCAATAAGGCCATTTCAGATCTAAGTAGAGGAGTTTCAAGACAGATCTCTAATAACGATCGTCGTCGTAAGGATCTAGGTTTAATGAGGGATGCCCTAAAGAAGCGAGGGAAATCTTCTGAATTTGATAATTTACAAAAATTAGCAGATGAAAGACGTTCCGAGCATGATGGTGTTTTATCTTCTCTTTCTGATTCATTTAGAGATGGAACATTTGGTAGCGGTAGCAGTCAGCGCTCTAGAGGATCACGCTTAGGAATGCAAGGTGAAGATACATCGTCAAGTGGCGAACAAGAAGGATATTCTCAAGAAGCAATAAATCCGGATGCTTTAAAGAATGGTAAGTCTCGTAAGGGTGGTGTTGGCACTTCTTCTAATACTAAAGTGGGTTCAAATGCACTAAACGAGGATAGCTTAATAGACTTTAGTAACTTAGAAGATACTGAAGGCCTTTTTGAAATGGATGATGACGCTGTTGTTACGATTGGTAACTCTAAAATGACGGCAGGACAATTAAAAGATCATCTTAGAAATCTAAAAGAAAAAGATAGTCGCAGGGCACAGCTTTCTAAGCAAGATAAAGAGTGGGAAAGAGATGGTGTCTCTTTATTCCAAATCATCTCGCAACGCTATCAATTATATGTTTTTCCAAAGGTATTAGAATAAAAACAGGGTGCCATGCACCTTTTGTTTCGCATATGCGTAACAAAAGGTGCATGGCACCTAGTTATGATCCTGCAATCATTAAATTACTAAATAGAATTTTAGGAGTGAAAAGTGAGTGATCACTTGATGCTTCAACTTTATCACTTATAAGATCAATTTCACTTAGCATCTTAAAGAAGTTTCCACTTACAGTTACATCCTTGAAGTAAGTTTCAATCTCGCCATTATTCCAAATACGTCCACTAACTCCCAGTGAAAACTCACCAGATATTGGCTTGATACCACTGTGAAGCCCTTGTGCCGTTAGAATTTCCACATATCGACGTGAGTTGAACTCATCTTGTGTATTTTTTCCTGCTTCAATTAGAAAATTTGATGTCGTCGCACTAAGTGGACTCTTTGCTCCACGAGTTGCACAGAAGTTATTTTCTAGTCCAAGCTCTCTTGCTGTAGCGCTATTGTGAAGAAATTGAACAAGTTTTCCATTTTCTAGTAGGGTATTGGTCTGTTTCTTCTTTCCTTCACCATCAAATGGACAAACACTATGGCCTGCCTTAAAGAATGGATCATCTTTGAAAGTTAGTCTTGAATCAGCTACCATTTCTCCTAGTTTCTCACGCCATGGATTTGATTTATCAATGGCCGCCTTCGCACTAAAAAGTAGCATGAAACTTGAAATGATATTATCAAAGAGATCAACTTCAAATGTAACATCATAATCACCAGTTTTAATTTGGGATGCATCGATGAAGTTATTGGCCACTTCAAGAGATCCGTTAATTACTTTATCGTAATCTAGTTCTCTAAAGTCTCTTTTTGAATCAAATAGGTAGTGCATAGCATTCTTATCACCCTTTTTTACAAGAGCAGATGTGTATGCAGTATATGATTTTGACTGATGTGTACAAAGAACACCTTTTGAGTTTCCAATGGCAAAGTTTGAAATACCTTCGGCCATTCCATTATAAGGAGCAGATTCACAATTGCTATCACGCTTTCTAACTTCTTCTTCTAAAAAAAGTGCTTTTTCAATCATCTCATTAGCATCAGGTGAATACTCAATATTTGCCACAGGGTTGATATCATCAACTTGTGTACCTTCTTCAATTAATTGGTATTCATCAACTTTTGAGAATTTCGAATTTTGCGCTGCATTTTCAAGAATAGTCTTAATTGCATCATCACCTAGGTCTTCAGTAAAGCTTAGACCTACCTTTTGATCCTTAATAACACGTACACCAAGGGCACCTGTATTGGCCTTCTTATACTCACTTAATTCACCACTGTCTGCTTTTAGTGAAAAAGACTCAGAGCCTGAGATGATAACGTCAACGTCATTTAATCCCATGTCTTTTGCCATATTAAGGGTTTTATTAATTATTTCTTTTTGTGTTTGTTGTTTTGTCTTCGTGCTCATTACTTACCTCCACCAACTAGGATCTCGTCAACTTTAAGTGCTGGCTGACCTACGGTCGTATTAACACCACCTGAAATTGAACCACATACACCAGCGGCAAAATCGAGGTTATCAGCAACCATGGAAACCTTTGTTAGGGTATCAGGTCCTGTTCCAATTAGAGTTGCTCCTTTTACAGCATCTCCAATCTTTCCATTCTTGATTTCATATCCTTCAATTACCGAAAAGTTAAACTCTCCAGTTCCTGGACTAACTGATCCTCCGCCCATTTGAGCACAGTAAATTCCGTGATCAATTGAAGAGATCATATCTTCAAACTTATCATTTCCGGCTTCAATATAAGTATTTCTCATACGTGAAGTTGGAGCATACTTATAAGACTCACGTCTTGCACTACCAGTTCTTGGGTGACCTGTTTTTTGAGCACCCATTCTATCGGCCATAAAGTTTGTCAGGATTCCATCTTTGATTAGTTGTGTTTTCTGAGTGGCCATACCTTCGTCGTCGATATTAATCGATCCCCAATAGTTTTGGTTTGTTCCATCATCAACAGCACTAACGACACTAGAAGCAATTTGCTCGCCTTTCTTATCCCAGAATACTGATGCTTTCTTGGCAACAGATGTTGTTTCTAATAGGTGGCCACAAGCTTCGTGAAAGATTACTCCACCAAATCCGTTATCAATTACAACTGGCATTTTTCCAGCTGGACATGGCTTGGCCTTAAGCTTTGTTAGAACTTCCTTTGCCATCTTTTCAGAAATATACTTTGGGTCTTGTCCAAGAATGAATTCCCAACCAAGCATTGCCCCTGGAGAGTATCCTGCGCTATCTTGAATCGTTCCATCACTTGCAATACAAGATGCTCTTAGGCGAATATAATTTCTCTCATCTGTAATGTGTAAACCTTCAGAGTTGAAAATTTCAATTTCTTGCATTCTCTGAGTTGTTCCAATTGGAACTTGCGTGATTTTATCAGTCTGCTTACGAGTCATTTCATCAATGGCCATAAGTAGAGGTATTTTCTGATCAAGAGAGATATTATTTTTTAGACCTGTTTGCACGAAGTGTGCTTGATTAATTTTTTCAAAATTAAAATTTGTCGCTGTTGTAATTGGATCTCTTAAGTCTTTTGCACTAAGAGAAGAAACAATATCTAAAAGATCTTCTTTCTTTTTTGAATTAGTATATCCATAGAGTACTTTCGTTCCATAGAAGAGTCGAATTCCGATACCAAAATTAATTCCATTTTCAATATTGTCGACTTTTGAGCTCTTAATTGAGATTGATTCAAAAGTTTGGCGATCAATAAAGATCTCTGCGAAGTCAGCACCACGCAACATGGCATAGTCAATAACTTCTTTTGCGATTTGATTATCTAACATAGTATATCCTCCAAAAGTGAGAATATTCTAACAAATGAACATGTTTAAAGGAAGGTAATTCATTCTAATGAGGCAATAGATTATCTTTATTACGCAGCTTCGTCTTGTTCTTTAAGCTTTTGCTGAATGCGTTTTACACTTGCTGAATGACGCTCTGAACGATCACTTGAGCGACGAGAGGTCAGAGATGAGATACGATCAATTAGCTCATCGTGGCGTGTTGTGATTTCATCAAATTGTTCTTTGTCGAGTCGGTATAATTCACAATATCCAAGAGCGCGAACATTAGCATTTCTCTTAGTGTCGTGTAGGAGAGCACTTTCAACAAAGATTTGACCTTCGTGAAGAGTTGCTACAACGTTTCCATCGCTTAGAATTATTTCAACACTACCATGGCCAATGATATACATCTCACTTCCTGTCTCACCGATATTGATAATAGTTTGTCCAGGTGTAGTGTTTTTGCTCAAGGGCACCAGCAACCTTTTTAAGGCAGCTTGAAGTTAAATTCTTAAAGAATGGCAGATTTCGAATAAACTTCATATTCATGTAAACTGAAAGCTCACTTTGAAGGGCCTGAGGTAATTCATTTTTAAGCGATGGCCTTTAGATGTGAACTTCATATTTTGTTCACGTTTCTTTTGAAAACGAAAAATCAGATCACCTACAAAAAGTCCTGAAATAATAAGATCACTCACTAATTGCCACTTTTGAATCTGGTTTGAAAAATGAACGAAAAAGGTGCCTCAATAGCAGTAAAGATTACAGCAACAAATATGATTGCGTTCCAGATAATCTCATTCTTTGTGAGGACCTTGTTATTAAACATTTAACCCGACTTATTGACTCAATATTGAGAAGTTTTATAACTTCATTAATTAACTGCGGCTAAATCCCTTAATTCTTTAGTATTTTTTATTGGGCCAGGAGAATTTTTGTAAATTTTTTGTCAAGCAATACGGTTGTTATTGACCGTATAGAGCTTTCAGGCATAATTATGTCGATATTATTATTTTTTAATGGAGTAAAATACAATGTTAAGAGTCGGACTCTTTATTCTCACTAATATCTTAGTTGTCGCAACAGTTGGAATCATCCTTAGTCTATTAGGGATTCCAATGCATATGAATCAAGGTGGATATAGCTTTGAAATGCTTATCATCTTCTGTTCTGTATGGGGATTTGCTGGATCATTTATTTCTTTGGCCATGTCAAAATTTATGGCAAAAAGAATGTATCCAATGACTGAAATTAGTGAAAACGATCCTAATTACGGATGGGTTGCTCAATCTGTATCAAATTACGCTAAATTAAGTGGAATTAAGAAGCCAGAAGTCTATATTTACAACTCAAATGAAGTTAATGCCTTTGCAACAGGGCCAAGTCGAAATAATTCCATGGTAGCAGTCTCTGCTGGACTTATTCATACCATGAGTCGTGATGAAGCAGAGGGTGTAATTGGACATGAAGTTGCCCATATTGCCAATGGTGACATGGTAACAATGGCACTTGTACAAGGTGTGGTAAACGCCTTTGTTATGATTTTATCTCGTTTAGCTGCTATGGCAATCTCAAATGCTATGCGTTCTGAAGACGATGAAGGACCTGGTCTTGGCTACTTTGCTCAAACAATGCTCGTTGTTGTTTTAGATATTGTCTTTGGACTACTGGCAATGCCAATAACAATGTGGTTTTCACGCTTTCGCGAATATAGGGCCGATGCAGGAAGTGCGCGCCTTGCTGGACGTGAGAAAATGATTGCTGCTCTTAGAAAGTTGCAACAAAGTACTAAAATGGTTGATAATAGCAACCCTAATATGAGTGCTTTTAAAATCTCTAGTGGCACAACAATGGCCGAGATTTTTAGTTCTCACCCTACATTAGAAAAGAGAATACACGCTCTTCAAAGCCGTTCTAACATTTAATAACACTATTTGTGCAAAATCTCCTCATGGCGGATAATTATATAATTAACACATGAGGAGTTATAATGAAGAAGTTTATCTTGGCAGCATGGATGCTGTCTCAACTGACTAGCTATGCCCATAGCAGTTCTACAAAAGCATCAAAAGTACTTACCATCAACGCTAAATCAAATTACGCTAAAACTCTAAAAAGCCTGCAAGAAAATGGTTTTGATGTTCTTGGTGTGGATATTAAAAATGAGCTAATTGATGTGGCCCTAACGAAAGATGAATTCATTGAATTTAAAAAATATAATTTCAAAATCAACGAATCTCGAAATGAGCTTCTTACAAGCTCTATTGATGAGCGCTATTTAAACTCTGTAGAAGTTGAAGCGCTTATGACTGAGTATGCTGAAAAATACCCAACAATTGCAAAGAAAATCAAGATTGGAGAGACTCTAGAAGGACGCTCGATTTATGCAATGAAGATCTCAGATAATGTAGATGAAGATGAGGTTAGTGAGCCTTCTGTTTTATTTAATGGTATGCACCACTCACGTGAGATTATGACAGCAGAAGTAACGACAGACATTATTAAAGAGCTTTTAACGAAGTATAATAAAGATCAAAAGATTACTCATTGGGTAGATTCGAATGAGATTTATGTTCTTCCTATTGTGAATATTGATGGAAATATCAAAGTATGGGAAGGTGAGAATATGTGGCGCAAGAATGCGCGAGGTGGCTACGGTGTAGATATCAACCGAAACTATCCAACTAATTGGAATGCTTGTCGTGGTTCAAGTGGATGGAAATTCTCACAAACATATCGCGGAAGTGAGGCCGCAAGTGAGCCTGAAACTAATGTTCTTATGAACTTTGTCTCACAGATAAAACCAGTTTTTAATATTTCTTATCACGCCTATTCAGAACTTGTTATTTACCCATATGGATGCCGTGGCCAAAGAACTCTTAATCGTGAGGTTGTAGAGGGAATTGGAAAGGAGCTTGGACGTGTTTTAAATTATACTCCAGGGACTGCTTGGGAAACGCTGTATTCAGTAGATGGATCAGATATTGATTGGATGTATGAACAAGAGCAAGTCATCCCTTATGTTATTGAGGTTAGTCCTCGCTCTGATGGCTTTCAACCATCTTATGATAAAAGAGATCCAACAGTTGCCCATAATCGTTTGGGGTGGCAGCTTCTCCTAGATCGTCTTGATGGCCCAATGGTAAGAGGAATTAATAAGAATGCAACAACGATAAAAGTTGAAAATGAAGATTTCTCAACAGAGTATCGTATTAATCCTGACGGAAGCTACTTTATTGTTCTGCCAGAAGGTAGTAAGGCTTCAGACTTTAAGCTTAGCTTTAAGAAGTAAAATTTGTAAAGGCCTCTAATATATTCATGCCCCTTTTCACATTTGAACTTGGGGCATGATTTATGACGATGCCATCAACTGGGGCCAAAATAGGGGTTATGACCTCTTCTGGCCTCTCCATCTTATCAAAGTGGTATAGACTCATAATCTTTTCACCTTTCTTAAAGAATTCGCCTGGTGACTTATGGTATTCCACAAAACCTGACTTTGGTGCAAAGAATGATTTGTAGTCTTTAAGTAAGCAAAATGTTGCTTCATTTTTTGGACATTCTATTTCTTTATCTTCGATAACGCCTTTTTTAACTAGGTAGTTAAATATATTGATCGCATCGGCCTTGCCTGCTTTTGAATCGATGATCTCTTCACTTCCTAATTCGAGAGTGTAGGATTCAAATGTATTCTCACTCTTATGAATTTCATGAAATTTTACCCATGGATAAAACGTTGCCTCATCCATGGCCCCGCCAAATTCTGGAGGAATAACTAGGTTAAATGGAAAGTTTAATTCTTTCATTTGTTCTTTTAAGTAATCTGGGCCATAGACATAACGACATCCAACTCCGGCCGTGTGAAGATCTAAGACAATGTCGGCATCACTGGCAAGTTCCTGGAGAGTGATAAAGAGGTTCTTATTCTCATTTATTCCATACTCTTGGTGATAGCGACGATACTCATTAACTTTATTTTTTATAAGAATTTTAAAATCTTGTTTTGATTTGCACTCCTTGATTTCATCATCACTTATAAGGCCTTGCCCTTGTGACTGTGAGAAGAAGTCCAGATACATGCGATTCCAATTATCACCGGTAATAGGGTTGAATCGTCCATAAGTGTAGGTTCCCATTTTTACAGAAGTTGCATAAGGATTAGCATTTGGAATTAGGGTGATCTTACTATTAATCTTCTTGTCTTCTAAGAGATTTAAAAGTTTTAATATGGCCATATTCCCTTGAAGTTCTGCGCCGTGAACATTTGCTTGTATATAGACTGTCGGTGCATTTTCATTAATATTTTCTGGTGTTAATTCATAGATATTGAGTGCGTATTGCCCTTGATTGGATTCATCAATAATTTGAGATCTTTTCGTTAACATCATCTTTCCTTTTTACTCATAGCCAATTATTTAAGCCGCTGTTTTCACACCCTAATTAGTATAAGTTATTGAATACAGAAGAGGGGATTTCCTAAAATTTAGTACTATTATAACATACTAATAATATTAATATCTTCAGTAATATTTATTAAGTATTAAGAAGAAATTACCGATAAAACTACTATGAGAAAGCCTTGCCTTAAAAGCGTCATTCATCTTGTTTTTTGTACTGTTGTGTATTTAACGGCAAGTAGTGCGTTTGCAAGTAATTTCGTTGTTAAAAATAAAACAAAGAAGGCCGTCATTACAGGCGATGTTCCTAAGGACTGGCGTTTTAAAGAAAATATCTTAGGCTTCCCATATGTTCTTATGTCAAAGAAGCATGCAAGTGGCCATCGAAGTATCATCTCATTTACACCAACTAAAATTAAAAGCAAAAGTCTTGATCGCCAGATGATTAAATCTCAAGTTGACGATTATAAGAAAGGAAGACTTAGTTGGGTTGAGAAATATGAAGGCGAAAGCGTAAAGTTTTTAAAATTTCGTGAGAATTCTATACCTAAAATAAGCTCATTTTCTGTCGGTCATCAATACATTGTTTCTAAAAAACATTTTGAAGAAAAGAGTATTTATGCCAATTGTAGTGGAGAAGTATTCCACATAAAGTATTTAATGAATATGACTGATGAAAAATCAGATCGTCAAATAATTAATAGTGTCCTTCAAAGTCTATCGTGTAGACGTGGAGGAGAGTCTTGATTAGAAACTCAGTTAAAACAATATTCACTAGTTTATTATTACAACTTACTTTAATTGTTAATTCATATTCATTTGCGCAATTATCACTACAAGCTGAAAACTCAGTGCCAGATGAAGTCGTTGTTGAAATCACTCAATTATACTTAGCTTCCGCTAAGTCTCTCTGTACAGATGCATCTGGCCGTTGGCGCTCTGATGCTGTTGCACTACCATCTAGTATTGTTGAAAGTATTGAGAGTTCATCTGAGCGTAAATTGGGTGACGATGAAAAAGCGATAAATTGTCCTGATTTTCTAGCACTTGAAGTCGCATCAATTAAAGATGGCGCTCAAGGTTTAGAGGCAGAAGAGTTTTATGCTTGTGCTACTCAAGACTGGAACGTGATGGATCAGCTAACTCTTGCAAGAGATATGGATCTAGTTTTAGAAGAGATTTATGAGTGTAAGGGTAAGTCACAGCCAACTTCAGAATGTGTAAACGATCTAATTTGTAACGCTGCAAGTACTGTTTCATTTGGTCTTGGCGACGTTATAACTGAAAAGCTTGGAATGGAATGTCCAAAGTCTACTGATACAAACTGCCTTTCTACTGCATGGAATGGCCTTGTTAAAAACTTAATAGGTACAGCGGAATTCTTTTGGGATGTCGCTGCTGGTGGTTTCAGTTGGCTTGGCAATAAAATAGGAAATTTCTTTAGTGGTTCTGAGGAAGCTGAAGATGCAGCTTCAGACAAGCTCCACTTACTTTCTTCTGCTGAAGAATCATTTGTTTATAAGCTCTTAGATGATCCAGTGAATACATTAAAAGATGGTTTTGCCAATTTAATGACTGGTATTGGAAATTATATTACTGAAAGTATTTATGATAATTTTGCATGTGCAAAATTTGAAAAAGATGCAAATGGTGAAGATACTTGTGTCGAACCAGTGACAAGTTTTGAATGTGCAACTTGTGGCCAAAAATTGAATATGGCATGTGGTATTGTCGGCGTTGTAGGTGGCGAAGTCCTAATTGGTTTATTAACTGCTGGTACGATCAATGCTGCAAAAGTTGCAGGTAAAGGTATTATGGTCGGAGCAAGGGCCGTATCAAAGTCACGTTTATTTTCTCCAATGGGTAAGGCGATTAAGATTGCTGGTGTTGCCGGTGCCAAAATCGTTCAAACAGGTAAGGGATTCGCAGTTAAAATAGGCCCGCGCGTAGTTAATCTACAAAAAAATAAATTAGTAAAAGCCTTCTCTATGGCAGCTAAATTAACAGGTAAAACTGCGATGTATGGTGGTAAAAAAGTAGCACAAGCTGTTCAAGCATATGGTTGGGCCGCTGATAAACTTACTGCTATGACAATGAGAGGTGTGGCAAATCAACTTGATAATATTCCAACGGCCTTTAATGGCTACCTTGGTAAGACTCTTGATTTTGCGACCAAAAGACGAGCTTCAACTGCACTGGCCACTTCTTCAGATGCACTAAGACGAGGAGCTAATTACTTTGATGGTGCCTCTAGCGTATCTTCTCAAGCCTCAAAAGCAAGTGATGCAACTGATAACACTGCAAGCGCTTCACGAAATGCAGATGATTCTCCAAAACAAGGGGAATTATTTGATGAGAATGGCAAGGCAACAGCACAGGCCGATAATGGTGGTGTACAAACAAAAGCACCAGAGCAAGGTTCATTATTTGATGAGCATGGTAACGTTACAATGGAAGCTGATAATCGTCTCTCAAGACAATCATCTAATACATCTAATACACCTAGCCCTAGGTCAATAAGTGAAAGTTTTAATGGTGTCGACGACTTTAGAACAATGGTATCACGTGATGATGTTGTTAATCCAAATATTGACTTTCATTTCACTGATGATTTTCCAATGGATATGATGGCAGTTAAGGATGTCCGTTATACTGCTGATGGATCAGGTATTATGATTAGTAAGTCATCACATCCTGATCATTATAAATTATTAGAGGAAAAAGGCTTAAGTCCAAACTTAAACGGTGATATTGTTCTTAAGTTTGGTGATGATATTGACAGTTCAATTGTCCGTCATCAAAGTACACCTGGAGCGGCCAAAGATAATGCAAGAATACAAAGGGCGTACCAATTTAATAAACCAGATAAGAGTATTATCGAACGATTAGATGAAACACAACCGACAATGGCAAAGCCTGTTCAAGATCGAGCAAGATTGGATTCTGTTTTAAGTGATATTGATAATATGACACAACGAGAGCTTAATGCATTTTATGCTCGTGTTGATAACAAGATTCAAAATGGTGTTCGCCTAAGCGATTATGAAGCGGCCGGAGCTCTTTTTAGAGCAGACTTAATTAATCCTAGCGTAAGATTTAATGGAGCGGCCGGCAACCGTATTTCTCCACAAGCATATGATAGTGCATTAGATGTTATTAGAAATAGATCACAATCTTCTTTAACGGCCGATGAAATTGCTCGTGGACCAAGTGGTAAATCTCAATCAAGAAGGGCCGCTATTGAAGAAATAATGGATAACGATAGAAGAAGCGCAACTGTTGCTGCTACAGATAGTGTTCGCAATACAAACCCTCAGCCTTCTCCTACTGAACAAATTGGATTATTCGATAATGTAGATGATGCTGTTAAGCAGAGTGATAATGCAGCTTCTGCTTCCACAAATACGAATAACCCGCCAAGACAACTTGATATGTTTGAAGATGGTACAGATACACTAAGACAATCAGATAATAGCGCTACTAATGGAAGTATTAGACTTTCAAGAAGTCGAAACACTCCTCAAGCTTCAACTACTAGAACTAGAGGGCCTGAAGATAATATTAGGGCAACAGTTGTGGCCGCACCTGCTATCAGTGTAAATACAACAACATCTAATAATGAAAACGTTGCAGTCGTTGAACCTGAAATTCAACCAGTAGAGCCAACAAATGTTGATGAAAACCCTGATAATAATTCAGATGATGATGTTGAATTCAATATTAAAATTGAATATAGCGACAATATTATAAAAGTAACACATGTTGAACCTGTTACGGCCTGTCGACTTCAAAAGAATATTCCAGCATCAGTTGATGATGATGGTGAGGAAGTTGACGCTAAAACAACAACTCTTGGTGCTGTTGAAAATGGCGAAGAAATGGAAGTGGCTAAAGAAAGATTTAATTTTACAGTAAGCGTTGAATGTAAAACTGATGGTGATTACAAACTTGCAACGACAGCTTCATCAAACTTCCCAGATCTAAAGATCAGTGGAGAAGCGAGAATTCCTATCTATAAATGTGATGGAGATGAGTGTGAAACGGAAACTGATGCGAGTGGGAACCCATTCCAGCTAAGACTTAATCCAGCACCTTTAAGACAATTTGCTCCACCACAAGGAAATATTCCAGGGGCCCCTGTTCTAAATACACTTTAAGGATTTACTCAATCCAATCTGCACTAGTTTTAATTGTACGTGGGATCATGATATCACCTTTGTACTTAACGACTTCTGCAGGCAGGTTATGGCATAGGAAAAATGGCATACTTTCAGTAAAACCGTATGCTCCGCATTGGGTGAACACTAACCAATTTCCGTAATCGCAATCTTTTGGAAGATCAAAGACACCAAGCTTATCTAGAGAAGTACACAATGGCCCGTGAACATGAAATTCTTGACTCTGCTTAGATTCACATTCTTCTAGAACTTCGCAGGGAAAGGCCTGATTTGTGAGTGCGGCCCTTGCAATATGATTTATTCCACCATCAAGTACGAGAATTTCCTGTCCTCTAACGTTTTTGCGATCAATAACTTGGCTTAGGTATAGTCCACACTCACCAACGGCGTAGCGGCCAAGCTCCATCCAGATCTTTTCAAGTTTATGCTTTTTCTTAAGGCGCACTAGAGCTGCATTAATATCCTTGAAATCAATTCGCTCACTTTCGTTTTGGTAAGGGATACCAAGTCCTCCGCCGAGATCAATAACTTGAGGTCTTACACCCATGTCTTGAGCTAGTTTATTAATTCGAGCACATGTGTGATCCCAAATTTCTTCAAGCTTTGATGCACTTAAAATATTTCCCCATTGGAAGACGTGGTAGCCAATCACTTCCACATTTTCATACTCGCTTAGATCTACTGATTTCCATCCTTTTTCATCTAGGCCAAATGCGGTGATGTCATCGCCACCAAGAACAGATTTTTCCTTGCTGTCCCACTCTAGTTGAACTCTTAATAGAGCGCGTGCCTTTATCCCCATCTCACTGGCCTGTTCATTTAGCCATTTTAATTGATAGATACTTTCAACCACAACGCAATTGATTTCATGTTCTAAGAGAGTTCTTATATAGCCGCGAGATTTGCTTGGGCCTGTTGAGATAATATCACTAGATTTAACTCCACTTGCAACAACTTGAGTTAATTCACCCTTAGATGCCACATCAATTCCAATTCCTAAATTTCTAATGAGCTTTAAGATAGATGATAGGGGATTTGCTTTACATGCATAGTAAAGCTTAATGCTCTCATCTTTGTTCTCTACGATGTAGCGTAAGTGATCTTCAAGTTTGTCTAAGTCATAGAAGTAAAACGAAGAGTCGATTCTCTTCGTTAACTTCTTTAATTCTTTTGTGATATTTTTATCTAACATTATAATTTATCTATCTTAAAAATGATTCGAGTTCTAGTGATGCATCTGATTTCTCATCACGGTATTTGATAATCATGGCACAATTCATTGAAAGGCCCTGATCCTTTGCCCAGGCAAGTTTATCGTTTACCGGTCTTGTTCCCGGTACAACAACTGCACCTTCTGGAATAGGCTCACCTGGTTCAAGTCTTCTCTCATTTACACAGTCATAAATAGGTACACCCTTTGAAAGGATAACACCTGGTGCGATTACTGCGCGTTTTAAAACTTGAATACCTTCAACGATAACAGCACCTGCTCCAATAAAAGCATCGTCTTCAATAATAACCGGAGCTAGTCCAATAGGCTCTAGTACGCCACCAATTTGTACTCCAGCACTTAAATGGACGTTCTTTCCAATTTGAGCACATGAGCCAACGAGAGCGTGTGAATCAACCATTGTACCTTCGTCAACATAAGCTCCAATATTGATGTATGCAGGAGGCATGATAATAACGCCTTTTGAAACATAAGCACCTCGGCGAACACTTGAGCCACCTGGAACGATTCTTACACCGCGATCAGTATCAAATTTTTGAGCTGGAATATTGTGTTTATCAACAAATCCTTCATAACCAAATTTTGATTGTTCAACATTCTTTCCGGCCTTAAAGACCTCAAGAATCATTTGCTTAACTTCT
Organism: Halobacteriovorax sp.; assembly: GCF_048381875.1. Lineage (NCBI taxonomy): Bacteria > Pseudomonadati > Bdellovibrionota > Bacteriovoracia > Bacteriovoracales > Halobacteriovoraceae > Halobacteriovorax > Halobacteriovorax sp. The sequence goes on along the minus strand of NZ_JBLXBP010000001.1, from coordinate 320,929 downwards.
GTATTTGCTTGCCACTTACCATCAACTTTTTGTGCTGATCTAAGTGTTCCACTTTCTAGGCCTAGTAGTATTTCATCAACTGTCATTTTTATTTTCTCCAATTCTTAATTTTATCATTTGCTGATTTTACGATTGATTCTTTTGTCATATCTTTTAGTGATAGTGGTGGCCTAAGAACGGCCGTCTCAATTTGTCCCTGCTCTTTCATGAGCCACTTTGCCGGCACAGGATTTGAACAAACAAACATTGTGTTACTTGCTTCAATCCACATTTGAGCATCGCTTTCATTTAATTCACCATTTAGGCAGTCTCTTACATATTTATTAGTCTCAGCTGGCCATGGGTTTGCTGCTACAGAAACTAATCCCTTTGCACCTAAAGGCGTAAAGGCCGGCAGCATTGCATCGTCACCACTATAGACTCGTCCACCATTTGCGGCCTCAACATATTTGGCAAACATCTCAACTGAGCCACTGGCCTCTTTTATTGCCCAAAATGCACGGTGCCCATTAAGTCTTTTAACTGCCTCCAGAGACAGTCCGATACCTGCACGAGATGGAACATTATAGAGCATAACCGGCTTATTTGAGACATCCATTAGTGTTTTAAACCAGTGGTATTGTCCCTCATTACCAGGCTTTGCATATAAAGGTGTAACAAGAAGGTAAGCATCGATATCAAGGCCATCAAGATAAGAGACCCATTCACATGTCTCGTTTAGATTGATACCACCAACACCACACATAAGTGGAACCTTAAGGTCTAGATCGATTGTGAAATTTAGGATATTCTTTCTTTCTTCTAAATTTAGATTAAGGGCCTCTCCCGTTGAACCTAGGATTAGTATCCCATTTCCGGCTTCTTCTTGAGCTCTTAAAATACGCTCTAATGAGTCCAAATCAACTGTTTGATCTTCATGTAAAGGCGTAATTACGGCCGTCCATAGGGGAGTTGAGTTTAAAAATTCAAGATCTTTCTCATTTATATTATTCATTTAATCTCCAGTTATTATTCATTTTCTTTCATTACTTGAAGGGCAACTTCACTAAAATCATAGAGTCCTGGCCCAAGAGTTTGCATTTGCTTTACTGCCCACAGTGCTCCAGCGGCAAATATTCTTCGATCTTTTGCTTCATGTTTAATTGTAACAATTTCGTTAGGGGTATCAATAGTTAATTCATGAATTCCCACGATATCTCCAGTTCGCTCAGAGCTGATCTCGGCGTCACGATCTAACCATTCTTTCCATGAGAGGGCAGTACCACTAGGAGCATCAAGTTTCTTTGTATGGTGAATATCGTTGATGTGGAAGTTTAGTTGTTCTTCACTGAAAAGAGAATTAGCTTTGGAGGCAATCTTAATCATCTCTTTGACCAGATTCATTCCAAGACTAAAGTTCGTGGCCTTTATCCAGGTTCCACCACCGGCCTTTATTTTATCTAGCATTTCTGGTTTCCATTCAAATCCAGTTGAACCACAAGCTACGCAGATTCCTGAGGTGCTTAATAAATCAAAATAGTGCTCTAAAAAAGTATCCCCATTTAAAAAAGAGAGAACCATATCAAATCTGTTAAGGTCATCTTTCTTTAAAGGATTTTTTGAATCAAAAACACTTAATTCAATATCACTATATTCGCCATTTTTATTTTCTTCACAAAGCTCAATAACTTTAGAACCTGTTTTTCCTTTTCCTAGTAATGCTAATTTCATTGAATGAATTCCTGATGTAATTTTTGAATTGCTGAATCCGCTTGATTCTTATCCACTAAGAAGCAAAAGTTATGCTTACTGGCCCCTAGGCAAATCATTCTAACGTTGATTCCTTCTACAGAGTTAAAAATTCGTTTAGCAATATCTGGTGTATGGTTGATCTCATTTCCGATTAGACTTACTAGTGTTAAGTCAGTTTCAACTTTTACGCTACATAACTCCGATAACCGACTAATTATCTTCTTATTTAATAGGGCGCTATCATCTAATGTAAGTGCTACTGAAATCTCAGACGTTGTAATTGAATCAATACTTACTTTAAAGTCATTAAATATTTTAAAAATCTCAAATAAGAAACCATGTGCATGAAGCATTTTTGGCGTTGATAATGTCACAAGGCTTTGTTCTCGACGTAAGGCCATTGCTCTAATTAATGGTGCTGAATCAGTCTTATCAACAATCCAAGTCCCTGGAGCATCAGGCTCATAGCTCGATCCAACAAAGACCTTAATACCTGCACGTAATGCAGGTGTTAAGGTCGTTGGATGAAGTATTTTTGCACCAAAAGTTGCCAGCTCGGCCGCTTCAGAAAATGTTATTTCATTTAATAATTTCGCTGCTTTTACAATACGTGGATCTGTTGTGGCGATACCTGCGACATCTGTCCAGATTTGAAGTGTGTCAGCACCCATGGCCTCTGCAACAAGTGCAGCGGAGTAATCTGAACCTCCACGCCCTAGTGTTGTGGTTAAGCCTTCAGAGGTCGATCCCATAAAACCTTGAGAGACATATACGACATCTCCATACTTTGCGTTAACTAGATGTTGCTGGGCCTTTTCCTTTGTTGCCACAAGATCAGGTGAAGCTTTTGTAAATTGATCATCAGTTTTAAGAACTTGTCTAATATCAAATAACTCAACATTCTTCTTTTGATGGATTCCTGCTAGAACTTGGCTAAAAATTAATGAAGACATTCTTTCACCAAGACTTACAAGTGAATCATATGCTCGGTCTGAACATTCTCTTAATAGGAGCATTCCATTGGCAATCATATTAACTTCTGAAAGAAGCTCAGAAACATCTTCTTTTAGTTCTTCTGTTGCATTCATATCAATTAGTATTTGATTATGTTTATCAGCAATTTCTTCAACTAGTGCTTCTACCTTTTCACCTTCACCAAGTGGTGCCTGTTTAGATATTTCCACTAAGAGATTTGTAACACCGTAAACGGCCGATACGATAACCATATTAGCGTTCTTGGCAGCACTGATTTGAGCACTTCGAGTCATGGCCTCTAGGTTTGCCATAGATGAGCCGCCAAATTTTGCAACAATGATTTCTGAATTTTCATTACCCATACTTAAAATCCTATATGTGATTCAAATAAATAAGGTAATTGTATGAAGGAGTGTGTTTAAATGCAAAAAAGAATTGTGAAATATAACCGACTTAAACAGTTGCATAGCATAGAATTTGCATTCGAAGCTCTCCACATAACAAAACAAACTTATTTGAAGTTAATAATTTGTTAAGCGACAGTCCTAAGGCTTCTCCCTTAGTGACCAATAGTAAGGCTTGCGCTAAACCAAACTATTTCGGCAATGCTTCCATCGTAGTGATTCGTAACGGACTTATTCGTTGCGCACCCTGACCACTAGTTACTAAGCAATGCTCCTCTTCGTAATCTTACAAGGAATATTCTAGTGGATAGACACATTGATGTCTATACTTTTATAATTTGTGTGAATTTAAAATTACATCCTAGGGGTATAAAATGAAAAAAGTTGGAATTATCGGTTGGCGTGGAATGGTCGGATCTGTTCTTTTAGAAAGAATGGAAATGGAAGGAGACTTTGCAAAAATTGATCCATACTTCTTTTCAACTTCTCAAGCAGGGCAAAATGGCCCATTAATTTATAATAAAACACATACCTTAAGAGATGCTAATGATGTAAATGAACTTGCTGATATGGATATTATAATCTCATGTCAAGGCGGTGATTACACAAAGAAGCTTAGACCGGCGCTAGATGAAGTGAGCTGGCAAGGGTATTGGATTGATGCGGCTTCCGCAAAACGAATGGATGATGACTCACTTATAATCCTAGATCCTGTTAATAAAGATATTATTGATAAAGCACTTAATGATGGAGTTAAAAACTTTATTGGTGGTAATTGTACCGTTAGCCTTATGCTTATGGGGATTGGAAGTTTATTTCAAGAAAACTTAGTAGAGTGGATGACATCGATGTCATATCAGGCAGCTTCTGGTGGTGGAGCTCGTCATATGAAGGAGCTTCTAACGCAAATGAAGGTCATTGGCGATGTGGCCAATCCGATAATGGAAGGGCCGATTCTTCAGCTTGATACAGATATTTCTAATTTACTTAAAAGCGAAAAACTTGATGCTGATTGTTTTGGTGTTCCGTTGGCACTTAATTTGATTCCTTGGATTGATAGCGCTGTTGAAAAAGGGCAAACTCGTGAAGAGTGGAAGGCCTTTAGTGAGACAAATAAAATTCTTGGCAGAAAAGATAATCCAATACCTATTGATGGAACTTGTGTAAGGGTTGGTGCACTGAGATCTCATTCACAGGCATTAACGATTAAATTGAATAAGTCTGTCGACATTAAAACGATTGAAGACATGATTAAGAACTTTTCAGAATTTACTGAATTTGTTGAAAATACTCCTGAGGCCACACGAGAAAAACTTAATCCACGTTATGTGTCTGGTACCCTCAAAACAACAGTCGGACGTGTTAGAAAAATGAATCTAGGTGATGAATATTTAAATATTTTCACATCAGGTGATCAACTTCTTTGGGGAGCTGCAGAACCTCTTCGTCGCATGTTAAATATTGTGTTATAGTCATTATATGGAATTAGATTACGATAAATTAGTAAAAGATTTTTATCAACAAGGCTATTGTGTAGTCGAAGGACTTTTTGATCCCAAAGATCTTAAGAATATTGAAAAGTCTTTTGATAATTTATATCAAGCAAGTCTCTCTCTTGATGAAACACAAATGTTAAAGCTAGCTCAATTTGTCTTTAATGAAGATGCACTAAATCGCATTGTTTGGTGTGGTGGCTACGATGAATTTCTTCTTGATGTAGGTGCTGATAAACGAATACTGAATATTGTATCAAGAATCCTTGAATCTAATGAGATGGTTCAATTAATTAATCAGGCCCACTTTAAACTTCCTGGTCAAAAAGTAGAATTCAAATGGCACCAAGATAGTGAACACCGTCGATATGGTACACATATGTGGGAAGATGTTGATGGCCGTGGAAGTTACGTTCAAACTCTTCTTGCTATTGATGATATGAATGCAGACAATGGCCCTCTTAAATTTATCCCTAATTCCAATCAAGAAGGTCACCTTAATTATAAAGAAGATCCTAGTATTATCGATGAGATGCTTGAGAAATATGAGGCAGTTGATGTGATGCTAAAAGCAGGTGACGTCGCTTTTTTTGGGCCATATGTTTTTCACTCTTCGAGCTTAAATAAAACAGATTCTCCTCGCCGTGTCCTTATTAACGGTTACGCTCAGCCAGGTGCTAATAAAAGAGAGTATCCAGGTGTAGGCCTTGGAAGACACTTGAAACTAAACTCTTAATAGAGTTTCTTTACCTTTATTCACGATATTTAAGAACATGTCTTTGATAGATCCTCTAAAATTAATGCATACAGTCGTTAGTCGAGGAAGATTCTATGTCAGATAAAAAGAAATCAAATTATGGAAAGTATCGCTATCCTGCTGTTGCAGTAGCGGTGTTATTAACATGGGTTTTTTCTGTAACCTATCTTGTTCAAAGTAATACTCCAGAGGGACAAGTTACCAGGCTTCCTGCTTCTGCTACTCAAAATGATGGTGTTTCTAGAGGTGTTGCTTCAATTGCTCCTGCTGACGATCCTCTTTTAAAAGAAACATATGCGTTAGGTATAAATGCATATTTATGGGGATCGACATTGGTTCGAATGGAGCAAGTTTCAAGGCAGTACACAGAAGTTTCTCAAAGTGAAAAAGATACGAGTTATCGTGCACCTGTTGGAGAGTTTGGTCATGCAAGAAGACTTCCTGGCCCAGAAGATGCTGATATGCCAACACCTAATCAAGACACTTTGTACTCAAGTGCTATTCTTGATCTTTCACAGTCTCCGATGGTGTTATCTGTTCCGGCAGTGAAAGATCGATACTATGTTATTAATGTATTTGATATGTGGCATAACCTTATCCAATATGTTGGTACGAGAGTTACTGGTACAGATGCACAAAATTTTCTTATTGTTCCACCAAATTGGAATGGACGAAGTAGCGAGAAGTTAAATGGCCTTAAAGTTGTTCGTTCACCAACAACAAAAGTTTGGCTCTGGGGCCGTACTGAAGTATTAAAAAAGACAGAGCAGGATCTAAAAAAAGTCCATGAAATACAAGATCAATATAAGTTAACTCCATTAGCAGAATACACTGATGGTAAGAAAGTACAATTATTTGGTTTATCAAATCGCCCAGGAGATGAGAAAGATCCATTGAGATTTTTTACTGAACTTAATGAATATCTCTTAGATAATGTATTAAATGATATTGATAAAGCGCAAATGCAACAATTAGAAAAGATAGGAATTACATCTGAAGGCTTTAAAAAAGAGATGCTAACTCCCGCTCAACAAGACATCTTAAAACAAGTTCTAAAAGATGGCGTTGAAATCGCTAATGCTCAAATTTACAATCCCGCACATACAAAAATAGTAAATGGCTGGAGCTATGTATTTGATTTAGATAATTTTGGACAGGATTATGCATTAAGATCAATGGTTGCTCATCCCTATTTGGGAGGTCAAGGAGAGAAAGAGGCCATATATCCAATTCGTTATAAAGATTCTAAGGGTAATACACTTGTTGGAAGTAAACAGTATCGTATGAAGTTTAATTCAAATCCACCTAATGATGGTTTTTGGTCAATAACAGTTTATGATGCTGAGACTAAGCTTCTTGTATACAATGCCTTAAAACGTTATTCTCTTGGCGGAGAAAGTGATTTAATGAAGAATCCAGATGGATCATTTGAAATTACTTTCTCTAATCAAATGCCATCAGACTCAAAAAAGCGTGCTAACTGGCTGGCCGCACCTGTTGGAGCATTTTACATCATTACTAGGATATACATTCCCCATGAGGATGTATTAAGCCTTAAGTGGAAGCTGCCAGAAGTGGAACCAGTTGAAACTAAAGTCCTTTCAATGGTTTCAAAATAAATAGTCTGTTCTAACTTTTTACACCTTTTGAATCTTTACAATAGGGGCCTAGAAATAGGCTTTTTTTTGTTACATTGATGGATATGAAATATCTTATCTTTCTCATATTTATCGCAATAATTGGCAATCATTCTGTCAATGCACAGGAATATGGTTTTCTAACTATTGCTGATGGAAAGGTTTCATATAAAAAAATTGAGAATTACCTACGTCCATTTAAAACAGATGGCTGCTCTAGTGTTTCACCAGATGGAACGATTGGCAGGCCTACCCTATGGCAACATTGTTGTGTTGAGCACGATATTGCTTATTGGTATGGTGGAACTCTCCAAGATAAGAAAGATGCAGATAGTGCTTTAAATCAATGTGTTTCAGATGTTTTTTCTGGAATCTTTGGAAGAGCAATGGAAGTGGCCGTTTATATTGGAGGTGGCCCTGATCTTCATACTGGTTATGCTTGGGGCTATGGTTGGAATCATATCCGAGGCTATCATGAATTATCACAACAAGATCAAGATGAAATTCAAAGAATGATGCCAGCAGATCCTCATGGACAAAAAATAGAAGAAGTTGAGTTTGATAAAGAAGTAATCCCATCTAGAAATAAAAATATTTGTTTAGATGAGATACAAGATCATCTCGAAAAGACTTTTAAAGAAGATGATGTTGAAATATTGAGATCAACAGAAGCATTAAGTTTCTTAAATCGTGTTTATGTTATTGAAACTAGCTCATGTGAAGGACAAATTAAAGTAACGTTGAATAATTTTGTCAGCTTTAATGATTGTGAAGAGCTTCCTTATAAGAATGAGTGGGAGCAAAAAATAAAGAAAGTTGAAGCTTTCGGTGAGTGTGCCGATAAGTTTGAGAGTAAGGAATTAGAGAGGTAGGGCATGAATAGAGTATTTATCCTAAGTGGAGCATTTCTTGTATTAGCAGCAATTCTGTCTCTTAATGTTGAGCATGACGATCTTAAAAGCCTCAAACTTCAACATAAGAAAGCTCGTTTAAGTCGAAATACATGTGGAATGCAGGATCTAAGTTGCCACCGCCACTATTTAAACCTTATTAAAAGACTCGAGGGGCGTATTGATCTACTTGAGAAAAAAGTCATTAATACAAAAGAGGGCTAAGCTGCAATCTTTCGAATATACTTCTCATAATATTCATCAAATTTATGCTTAACCTTAGGCGCTAGTGCAATAGTGGCAATCATATTTGGTATGGCCATCAAAGCAAATCCGATATCCATTGCATTTACCATGTCTGTAGGAGCAGATACGGCCCCTAGTAGTACTGTCGAAGCATAGAATAGAGCAAAGGTAAGCCTTGCTCCCATTATTGGTACGCCACCAAATAAGAAGTCCCAACATTTCTCACAGTAGTTAGCAGATCCAATGACAGTGGATAAGGCAAAAAGAATAATTGAAATTCCTAGAAGATGCGATCCGGCCATTCCAAAGTTTTTCATAAAGGCCATTTGAGTAATCAGTACACCATTTGATTCTTGTAGCTCAGCAGGAGAAAGTGAACTTAGAATTACTATTGAAGTCATTGTACAAACGATAATTGTATCAATGAAAGGGCCAACCATAGCAACTAGACCTTCGGCCACGGGTTCACTTGTTTTTGCGTTTCCATGGGCCATTGGAGCAGAACCGACACCTGCTTCATTAGAATATGTTGCACGTTTGATTCCTGTTTTAAAGATATGGATTACCGCTAGACCAGAAACACCACCCACTGCAGCTCGCCCAGCGAATGCTTCTTTGAAAATTAAAGCAAATACATCGGCAACGTTGCCAAAATTCATAATGATAATAACAAGAGCACATCCAATATAAAGAGTACACATTGCCGGCACTAGTTTAGAAGTGGCCTCGCCAATTCTTTTAACACCACCCATTAGAATATAGACAAGAAGAACGGCCGCCAGTATGCCTGTGATATGTGTAGGAATGCTATAATTAGAGGCCATGAATGTTGCCATTTGATTTGTATTAAAGACACCTAATGAGCCTATTAGGCCCGCTCCAGCAAAGAAATAAGCAAGAAAGTGCAAATACTTTGGTAGCGCTTCGATAATCGTATACATAGGGCCACCTTGAATTTCTCCGTGGTGATCATTGCGTCGATACATAACGGCCAGAGTACACTCGAAAAACTTCGTGTTCATCCCAATAAGGGCCCCAACCCACATCCAAAAAATAGCACCTGGTCCACCTTGTGATATTGCAACTGCAACACCTGCTACATTTCCCATTCCTACGGTTGAAGAGAGGGCATTTGTTAAGGCCTTAAAGTGAGAGATCTGTCCCTTACTTTCATTGTCGTTCTTGTGATGGAATTTACCTGAAATGAGTCGAAAAGCGTGAAAGAAACCTGCTAATGTTTTTAAACGTGAAATGGCAACGAGATATATCCCTCCACCAAGTAATAAGATAATAAGTGGCAGGCCCCAGACGATCTCGACGGCTTCCGCAAGAAATGCAGAAAAATTCATGTAAATCCTTTGTAATTAATTGAATTATCAATAATTTTTCCATAGCTTCGTCGAAATTACAACAAGGTGCGCTTTGAATATTCTTATAGACAATAATTGGCATTTAGATTGCAACCTATATCTACAACATACAAATGAGAGAGGTATAAAGTGCTTAAATCAAGGATTCTGTTGGCCATATTTTTGACACTGTCGATATTTTCGACACAAGTTCACGTCTACGCTAAGCGTACACACAGCGGGGCTATCTATAAAGCTGCCGATGAGGAATTTGGAAATGAAGAGGCCCTTGTTTCACTAAAGTTTCCTTTAAAGTTTTTAAGACAAGACCTTCAAGATGTTCTAGTTAAGCCAGAAGGTTCTTACTTTAAAGAGATCAGCAAGATTGATTTAAACCCTATTGATCGCACTCTTCATTTAGATGCCACTATAATCATGCCAGATTCGATGCTTTTGAGTATGGAAGATAAGGCCGGTGATAAATTATTAAACGAGCACACAATCTCTCTAGTGCTTGGTTTTCCTTCGTATGTTCGCGGCCAGTATATTGAATTAGAAATTAAGAAATTTGTCCTTGATGACGTTGATTATACAAATGGTATGCACATGGTAACTAATGTTACAGCTGCACTATTAAAAAACCGAAGCCTATTGAATTATTTTCTAGCAGATCATAAAGCTCCAACTGATTATTCTGATGAAGATCTATCAAAAATGATTCGTGAATTATTCGACAATCAAGATATTGTGATTAAAGACAACCGCATACGTGCGAGTTTTAACTTTACAAAAATTACTGGATTCACTCGTTATAGTGACTTAGAAGATCTACAGATTTGGTATATTGGGCCAAAGAAAATGAAGGGAACAGCTCAAGGTGCTGCCTTTATGGTGGAGGCTGGAATTGGTAATCCATCAATTAGCTATATTAAAGGGATTCGTGATGCTGGAAAAGTTGCCGCTAATGAATTGCTTAAATTAAGAGAACAAGAATATATTACTTATGGTTTTAATAAAGATGTTGAAACGAGATTAACAAAGCTTCACTCACGCTTGATGGAAGCAACAGGTATCTTTAATTGGAATGTGCGTGAAGAGAGAATTATTAATGAAATCCGCTCAACTCTCATCTCAAAAGCTCGCAAGGCCCTTTCTAAAGACGACTTGTACTTTATTGATGAACCACAAAAAGCAAATATTAACTTCTTTGTCGCTGCTGAAGAGTTTTTAAGAGTATCCATTGCTGACTTGAAACTTAGACATGTTATTGACATGGAAAATAGAAATGGTGGAAGCAAGTCCAAAACAATGCCATTTGTTGAAACTCGTGTTTCTCAAAATGCTGTATCACAATTTACTAACTTTTTTAGAGATTTTAAATTAATCGAAAAAGAACCATTATTTAAAGAATTAAATGTTGTGTTAGCACCACACCTACCTGGTGTTGTTTTAAAAGGGAGAGTTAATTTAGAGTTAAATTCTCTTTTTGAGATGGGACTTGAAGGTGAAGGAATTGATTTTAATAACCCAGACATAAGACTTGATAGTAATAGATATGGGGACTCTGTTCCATTTGAATTATCACTATATGTATATATGAGAGATAATGGTGTCTTAGAGCTTGATATTAAAGAGGCCGTACTAGGAGAAGGAAGCCAAGGACGAGTTCATTTAACACCTAAGACAGATAAAGGATACTTTCTAGAAGAGTTCACAAAACTTGCAACTGCCAATATCTTAAAAACATATTTAATTAGTGATCCTCTTGCATCAAAAGAAGGTGATGAGCAAAAAACTGATCCAAAAGAGATTAAAGAAGATCTAATTAGAAAACTTGAAAACTTTAAAAATAACTTTGCTTCTATTAACTCTGTAAAAACAGTTGATAAACTAATTGAAGTTAAAAAACTTGATCTACAAGGGCCGTTTACGTCAATTCCTGAAGATATGACTGAAGAGAATCTTGTTGAATTCTTTAACAATATCTTAGGTATCGATCGTCATACAGGACGTTTACAAATTAACCTTGATCCAAAGATATTGAGTGAGAAGATCCTCTATGCTCAAAACAATATTCAGGTTTGGAATATCGAGCCAATATTCGACAAGTTAATGGATAAGACATACCTAGATCTAGCGATAGGTAATGGAGTACGTAGTAAGGAATTTTTAAATACAATTTATAATCGCCAAGAAAAGAAAGATAGTTTGACTTTTGTTGGAACAAGCGGAAATGTTAAGAATGAAGGCCCTGTTGATTATTCTTTTAAAATTAAATTAAGAGAGTTTGAATCAATGGTTAATTCGATTTTAACAGCTTCGATTGCACCACAAGTTAGAGATGCAAAAGCACAACTAGCAACACTTGAGGAAGGTAGCGTCAATATTCTTGAAGACCTGACTGTAAGAACACAAGGAGATAACCAACTTTATCTATCGATTGCATTAAATCAGATTGAAAAGAAGAAGAATTGGTTTGGCCGTAGAGTCTTTGACAGTATTTTTAATCGAGATGCTAAGAATTATAAAATTATTAATAATCGTTCATCAATTACAGCACGTATTAAATTGCATGCTGTTGCCTTGGATGAGTATAAGAAGGAGCTTCTTGAAAAGAATGCAGATGAAATCTTTCTAGGAAATACTCTACTAAAGATTGAACTTGAGTCTATTGGACGATCGGTTAAGAACCCAGGACTGTTTGGGTCTATTCTTAACGCTATGATAGGGGATGTTAATCTTAAGAATGGACTAATAGGTTCAAACTTAAAGAAGCTTGTATTAAAAATTGCAGGGCCAAAGCTAAATCCTGTTGGTAGAGAAAACGGAAGTGCAACTCTTGCTGGTTTCGCTCTTAATAATTATTTAAAAGTATTTACAACTAAGAATGATATCTTACTTCAACTTAACCCACGCCTTGCTGGACCTGTCTGGGATTTACTACTTGTTAAAGACCAAAACTTTAAGGGAAGAAAAGTTGGTGTAGGAATTGATTACACAAAGAAAACAATTAACTTTGATTTTAAAATGGTATTTAACCCATCTACAGTTGATAAGCATGAGCTATTTTTAATTATGAATGAGGCCAATGCAATCGTTAAAGATGTAAAAGCTGGAAACGTTAAGACAGTAAAAGATTTTATCACAGTTTATGATCGCTTATATTACAATAGCGATGTAACGAAGAGATCATTAGTTCACCGCTTAAAGAAAGTTGTAACAAATTATGACTCTCTTGCACTATTAAATGAGAATAAGTCTCATTATGATAATTACTCAACAACAGGTGCAGAAATTATGCAAATAGCGACAGCTGCTAAAGTTATTGCTGATGCAATTGATTCGGTTGTAGCTCTTAAACAGCCTAGTGGTGTAAATTATAAGCAACGTGCTAAGCAAATCGTAAACGAGCTTAATGAAGCATATATTGATCCGTTCTCACGCTATTATGCAAAGAGATACCACACAAATAATTTAAAGATTATTAATGGTGAAATTAGTGATTGGACTTTATATATTCTACCAGATGCTCTTTTTGCTCATAAAGCATACGAGTTCTTAAAGTAATCTCTTACTATCTGGTAGACTTGCCTAAAATATAATTTAATCCAAAAAATATACTTGAACGATAGCCTCTTTTAGTTAAGGGGCTATCTTCTACGGCCGAAGAAAATATCGTATACGAATAAAATGTATTTAAAACATATTTTTCAGTAATAGGGTAGTTACCTATCAATCGCAATGTCCATTGATGAGAATCTTCAGGTGTATACTTCGGTCGATCTGCCCTTGCTTCAGTGTCAGTAACTCCAAAGTAATAACGACTCCACTGCTTAGAGTGTTGAGAATATGAAATACCTGGCAGCAGGCTAATCTTTTCACCTTTCCAAGGTTCAAATTGGAAGGCCTTAGAAACTGAGACACTGTATTTATTTGCTTCAGAGCGACCACTGATATCTCTTTCATAAGAAAATCTTGTCATAAACCACTTAGAAGGCAGTAAGAAACTTAGACCTAGATCAAGTGAGCGATTTCTCTCTCTTAGTCCTTCATTATAAGTGCCTTTTTCGGCCTCTACTTTATTAAAGTCTGGCTTTAGAGTAAGTCTTGTTAGAGGGAGTAGCTTAAAACTTGCGGCAACTCCACGAAAAGAGAAGCGTTTGTAATTATAAGTGATTGAAGGAACAACTGGAATATCGAAACTATCACCAACTTTATATAGAGAAGTCGAAATACTTGAGCCCAGACCTATCTGATTAGTTGGCTCAGGCCTTTTTGCTCGTTGCTTTTCAAGATTATCGATGCGATCAGTGCGACCATTGGAAAAGACCAAGGCCTGTCCAAAGAGAGCAGGCCCTATAATCAATAATTTTATGAATTTGAAAAGTGTTTCTTTACTACTTGGCAAACGTATTCGCATTCTTCTTCCGTGATATAAGCGTAACAAGGTAGGTTTAATACGGCCTTACTTATATAGTCCGCATTTCCATTATCAATTGATCCGGCCATATACTTTGGAGCTGCTTCTTGCTTACTCATTGCACCTGGATAGATTGTTCCAAAACCGACATTGGCCGCTTTTAGCGATTCAATTAATGGTCCTCTAAGGTCTGGATCAATTAAGGCAACACTACAATATCCATTCTCTTCAACGTGAGAAGGAACTTCTTGTATTTTTAAAGGTAGGCCTTGTAAGTTTTCTTGATAGTATTTAACTGCTTTTCGTCTTGAGTCTAGTCTTGCATCAATGTGCTCAAGTGACATATTGAGAAATAGTGACTCGTAAGCACCAATTCTAGAGTTCCAACCAATAAGTCCATGTGAGTAATGGCTTGTACGACCATGATTGATTAGAGTACGACAAGTATTAATAATTTGCTCATCTGTTGAAAAGATTGCTCCCGCATCACCTGAAGCTCCCAGGACCTTTGCAGGATAGAAACTTGTTGTTGCAACTTTTGCGCTTCCTAGTAGAGACTCGCCATGAACTTTAGTTCCAAAGCACTGAGCACCGTCTTCTATTAGAGTAACTCCGTTATCTTCCGCAATTTTTCTTATTTCCATCGTGTCTGGACAACCCCATCCATATAGGTGAACAAGAATAGCTGCCTTTGGTTTAAATTTTTCAACAGCTTCTTTGAAAGTTTCTTTATCCCAGTGAAGTGTCTCACGACTTACGTCAACTGTAACAGGCTTGGCATTAACATTAACAACAGCTTCAAATGTTGCCCAAAAAGTCATATCTGGAATTAGAACAACATCATCTTTATCAATACCGACACCACGTAATGCAATTTGAATTGCATCTGTACCGTTAGCACAACCAACGACATGTTTTGCTTCTGTTTTCTCTTTTAGTTTTTCTTCAAGTTTTGCAACTTGAGGTCCACCAATAAATTGTGTGTTATCAAATAGAGTTTCTACTCCAGCTAAGAATTCTTCACGAAAGCCATTTTCGAAACGATTTAGGGTAATAAATGGTACGCCGTTAATTGACATATTTCCTCGCAATTTTATGTGTTTAGCACATTATATGACAAAGAATATGACTTAGGAATAGCGTAAATGGTATTTTTTAAGCAATAGGGGAGCGTATAACTCTCCTATTGCTTAATATCAAATGTCCAGGGCACAGAAACTAACTTTTTAAAGCTTACCTTTACCTGCGCAGGAACGTCATCGTCATCTAAATTTATTGTTGCTCGACGTGGTGTTATTCGTAAATTTCCAATAACAGGGAAATTTCCTTCGACTTTAATCCCGTCGATTTCTACTTTCTTATATCGTCCAATGTCACCATCAGTCTTTTCATAAATAAGTGTTGCTCCATCTTCTATTTCTGCATAGTGGAGAGTTTCCGCAAGGGCCTCTCGCTGCTCTTGTGTATTCATTGGTATATCTTCTGATCTGATTTTTATATCACCATTGAAAGTATTCAATTTAACGACGGTATTACCCTTGCGATCCTTTTTAAATTCTATATTATCAATTTGATTAACAATATCTTCTAAGAGCTCAAGCTCCTTTGGTTTTAATTGGTCTTGAAAAGTTCCAACTAAGTAGGCGAGTTGTGTATTTGAAATCTTCTCGACTCCCATAAGAGATATTTTCTCTAATAAAATCAGTGGTAGGGCCATTGAGTTTGCCTGGGATCTTTGCGGGTTCATATTGGCAAACATATCAAGCATAGCTCCTTGAAAGTTAGCAATCTGCTCATCATTGAATCCGGCCATATGCTCAAGAATATCCCCAACTTCATTCATTGTTGGAAGCATAAACATAGTAGGTGTACTTGTGTTAGTTACATCACAAATACAGCCATCATTCTTATCACTTTTTATACTAGAAATAGCTTCTTCAGATGAAAGGTATACCTGACTCGTTCCTCTATTTGCACTGATTAAGGCACAGGCATATCCACCTAATTCGATATCAAAATAACGATTCTTACTTTCTGATGCCCATAAAAGCATCTCTTTAATTGATTCTTGTGTTGGTATTAATTGTTGTGCATTATTAAAGACTAGACCTGACTTGTCTCTAAGGTTCTCAAATCCAATATAAAGCTTCCCTTCATGTTCTTGAACGTAATTAACTCTCGCATTATTGATATGACAGCTTGATCCAAATGAAGCGAGACTATTAGCAGGTGAAAAAATAAGTAGAATTAGTGAAAATCCTAGTAACAGCTTGATGTTGTTTAACATTTGGTCGACTCCTGTCGTTTTATTAGACAAAATGGCCATAATTTGGCCTTATAAACGTTTTATACTGTTATATTTGCAAGCTACATACCAAAGAGGGGAATTTGGTGATAAAAAGCATTTATGAAAACACTTATTCTTATGCTTTTAATTCTGCCACTTAGTATCCAAGCTCAAATCTCTCAAGGAGAGTTTGCACAAACAATTAATAAATTAATTGAAATCTATGATAAGGATCTGCCAACTCAAAGAATTGTGGATATTAACTGGGAATCAGAAACTGAAAATGCCTCTGTCTCATATAAGAATGGTAAAGCACAATTTAGCTTTCACGGTGGCTTTGTCCGTAATTTAAACTTAAGTACGGATGCTTTGGCCCTTGTTACTTGTCATGAAATTGGACACCTAATAGGTGGATACCCAAAAGTAATGCCAACACAAAAGTACACAAGTGAAGGCCAGTCAGACTATTTTGCAACAAGAACCTGCTTAAAGAAATACTTTGTAGAAACTGATGATAGCAATTATTCACTAAGTCACATCAAGCAAGAGTTAATTGAAAAATGTGATAATAATAGATTTTGTCTAAGAGGTTTAGCGGCCATAAGAGATGCATCTGTAATCTATTCAGAAAATGCTCATATCAATCATAAGACGGCCCATATAAGTCCATATACGATCTTTAATGATTATCCAAAAGGGCAGTGCCGTGTTGATACGTTAAGGGCCGGCCTATTTAATGACAAAAGGCCTTCATGCTGGTTTAAAGACTTTCAAAGTGATCGATACGAATACGATGAAGAATATATTTATGAAGAAGCACAGGCCGTTGCTGATATCACAGAAGTGACAATGACTAGCTTCGGTTGTCATGTACGCACAGCATATCCAAATGTATGGATGGGAAGTTACTTCAATCCATTATCTGAGTCTGAATTAATGATGAAAGGAGTTAATGTTGTCGGTGCTTGTCCATACAAGAAGGGACAGGTTATTAGCGGCTCAATGACGTTATTTCGAGGATCTCTATATTTAAACTTAAGAAATACAGATAAATAAAGAAGAATTTTTACTTTTTTTTAAGTGTTAAGTCTCTCCTATTTCCGATAAAAATTGTTAAATAATTTTTATGGTTGGGGGAGTTATGAAAAATCTTACAAAGTTTGGGATATTTGTTTCTATTTGTCTTTTAAGCGCAACAGCTTATACAGCAACAATCGATTTTGGAACGACAAATTATATCTCGTTTCGTTGCCAAGTTGATATCTTTGAGAAAAAAGTAAATCCAGTCACATATCGTGCGTATGCTGGGCGTCTTTTAAATACAGTATTTCATGAGCAATACAATGCAGTATATGGCCCTGATATAAAGCTATTAATTGATTTAGACAATGATCGCTCATTGTTTTCAAATGTCTTTATTGGTGGCAATGGATACCTGAAATGGTCGGCCGTTGAAACAGATCACGATGCAACTACAATTGATGATGCCACATGGCCTGTCACACCACGAGTTATCTATAGTCCAAGAGCATATGATAACGCTAATAATAGAAAAACATTTGGAGAGTCAGATCATTACTTATTTCGTATCGAATGTTTTGAAGTTAAAGAATTTAGCGATGATTATTACTATAATAAGAAATAATCAGATTTGATGAAAAATCTTGTAAATTTTAGCCGTGGTACCCACGGGGCAAAATTACATGATATGTAGTGAAAATTCACTATGATAGTAATTTTTCAAATTCTGGGGGGAACTTATGAAAAATCATCTAAAACTTGCCGTGGTTACCACGCTAATTTTATCAAATTATGTGGCAACACGTTTGATGGTGAAAATTTCCAGCTTAAAATTAATGCTAAAAGATATGATAATAATGCAATGATAATTTCTTATGAGATTGGCCGCAATGACTATAGTAGAATTGTAAACTTGGCCAAACAAGAAGTGTCATTAGATGCTGATTATTTTCAATATAATTCTGCAGCAGATGATAGTTTTGCAAACTATGTACTAAGTAACTCTAAAAAGCATGAGTCTAGAGTCACAGCTGTAAGCTTAGTTTGTGACAAGATTTAGCATTTCAACACGTTAATATATGCCTTACCCGATATAACTGATATTATATCGCATGAAATATTTTCCCTTTCCCTCTAGTTGCCGTGTAATTTAGTTTGGTTTTCGTCATCTTCAAATACACTATACCCATAAATTATTAGGTGTTTAATTATTCACTTGGCATTTGAATCCAATTCAATTTCTACCCAGCAAAAAAGATAGCTAAAGCAAAGACTGCTAGCAAACTAATGACGATTGCTTGAAAGAAGTAGTTCTTCTTTGTTTCTGGTGCTTTGAACTCTCCAGTTAAGCGAAAGTGAGTATCATTGATATTATTTATCACGTATTGAATCTTTCCTAGGGGTGTAAGTCCTGTGAAGTCATAGAGAACTTCCCTATTTTCACAAATGGCCGTGTATGGAACGCCACGCACTCCAAATTGATCTGCAATTTCAGGACTCTCCATGGTATTTACTTCATAAACATTTATACCTGGATTGTTTTCATTTAGAGCTTCAAAGACAGGTGCCATTGTTTTACATGGGCCACATGTATCAGAATAAAACTTGATAACGAAAACACCCTTTTCACTAGAGACAACAGATTCAAAGTTTTCATTATTTATTTTCTTTATATTCATTCAAGACACCATACTAAAAATAACGAATATTCATGCACTCATTTTCTTATCTATATCATTATTATCATACACTTCATCTTTTGAATATAACTCAATACAATTGTCTGGGTTAAATTGAGCAACATTATCCCCTAGTGGCATCCTTAAAGCTTTGGGCCTTGGAAACATAATGAGCATTAAGACAAGACTTGAACCATAAGAAAAGTAGAATTGTGTTGAGCTTATTCCATGAGTGATAACTCCAAGAACTCCAAGCATTGTTATGGTACTGGCCAGAGACCAGGCGTTAGTCCACATTGCTACAACTTCAAATCGA
Organism: Halobacteriovorax sp.; assembly: GCF_048381875.1. Lineage (NCBI taxonomy): Bacteria > Pseudomonadati > Bdellovibrionota > Bacteriovoracia > Bacteriovoracales > Halobacteriovoraceae > Halobacteriovorax > Halobacteriovorax sp. The sequence continues at coordinate 301,725 of NZ_JBLXBP010000001.1, read as the reverse complement.
GCGATTTCCTCGCAATTGATTTTGTCATGAGTCTTTATGAATTTATCTGATGAGATCCTTTTTCGAATCTTACTCCGCGATCCTAAGACAAAGAAGAATATTAAGGACATAGCTATAGGAACAACCCCAAGTGATTGTATGATGGCACCGTCAAATGCATTTGCCACCTTAGGCCCATATTTCTTTATAAAATAATCATTCCATACCAAGTAACATAGAAATGACTGCAAGAATATGAAGAGGCCATATAAATATCCCGCAAATATCTTCCCCATTTCCAAATTCATTTAATCTCCAAAGCGTCCCTATCGATTTGTTGATTGATAATTATCTCTTAGTTTAAGTTCTAAATGACCTCAAATATGGGCGAACATATTCATATTGATATGAAGCCAATGATTTCAAAGTATTATGCATAAGAAAAATTGAGATTATTCTAAGTTTTTAAAAAGCAGGGATTTTCGTAATTTGTATATTTCTGTGAAAATGGCAGATTTAATTGCCAAAAGGACAACTGTATAGACTTCTAGGGCCAAGAGTTGATAAATGTCATCTTATTAATTAGGCCCACACCTGATAAAGACATTTCTAATGACGTGTACATTTCTACGTGCAAAATTGAAGTACAAGAAGTACAAGGATGTACAAGGGCGCGGGTACCGATGGAACTTTCAATAAGTTAGATAGGCTTTTCGAGCTAAAATAAGAATATATCCCCAGAAGATGACAGATAGTATTAATCTAGAGCAATTAAATTAGGTTTTTTTGATTATTTTTTACTTTTTTATTAAATTTTTACAGCATATCCACAATTAGTTACTTATAAGTAGCTGAAAGTTCCATCGGTACCCGTGCCCCTTTACAGATAATTGTTGGTGGTGGAGCGCTCTTCATTCCAGTGTCAATATTTATCGCTGACATGAGCCCATAATTTTCGAGGTCCCAATTAGGTATCACTAAGGTCTCTAAGCTAGAAGTGTTTTGAAACATAGAATTCATTGTTACAGCAGGATTTAAGTACGAATTATCTAGGTGAACTTCTTGAAGGCTAGTAGTATCTGCGAACATTACATCCATGTGAATAACATTTGAAGTATCAAAAGAACTTAAATCAATCGTAATTAGATTTGAGCTATCCCTAAACATAGCAACCATTCTAGTGACATTTGAACTAGCAGCCATCAGATCTCCTTTAACTTTATAAAGATGCATTGGCCTTGGCAATTTTTGTGGCCGAAAGCTTTGCTCTTGTTTTAGCAAGCAACCCGCTCTCTACCCTGGCTTCACCTTTAGCGCTTAGTCTTATCTTGGTTTCACCATTATATGAATCAAGGGCCACCTCTTTATAATCGACATTGTCTAGTGCCCTGTCTGCAATCGATATAGCAGCACTAGAACTAAGAGACATCAAGCATAATCCAATAAGAATTAAATTTTGTTGTAACATAGGAATCCTCTCAATAAATTAAACGACTGACTAAATCTTTAGGAATGCCAATCCAGACTCTTAAAGTCTAGACTGGCATATGAGAATATATTTACTTATCTAATTCTGGAGTAACGTAGTCAATATACTTCTTATCAACGTTAGGATTGTCTTTATTAAGCCACTTCTTCTCAACAGTATTCTTGATGAACTCTTTCTTAGAGACTTCTTCCTTAGCGATATTAAGCCCCATGTATTCTTGGGCCTTCTCTTTACTACTATAATCTGGAACATTTACAACACCATTAAAGCCGAGGCCTCTTAAGACACTACCAAGCTCTTCTCTTGCGTCTGCGGCATTCTTAATTGATAGGCCAAGAATTCGAAGCACTTCTTCAGGAGCATGAAAGAAGGCACCATGCGCAGCAGTTGCGTAATCCCACCTCATTTGTGCATGTCTAATTAGCTTCAGTGCACTCTCCATTTGTTTCTTGCTAGCACCAAGCTCCCAAGCTTTCTTCGCCTCAAAGTGTGATCTAATAATCATTTTCTCAACTGTGGACTTTAACTCAATCATCTTCTCCTTTAAATCCATGACATTAGAGATTAATTCTTGAGAATCAGCACGATGGCATTGCTGACATGAGTTTTGAACATTTTGTAGCGGAGACTGAACATGGTGGTCTGTATACTTTACGCCACCTTCTGTTTTATATGGCATGTGACAATCGACACAAGAAACTCCTCTCTTATAGTGTATCCCCTCTTTAAATAATTCATACCCTGGGTGTTGGGCCTTAAGCATTGGCGCCTTAGAGATTCCATGGGTCCAATCTTTAAAATCAATATCATCATAATAAGAGATTACATTTTCAATCTTTGTCCCTTTGTCCCACGGAAACTTAAGCTTATTAGTCTCTTTATCTGTAAAGTAATACTCTACGTGACATTGGGCACATACTAAGTTCTTCATTTCACTATGTCTTACTCGCTCTAAATCAACACCTTCAATACGCAAGGCCTCAACAAGGGCCGGACGAGAAAGCTTTAACTCCATGGTCTGGGCATCATGGCAATCAGCACAGCCAATAGGGTTTACAATATCTTTACCATGTCGTGCCCATTTTCCAGTATAGTATGAATCAACGCCGTCACGTTTCATCACTCTTGGAACATCTGGAGACTTACAAGTCCAACATGTCGCAGGCATTGGCCCTGAATTCTCATCTGCGGGTGCACCAGTTCTTAACGAATTTATCGTATCCACTACAGCAAAAGTATGACCTCGTGGCTTATTATAATCTTTAGAAAAACCATAACCTCCCCAAAGAAAAACAAGCCCAGGATTGGCCGCAAGTTCATCATGAACAATAGTTGACTCATCCCCTTCTTTAGTTGCTGCGAGAAAAGATTGATATTGATAGGGATAGTATTGGCCCCATTTAGAGTTTTGAGTTGTATCTTGAGTTAAGTCATTACCTGACATGCGATATTGTCTTACTTCATACTTTCTCTCAACAATAGAAGAAGCTAAAGTTGCTAAAAGGCCTACAATTACGGCCATCAATACGATGATAATTGCACTATTTCTTTTCATCTAATTCCTCTTTCTTATTAAAATATTCTTTGATCCATTTGTGAGTTGCTTTCTGCTCTCCATGAAAGATAAATTGATTATCAGCTGATAGAGAGTGTACTTTTCCATGTGGTGTCGTTTGGTGACAGTCCCAGCATTTCTGATCGCCATTTTTCTGACCATCCACAACAGATAAGTTTATTCCTGCATGTCCCATAAGATAATCACCGTGACAACCAATACAATTTCGTTGCACGACCGCTTGACCACCTTTACTTAACCTTAAGGCTTGAGGCTCTGTCCTTGTTGTAAAAACATAACTATGTTTTAGGCCATCCATTGCCTTAAACCCATATGTCTTTAGGAGGTTCTCATGTGGCACATGACAAGAATTACAATTCGTAAATCTTGAATGAGCATCTTTCTTCCAACTATTATAAGCAGTATTCATAACATGACAGTTAAGACATGCTTTAGGGTCATCAGACATATAGCTTAAAGCATTTGACTCCTTAACGGTGTAAGTGCCTAGCCCAATGATTGCACCGACGAGTGCTAACATAATAAAAGAAGCAAGCTTCATGCCTTCTCCGATTTTACATATCTTAAGATACTAATGAATTGAATAATTATAAGTATAAAGAATATCACAGCTCCCTGATTTGAAAAACCATAGGAATGGAGGCCAGATGAAAATACAAAATTAACTCCGAACCAAGTTATCATAACTCCAGTAAAACTAAGAGAAATTGAGAGGGCCATAAATGACTCTTTTACTTTTTTAATTTTTCCAATATGAAATAATATTGAATAAAGGCAAAGTGTAATTAAGCTCCAAGTCTCTTTCGGGTCCCATGCCCAAAATCTCCCCCAAGCTTTATCGGCCCATATTGCACCAAGGAAAATACCTAGGGCCAAGAAGCTAATTCCAAACTTAATCATTGTCTGAATTTTTGAAAGGGCGATTCTTTGTTGTTTCGTATATAGATTTATCGTTGCACTAACCCAAGTAATGGCCAAGATTGAGTATGAGACAATCATACATAAGACATGTGTCATTAACCAAAAATTAGTCCGTAATACAGGCATAGGGGTCTGTGGATGATAAATGAATACTTTAGGAAAGAATACAAGAAGTCCAAGTAGTAGTGCCAAAAGTATCTCACAGGCCGTTGAGATACTTTTTACAGACTGTCTAAATCTAAAGAAGAGGCAACAATGTGAAGTTATAAGTATAGAGACCCAAACAGTGTCAAAGATCGTAAAAATCGGAAAGAAACTTGTTGATGTAAATCGCAAGATAAATACTAAGAGAACAAGTGCGTTGATAATTGCAAGAGGAATGATTTTAGAGCTTATGATTAATACAAGAATAGAAAGTAAGAAGGTAATTTCTATGACATAGTGCTGGTTTAAAAAAGACAGTGCCTTAATACTAAACTTTCTAAGAGATGAGATGGAAGAACTATCAATTTTATCAAGGCCTTGTTTAGTATGGATGTCATTAAAAACTAACAGGCGCTCAATTTCTTCTTTTTCTACTTTTGATAGTTTATCATAGTCTCGACTAGATCTTATTCTCACTGCCTGTTGTGATTTTTGAGAATAAGTATGACCTTCACTATTGTTAAAGATTTTACTCTCATAGACTGGATCTATTTCATTATTGTAGATAGCACAAAATAGCTCCAGCATATCACGCTTAACATCTAGTCTTAATTCATTAATCTTAATTTCAGCTAAATCTTCAAATAAATAGATCGTGTCACTAGACTTGATAAAGTCCCCTCTTTGCGGACATGATTGTGCACGAACAATGAAATTTAAGAAAATAAGAATCGACCAAATAAGCCCTAACTTGAAGTTCTTCAGTGTTCTTTCCTTTTCTTCTTCCTTTGAAAGGCAAGGATTAATAAACCAAGGCAAAATACACTAAAGCCTGCAATCTTTATCCATTTATTTGGATCATATAAGAGGTTTAACGTAAGTAGCATCGGCCCGTTCTCTTGTGTTGAAACTGTGTCTAGATGTAAATTCCAACCATTAATATATAAAGGAGAGTTTAACTCGATTAATTCATTATCTACATTCGAAGTTCCATCATGAATTTTAACTTGGGCCTTATAGTCTAGAAACGTTAGATCTCCTTCTTTAGTCGTGTTAATAATTTTATCTAACTCAATCTGAAATGGGAGTATCAACTCCTTTTTTCCAAAGTATAAGTCAAAGAAGCGGCCTTCTTTATTTATCACTTCTTTCTTTTGTCCTAATTTTATAATCTTAATCTCTTTTGAAGAGTCACCCTCTCGGTATTTTACAAGATCAGTCTCATTATTTGAGAAATCATCGATATACTTATACTCTTTCTTAAAGTGAGTATTTTCTAGATACTTTTCAATTTGAATAATACTATCATTAGTTGAAACCTCTAGTATTGGCCTTTCAAGTAAACAATTATTTGATAGCTCATAGAAGCCTTCTTGTGTGATTAAGTATTTATTTTCTAGACATAATTCATCCTTAATCTTATCGAGTGATTTTCGTCTTAATATTTGTACACATGATAAATTTGTCTTTGTGAGACTTTTTATACAATTATTCATTTGCTTATTTAGTAATAAGAATTCAAGGCCATCTTCAAGGTAGAAGCTTGGGTAATCTAAATTATTCGTAGAAAGAGAGATCTTGTCGAGTCTTAGTTTCTTTGAAAGCTTAGACTCTCTTGTTAAGACAGCACTTACCTGCTCATTAATATCGACCTTTGTTTTATAATGCTCTGAATACGGTAGATAAGAGATTAAATAGATAGCTCCAAAGTCGAGATTTAATCCTTGAGGTCTTAAAGAGTAATTTAAATCAACATATTGAGTAACCCCAGTTGCTCGCTCACGCAGACTGATTTGATACTTATCTAAGTTGGCCTTATTGCTAATTGTCTTTGGTGCTAAAGTCATGCTTGCACGAAGAGAAGTAAACGAACTTAGCATTGTGGCGATGATCAAAGTTATTAGGCCAATGTGAATCAGATAGAAACCTATGAATCTCCTCTTAAATGGAAGACGCTTTAATAGACTTAGAAACAAAGAGAGCACAACAAGCCCGAGAAGTAGTGCAAAGAAGATATTATTAAAAACAGTGATACTCGCAACACGTGCACCGTAGTAATACTCTACAATATTACCAATTAGCAGGTAGCATACAAAAACAATCAACAATGTAATCGCTCCGTACACACTACTTAGGGACTGATCAACCTTTCTAAATAAATTTCTCATGTAAATAGAATAACTCGTGCCGTAAATTGTGTCTAATGTAAATATATTGCTTAAAGTACAATAAATAAATGGCCGAAAAGATTAGGTATGAGGGGCATAGTACTTATTTTCATCTTAACTTTCAACTTTAACCTTAAAGCAACAACTAATGCTTGGGCTAGAGATTTTAGCTTCGATAATATTGAAGTCTGGAAGAATGAAGATAAGAGAATCAGTATTGAAAGCAAGAAGCTATTTCTCAAAACGTGACAAGCTACTGTCTTATGCCGACTTCTCTAATTTTAAACAGCAACATTTAGAGCTTAAAAGAAACAAGAAAAGCTTAGAGTTTTCAAGAAGTGGTAGCTACCTAAACTCAAGAGACAAGAAAATATATTATCATGAACAATATGTACTAACTGCTACTCATAAAATTATTGTCATTCTAACTTCGCCAAAGCAAATTAGTGCCATTGAAAGAAGTGAAGTTTCAAATCGACTTAGAGAAATAAGAAAGGAAACAAATATCGGGCAAAAATCTGACATGCTAAGCCCTCTATTTGTAGATAATGAGTCTAAGGGGCGCGGGTACCAATGGAAATATCAGCTACTTGAATGTATTTATTTTAAGTTATGCTGTGAAAGTTTAATAATAAGAGAAAAAATGACCCAAGAGGCCTTATTTAGACACTTTAAATCGATGTTATTCACCATTTTTAGGATAATTAATATTCTTTAAGCTTGAAAGACTTACCTAACTTATTGATATTTCCATTGGTACCCGCGCCCCTTTAAGACTAAATGAAATAGGCGTCTAAGTTGTGCTTATATTTTCACTGTTGATTATTTCTATCTCTCCAGTTCCATCAGGACGTGTGTCATAAAGCCACATATATCGAACTGCCACTACAATAAAGCTTAAACGATAGAAACAATGTAAAAGGATAAGTGGCATATAAGCACGATTACCAATTGATGTTAACGATGATAGATTCATAAGAGTGAACAACATTGAAAAAATGATTCCTGCAATCAAGGACTTCTTAGGTGTTTCATTAATTACAAGAAGAGTGCCGATAGTGAGGTAAATAATTACATTTAATCCCCCTATTATGGTTATCATTGTTAGTCCTGCACCTTGGGCCAATAGCAGAATATTTCCTAAGAGAATCCAAATAGCATGACCTATAAGAATAGAAGCACTAACTATCTTCCAGCTCTTAAGCATATTCTTATCTGGATTATATGATTTCATTAAAATGGCACAAGTGATGGCCATTATAGACAATGGAACAAAGGGAACAATTCCCATATATTTACCTGCGATAAAGCCAAGTACACCACCCAGAATAGTCGCTAATCTTGTCTTTATTGATACATCTTGATTTTCTTTCATAAGAAAGCCCCTCTTAAAAAAATACAGCTTTAATTATGAAGGAAGTAACGATTTACGACACAAAGATTTCTTTTGAAAAATATGTGGTTTATTTTAGGCAATGAGATTTTTACATGTTATCAAGCTTCATTTAATTTATGCTCAAGAATTAACTTCAAAAGCACATTATTGAATTTAATAATTATTGCCAATAATTTAAGCAATGAGACCAATCTTCCTCTCAACACTTCGATCATGTAAAAAGAATTTCACTTGGCTTTGGTAGAATTCCATAATGGTTTTCTCCATATTTGGATAAACATTCTTTTTTAAATAAGACTCTAACTCTCCTATTTGGATCTGCATATCTTGGTTGTCTTGGACGTATTTAAAATAGATCGTGTCTTTGACTTTTTTATAGCTGATATCAAATTTGATATTTTCTGCTGGCTGCATATTCTTATTTCCATCAATATGGAGCCTAAGCAAGATCGAAAAGATCCAATAACCGTTGTCGGCCAATTTAACGGCACCATGAGGAGTGTAAGAAATATCCTCATCTATTGGTGAGAAATATTCCTCTTCCTCATCAGTTTCAAGTTGCAAGGTTGGAACAAGCTTTATGAGATCATATTCGTTCTCACCAAGGCCTAAGTACGAACGAAAACCGTTGAACACAGTAGTTGCAAACTCTGTAGCATCATCATGAGTCTTAAAGAAGAGCTCTCTTGATTTCTTATATTCATTACATAGATCAGTATATGACATTATTTACTCCATATTCCTTAGATATCTTTACCATTGTTAATTGATAGGACACCTGATTCAAATGGATTAACTGTATTGATAAAATAGTAGCACCTTGAATTATCGATCACAAAACCACCTGGTCTCCTAGAGGACATTTGTACCCTCCAGCCACGAGCAAGTAGCGGCACATCAACTTTAACAAGTTCGCTATCATGATTATAGTAGAAGTTAATAAGAGTTACTTTCAGTAATCGATAATCTCTTACTTGTTCGCTACTATGAAGAATATTTAAAGCGTAAACAATCCCATCTTCTTGGGTTCCACGAATGGCCTCGTTATGTTCAGGTATAGCATGAAAGAAGAAGCTTCTTTCAAAGTCTTTAATACACAAGTCCTGGAGAGTTCTCTTATCTTTAATACGCTCGATATTGTCTTTGGCAACCATTCCCCTATCATGCCAATCCTGATCAAGCTCCTGATATTCTTGTTCAACCTTGCCTTCCACTGAACTGAGTGAGCGTGTATTTGCTTTTGTATCACTTTGCTCTTTATTACTGGAACAAGAAAAAGCGCAACTTAATAAGTAGATGAGAAATAATGTAGGAAATGAGATTTTTCTTTGCATAAGTAACACATCGACATGTTACATGTGCCACACAAGTCGATGTATCTTGTTTTAAGAAATCTTAAGCTTTAATTAACGACAGTCCTTATGCAGGAGATACTTTGAATACTTTTCATACTTATCTCCCAAGGCCTCACAGCGATCTGGCTCTACAGGACATTCCATACCAATATTATCCAAATGCTTCTTAATTTGCTTTCTCATAAAGCCATTTGTATATGAATTACAGTTTAGGCCTTCATCCATTCCATCATCAACATAGTCGATAAAGCTTATCTCTTTAACTTTCTTAAATTCACCTTGGACACATTTTATAACGGCCAGGCCTTCATAACTTTCACCAGTTAAAGGATCAACTCCCTTACCAAAGAGCTTCATAAAGAAGCGCAGCCCTTGAAAATTTGCCACGAGATCACCATTTGAGATGATTCCATTAAAGAAACCTCCCCAGGTAATTGACTCAGACCTCTTACCATATTTGAGTATTTCTTTAATACTTTGTCCGTGACGGATATGTTTTAGATAATATAGATATCCAATATTAAACATATGACTAAATTTATCGCTTCCAATATAGGCATTATTAGTCAAAATAAGTGGTGAATAAGGGGTAAGCTTCAGTACAGGTTTATAAATAAGAGGAATATATTGGTATACCGACTCACTCTTTTTTGTCTCAACAGAGTATCCATCTCCTAATTTCCCCTTATCAATATAGACTTGTAAGGGATTAGCAACAAATAAACCTCTAAGGGAGGCCACTAAGTTCTTCTTCACTTTTCTTCGTAATGTCCCTTTGTGACAAATATTGCCAAAGATATCATCAGCGTGATTAGCTTCCTTTATAGCATCCTCCAAAGCCTTATTGAGGTAGATATCAAGCTTATCTAAAGAGTCTAGTAAAGGCACATGTCGATGGGTAAAACTATCAACCTCTAGAGAGAAAGAAGATAATTGAAAGCAGGCAAATAGCATTGTTAAGATATATTTCGATTTCATAAACAATACTCTACATTTTACTTTCACATAGAAGAAAATTAAGAAAACTAAAATGCTGGTAAAGAAAGTTAACCGATTTAGCATAGCTTGGCCCCTATATAGAAAATGAACATAGAGTATAAATATTTCCTCTTTTGCCCACTAAACAGCTTGAAAATGGTAGAAAAAGCTATGAAGAACCGAATTCTCTATCCTATTTTAATCGCGCTATTATCAACTCAGGCCTTTGGTTTGGACCTTACACAAGAGCAGGCCCAGACAGAGCCTCAGATGCGTATTGGGGCCCTTCCTTTTCCTTTCTTTATCTACTCAAGAGCTGATGATGATCTTGGTCAACACAGCTATCTCGAAAGTAAGAAGGAAGAAGACCGAGGATTAATATACACATGTCGTGGTGGATTTATTGATATCGCTCACTTAAGAACTGGCAGTGACTATACTGCTTTCTACGTGAGTAAAATAAAAGAGGCCATTAAAAATGGTTCAAAGGAAATGGCGCTAAAAGCACAAGGGCCAAGCTCTATTATCGCAAAATTGCCACACTTAAATCTGAATGAAGATGAAATTATAGAAACGGCCCAGTATATGGCCCATAATATTCTTACTTGGCATGAGTTTACGACTTGGTATGGATGGTCTGCATTAAAGATTAACAATGCTGAGAAAATGTCAGGTTTCTCATATGAGGATATCTATTCTCACTTAATTGGTATTGAAGTCGCAGGCAGGGCCTTAAAGAATAAGAAGCTAAGCTATGACCAGGCCATGACTGTTGAGCTAGACAAGATGTTAAATCAGGAAAATGGAGAACTTGAGCGAGTATCGAGGAAGCTTACTAAGAAAATAACAAAAAGTGTAAAAGGAGAGTTCTATAAAAGACGATCGATCTTTACATACTTTCTCTATAAGCAAACAAATATAGGTAAGAAATCAGATATCTTATCACCTCTTCTTGTGACTAACGATAGTGTATCAGGCTGTCAGTCGACACAAGAGCGCAAAGCACATTTCTTTGGTGAAAACAAAGGTCTCGTATCTATTGAAATCAAACCTAAGATTAAGCAGGCCAAAAAGATCCTAAAAGATGCCGGATCAACCGATGGCAAAATCATAATTGAGCGCGATTACGAAACACTCATTGAAGCGGTTGAAAGAGATATCTTAAATTACTACGACAGAAATGCTCTTTTACAGTATTAACGTCTTGTAAACTCTAAATCAATTGCTCGGTCGCTACTAAAAACAAATTTCTGCTTTGGCTTCACTAGACTTAGATCACATGCTGGTGTGACAACGAAGTTCTTTATGAGATGGGCCAAGATAATTTTGACCTCAATATTTGCCATCTCACGCCCAAGGCATGTCCTAGTACCTGTAGAGTAAGGAATATAAGACTTCTTTTGTTCATTTGTTAGATTATTGAATCGTTGTGGATTAAATTCATTATGGTCACTTCCCCATACTTTCTTATTATTTAGGATCTTACCTAATAACGTAAATACGATCGTACCTTTTTTAACATCGATAACTTTCTCATCTTGGTTAATTTGAGCATCTTCACAGGCTTCTCTAAAAAGAATTGGAAATGCTGGCCTTAACCTTAAAGTTTCATCCACATATGTTTGAAGTAATTCATTATCAATAAAGGATTTCGTATCTTTTAAATCATAATTTTTAAGCTCTTCATACAAATCCTGTTGAAGCTTTTGGTTTTGCGCTAGAAAGTACAGTGCCCAAGTTAATGAAACCGCTGTAGACTCAAATGAAGCGCCGACAAGGCCATATATCTGACCAATAATAGACTCTGTATCAACCCATTGATCTTTGAGATAGGTAATCAAGGTATAATTCTCTGTTCCTTTTTCAACTTTTTGTCTAACAAAGTCCTTTCCTTCTTTGATAAATTTGGAAAAACGTAAATTACTAATTGTTGGAAGATACTTCCACAATGGGCCATAATTCATTCTCTTAGTTAATTCAGCAATGAGAAATTTTTGAAAATAATAAAAGCTGTCACATTCTGCTTTTGGATTAGTTATTTCTTCTTTTGATATTTTAAAATCATGCTCGATAAAGAATTCACTTGTAATTGATAAGGCCAATTTTCCCATGAGAACTTCTACATCTCTTACACAGGCCTTCTCACCAAATAGAGGAAGTTGTTTTTCAAGTCTATTATTTGCTATTGAATATAGTCCCTCAAGAATCTTCGGTGTGAAGAATTGGATTAACTCTGCTCTTAACTTCTGCCAGCTTTCGCCATCAGCATCTAATATGGATGGCCTACCTTTATTGATATGCTTTATTTCATTTAGAGTGCTGCCCTTTAAGAATGTATTTCTCTTCTTTACAATAACTTCTTTAAAGCTCTCAAGCTCAGAAACAACTAAGACATCTTTATGGAATAATTTAAAACGAAATGAGTCCCCAAGATCATATGTTCGATCTGTTAGTTGCTCAAAGAGACACTCTTTAAAATTTAACTCTCCAATACTTCCAATAATAGGATATGCCTTTAAGCTTGGGATTCTTGTCACTACTTATCTCTCCCCTTTACACGAATAACTTTCTTTCCGGTGTCTGCGACATCTCGGCCAGCTTTCTCTTTAGTTTTTGGGAGTTCATACTTAGTACTATCCATTGCTTGATCAGCAATTGAAAAAGCAGCACTTGCACTTATATGCATAAGTCCCACAAGAGCAAAAATCGATAACGTCTTCTTCATAAGAGAGTCTCCAAATACGTCTAAGCAGCAATCATTTGTCTAATAAATGAACACTGTCTAGGGCAATATCACTAGTGAATTGCGCTAATTAAGTTGTAATGGAGTATTAATTTGCAAGTGAGGTGCCAATGGGTCGAGCTCTAACCAAACACCGTTCCACATATTCTCACGAGTTAGAAGAGTCGGGCCAAGAATGGCCTGGTTGAGATCATTTGAAGATATTTTTTCTCTCTTATCTTTAATTAATAGATATAGATCAGGATGACTTTTATTTAGCCTTTTAAGAATTATTGTAAAATCAGATTGAAATTCATGACCATTCTTTAATAAACCTTTTAATATTACAGTAATATACGAATCTATTTTACAGCTACTTTTTATAAGTGATTTAAGCACACTTCTATGCTGATCTAGTTTTTCAGCAATTGAGCCTAGGTTTACACTTGTGTTTCTTTCCAGCGAAATTTTGAAATTATTTTTTAAAGTATATGGACGAAAATGCTTATTCTTATCAAAGCGATTATAATAGGATTGATGACAATTTTCTTTAGAAAATCTCGTAAAAGGCCCATCCTTCGTTACTGTAACAATTTGTCCTCTGGCCTCAATAATCTCCTTAATATGATAGCGGTTAACAAAGGTTTCGTAGTATTCGAAATTAATAGAGAGATCCCTGTCATCTGTATTAGAATATGAGTTTGATGCTAGAAAGCACAGTAAATATAGAATAAGAGCTCTTATGATCATATCAATGAGATATATTTACCACATGTGCCAATTGTTACAAGTATGTATGAAAAAGGTATCGGAACAAAGAGGCCTCTATATTTAAGAGGCCTTGATTATTTAATAATTTGATTGTGGATTTCCAACAGCAGGATCAAGATCGCTCCAGCGTCTTTGCCAACTTTGAGCGTAAAAAGCACTTGGAATAAGATCAATTATTGCAGTCTTTCCGGCTTCTAACTCAATATGATAAGCACTGGCCGCCATTGTAACTTTATTGTTCTTAAAATAAATAGTAAAATCAGATCGAGCTTCTGATCCATCCTCAAGCTCTGAAACCACAAGACCAGATAAGTATGCGTTTGTACCACATCCTAGTTTTAAATCATCCTGTAACTCATCCTTAAACTTATTAAACAAAGGGATTAATTTGCCAAAATTAACTACTGTTCCCTGCGTCTCTAGAGTAATATTTTGGCTTATGAAATATGGGTTCTTCTGTGGAGCGTATGGGAAGTTTGACTCATAATCCTTATAACAATAACGAAGGATTCCACCTTTGCTTGTTGCCATCACTTGAAAACGCGCTTCTTTAATTTTTGTAATTTTATAATCATTTGAATAAGTTGAAAGTTGCTTAAAATTAACTGAAAAATCAGCCGCTTGCGTGCCAAAAGCTAGAAAGATAGCAAATGCTGCTACTAGTGTCTTCATGGGGATACTCCTATTTTGTAGTTAATAGGATTTACCATGGCAAAACAAGCAGACAAGGTGTTAATAGAATTCATGTAATTATTGCATATTTTTATTGAGCAGGTCTTTGACCATATCAGTAATAATACGTACTTGCTGGCCAGTGCGAACAGAGTAATCCATACCTGAGTATCCCCACCAGTCCCAGCACGAGTTAGGATTTTGAAAGTCTGATAATGACTTTTTGGCCTGAGGGAAAAGAACGATAAGTCCAAGTTCTTCTGAGGCTTCTATAAAACCTGACTTATCAATATAGTCAGTTCCAATATCATCTAGCGATTGCTTACAACCGTGAAAGGCAATATGAAGTTCGCATTGATGATCTTTACAATACTTTGGGATATACAAGTATGCATCTTCCATAAGAAGTGGCCTATATAGTCCAATGTCAAAAGAAGAGAAGTATTTTCGCTGACTAACTTTAGTAAGTGTTCCGCCTAAGACATTGTTTTCTTTTCGTCTATCTGGATAAAGAGTACGTAGTGATTCTAGCGCACCATTGTAATTACAATTTCCGATAAAAGGCGTCTGCGATTTAGTACATTCTCCACCTTGGTCTAAAGTTGGAAGCGTGTGAGCAACCTGAAGGTCCTTTACGTATTTAAGCTCTTTAACACCTAGTAATTCATAGAGACTATTTAACTCATTTGTCACTTCTTGATGAACGACTTTATCTAGAAGTCCAGAGAATAAGAAAACCTTGTCATCCTTAAGGTTAAAGGCAGGATCAATGAGCCCACTAAACTGGAGAGTATTTATATATTGGTATGAAAATAAAGAAGTGCCACTAACAAGTTTACCTTCCATGCAGGTTTTCATTGCTGTAATTGCATTTCCTCTAGCACAATAAAAAGGGCCAGCTGCAAAGATCGCTGCACCATTTACAAATCCACTATTGATTATATGAAATTGATGGGCAAAATAGCCACCTGAAGAGATACCAGAAACGGTAACATTCTTACCTAAATTTAGGTTATTAGAGGCAAATCCATATTGGAGAAGTGTAAATATTATTAGTGAGATATATTTCATTAAATGAACTTATAGAATAAATTTAAAGAAATGCAAAAGGAATTAGAAAAATTATAGGAAAACAGCAGCCTCCTCACAAAACCACTGTCTTCCTTTATGCGCGCTGATTACTCAACAACGATAAAATTAAATTCACATACGTGCTTTTTCTTCTTTAAGAATCCACCTTCTTTATAGAAGTCTACATCACCAAATACGTATCCTAGAGTTGTATTAATGATTCTATTTCTCATTTTCATACATTCTGTATAAGACTTGTCATAATCAGTTGTAAGTTTCTGCTTAAGAGTCTTTTTTGCTAATACTTGGTCATAGCTATCTAGAGTTGCTCTTACACGACAGTCCCAGCTCTTTTTACTTTGAGCAATAATAAATTCAAAAGCAAGGCCATCAATCTTTATGTCTTTAAGTTCATCATATTCCACTTCTGCCATTAGGCACGATTCCTTTGCTTTATCCTCTGTATCAAATGAATCGATAATAACGCTTGATTGTTGCATCTTCCCAAATGCCGTTAGTGAAAATAGTGCACATGTAATTAAAACTAAGTTCTTCATAAATTCTCCCTTTATCCTCAATTGTTAAAAAAGTTGTAATTTTATTGAACAATCTTATATCGAGGGAAAATGAGGAGGTCAGTTTAAGAAAGGTTAAAATTAGAGTTGTACTAAATTAAGAAAATCAGATCTTTGCAATAACTCATTTCGATGTCATGCGCTCTCTTGTGAAAGAAAATGTAAAAAGGATCAAGCCTAGGCAAAAGATTAAAAAGAACGTTGTTTTTGTAGATCTTAGCTGATCTCTAAAAACTGACACCTTAGCTTCACGGGCCTTAGAGTCCAGCTTATTTAATCTAATATAATAGTCCAGAGTCTCTACCAGATCACCTTTTTCTAAAGTATATTCTTTCCCATTTAATATCAATTTCGCTTTGTTACCACTTAGCTCTTGGAGATTAATGCTAAAAGGTAGTTTATAGCTTTTATATTGAAAGCTCATATCGTGAAAATCGCCGGCCACATCAATGATCTCTTGATCTTGGCCTGGTTTGATAAAACGTACATGCTTTGGACTTTGCTTTTCGATATATTTAATAACATCAGTCCTATCAAGGCCAAGGTCTCGTTTATAGTGATAATCCTCTTCTAGCTGCTTGTCAGTATAATACTTAACAAGGGAGACAATCTTATCATCGATAATTAAGCGATCCATTACTTCATTTAATCGACATGAATCGGCAAGAGAGATGAATCCACTTTTAGTGATAAGATAATTGCCCTCTTTGCATAAATCATTCTTTAGATCATTTAATGATCGCCTCCTTAACATAACAATACATGAAGGATTAATATTACTTAGGTTCAATAAACAATTTAACTTCTCTTGATTATAAAGAAAGATCTCTCGATTATTTGAAACAAAGAAGTTCTCATAATCATAATTATTTGTTGAAAGTAGATGTTTCTTAGTTTCTCTAGACTTCTTATCTAGGACTTCAATAACGGCACTTACCTCACCCTGGGCATCACGTAGATTATAGGTTCTTTGACTGAATGGAAGATAAGTCAGTAGATATGTCGGCCCAAAATCAAGATTTAAGCCTTGTGGGCGAAGGGAGTAATTAATATCGACAAAGACTTTCTCTTTTGTATTTCTATTTAGAATGGAGATTTCAAATTTTTCAAGCTTCGCTTCGTTAGTAGATTCACCAGTTTTAAGTTTTAAGCTTGCTTGAATATTCTTATATGGACCTTCAATATTTGAGATAGAACTAACTGTGAACAATCCAATTAGTCCTATATGTACAAGTAAACTAGGCCAAGAAAATTCTTTTCTTATAAGCTTTCTAATTAAATTTAATAATAAGGATAAACTAACTGCAGTAAGTAAGAACAAATAGAAAGGTCCACTTAGCACAAGAGACTGCGATACTTTAGGGCCATAGAGATATTCAACAGCTTGACCTATTAATAAATAGGAAATAACAACGATAAATAGCGATAAAGGCTTGAAAATACTACGAATAGAACTTGAAACCTTTTTGATGGCCTGACTCATATCAATAGAATATATCGGCATCAAGTCTGCGTCTAGAAAATTAAATTTTTCTTAATAAAAAGCCGATAAATTTCATATGGTTATGAGATTTTTACTAATAAAGATATTTATACTTTTTCAATTTCAACTCTATGCAAATGGCAGTTGGGTTAAAGACCTCTCTTTTGACAATATTGATATTTGGAAAAATGGATCAAAACGAATAAGCGTTGAGGTCAAAAATAATAAAAATAAACTAGAAAATTACAACAAAGAAAAAGTTCAAGAATATCTTGCACGTAGAAATAAGATTTTAAAGTATGCAGATTTCTCAAACTTTCAAACATCATCCCTTAAGTTTCAAAAGAATAAAGATGAAATAAGAATTGATAATAATGGAAGCTATCTTAACTCAAGAAGTGTGAAAACATTCTTTAAAGAGATTCACATCTTATCAAAGAATAAATCCATCATCACGATGATTACATCTCAAAAAAAACTAACCAAAGAAGATATTAACGATTTTAAGAAAAAGCTAAATTATATTGAGGAGACAAATAAATGAGAATCAAACTCACTATTGTATCCTCTTTAATTATAGCTTTATTGGCCCAATCAACCCTCGCCTTTGTTCCTACAAGTAACTATGAGCTAGATCTAAATGTAGTTGAAACTCGCTGTCTTGAATTTGGAGACCTTGATATACTTGACCAAACAAACGAAAGAGCACTTTGTGAGATCGTTACAAGCTCCCCTGCATGTGAAAATATAGAGGCAGAAAGAAAAAGACAATGTGACCCTAGTTTAATTGTAGACACAAATGCAGGTGTTGAATTTATCTCATGCTTAAAAGGTCTATGGGGATCAGCTGTTGAGTTCATGAAGTTTATCGGCTCTGTTATTGAATACACTATTGACTCTGAAACAAGACAAGAAAAAAATGAAGAACTTGTTAATACAATGGAAAGTGCAAAGCATTTTCTTGCTATGGAATGGTCTCGCTCTTTAAGTGAAACAGATGGCTGGGGACCAATTCACTATATGAATGCCGCTAAACACTTCTCCGGCACAATGGGAAAAGTCATTTATAATATGCTAGAAGAAATGTATTTTTCTATGCAAGAAAATTACGCATGTTTAAACCCAGCTGCAAGAACACAGGCCCTTTGCCAATTTGCAGGCTCTGTTTTAATACCGCCTGCTATCGTTATGGCCAAGGTTGCAAAGTTTCTTATTAATCGAGGAAGAACGATTTCTTCAATATCAAAAAGAGCGGATAATGCTCATAATGAAGAGCTAGATAGTACTTTATTATCAAAAAATGAATTAGACGATAATAAATCAGAATTTAATAATTATGATGAAGAAACGGCCAATACGACAATGCCTTTTAAGCATGAGGCAAACTTACTCTCTCGTCTTGAACTAACGTATGCTCGACGTGTTGAGCAGAATCCAAAAGATATTAATCGACTCTCAAATAATGCTGTTTCTGTAATTGAAGGTGTGACAAGAAAGCTTGGTATACCTACTCGAAAAGATACGATCACAATTGAAGGAAAAAACTCAGACAGACTAGTGGTTACAAAAGATGACCTTTTAAAATCAAGTACTCCTGCTGCTAAGCAATTATTAAAACTACTTGAAGAATCTAAACTAAGTAACTTAATCATCGCACCTGAAGCAATGATGAGAATGAAGAAAGTTCTTTATCGAAGTGAAAAAGGCCCTGAAAATATGTTCTTATCTGCAAAAGGCCTACAAAGTGCACTTTTAAAAATCGGTAATGAGAAAAGACAGTCATTACCTACGACTCCATATTTGCAAAGAGCGATGAAAAGTCCTGGAGATAAAGAGATTGAAGATCTTGCTTCTAAATTAAATGAAGAAGGTTTTGCAGTAAGAGTAATTACTTTAAAGAGAAAAGTTAAAGATGAGAAAACAAAGCAAGAGCGCGAAATAAGAACAAAGGCCCTTCAATTTAATCAATATGCAGCAGATCGAAATCATCCAGGTGTTTTAAAGCTTCAACGTTTTAGAAATGATGACTTTAGACAAAAAATCCTATTCTACCCTGATACATATGTTGGAGCCGCCGGACAATCAAATAGAGGAACAAGGGCCGTATCATTCAATTTTTCAAATCTAGATGAACTTTTACAAGGTCATCATCAAAACACTGTTCCACATGAATTTAGACATGCAAAATTTGAGTATAACCGTTCAAAAGGTAGAGAGTCTGTTTATGATCTTCGTGTAAAACATAGCAAAGAAGATGGAAAGTTACATGATGGTAAGGCATATTCAAATTATTTCTCTATGGAAGAAGTTTATAATCACTCACAAGATATCTATCATGTAGCAAGAAGTATAACTCGTAATGCAGACCCCGAATCGGCACTTAAACAGATATCAGGAAAAACGAATGTGATCTCAAGTATCACAAGAGGATTTCGCGCACAAAACGATTCTCTAAATATGAATATGGCATTTGATATTGAGAGTGCTCCATTAAAATTTCCTGAAAAAAATAAAGGTTTTACAGTTCAAATTGGTAATGACAGTGCTATTTCCGCAATAAAAGATAATAATGGCTACTACTCAGTGATTGTAAAAGATGCTGATGTCTATCATACCATACCAATGGTATCGCCAGAATCACAACAGGTACTTAATCGATTTATAAATCAGACAATTGCTGCAAAGTCGAAAAATGATTTTAATGGTCTTCGCCAAGAGCTAAAGACGATCTTTGGTCATGTGAAAGAAAAAAATGAAAAACGACGAGATTTATTAAATAAGCTTGAACCAAAGGCAAAAGAATTAAGAGAACTCATTGCCTCAGGTGACGTAAATGATCTAAAGATTGCACAAATCAAAGAGCTGTCACGCCAAATTGCTCAAATATCTAAAGGTCGCGCGCCTTAAGGACGGCCTTATAGAAAGCATCGGGATTAACAATCCCACCACTTTCACATGGAAGCCTTCCACTCTTTGGTATGTAGGCCGTTTTTAATAACAACTCTTTAAGCTCTAGTGGTGAAAGGCTTGGGTTTAATTGATGGGCCTTTAAAAGAATATTTGTCACAAAAGGTGCGGCCATAGAAGTTCCATTTAGCGGGATTGTACCGCCACCAGATTGTGCTGATACAACACCTTGGCCTGGAGCAAATATTTGAACTTTTGTTTTACCATACTTTGAAAAGCTTGCTGGCCTATAGCTGTCCATTTTATCTTTTTCTAATTTAGAAGTATTTAACGCTCCAACCTTAATCATATTGTCATAATCATAACTTGCTGGATAATTATCATTACCTTTTAAATCTAAATCAAGACTTCCTCGTCCATTTCCAGCTGCAACAACGAATAACGTCTCAGGGTTATCGACAAAGATTTTCTCTAGGAAATGAAACGAATCACGAGGTGCAGACATTGGTGCACCAGGAAAGCCTATAGCAAAGCTCATATTTACGAATTTAACATTCTTATCTGTTATATACTCACCGGCCTTTTGCAAATGATCGCTAATGGCCACATCACCAGCAAATCCCACTAGTCCGTAATTATCGAGATCCTTTAATGCAAGGGCCGCAACATGTGTACCGTGAGATACAGGATATGGAGTATGAACAAGAGAATGTGTTTCTCTAATATTATTATCATCACGTAAAAGGCTTAGGCCTGCATCGTCTTGCCTTTGCCATCCCCATGAATCGTCAACTCTTCCGTTGCCATCATTATCAACGCCATCCCCAACAATATCATATGGTGAATTATATAATTTATGAGTTAAAGAAGGGTGCATAATATCAAAGCCAGTATCAATAATAACGACAGGCTCACGAGTCTTATCATTAAATACGTTTAATCTTCTTTCATATTCATTCTTTGATAAATTGAACTTCTTTAATTGCTTTGCAACACTAAACTCTCCATCTTCTCGGTAACTTCCAACAAGATTGCCATTAGGTGTATATGCCTTAAACTCACTTACCAGATTAGCAAGGGGCGCTTTCATATTATAAACGACTTCATAATACTTTGTTACTTCACCCTGTTTATTTAAAACATCGATACGATACGGCTTATATTCGAGTTCACGATAGTGTCTTATTCCCTGTTGGCGATATGAGGATTGAGTTATGACCCAGTCCTTAACTAAAGTTGGATCTTGTGGATCACCAGTGTATTCAGCTTTTTCTTTTATTTTATTTGTGACTTTATCATCTTCAATTACATAAACTGATTTTACAAAATTTCCATTTTCTAAATAATTATGAGTCGAATGATATGTATATATTCCATCTGTACTCCATGAATCACTTGATGTCTCTCTGCCCAATTCATCATAGGTTTTCTGACCTGTACGGGCGCCAGTTTTCATATATATTTCATAAGAAGAAATAAGAGATCCATTATTGCATTGATAGATCGTTTTCCAGCTACCATCAATAACTTCTTTTGGACTTGGACACTCAACAGCTAATGTATTGATATTAAATAAGACAACAAGGGGAAATAAGCATTTTTTCATATATGCTTTATAGCATTATCAGAGATTCATGCTATTTGATTGTAGAGATTACTGTGGAAGATAAATTTTTAGACAGCTTTCTCAGCCAACTTGAAAGTCTTTGAAATTTGCAACAGCTGGCTGTTCAATCAATGTTACTTTCTCAACCTCTGCAGTCTCAGGGCCTTCTTTTAGGAAAGCTTCTAAATTATTAATATCCTCGAGATCACCACAGGCCAAAACTTCAACACTGCCATCCTTAAGGTTTTTAACATAACCAGTAATATTAGGCGTATGGTGGTTAACATATTCAAGAGTACTTTTTCGAAAGAATACCCCTTGAACCTTACCTTCAATTCTATATCTTCTATTTATCATGAACAAAGTATATCATATCCACTTCGACGAATAATTTAAATATGTTAAAGTTTATCTATGTGTTTTTCTATCCAAGCGGCAAGTGACTTAAAAAGAGTTTCATCGACGATGAATGCGGGTTTTGATCGCTTATCCTACAACCAATTTAAGGCCATGCAAGAGCTTGAATCAAAGCTTGGGGCAGATGAAATTAAGAAACAATTAAACTTAAAAAGAAAACCAAGTGGAAGCTATTTTAAGGGCCCAGATGAACTTGGTCGTATCTACCCGAATTATTTTACAAGTGTTATAACGTCACAAGAAAAGAAGCGATTAATCTCTCCTATGCGCTATCGTATAAGACCAAACGGTTCTTCAGAAGAGATCCCAACTAAATTTAATGTCTTTAACGCCAGAGTCGACTCACTTGAAAAGAGAAAGACATGGTCTCCTCTATTTATGAGAAATCATGGCATTGTTTGTTTTGATGCTTTCTATGAGTGGGTATTAAAAGATAATAAGAAAACTCTAATAAAGTTCAAGCCAACAAATAATGAATTCATGTGGGCGCCATGCTTGTGGGATGAATGGCAGTCTACAGATGGAAGCGTTAAATTTAAGTCCTTTGCTATAATTACAACAGATCCACCAAATGAAGTTGAAATAATGGGACACGATCGTTGTCCTATATTTCTAAATCATGAATATATAGATGATTGGCTAAATCCAAGAGACTTAAACCCAAGTGATGCATATGAGATCTTGGCCGCTCAAGAAAACGAAAAGTTTAGCTATGAATGGCCAAGTTAAAGATTAATTTACAGAGACGACTTCGTATTCTCGGGTAATATCACCCGTTTCAACATCAAAAATATCCCCAGCTTCAAGATCAAGAACTTCGTTTCCGATCGGAGAAAAAACCGAGATAACAAGAAGTCCATTACCGTCAACATTTAACATAGTTCCACCTGCCGTTGGTGTAATGAAATAATGACGAGTTTGATTATTAAATTTTAACTCAACGAGAGAGCCTATCTGAACCTTCTTACCTTGAGGAAGCTCTTCTATTAGCTCCTCAATCATTTTAACGTCAATTTCAAGCTCATCGACACGCTTTTTTAAGGCTCCTGCTAAATAACCGGCCTCAATGGCGCGAGTATCATACTTACCTTCTTGGGCCATATCCGCTTCTTGCGAAGCTCCACGTGAGTTTTCATAAACTTCTTGAGCCTTTTCAAACTCATCTTTTAAATGACCTAGTAAGGCCTGTGCTACTGTTTCTTTTTTCATACCCAACATATTATCCAATATTTATCATATTAAAAAGACTGTATTATTTTCAATTATTTATGCCTTGGTAAAGATTGAAAGTATAAGGCAGGTATGAAGTTTATCATTCTCTTATCAATTCTTCTGGTTTCCTCGTTCTCTGATGCCTCAATAAAGAGCAAAGAACGAAATTCTCATGAATATCAGATACTAGCTTACGAGGATTTGGGCTCTGAGATAAAGCAACAAGACTTTTACTTCATAGCAAGCACAGTCACTCAACTATATCAAACAGAAGCTCGTCGCCAAGGGCGAACGATGGTTATTGCAACACTAGATTGGGAGACTCCTTATTTTAGTGCGTGGGCCAAATACGAAGAAAAGAATAACACTTATCAAGTAAACTTCTGGGGTGGCTTTGCAAGACTGCCTGATATGACCAAAAGGGCCTTTGTCTTTACAGCATGTCATGAGGTTGGGCATTTACTTGGAGAATATCCCCGCATTAAAATTAAGGGAATGCAACATATGAGCACGGAAGGCCAATCAGACTTCTTTGCGGCCAATAGTTGTTATAAGAAATTTGTTACCAAGTATCCTAAATACTTCGATGCACCTCTAGAGCTTAATCCATATGCCGCATCTCTTTGTGAAGAAAAGTTTCTAGAAGATAAATTAAATAAAAGACTTTGTTTTGAGACAATGCAAGTTGCTCGTGATTTCACCTTGGCCATCAATTATGTAAATAACGATGTACTTCCACAATTTCATACACCTGATAACCTCGTGGTGAAAGAGACAAAGGATAGTTATCCTAGTATGCAATGTCGTATGGATATTATCGTTAATAGTGCCTTAATGCCTTATGAAAGTGGAAAAATTGGCGAAAATGCCCTTTCCAAGAGGCTTCCTTGCTGGTTTGCAAATACAGACACTTAGACACTTTTACTTAAGAAAATGTTAAGTGAATAAATAACCTACCTATAGAATTTCTTAACTTCTGCTATAATTTTAATATGCACGAGAGAGACGGAGAACTCTATTCAAAATTTGAAGAAATTATTAATTCTTCAACCCATTGCCTTGGTATAATCCTTGGTGTCGTTGGTACTGTCATGATGATCATGAAGGCCCAAACAGGTCTACATACTTTTGCCTATAGCGTATTTGGACTCTCCATCACTTTTCTTTATAGTATGTCGACTCTCTATCATGGCCTTGACAGCAAAAGAAGTCGTAGACTTAAAGAAATATTTCGTCGCATGGATCATATTGGTATCTATTTACTAATTGCTGGCTCGTATACTCCATTTCTAATGCTGGCCATTCGCGGTGAAACCGGAATGTGGATGATGATCAATATTTGGGCCTTGGCCTTTATCGGGATTCTCATTAAATTATTTGCATTTAACAAATCTGAAGTTTTAACAATTGTTCTTTGTCTTGCTATGGGCTGGATGGTTCTTGTTATTCGAAATGAACTTCAATCAAACTTAAGTTTTGACTGCTTAAAATGGATCGTTATTGGTGGAGCGTGTTACATGAGTGGAGTTCTCTTCTACTTGCGTGAAAGCCTTTATCTCGGTCATGCAATATGGCATATTTGTGTTCTTCTAGGGACTACATCGCACTTTTACGCGGTGTATGCATACGTTTAATAAACCTAAATTTCAATAGATTTTGACTATTACATGACATATATTCTTTATTGGATTCATATAATTCTTATTGTTATACTGATCACGTTAACAAAAAAGGAGAACGTATGAATACAATTAACCAATTAAAACTGATTCAAGCAGATGCCCAAGTATATTTCATGAAGCTACATAATATTCACTGGAATGTTACGGGAATGATGTTTCTTCCAATCCACGAGTTAACAGAGACTCTATACAATGAGTTCGCCGTTATCTTTGATGACCTTGCAGAAAGACAATTACAACTTGGTGAAAAACCAGTTCTAACAATGGCCAATGCATTAGAGATTAGTCGTATTAAAGAAACTAATGAGTCTTCATTTACTAGTAAAGAGTCATTAGAAATTATTTTAAAAGATAATGACTACTTCCTAAATGCATTTAAAGAATTATCAAGAACTGCTGACGAAGCAGGAGATGCTTCAACAGTAGCATATGCTGATGACAAAGTTGCTTGGCTAGAAAAACAAAACTGGCAACTTAAAGCAATGCTCGAATAGTATTACTACGACATCCTATTTTTTCAATCGAGCCGGAAATCACCTTTCCGGCTTTTTTTTACTCTTTCCACAAAGACCTTAAATATATTCATCATATGATCTTTTACTTCACTTCCCTCTAAGACACTTAATGCGTGTGCAATTGCTTCATAAGTACATAAGAAGTTCTCTCCTGGAGACTTTCTTAATTCATAGATACTCTCACCAACATCTATTAAATGAAATTTTGGCATTTTTGCTAGAACATCTTCCCTTTTATGAAATTTCTTTGCTTTTGACCAAGATCCGTCCGGAACAACCAAACAAGTCTTTCGATGATCGGCCACAAACTCATTTAAAGGTAGTGAGTCTTGTGTCGGAAATAAGTAGATATAATTATTTTCTTCGAAATCAAAGGCGTTTGGATCAAAGGGGTCATACATATTTCCCCTTTCCATAATTTTACATTTATTAAGTACAAGGGTTGCAAAATATGCAGTATTACTCGTTAGCCATCGCTCTGTATAATGCATTGGGATAATGACTTCAGTGTTATTGTGAAAACTACTCAAATGCTCACAAAAGCACCAATGTGTATTGATGCGACAAGTTGGGCAACGTGATTCACGTGTATTTCGGCGTGGTTTTGACATGCTGTTTAACTATCATAGAATTGACACATTTACTCGAAAAATGTCTTAATATTAGTTAATAGTTAAATTATAAAAGGATCAATCTTTAATGAATTATTTTAGCGATGAAAAAGAATGGCAATGGATGTTAAAGAACGCAGTGGACTGGAAGGCCATAATCCCTCTTTATTATAAAGAGTTCCCAACTGCAGATGGATTTAACAATCAAGAAGAAGTGATAAGTTTTATTGAAGAACTTATGACACAAACTGGAAGCTGGGCAGCTGATGCTGTTTACAATCGCGCAGAGGCCATTGACGTCAATGGCGCTGGTGTTGTTAAGGATGGTCGCACTATTCCAGGAAAAGAACTAAGTGAGTTCTATCAAGAAGCAACTGAACTTGGTGCTTTTGGCCTATGTGTTCCGACAGAATTTGGTGGTATGGGACTACCAGCTGTTGCCCTAATGATTCTCTTAGAGCAATTATCACGTGCATGTAATTCACAATGTACGCAACTTGCATTCTTTACTTCTATCGCAGATATGGTTCACCGCTTCTGTGATCATGAAACGGCCGAAAGACTTATACCTAAGATTGTTGCAGGTGAATTATCGGGATCAATGAACTTGACAGAGCCAGGTTGTGGATCTGATCTTGGAATGATTAAAACAAGCGCAACACCAGTTGGTGATGGCACATATAAATTAAATGGTTCAAAAATATTCATCACTAATGGTGGTGGTGGAATTGGTTTTGTTCTAGCACGTATTAAAGGTGCACCAGAAGGACTTGAGGGTATTTCAATGTTTATCTGTGAACAAGATGATCCAACTGTAGAAGGCCTTAATTATACGGTTGCTAAGAACGAACACAAGATGGGAATGCACGGATCTTTCACATGCGAAATCGTATATGAAAACTCTGTTGCACGTCTTATTGGAGAAGAAGGAAAAGGTTTCAGATACATGCTTCACCTTATGAATGAGGCGCGTATTGCTGTAGGAATGCAGGCCTTAGGTGGAATTGAAGGATGTATCGGTTATGCAAAGAACTATGCTCAAGAGCGCGTTCAATTTGATAAACCTATATCTGAATTACCACTTATGAAAAGAAATTTAGAAGATTTTGAAACAGAAAGAGATGCTCTTAGAGCTCTTTTAGTTGATACAATTTCTTCATATGATATCTTCCAAAAACTAGATCTTAAAAAGAATGAAGTTGGAGAACTAACAAAAGAAGAAGAGGCGATCTTTAAGAATGCTTCAATTTGGACTCGTAAGAGAACACCGCTTGTTAAATACTATGCTTGTGAAGCTTATACACAGCTTTCTACTAAGGCCATTCAAGTTCTAGGTGGTTATGGCTTCATGGAAGAGTATCCAGTAAGCCGTTATCACAGAGACTCATTTGGGCCACTACTTTATGAAGGAACAAGTCAAATTCAGGCCCTTATGGCACTTAAGGATATGATTAAGTATGTTGCAAAAAATCCGCAAAAATACTTCTCAAATCTCTTTATCAAGCACCCTGCATTTGCATGGGTAGCAAGTGATAACTTAGGCCAACGTGAGCTTTCAGGTAGTCAATATACTTTTAAGAAGAATCTTATTAAGTTGATTATGAAATGCCTTAAACCAGAAAAGCTATCAGACTTAACTAATCCTAAAGCATGGATGAATGAAGATAATGTCGATAAACTCATGCTTCATGCTGAAACAATTTGTCAGGGACTTTCATATCTTGAAACTTTAAGAGTGTTAGCAAATCATTCTTCAATGGATAAGGAGCGCTATGACTTATTTAAGCGCTATCATACACTTGTTACACCTAGACTTACTGGAATTTATAAAGATTGGGAAATTAGATAAGAAGAAATATTCTAAGGTCGGTATTCATTTAGTTTTTGGATATCGACCTTTGCATTCTTATTAGCACATTGAGACTGGTATTCGATTCTTTCAACTAAAACATTCTTATCAGCAATAGAATTTTCTTCGATAATATAAGTTTGCTTCTCAACTAATACTTTATTCTGAGAATTATCAATGACGACACTTCTAATGAAAGTATTTGTGTTTGGGAAGGAATATACAATTCCCTGATTTGCATAGTTTTGATAAACAGCATTAACATCACTATTACTTGCAAAGGCGCTACAAAAATCTGCCACCACACCATTTAAATCTGTTTGAACCTGTGATTCTAAAAGAGTACCTGGAACATCAAATTGGTTAGTCTTTACAGAAAGAGTTGCTGTTCCATTATAATTTGCATTTAATTCAGCAACAACATCACGAACACTATCACCACTCATACAAGAGCCAAACTTAACATTGAAGACTACACTTTCAATATCAGTAATCGTTTGGAGATCCATCCTCATGGCCCTAAGACGTGAACAAATTGAGCGAATATTGCTAGTACCAAGTTCATCAAGAGATGATTGCACCTCAACAATATCACCGACATTTCGATTGGCCAAAGACGCAACTCCGCCACCATATTCTCCACATGAGCTTAAGAGTAAAATGAGAGAAATAATGAATGTTGGAAGCTTAAAGCCGATACTTTTCATCAGATATCTTATCGTCGAAAATTAAGAAAACTTAATGGGAATAGACCTTGAATCACTGAAATGTTAAGTTTTACCTATGAAATTCAAAACAAAATTTAGCGAATATCAAGCAGTTACAACAGATGATGGTTATATAACATTACACAGTGGCCATTTTGATGAAAATTGCCACTCAACAGCAGGTGCTCTAGAAGAAACACTCTATAATTACGTTGAAGGCTGTAGTGTGCTAGAGAGGGCCCAAGCTTCTAGCATAACGATCTTAGAGATAGGACTTGGAGTAGGCCTTGGAATACTAGCAACATTTGAAAGCACTAAAGATATAGCTAATAAGATTAAATTTATCACAACGGAAATTGATCCTGAATTGGCCAATTGGGTAATTTCTCAAGCTTCAATTGGTAAGCATATAAGTAATCTTGAAAAGAATAAAGAATTCATAAGCTTTAATCTAAGAGAGAATTTTCAAGTAAAGATCCTACTTGGTGATGCTAGAGAAACTATAAAGAATCTAGACTTAGAAGATATTAAGATAGATTGTATTTTTCAGGATGCTTTCTCGCCTACTAAAAATCCCACTTTGTGGACAAAAGAATGGTTCAGGAATCTGCGTAGTTTATGTAATAAAGATTCTGTTATGACAACATATTCGGCCTCAGTTAAAATACGTAAGGCGATGTTAGAGGCAGGCTTTATCGTCACGAATATGAAAGGCTTTGGAAATAAGAGAAATGCCACAAGGGCCTATACTCTTGAGTCTTATCGAGATGAAAAATTAGAAAAAGAATTAATAAGGTCAAAGACCCCTGCTTTTAGTGATAAGGATATTTAATGAATTTTAAAGACTGTGGAAAAGATATCTGTGAATTATTTAATATCGACTATCCTATTATTCAAGGTGGAATGGTTTGGGTTTCTGGATCAAAATTAGCGGCCGCTGTAAGCAATGCTGGAGGGCTAGGTCTAATTGGAGCAGGCTCAATGAAGCCAGAGCTTTTAAAAGAGCATTTAAAGAAAGCACATGACCTATTAGAAGATGGCAAACATATCGGTGTAAACGTTCCACTACTCTATCGTTTGGCCGAAGAACAAATTCAAGTGTGTCTTGATGCGGGGATAAAAATCTTTTTTACTTCAGCTGGCTCTCCAAAGAAATATACAAAATTTCTAAAAGACCAAGGATGCACTGTGGTTCACGTGACTTCTAGTCCGGCCCTTGCAAAGAAATGTGAAGACGCTGGCGTTGATGCCATTGTTGCAGAAGGATTTGAGGCAGGAGGCCACAATGGGCGTGATGAAATCACAACCATGTGTCTTATTCCACAAGTATGTGACACAGTTAAAATACCAGTTATTGCAGCTGGTGGTATTTTTGATAAGAGAACAATAAAGGCCGCCCTTTGTCTTGGAGCAAGTGGCGTACAACTTGGTACACGTTTTCTTATGACCAAAGAAAGTAGTGCCCATCAAAATTACAAAGATAAAATCATTGCAGCAGGCCCAGGAGATACTCGTCTTCAAATGAAACCCCATGTACCAGTAAGGCTTCTAAAAAATAAATTTGCAACCGAATCACTTAAGTTAGAACTTGAATGCGCACCAGTTGAAAAACTCATTGAACACCTTGGAAAAGGACGCGCAAAACTTGGTATGCTTGATGGTGATACAGACGAAGGTGAATTAGAAGTAGGCCAAGCCTCAGGTGCAATAAAGGATCTACCAAGCGTGAGTGAGCTCATGAAAGATTTCAGCACAATATTCTAATTTTGTGGCGCCGCTCTGATCCTGACTAAAATGAACAGTTACTTTTTATCTCCATAAATCATAATTTTTAGATGATAACCATCTAAAATTGTTATCTTTTTTGGCACATCCTTTGCAACTTATCTATGTGAGGAGGTCGAAGAAGTCCTAATAGGCACACAATACACATACACACAAAAAAACACACAGAGTAAAAAGACATTTTGACGGAGGTAAACGCAATGAATGCAATCGCGATGAATGGATTATCATTTAACTTCTATCGTGAACTGGCCATGACACTAGTATGGTACATAGGCTCTCTCTCGTTGATGTTATCGCTATTTGTTTTCGTTATCAGGCCAAAAATCGCAATACCTGAGATGGAAAAAGCTGATTTTCGTACGCAAATTGAAATTGCGAAGTTTATTCACACTAGAAAGTCCCAAGTTGCGTTTGGGAATGAAAAAAATTGGAAGTACCTACGCAAACAGGTATTTCGCATTCAAGGAAAGAAATGCTTAAAGTGCGGTATTGAACATGAAAACATGCATATTGACCACATTAAACCAAAGTCGATTCATCCTCACTTAGAGTTTATGATCGACAACTTACAAGTGCTTTGCCCAACTTGTAATAAAGAAAAGTCTAACAAAGAAGAGACTGACTACAGAAAAAGTCATCACCTTATGGCGCTTGTTAATACAATCAAAGAAAACAAGCTTTTAAGAGAACGCTATACGTATGACTTTGAGAAATTAACCAGAATAACAAAAGAAAAAATGAAGTTCGAACTTGCCGCATAACCTAAATCGAAGGAGGGCCAAATCGGTCCTCCTACTTTAGCTAACAGGAGGAAGATAAATTAATGAGAAGAAAATACAAACGCTTAGCAAATAAAAGAAGAATCATCATTCCCATGGAAGTTTACTCTATTCAGAGCATCAAGCGCCTAAACGGCATATCCCTTTACGATATTATTTTTAATCTAATTGAGAATTTAAGATAGTAAAAGGGAGCACTTGCTCCCCTTCTAACGCTTTAGTTAAGATAATATACATCTGACATATTTAAAATTAATGCATCATCATTATCTAAATTAATAATTGTTTCTGTTGAACCAAGTCGAGGCGATGATTCATAGAAGTAAAATTCGGCC
The DNA here is from genome assembly GCF_048381875.1 of Halobacteriovorax sp. NCBI lineage: Bacteria > Pseudomonadati > Bdellovibrionota > Bacteriovoracia > Bacteriovoracales > Halobacteriovoraceae > Halobacteriovorax > Halobacteriovorax sp. The sequence goes on along the minus strand of NZ_JBLXBP010000001.1, from coordinate 270,017 downwards.
ATTCCTGCACCAAGAATCTTCTCTTCGACACCAAGTTTTTTAAGTAGAGTTGAAACTAAGCCGTTAGCTCCACCTAGATAATACTTCGTGTAAGCAACATTCTTTTGGTAACTATAGCCAATAACACCGTTGATACCTTTCATAAGAAAAACATTATCATCAATGAGATTTGTACATTTGAAAACGTTTACAGCATTTCCCCATTGTAGGACTTGTCTTACTTCACAATTCATTTCAGCAACGTACTCTCCACTCATCATACTCTCTAGTGTGAAGTTATATTGAAAACGAGCAACTGATTCAGCGAATGTAAAAGATGAAAATAGTATTAAAGTACATGTGATAATAAGTTTTCTCATAATTTCTCCCTTAAAGTTTATAAAAAGAAATTATGGGTTCATACGCACATTGAATAGACGCATAGGTATTAAAACAAGGATTACTATCTGTGATTTTGTAACTTAGCTTACAAATTGAGACATTTTTATGAATTATTAATCATTTATGTCATCATCACCTGGATTAATAAGATTAAAATTTAAGATAAGTGGCACAAGATCTTCATCCTCATCTTCCATGACAATCTTTTTGAAATCTTCAAAGAAGCGAAGATAGAGACCAATAATATCCTTTCTAGCTTTTTGAGAAGTAGTAAAGACCATTGATCCATAAGCATCAAGATCAGTCTTACTACCCATTTTAGCAATCGACTTCTCTAGCCAAAATTTACGGATAGAAAGCATTTGTTCTCTCGTTCCACGATCACTAACGCGAATGGGACCAGATTGGTAGAGTCCATCTTTCATTTCGATTAATTCATTTTCCTCACAAAGACTAAGAATTTCATTAACTTCTTTTAAAGTAAGTCCGCTGGCCCTTGCAATGAAGCCATCCTGATGGAATGAGAGTTTCTTATAAGCATTAAGATCAAGGCAAATTAGGACAAGGCCAATATTTGGATTACTAAAGTAATGTTTTGTAATCTCTATTCGCTTCTTATTACTCTCATCTAAAAGTGGAATTGAATTATTAGCCGCCAAATCATAAACCAAGGCCATAGACTCCATATCATCAAAACCAAAAATAATTTGTAAGAAGTCGTTTAATGTTAAATTCGTTTCTTCATTTTTTAGGCGACGCAGCTTTGAAGCGGCAAGGCCACTAGATTTTGAAACATCCGTTAAACTCTTATTACTGAAGAGGAAGTTTAACAACTCCCCAACTTCATCTGGTCCACCTTGAAATCGTAAGTATGACAAGAAAATAAACTTCATATCAATACGAAAGACTTCACAAAACTTTAGAAAGTCTTCCCACGATGCCTTCGAATGACCTTTTTCCCATCGGTGGACAATATTTGAAGATGATCCTAGTCTTTGATTCACCCATTCCTGACTTTTATCAGAACGAATTGAGCGAATTAATTGCTGGGCAAGCAAATCATAATCAAGTTCTTTAGCTAAACCCATTAGACCTCTACCTTGTATGTGGGGTAGATATCCTCGTAAGAGTGAACTCCATGATTACTGTCACGCTTAAAGATATCTTTTCGTTTTAGACCTGTAACACAATCATAGCCAGCTGCTGCAACAATTTCTCTTACGGCCTCTATTGTTGCATGATGAAAGTTAGCGACACGCTTGGCCTTTTGTTCAACATTAATTCCTTTTACTAGATCTGGATTTTGAGTAGTAATACCAACAGGACATTTATTTGAATTACAAGTTAATGCCTGTATACAACCAATTGCAAGCATCATTGAACGTGCCCCATAGCAGGCATCGGCACCTAAAGCGATGGCCTTGACAATATCAAAGCCAGTAAATAATTTACCCGCTGCTAATATTTTAATTTCATCTTTTAGGCCATACTCCTTTAAGATATTATAAGAATTAGTTAGTCCTTCCACTAGAGGTGTTCCAATAGAATCTGAAAACTCAAGTGGTGCTGCACCAGTTCCACCTTCAGCGCCATCAATTGCAATATAGTCCGGATAATTATCAAGTTCTTTAAATGTCTTTACCATATCAACGAACTCACTTCGTTTTCCAAAACACATTTTTATTCCAACGGGCTTTCCTCCACTCAACTTTCTTAAGCGCTCAATGAACTCAACCATCTCTTTTGCGTTGCTAAACTCTTTATGGGAAGGTGGAGAGTCAACTTCTGTTCCAACTTTTACACCACGAATCTTTGCAATTTCAGCAGTATTCTTCTTTGCTGGTAAAATCCCACCATGGCCTGGCTTGGCCCCTTGAGAGAGTTTTAATTCAATCATTTTAACTTGTTCCAAGGTTGCCTTATTTTTATAATTTTCTTCACTAAAATGGCCGTCTTCGTTTCTGGCACCAAAATAACCAGTCCCAATTTGCCATATTAAATCACCGCCACCACTTAGATGGTAATCACTAATTCCACCTTCACCAGTATTATGGGCAAAGTTATTAAGCTTAGCACCACGATTTAATGCTTCAACAGCACGTGAACTCAAAGACCCAAAGCTCATGGCCGAAATATTAAAAATTGATAAACTATAAGGCTTAGTACAATGCTTACTTCCTACTTCAACACGTAGGTCTTTTTGAACTTCACTAAATTCTTTAGGATACATTGAATGATTTATCCACTCATAACCAGTTTGATAAACATTCTTCTGAGTTCCAAATGGTTTAGTACTTAGAGCAAGCTTGGCCCTTTGATAAATAACATTACGAATTGTTCTTGGAATCGGCGTTCCATCTTCATCTGATTCAATAAAGTATTGATAGATCTTAGGTCTTAGATCTTCCATTACATAACGAAACCTTCCAACAACAGGATAGTTACTTTTTAGTGTATGTTCACTTTGAAATAGATCATAAAAACCTAAAAGGTATATTGGAACTAATACTAAGTATTGATAATAGAAGAAGTCATTAAAGAACTCTCCCGCAAAAACAGTTGCTATATTTGTAACAAAAAAGAACCACCAAAATAATTTTCTGGGGCTAATACCGCGACCTAAGTAAGCCATTTTTGACCTCTACATTTACTATAAGAAATAGTTTTTATTTTATATTTACATATTATAGCTAACTTATCGTCAACATTTACATTAGTTTTACAATGAATCTGTTTGCCTCTTGTTAAAATAAATTAAGAAGAAGTACCACACGCAAATCAAGGATAACGCCAATGTGCACGAAAACTTATTCATTTAAGAACTTAAACAAAACAAATACAATCTTTCTCCTATTAACACCTATTGTAGCTATTGCAGGAACTATTGCATGGCTTAAAGTTGACGGTTTTGATTGGAGAATCATGGCCCTTTCTTTGGCCTTTTATATTGCAACAGGACTAGGTATTACAGCAGGCTATCATAGACTCTTTGCCCACAGATCTTATCAAGCAAGTTGGCCAGTTAGGCTTCTTTTATTGATTTTTGGTGCAGCTGCTGTACAAAACTCGGCATTAAAGTGGTGTAATGATCACCGAATTCATCATGGAAAGGTAGATACCGACCATGATCCATATAATATCAATGAAGGCTTTTTCTACGCTCATATGGGCTGGATTCTTCTCTTAGAAGATGCAGATGAATACAAATTCTCAAAAGACTTATTAAAAGACCCAATGGTTATGTTTCAACATAAGTTCTATTTGGCATTTGTTATTATCTTTAGCTTTCTCTTACCGGCCTTTCTTGGTCATCTAATTGCAGGCTCTTGGCTTGGAGGATTATTTGTTGCTGGTGTTGCAAGAATCGTCTTTGTTCACCACTGCACATTCTTTATCAATTCACTATGCCATGTTGTAGGAACAAGGCCATATGATAAGAAACAAACGGCACGTGATAGTTGGATTATGGCGCTTTTCACATATGGTGAAGGATATCATAACTTCCACCACACTTTTCAAGCTGATTATCGCAACGGTATTAAATGGTACCACTTTGATCCAACAAAATGGTTAATTCGTGGCCTAAACTTCCTTGGGCTAACTTGGAATTTAAAACGCACAAAAGAAGAGCTTATCAAATCGCGCCTTCAAGCGCAGTAATACCTGATACGCGTTATGATTATGAAGATCATAGCGCGTATATTTTTCCCTCTTCTTACCCGATATAAAACAACTTAAGATAGAAATATGTTCAGTCTTAAGCAGGTCGACCCTGGCCACAACTTTGATCTTGATGAAGAGTTTTTTGAAAACTTCACTTCATCTCATACAAGAAAATCATATTTAAACGATATTAATCAATTCCTATGCTGGATAAGTGATTATTTTAAAATTGAAAACTTTGAAAGTATTGAGAGAATTCATGTTATTAAATATCGAAATTACTTATCAGAATTTGGCGGCCATAATCAAAATCCTTCAACTCCTAAGACGATCAATCGAAAGCTGGCAAGTCTAAGTGTGTTTTTTAAATACCTCGTTGAAAAGAATTCAATTAAAGCAAATCCAGTTTCAAGTGTCAGAAGACCACGTAGTGAAGTAAAGTCCCCTACTAACGCTCTTACAAAAGATCAGGTATTAGAACTCTTTGCTCTTATGGGTCAAAATAAGAATTCAAAATATCTTCATGTTGCTCTATTTGTTACTTTCTTTACAACAGGACTTAGAAAGAGCGAGGTCTTAAATCTCAAGTTTAAAGACTATCAAACTCAAGGTGACAATAAGGTCCTTCAATACCGCGCAAAGGGTGGAAAGCTTGGAAAGAAGGTCTTAAACCCTTTAGCAATAAAGGCCATCGAAGAGTATATTGATTGGATGAATGAGTGTGAGAGAGAAACGGGAGATAACGACTGGCTCTTTCAACCAACACGAAACCCAAGTAATCCAGAATTTCTTAATAAACCACTTCATCCAAGCACTATTAATGAGCTTCTTGATCGTTATGCAAAACAAGCAGGGATAGGCGTAAAGATTACTCCCCACTCAGCAAGAGCAACATTCATTGGCGAACTCCTAGAAATTGGTGTCGATATTTACACAATAGCAATTGAAGTTGGACACGCTTCTGTGAAAACAACTGGTGAATACGATAAGAGAAGAAATAAGATCAAGGAAGCACCGACTTTAAAACTTAATTGGGATTAAATTTGTAATTTTAATTACAACGCACCCCAATGTTCGTATATTTTCACAAGATGTAGTAGTGTCAAAAACTCTACGGCCACAAGATATAGTATAAGCACATAGCGTTAACACGCCCCCTCACCTCTAAAAATTAGATGACAGACTTTTTTAGACACGATTTTTTTTCTGTAAAAAGAACTTGCAAAATCTCGTCAAGCCCATATTTAATAGGTATTAAAAGCTCTACAATAGTGATCAAGAATAAAAATTAGAGGCGCAAAAAGCATATGTCAAAATCTTGGCCCATTGTATATTGATAAGAAGTACTTCATCAGCCTAAACTAGAATAGAACATACAACACGATCTTATTAAATTAATTTTAAAAGATTTGATATTTTTTACTAATTTTTAAGTTACATGTAAGACGCACACACAAGATTTTAATGCCTCGCACATCAGCATTACTGTCCGTGTTTTTTACAAAGTTAAGGAGGAACTTGTGACTTCACCAATTCTAGCAGAAAACGATGACAGATTTGTTCTTTTTCCAATTGAGTACAATTCAATTTGGGAAATGTACAAGAGACACATGGCAGTATTTTGGACTGCTGAAGAAATTGACTTAGAACAGGACCTTGCGGACTGGGAAAAGTTAAATGACAATGAGAGGCACTTTATTACTCACGTGCTTGCATTCTTTGCAGCAAGTGATGGTATCGTTAATGAAAACCTTGCGGTTCGTTTTTACAACGACGTACAAAACCCAGAAGCGAGATGTTTCTACGGTTTCCAAATCGCAATGGAAAACATTCACTCAGAAACTTACTCACTACTAATTGATACGTATGTTAAAGACGCTAAAGAAAAAGATCGTCTTTTCCACGCCGTTGATCACTTTGAGCCAGTAAAGAAGAAAGCTGACTGGGCCATGAAGTGGCTACGTGCAAAGAATACATTCGCAGAAAGACTTGTCGCTTTTGCAGCTATTGAAGGTATTTTCTTCTCTGGATCATTCTGTTCAATTTTCTGGTTAAAGAAAAGAGGACTTATGCCAGGTCTATGTACTTCTAATGAGTTTATTTCTCGCGATGAAGGACTTCACTGTGAATTCGCTGTTCTTCTACACTCTTTACTAGACAAAGATGAGCAGTGTTCAAAAGAGACAATTAAATCGATCATTACTGAAGCAGTAGAAATTGAAAAAGAGTTTATCTCTGAAGCAATTCCTGTTTCTCTAATCGGTATGAACCAAGACCTTATGAAGCAATATATTGAATTCGTAGCAGACTTCTGGATGCAACAATTTGGTCTAGAAAGTCATTACGGATCAGATAATCCATTTGATTGGATGGAGCTAATCTCTTTAGAAGGGAAAACAAACTTCTTTGAAAAGAGAGTATCTGAATACCAAAGACCGGGTATCTTATCAGAAAAGTCTGATAACACTTTCACTTTAGACGCGGAGTTTTAAGAAATGTACGTACAAACAAGAAGTGGCGAAAGAGAGCCAATTAAATTTGATAAAATTACAGATAGAATCAATACACTTGCTTTTGGTTTAGAAGATAACGTTGATCCAACAATGATTACGCAAAAAGTAATTGAAGGGATCTACGACGGTATTACAACTTCTGAGCTAGATAATCTTGCAGCAGAAACTGCAGCTTATCTAGCGACTAAACACCCTGATTACAATATCCTTGCAGGACGTGTTGCAGTCTCTAACCTTCACAAAGAAACAAAAGGTTGTTTCTCTGAGAATGTTAAGGAGATGTATCACTACGTAAATAAGGCAACTGGAGAGCACGCACCACTAGTTTCAAAAGAACTTTATGAAACAGTAATAGAAAACGCTGAGCTTCTCGACAAGACTCTCGTTGATAAGCGTGACTTTAATTACGACTACTTTGGTTTTAAAACACTTGAAAGATCTTATCTTCTAAAAATGAATGGGAAGATTGTTGAAAGACCAGGTCAAATGCTTCTTAGAGTTTCTGTTGGTATGCACATGAATGACATGGAAGCAGCTATTGAAACATATAACTTAATGAGTCAGAAGTTCTTTACACACGCAACTCCTACTCTATTTAACTCGGGAACAAATAAGCCACAAATGTCTTCTTGCTTCCTACTAACAATGAAAGATGATTCAATTGATGGTATCTACGATACGCTTAAGCAAACTGCGCTTATTTCTCAGTCTGCTGGTGGAATCGGGCTTTCAATCCACAATATCCGCGCAAAAGGTTCATTCATTAAAGGAACTAACGGTACGTCGAACGGAATCGTTCCAATGCTTAAAGTTTTCAATGATACAGCTCGCTACGTTGATCAAGGTGGTGGAAAGCGTAAGGGTTCATTTGCAATCTATCTTGAGCCATGGCACGCAGATATCTTTGAATTCCTAGAGATGAAAAAGAATACTGGTAAAGATGAGCAAAGAGCGCGTGATCTTTTCTACGCACTTTGGACACCAGACTTATTCATGAAAAGAGTTGAAGAAGATGGACAGTGGTCACTATTTTGCCCACACGAATGTCCAGGCCTAGCTGATTGCTATGGTGCTGAATTTGAGGCACTTTATACAAAGTATGAAAAAGAAGGGAAGGCCAAGAAAACAATCAGAGCACAAGACCTATGGTTTGCTGTTCTTGAGTCTCAAACTGAAACTGGTTCTCCTTATATGCTATACAAAGATGCAGCTAACGAGAAATCAAATCAGAAGAACCTTGGAACAATCAAGTCTTCTAACCTTTGTACAGAAATCCTTGAGTACACAGCTCCTGATGAAGTAGCTGTTTGTAACCTTGCTTCAGTTGCTCTTAACAAATTTGTTAAGATCGACGACGAAGGTAAAGCAACATACGATCACGACCACTTATATAAAGTTGTTTATCGTATGACGAAAAACCTTAACAGAGTAATTGATGTAAACTACTACCCTGTTGAAGAAGCAAAGAATTCAAATATGAGACACCGTCCAATTGGTCTAGGTGTACAAGGTCTACAAGATACATTCTTCATGATGAGACTTCCATTTGAGTCTGAAGAAGCACTTAAGCTTAATAACGATATCTTTGAAACAATCTACTTTGCAGCTGTTACAGCTTCAAAAGATACAGCAAAGGTTGATGGGCCTTACTCAACATATGAAGGTTCTCCAATGTCACAAGGACAATTCCAATTTGATATGTGGGGACACTCAGCACACTCTGGCCGTTGGGACTGGGATGCACTGAAGAAAGAAGTAAAAGAGCACGGAGTAAGAAACTCACTACTAGTAGCTCCAATGCCAACTGCTTCAACTTCTCAAATCCTTGGAAATAACGAGTGTTTTGAGCCAATTACTTCAAATATCTACGTAAGACGTGTTCTTTCTGGTGAATTTGCAGTTGTTAACAAGTACCTTGTACGTGATCTAATCGATCTAGGCCTTTGGGATGATACAATGAGAAATGAGATCATTGCTAATAATGGTTCAATTCAATCAATTGAAAGAATTCCAGAAGCAACAAAAGAGCTCTACAAAACAGTATGGGAAGTTAAGCAAAAAGCAGTTATCGACATGTCTGCGGGACGTGGGCCATATATTGACCAAGGTCAATCACTGAATATCCACATGGAAAACCCTAACTTCGGTAAGCTTTCTTCAATGCACTTCTATGCTTGGAAAAAAGGTCTTAAGACAGGTATGTACTACCTTCGTTCACGTGCTGCAGTTAACGCTGTTCAGTTCACTGTTAAGAACGAAACAAAGAAGACTCCTGAGCAATTAGAGCAAGAAGCAGCAGCAATGGTTTGTTCAATTGAGAACCCAGAAGACTGCGAGATGTGCGGAAGCTAGATTGCATATTTAAATTTCTAATTTAATTTGGTTTGTCACTAAATTAAACTGCTAGAATACGGGGGGCCAAGGGATTTGGCCCTCTATTCATTTTAAGATATAGGAACTTTTAATGCCTGATCAAAGAGATATCAAAAAAAATCAAATTGAAGATAACACAGGTTTTTGGCAAGAAGGCTGGGACAAAGGCTTTACTGGTTTTCATCAATCAGAATTCAACCCTGTGATGGAAAATTACTTTAACGAAAAAGATATAAGTGGAAAGAATATTCTAGTTCCCCTTTGTGGTAAGAGTTTAGATATGCTCTACCTTGCAAATAAAGGAGCGAATGTAATTGGTGTTGAAGTGGTTAAAGAACCGGTAGAGGACTTCTTTCGTGAAAATGAAATTCCTAATATGACTCAAGAAGATGGAATATACCGCTGCCAATTAGATAAGGGAAGTATCACTATTTATAATAAGGACTTCTTTGCATTAGAGAATCTAGAGAATATTGACTATCTCTATGACAGAGCTTCAAATATTGCGCTTCCACCTTCTATGAGAAAAGAGAAGTACTATCCAACGATAAAACGATTAATTAATAATGAAACAAAAATACTCCTACTAACGATGGATCATAATGGGCCTCAAGACTTCGGTCCTCCATTTGCGATTAAAAAATCTGAAACAACAGAATTTTATCCAGATATAAATCTTGATAGAGAATTAAGTGTAAAGGCAATGGATCGTTTCCAAGAAGCAGGAATAAAGAAAATTAAAAGACTAATCTGGACCAATTAAATAATTGGCCCAGATTAAATACTAGTCATCGTAACGAGCAATTTCTTTCAAACAATCTAGTTCATCATAACCGAAGTCATTTCCAAATGTTTCTAAACATTCATCAAGGCGAACTAGAAGTTCAACAGACATTTCATCTCTTTCCTGATCAGTAACAACACCATCAGCTGCAATTTGACCTGCTTCTTCGTACTCATTTTGAGTAAGCGCATCTACAGTAGCCTCTGTAGTAATATAAAATGGTGCAATTGTAATGACAGTTGAAAGCTCTCTTTCAGAAATATCATTTGCCTGTGTGTTTAAGCTTAATAGTGCAATTGTAAGTAGTAATAATTTTTTCATAATACTCTCCTTAATTATTTAAAACTTTTCCTAGCTTTAAGTATATTATTGGCCATAACAGCGATATTAGTTACTTCTTCTTTATAGTGCGTAAGGTAGAATTGATTCATCTCACCTATGACATCACTCTTTATAGGAGAAAGGCCAAGCCTTGCTCTTTTCTTATTTTCTCTTGCCCAGTCTTTATAACGATTTGCTAATTCCTCAAATTTTACTCTAAGTCCTTTATCACCAGACTTAAGCGCCAGTGTCGCTAGGTTTTCTTGCAATCTTATTAAGGCCATTTTCTCAAGGAATATGTAAGATGCTTTCGTAAAACGCATATCTTCTTTTGAGATATTTGCGGCTATTTGATAACGTTGCTCCACAGGAAGGTTATAATAATCTTCAAATGTTTTAAGGCCAAGGTGGGCCAAGTAACCATTCACCTTCTTAGACTTTTCTTTAAATTGTCTTGTCATCTCATCATTAACGAGATCATCTTCTTTCAAGTCTTTTAACAGTCCTTTTGGCGTCAAAGGTCTACTGCGAAGCTTATTTAAATCAAGTGTTGCCCTTAAGATCTTATATGACTCTGTAGCGCAATTAGCTGAGAAGAACTTATAGTCTCCCATATCCTTTTCTTCATAAAGTCTTAAAGCGTGAGAGATAAAGCGATCAACTTCTCTTTGTGTAATCCTTAAGTCATATTGGTCAAGATCTCTAAACTCGTCGTAATTATATTTTTGCTTAACTTGTGCCAATGTCATGAAGTCAATTTTAGTTGCATATCCACCAAAAATTCCCTTAAGTAGTCCCGGTGCTAAATCATCAACATCAGCAACAACACCAAGGATGAACTCCGTCTGATATTTGAGTGGGCAATTATCAATATTTTTCTTACAAGCACGTACATAGAACATACTATGGCCAAAGCGACTCATGGCACTTTCACCATTAGAGGCCATCAGATATGAGATTTTTAAAACTCTATTTTTATAAAAACTAATTTCTTTATAACCAGTAGCAACTGATATGAAAGTAGAGAAATGATTATCGCAAACCTGTGATTCAAATGTTCTCTCACCCGTAATATCAACAATGAATTCATAGGTAGCTAAGTTGTTGCATTTGAAATTACTATTTTGATAAAATTCACTGACAAAAGAATTGAACTCTTCTTTAGGACTTTCATACTTATTATTTTCTCTTAAAGAGCGATAGTAAACCTTTCTTCTTAGATCACCATTTACACGCATCATACGAGCATATCTCTTCCAATTGGTAAGTGCTAAGAACTGATCTCTCTCATTGCGATCTAAGTGCTTAAAAGCAATATCGGCCCCTATAGTGACCTGTGACACTAAAAGAAGACAGATAAATATTCGCACAGAGGTAATAAATTGCATGGATTAGTTTTATAATGAAAACGAAAAGAATTGTTTGAAAGAGAAATAATGATATAGGGTGTTCATTTAGTAGACATAAGATAAGACGTTATAAGTATCTGTAAATAGGAAGATAAAAAGATAAATAAGATTTTACTCTTTATACAAGAAGAGAAATTTATTTAAGGTTTTTTTGAAAGAAAGAGAGGCCGTCAAATAAACTGACGGCCATTATTAACTAGCGTTTGCGCTTGCTTGTACAAAACTATAATAGAAAACAGCATTTGGATCATTTGAAACTTTCCTAAGCTCAACTCGCATAAGATCAACCGTTTCTTGATCAACTCTTCCCTCTTTTACAAGTTGAGGTGCAGCCGACAAGAGTAATTCACACCAATAATCGATAAATTCTTTTCTCTTATCAGGACGGCGATTATCTAAATGCCATGTCTTTGACTCTACTTTTATATTTTGAAAACCTTGTTGCATAAGAAGGTTTCCAAGTTTTGCTCCAATAAATGGATCTCCACCCATATCGTATTGGTAATCGTTAAATGCCTGCCAATACTTCCAAGTGTTAGGAGAATAAGGATCAAGTAAGAAACTTGAATTCATAACTTCAGATATATATATTCGACCACCAGGGCGAAGAACTCTTCTGGCTTCAGACAAAACTTTTGCGGGCTCAGGCACATGCTCTAAAATCCAACAAAGAAAAGCTCCATCAAACTTGCGGGAACTAAATTGTAAATCCGTTGCATCCATTTGATGAAGATCGAATCGATCTTTTAGGGCCCCATTTAGAGTAGACTCTAAAAAGTCCTTAGCAGATGCAAGCTGGTGTTCACTACGATCCACACAAGTTATATGCATATCAGGAAAACGTCTAAGTAGAATCTCCGTTTGCGCACCAACACCACTACCTATTTCAATAAGTTCTTTAACTCGAGAAAGATTGATATTCTTATAAACTGTTTGCTCTGCAAATCTGGCCTGTGCTCTTAGTCGATCTTGTTCGGCCTTATCAAAGCCGTGAAGATATGGAAATTCACTCTTCTTTTTATCATCTTTAATATCTGTCATATTTACCTCAATAAGTTTTGCTCATTATAACATGCTTAGACTTTAAGGGGGATTTTTGCTAAGCTTGGCCACATAAGTTCTTTATAACACAGGAAATTACTATGCAATTAATATTAGGATCTTCATCACAATTTCGACAGAATCAGTTAAAACAATTAGGTTTAGATTTTACTTGTGTATCCCCTAATATTGATGAAGAGGCCATAAAAAATGATGGTATCTCACCCCTTGAAGTCTCTAGACAGCTTTCACTGCAAAAGGCACAAGAAGTTTTAAAGAATAATCCAGAAGCGATCATTATTGGTGGAGATCAGGTATTAAACTTCAATGGTGACATATTTAATAAGCCTGAAACAATTGAGAATGCTATCTCTCATCTAAAAAAGCTACAAGGTAAGACTCATGAGCTTATAACGAGTATTGCTGTTATCTCAAAGGATAAACAAGTAGTCGAAACAGTTGTCTCTAAAATGACAATGAAAGAGCTAAGTGATGAGCAAATTGAGCGATACGTCGTATCTGATGAGCCACTATGGAGCTGTGGAGCATACAAGCTAGAAACCCAAGGCATAGCACTCTTTGATCAAATTGAATGTCCTGATCATTCATCTATCATAGGACTTCCACTAATTGCTCTGTCTAAAATCCTTCCAGAGTTTGGAATTGATGTCCTCTAAGTATTCAATATAAGTAGAAAACACCATTTCCGACTAAATAACTCCACAAAAATTTCCGATAAGACCTATTGAAATCTTTGTGGGGGAATCATGTTTAAAAAGAAAACAATCGCTGTTGTCTTAAGCTCGCTCTTATTAATGGCAAGTTGTACCAGCAAACACGAAAAATATAATAATCGTGTTATCTCTTCGGTAAACCTCTATGGCCCGGAGCTTGAAACCTATTATGATCATGAGCATCTTGAAAACTTTCAAAACCGTGTTGAAGAAATTCTCGTTTGGCGACACAAGGCCATTGATTTCATCATTGAACTTGAAGAGCAAAAAGTATTAAAAAGTAATCAGATCACAAAGATTCATGAAGAAGGGACTGAAACTTATAAGAGTTTCCGTGATGCTGTTTGGCCTAATGTGGAAAATGCAAAATGGATCACAGATAAGTATAACGAGATCAATATCATTGAACAAGGCCGCTCTGAAATTCTTGATAAGAGAAAGAAAGTTAAAAAGCCAGGGCCAAGAAATAAAGATCGTCATGATGATTACCGCTGGGTTAGATACAAAGAAATTAATATCAACCCACAAGATGAACTTGGAAAGAGCTTAATCTATGATATTAAAACTGCCATCGCTACTTCATTAGTTATGTATGATAATTACATGATCGTCTTATCTCAAATTCAGGAAATGAAGAAAATCAGACATCTTGTAAACTATGACAATGCTGATCTTAAGAACCAATTAGCGAAGATTACCTATAGCTTTAATAAATACGATAATTACAACCGTATTGAACGCGGGCTAAAACTTTATGATGATCTAGTAAATTACTATATTAAGCATGATGTAATACCAGATAGAGCAAATTACTATCTAGACTCTCTAATTCAATCTTCACAATCTTTTGTTAAATTAGATAAAGAATTTAAAAGTGGAATTTTTGGAAGAAAAGTATCAATGATATGGCGTTATATTACTGACTACTTTAAAGAAAGTAAGAATAACGTTACTCACGTTGTCTCTCAAGGCTTTGGAAATACAGCAGGCCTTGTCCAAACAAGAAAAGGAAAATTATACGATCCTTCACCACAAAGAGTTGCAGAGCTTGAAGCGCAGCTAGAACCACTGGATATTCTTTTAGAAAAGACTCCTTTTAGGCTTACGGATAAATTTATCCCTGGTCACTGGGGACACGTGGCGATATGGACCGGTAATAAACAACAGCTACAGGAACTTGGTATCTGGGATCATCCAGAAGTTGTTCCTTTTCATGATGAGATTGAAAATAAAGGCAAGAGAATCATTGAAGCACTAAGGCCAGGTGTTCAATATAATACTCTCCACCACTTTATGGATATTGATGATCTTGCGGCCGTAAGGCATCAGATAAACCTCACTCGTGAACAAAAGCAGGATTATCTAATCAATGCCTTTAGACAGATCGGAAAAGTATACGATTTTAATTTTGATGTTGAAACAGATGAGAGGATTGTTTGTTCAGAGCTTGCTTATGTAACTTTTGATGATATGGACTGGCCAATTGCAAAAGCAGCAGGCCGCTATACAATCTCACCTGATAACGTGGGTGAAAAAGTAGGGCCAGGCCTTGAATTTAAAACTGTTCTACTTATACATGATGGAAAAGAAGTCGGTGGCGACCTCGACTCCAGCTTTAGAAAATTGATGAAAGATAGTACTTTATAATCGATTTAAAACGCAGAACTTCCACGCCGGTGAGTTCTGCGTTTTTTCAAATACCTTCTCTTCACTTACACTAAATTCACTTCGATCAATTTTAGGAAAATACACATCGGCATCTCCTTCAAAATCAACCTCTGTTAAATAGATACGATCAACCTTAGGAAGATAGTATTCATAAATATAAGAGCCACCTATAACAACGGCTTCCTCAACGCCAGAGGATTTAAGATCCTTTAGGACTTCTTCAGGATCAGTAAAGACATCGCATCCTTCAATTTTTAATGAAGGATCACGAGAGATGACAATATTACGTCTCTTAGGAAGAGGTCTTCCGATAGATTCATAGGTTTTTCTCCCCATGATAATCGGCTTGCCACTTGTTATTTTTTTAAAGTTCTTTAGGTCTTCGCTAATATGCCAGAGCAAATCATTGCCCTTTCCTATTTCACGATTCTTACCTATTCCAACAATAAGAGAGAGGATCAAACTGAAACCTCGGCCTTAATATGTGGATGGGCCTCATAGTCTTCAAGCTTGAAGTCCTCATAAGTAAATTCAAAAATAGAATTAATCTCAGGGTTAACCCACATTTTTGGAAGAGGATGTGGCTCGCGAGTAAGTTGAAGCTTGGCCTGCTCAATGTGATTTAAATAAAGGTGAGCATCCCCCATTGTATGGACGAATTCTCCAAGTTTTAAACCTGTAACTTGAGCTAGCATCATAGTGAATAATGCATACGAAGCAATATTAAATGGAACGCCTAAGAAAATATCGGCCGATCTTTGATAGAGCTGACAAGATAATTTCATATCAGGTGAAACGTAGAATTGAATAAAAGAATGACATGGAGGCAAGGCCATATTATCAACATCGGCCGGATTCCAAGCTGTTAAAATATGACGACGAGAAAAAGGATTCTCACGTAGACCTTTAACTAAATTTGCAACTTGATCAACCTCATCACCATTTGGAGTTTTCCAGTGACGCCACTGATAACCATAAACGGGACCAAGATCTCCATTCTCATCTGCCCATTCATCCCAAATGCGAACCTTATTCTCTTTTAAATATGCAATATTCGTATCACCTTTTAAAAACCAAAGTAGTTCGTGAATAAT
This sequence comes from Halobacteriovorax sp., assembly GCF_048381875.1. Lineage (NCBI taxonomy): Bacteria > Pseudomonadati > Bdellovibrionota > Bacteriovoracia > Bacteriovoracales > Halobacteriovoraceae > Halobacteriovorax > Halobacteriovorax sp. The sequence continues at coordinate 254,036 of NZ_JBLXBP010000001.1, read as the reverse complement.
TGAACGAAGGTGACATTTCTTTGTAGTAACTAAAGGGAAACCTTCCTCTAGATTATAGCGGGCCTGATAACCAAATACAGAAATCGTACCAGTACCTGTGCGATCCTCTTTCTTTTGACCATTTTCAAGCACGTGCTTCATTAAGTCTAAGTATTGTCTCATCCTTGTGTCTCCCTATGTATAAGTATGTTTGTGTGTTTTGCTGTGTTAAATTTTGTGTTGTTTGTCTAAAGTTTATTATAACCAAATATGCACAACTTTAATAGCTTGCAACTCGTCAAAAAGGCCCATAAAATATTACACATGATAAAAATAGGACTCGATAGATTAAGAGATGACGCATCTCTGCAAAATAAGATTACTGGTAATATTGCTCTTTTGTGTCACAGCGCAAGCGTGGACTCAAATTTGAAAGTTGCCCCAATACTATTCAAGAAAATTTTTGGAGATCGATTCAAAAAACTCTTTGGCCCACAACATGGTTTCGTTAGTGATGTTCAAGACAATATGGTTGAAACTGATCACTATACACACCCGTTCTTCCAAGTTCCAGTTTACTCTTTATATAGCGAGACAAGAAAACCCACAAAAGAAATGTTAGAAGGAATTGATACTTTTGTGGTGGACCTTCAAGATGTTGGAACTCGTGTCTATACATATATAACAACTGTAACCTACCTCTTAGAAGAGTGTTCTAAACAGGGAATTAAAGTTGTTATTCTCGATCGCCCTAATCCAGTAGGCCTTGAAAAAATTGAAGGTAATATTTTAGAAACAGAATTTAGATCTTTTGTAGGGGCCTTAGAGATCCCACAAAGACATGCGCTTTCCATGGGCGAATATGCAAAATACGCTAAAAAGAAACTAGGTTTTAGTGTTGAATTAGAAGTCATTGAAGTACAAGGCCTAACAAGATCAATGTTCTGGCAAGACACAGGACTTGAATGGATAAACCCTTCTCCTAACCTACCAACTCCACAAGGTGCTCATACATTTTGCGGTACAGTTCTTTATGAAGGAACAAATCTTAGCGAGGGCCGTGGAACAACACGAGCACTTGAAGTCATAGGTCATCCAGCAATAGAAGCCTATTCCTTTGTTGAAGGGCTAAGCGATACACTAGATGAAATTGATAATAATAGCTTTATTCTACGTCCAGTTAATTTCATGCCTACTTTTAACAAGCATGCAGGTGTAGCTTGTGGCGGCGTCCATATTCATGTAACTGATCCAGCTAAATTTAATTCATGGCATGTTTCTCAATACCTTTGTCGAGAATTTAAACGTGTTTTAGGTGATAAGTTTGAGTGGGACAAAAAGGACTATGAGTACGCATTTGGAAATCTTGCAATCGATCTCATTAATGGAAGTCTCTTTGTCAAAGAATGGGTAGAAAGATTAGGTTCAATGGATGAGCTTATAAGTTTCGAAAAGAAAGGTCACAAACAATACTTAGAAGAAATTAAAGATATAAAAATCTACAAATAAAAAAGGGGCCTTAGTGGCCCCTTTCTTTTTTAGAAGTATTCTTTCATTTGACCTGATTTAAATCGATCAAGATAATCTTGGGCCTTGGCCTTCAAGATTCCTGAGAAACAAACCATACCAATGATATTCGGGAATGCAATTGACAGTAGCATTAAGTCAGCAAATCCAAGTACATTACCAATACTTAGTACTGGACCGAGAATAATAATAAATACATATGCAAATCGGTAGAATCGAACAGCATTATAACCTAAGCGTTTTTCAAATAGATAAACAGTTGCTCTCTCACCATAGTATGACCAAGAAATAACTGTTGAATAGGCAAATACACAAATTGCAACTAATAAGAAATAAGGCATCCAGCTTCCTAAATGAGAAAATGCTAGGGCCGTCATCTCAACACCTTGTTTTGCAACTTCTGGATCTTTATAAGCACCAGTGATTAAAAGTGTTAAGGCCGTAATTGTACAAACAACGTGAGTATCAATTACTGGTCCAATCATAGCAACAACACCTTCACGCACAGGCTCTTTTGTTTTAGCTGCTGCGTGAGCAATTGCAGAAGAACCAAGACCGGCTTCATTTGAAAATGATGCTCGTTGAACACCTGTTAACATAACAGCAAAGAATCCACCAAATGCAGCATCTGGATTAAAAGCTTCTTTAAAGATTTGCACGAACATATCTGGAATCATACTTGCGTTTGAGAAGATAATTGCCAGACAAGAAAGTACATAGAAGACACACATGAAAGGAACAAGCTTAGAAGTTACACTTCCAATCTTTTTAATCCCACCAATAAGAACTGCACCAGCAAGGAAGGCTAGAACAATACCAACAATCCATGGATTTGCATCAGGGTGTTGATTAGCGATAATCTTATATGTTTGGTTTGCTTGGAAAAGGTTTCCACCACCAAGTGAAGCACCAATAGTCATAACAGCATAAAAACAACCCATGATCTTACCTAGCATCGGCCAATTATGATTTTTAAACATTTCGCTTAAATAAACCATTGGTCCACCTAAGATATCTCCTTTCATAGTCTTTTGCTTATAAAGTTGAGCAAAAGTTGAAGAAGCAAATTTTAGTGACATACCAAAGAAGGCAATAATCCAAATCCAAAAAATAACACCTGGTCCACCGCGGCCAATAGCAAGGGCAACTCCAGCGATATTTCCAAGACCAACAGTCGCAGATAATGCTGACGTTAGGGCCTGAAAGTGAGTAATATCACCTTCATCTTCAGGGTTATCATACTTTCCACGGATAACATCAATTGAATGCTTAAAAAGACGTACATTGATAAATCCGAGACGAATAGTAAAGAAGAGTCCACCAAATACCATAACTAATAAAATTAGTGGCATCGTGATAACTTCACCCCAATAGAAAACTGGAACAGGGAAAAATAGGAATTTTTCATAGTGTTCATTGAATGTTCCGAAAATATTGTTTACTTGTTCTTGGAGTTTAAGCTCATCTTGAGCAAAAACGCTCAAGCTGGTAAGCGCGGAAAACAGCGCTAATAAAACGCGAGTACTTGCGAGTTTAATCATTTAAACAATCCTTTGTTTCTAGTTTCTCTCTCAAAATTCGTATTAGAATTTGTGTGTAATTTAATACTTTCTTAAATTTTAAAGAAAGTTTATCGAACTTGTCACCTTTTTTATTTTCGTAGCGTTAAAATTCGGTTATCCTTAATTCATTAATTAGAATTAAAAGGAGTTACTAAGTGAGCAAATTGCCAACATTAGAAGAGGCCATTGAAATCGTACGCCCACTAGTTAAATATTCGGTTGTAGAAAACCAAAAGCATATCGACCTATCTGTTGCCACAGCAGATAAGCGTATGATCTCTCAACAGGCCTTAATGGTTATCAAGAACTCAATTGATAAAGGCCTAGTGGATCAAAAAGAAATCAATACTAAGCTTGGTTTAGACTAATTATTTCAGACACTTAGATCTGAGCACACAAGAACTCTAATTGACCATCAGGAATCTGCGTAGTTTACACTGTAAATATGTTCATTTATTGAACGTCTATGTAAGCCTTACAAAATCGATGAGGCAATAACATGCCAAATGCTAAGATATAGGCATGAAAGCAATAGTACTTAGCCTAATTATCTCTTTTCAGTCTTATGCGGCCATTCCACATAACGGCGATGACGAGCGATCAATTAGAAATCCAATTGCTTTAATGAAGCAATCAAATGAGATTCGCCAAATTACAAAGAAAATGAATCTTGTCCTTTTGAATTCTGTCAGAGTTCGTGGGTTGGATAATGAATTAGGTCGTGAGATCAATGAATTGGCCCATGAGATTCAATTTTTAAATGAATCACAAGTTGATTACGATCAGCAGTATTTAGAACTTTTAGAAGAAGAAGTTGAATTATATAAACAAGAAATTGAATTCCTTACAAAGTAATGTAAGTGAACCCTCCCCCCCTCTTTTATACAAAAAACCGAAGCAATGCTTCGGTTTTTTTATTTCTAATCAGCTCTTTCAAACTTTTGGTATAAAACAGAGTAATCACTTCCGCGATAGTCCCTTATAAATATCTCACTTTGTTCAATTGCCATACCGTAGTAACGAGAATTTTTATTAATATCAAAGCGATATTCATAAGAACGATAAAGATAGTAATTACCATTACTATTTTTCGTATAAATACCAACAGCTACGCCATCGTCAGAGAAGACATTGAAGACATGATAATTACCACCTACTTTCTCTTGAACCTTAGGCTTAGTTCCTACGTTATTTAATGTGTAGTCACAGATCTTAGCGAGGTAGAGGTTATTCTCAGTTGGGATATCAGTAATAAAGTTCTTTGCAGTTCCTCGAGTTCCTTTAAAGACAGGAGTTGAGTCATAATCATTTGGCGCTTCAATATAGACACCTAAATTTGTAATATCTCTTGTATTTGGATCTCCGTAGACCTTTTGTCTGCGAGAAAAGATGAAATCTTCAGAAAAAACATTTCTTAAAATATTATCGTGATGCTCCTCAAGGGCCTCACATATTCTTGTCATACGATTTAAGCTATTGTCGCCTAATTCAGTATTAACAATCTCTAAAGCTTGACCAGCTCTAATTATTCCACGATCACTTTCGCCTTCCTTGCCGTAGTCTTCACAACCCGCAAGAGAGAAAAGTCCAAGAATCACAAGAAAATACTTTAAAAGATTATATGACATTTAAAACTCCATTTTTAAATATAAGATACTTCTATTCTAACAGAATATTTTTAAAGTAGATAATTTCAGTCTTGAAAAGTCTTACAAAAGCTTAATCGATAACACGATAATCTGCTTCAATAACATCTTCATCTTTGAATTGACCTTGAGGTCTTTGGCGTTGAGAGTGATTTGTAGAAAACGGATTTGCCTTAGGCTTCTTATCGGCCAGGACTCCGCTTGATCTTAGAAGTCTTCGGATCATAATAAAGACCCAATAGAAAATGGCCGCTTTTACTAATGCTGCAAACATGCTTTAAATCTAGCATAAAAGTGGCCAAAATATAATGAAAATTCTTAACTACGCGAAATTATTTTGCTATAGTGGCCTAAATAAAAATAAAACTAGTGAGTACTATATGTCAGAAAAACTAAATCTTGTTCACTGGGCCGATATGACGGCCGATCGCATCATTCGCCAACACGGCGACAAAGATGATTATGTTGTGGCCAGTGGAATCACTCCATCAGGAGTTGTTCACTTTGGCAACTTTAGAGAGGTTATCACAACAGACCTTGTAGCACGCGGACTTCGTGCCCGTGGTAAGAATGTTCGCTTCATCTTTTCATGGGATGATTACGATACGTTTAGAAAGATTCCAGGTAATCTTCCAAAACAAGATGAATTAGCACAATATCTTTTCCAACCAATTGTTGATACTCCAGATCCATTTGGTGAACATGAAAGCTATGCTGCTCATCATGAACACAACTTTGAAGAACAACTTAAGAAAGTTGGTGTTGAAGTTGAACCAATTTATCAGGCAAAGAAATACCGTGCTGGTGATTATAAAGAACAGATTAAATTAGCACTTAATAAGAGATTTGAAATTCGTGATATTTTAAATCAATACAGAAAAGAGCCATATGGTGATGACTATTACCCGGTATCTGTTTACTGTGAAAAGTATAAGACTGATAAGACGACAATTCTTTCATGGGACGGTGAAAGTAAGTTACGCTACAAGCATAACGAGCACGACTATGAAGGAGAGATCGATATTAATACAACAAGCCTTGTGAAGCTTCCATGGCGAGTTGACTGGCCAATGAGATGGGCATTTGAAAAAGTTGACTTTGAGCCAGGTGGAAAAGATCACTCTTCTCAGGGTGGATCATTTACGACAGCAAAAGACATTGTAAAAGTTTTTGACTGGCAGGCACCGATCTATCTTCAATACGACTTTGTCTCAATTAAAGGTCTTGGCGGAAAAATGAGTTCTTCAAAAGGGAACCTTGTTACTGTTAATGATATTCTAAAGGTATATGAGCCAGAAATGGTTCGTTGGATCTTTGCTTCATATAAGACAAATGTTGATTTTGCGATCTCATTTGACCTTGATGTATTAAAAACATATGAAGACTATGATCGCCAAGAAAGACTTGCTTTTGGCCTTGAAAAAGGCAACGAGAAGAAAGTTGCGATGGCAAAGAGAGTAATTGAGCTATCTCAAATTGGAGAGCACCCTACTGAATGTCCTTTCCAACCTTCTTTTAGACACCTGTGCAATGTTCTACAAATTAATGATGGAGACATTGAAGCAGCACGCTCTTACTACGCTGATCAAATCAAGACTGATAGAGACGAAAGACGCTTTAGAGAAAGAAGTGCATGTGCTCTACACTGGCTACAAGAGAATGCTCCAGAGGAATTTAAGTTTGCTATCAATAAAGAAGCTGTTGATATGCCTCTAGAAGATAAGGTTCGCACATACCTTGATAAGCTTGTTGCACTTTGCGAAGAGCAGTGGGATACGATTGAAAGTGATAAGGAATTTAACGATAAGATGTATGAAGTGATGCATGAGCTAGAACTTAAGCCAGCGGATATTTTTGCACCAATTTATCAAAAGTTAATTTCACGTGAAAAAGGTCCAAAGCTTGCAGGATTTATCCGCACTATTGGAAAAGATCGTGTCATAAAACTTCTTAAATAAGAAATCTTAAAAGACTTTTTTAAATACTAGGCCATCCTTTGCGATGGCCTTTATTTCAATAGGATAATTTCTAAATTGCTTTAATCTCTTGGCCACCTGAAGATCACTTTCTGACAACATACAAAACTTCAGGTTCTTTTTATCAATTCGACATTCACTGAGATGAGTATGAGCAATCTCGGCCTTTAGAATCTTTAGTCCGTACTTACGAGACAAGCTTTCTAGCTCCAGCATTGTATTCATAATACTTTTATAATCAGAAACACTCTTATAACGGCCCTTAAAAATTTTAGATTCAATAACCTGATTAGACTCTAAGTGGAATCGGATTTGAAGAACCTCTCTTTTAATGAGCCCATATAGAGCAAAGGAATGTCTAAGTAGCTTCTTGTCCCACCTACTTGGAGCAGTTATGCTTTGTCCCATGTAGACAACTTCTTGGCCATCTAAGCTTAAACGACTAAAGTCTGATTCCATTGCATGTATTTTAACTCTTTCATAGAGACTTAATTCCATACAATAATTATCGGAATGGAGATTTCGAATTATGAAGAAATCTTAACAACTAATGGATTTGGGAAAATTTTGTACATTTAGGGACAATAAGAAACCATTAAATTAGGATATTTGTAAGAATTTCACATTCAAAATGTTATTTTTCTTGAATTTTCTTACAATTCGGCATTTTTTTAGGCCCGTAAGTAATTGAAATTGTCAGCTTAAACGCCAACTCATAAAACTAAGTTAACAAAATAAAAAAACGAGAGGGGTTTTATTTATGAAAAAGTTTTTAGTTGCTGCTGCTTTATTTGTTACTTCAATGGCCACACAATCAGCGATGGCCCAAGATTGTACTGCTGAACTTGTTGCCAGGAATGGCAGGGTTTTAGATACTTTCTTTGCTTACGACTACAATTACAACCAAGCTTGCCGAGAAGCACTTTCAAGATGTCACTTTGAGCAAAACAGAAGATCTTATGATCGTGTTGTAAGAAATGCTAGTTGCCAAGTTGCTTACACAAGACCTGATCCAAGGCCTAGAAAAGAAACTTGTTCATTTAACCTAGTTAATACAAATAACGGGCGTATTGTTGATACATTCACAGCACAAGGAAACACTCAAATGAGAGCATGTGAAAAAGCAGATAATAAGTGTTTTGATGCTCGTTACGAAAAGAATAATCCATGGAAATTTACTTGTGAAAAGATACGTGGTGGGCGTCCAGGACCAGGTCCAGGGCCAAGACCAACGCCAATCGTAACAAAATTTTGTTCATTTGATCGCATAGCAAATGGAAGATTTGGTGGAAGAGTTGTTCAAACATATACTTCTTCGGCCAGAGGGCCACAAGGCTCAGGAGTACAAGCACGTGCATGTTCTGAAGCAAGAACGAAATGTGCAAGAGATGCTCGTATCAGCGGACGTCGCGATACTTGTATGAAGAGATTTTAATTAAGAGAAGAACCTATTTTCTTCATTAGGTTTTTTGGTTGTCTGGGGGGAGCTTTACGGCTCCCCCTTTATATTTAGTCGATATTTATCCCAATTTGAAAGTTCCTAATTTGCCTTTTGTCCTTATTTTGATATGATTCCCATCAAATAAAAGTGAGGTATAAATGTCTGAAAATATATATAACACACGTCGTAAAAAGCTATTAGAAATGATGGATGATGGAATTGCCGTTATCGCATCTGCTGTCTATCAGCACAAGAGCAATGATACAGAATTTCCATTTCGTCAAAATTCAAATTTTCGTTATTTAACAGGACTAACTGAAGCCGATAGTGCTCTAGTACTTAGTAAGAAGAATGGTAAGACAAAGCAAATTCTCTTTGTAAGACCAAAAGATCCTATTGCAGAAATGTGGGCAGGAAAAAGACTTGGTCCAGATAAAGCAGCTCAACTGACAGAAGTTGATGAAGGTTATTCAATCAATGACCTGGAAGAGAAATTAGAAGAGCTACTTCCGGGACATGAGAATCTTTATGTTCACCTAAGTGAGCGAACTGATATTGCAGATATGGCAAGAAAGATAAGTGCATCTTTATTCCATAAGAAAAGAGCTCAAAAAGAGCTTCCTCCTGCTACGATTAAAAATGTAGGTGCTCTTGTTGAGAGAATGAGACTTATTAAAGATGAAACTGAAATCGCACAAATGCGCGAGGCCATGATTGTTACAGATAAGGCCCACCGTGCAGCAATGGCACTAGCAAAACCAGGTGTAACAGAACAAGAAGTTAATGCTTTAATGATGTATCTTTTTTCAAAAGGTCCTTCTCAAGGCAGTGCATATGACAATATTGTAGCTGGTGGTAATAATGCTTGTATTCTTCACTATATTAAAAATGATGAGCCACTAAATAGTGGAGACTTACTTCTAATTGATGCCGGTAGTGAACTTAACGGTTACGCAACTGACATAACAAGAACATTTCCGGTAAGTGGTACATTCACAGGAATTCAAAAAGAAGTTTATAATATTATTTTAGACTCTCAAATTGCTGCAATTGAATTATCAAAACCAGGAAATAACTCAAAAATGCTACACGCTAAAGTTAGTGAAATCCTGACTCAAGGACTAATTGATCTTAAAGTCTTAAGTGGAAGTGTAGAAGAAAATATTGCAAAAGATAATCATCGTAAATTCTTCCCACATGGAACAGGACACTGGCTTGGACTTGATGTACACGACCAAAACCCATACCTAGTGGAGGGAACAAACGAGCCAACACCATTTGAAAAAGGTGTTATCTTCACAATCGAGCCAGGCCTTTACTTCCCTAAGGAACTTGACAATATTCCAGAGGAATTAAAAGGAATTGGTATAAGAACTGAAGACAATATTCTTATTACAGCAGATGGACATGAAAATTTATCACACATGATTCCAAAAACTGTGGAAGAAATTGAAGAAGCTTGTAAGCAAGACGTAAAGGATTTTCTATTCTAATGAAAGCACTTAACTTTGTTATTGTATTTGTACTTCTACTATCATGTTCTTCAAAACAGACACGTGATGATGAGATCAAACTTGTTCATTGGAATATTAAAGAGCTTGAAAGTAATAAGCTTAGAAAAAAGAATGACCAATTAACGAGTGTAAAAAATATTTTAACAAAGTTAGACTTTAATGCCTTAAGCATTAACGAGATACAATACGACTCTCGTGGAGAGAATATGGAGCTTCTTTTAAGCCAATTAAAAGAAGATACTGATCAATTTGCAGTGAGTTTTGCCAAAGCAAATACTGGAAAGAATGCAAAAAAGGTAAAAGGTAAGTACACAAAAGATCGCAAAAATGCAGATCAGGTTAACTACGGCCTCTTTCCTGGCCAGTACTCAACAGGTTTTGCTTCCAAGCATCCTATTAAAGAAGAAAGAATTATTTCTGATATAACTTGGAAAGAATTTAATTCTGCTATAGACCTTTCAAAGTACAAAACAGCAAGTGGTAAGCCTCTTCCAAAAGACATGGAGCTCTTTGATAAGAGTTTTACTCACCTAGTGATAGAAGCTAATGATACTGAAGTACATATAGTACTTCTTCATGCTGTACCAAGCTATCACTTTGGAAATCGCAACACTCCAAACTATGAAAGAAATCGCGATCAACTACGCTTTCTAGAATGGTATGTAACTGGAGCAACAAATTTTAATGTTGTGATGCCAGAGCGCTACAAGAAACTTAGGCCAATTCACAAAGATGATCGCGTGATTGTCATGGGCGATCTCAATACATCAATCTATATGAATAACCCAGGTTCAGTTGTTTTAAGAAGACTCTTTAATCACCTCTCACCTTGGCTAAAAAACCCAGGGCCAACAAATGAGCGACAAACATTTGCGGCCAATCGCAACCCACTAACTCTAGACTATATTGCTTATCGTGGACTTAAACTCATGGATGCAGGAATCTATAATCCAGAAACACTTGTAGAGAAAACAAATGTCTTTTGTACACCACCAAGTGAACTTCCAAAGTTTATGACAAAGGGATTAGATAAGCGCGTAACTTGTATTGATGATGATGCTATAGAGCTAAAGCAAGCAAGTGACCACTTCCCTATCTGGGCAACATTTAGACTTTAAGACTATAATTAAGACTTACGATTAAGAATGAAGCCACCAATTAATTCTAGTGGTTTAATCGTCTCTTTAAGGCGTTCCTCATTAAATCCACGCTCAAGTAAGCTTGTGCGAATCTCATGTAGAATATCATTAGCTTCTTCGATTAGAGCATTTGCTTCCCTTTTTATATTTTCGACATTTGGATGAACTTGATCAAGTTCAACAATATCCTTGAGGTCTTCACCTTTTTGATAAGCATCCATTTTAAGAGGATTCTTATCAAGATAATCATAGATTACAGAATTTACAAGGTTGGCCTCAAGATCAAGGTGAGCGTCTTTTAGACTTTCACCATCACTAAAATCAAGAGTGTCATCAATCATTTGGAAAGCGATTCCAATTAAGTGTCCAAAACGGGCCGCTTTATTTGCCAGGTCTTCATCCTCAAGGCCGACATAAGCTCCAGACCAACAGCACCATCCCATAACTGAGGCGGTTTTGTGAAAAGCAATTTTCTCAATAACTTCTTTTGAGTAAATTCGACTCTCTAGTGCATCAGATTGTATCCACTCGCCAATAGCAAGCTCTTGAATGACCTGAGACATCGTTTGTAGAATCTTAACGGAGCCAATTTGTGATAGGCTTAGAATCACATCTGCTAGTAAGTAGTCCCCAGCTAATACGGCCTTCTTATTAGATGCTTCCACATTAATTGAAGGATTTCCACGCCTTTGCGTTGCATTATCAATAACATCATCGTGAGCAAGAGAGGCTGCATGAACCATTTCAATTGCACGGGCACAGATTGTTACATCATTCTTATCGTGGGCGTTAAAGAAGTCCGCCATTAAATAAGTAAGCATTGGACGAAGACGTTTACCGCCAGAAAGTACTGTTTTTTCTAGGGCATCTTTCACTGCTTCTAAGCAATTAGAAGACTTTATCTCGAGGTCAATATTAACTGACTTATCCAAGATTTGTGGAGGAATGGATTCTAAAAATTCGTTCATTGTTTTTTCCGTTTTAATATAATTACCACTTGTCGATATAGGCCGTAAATGATTAATATAACGCAAATACTATTAAAATATCACGCATTGCAAAAACGCAGAGGTTAAAACAATATGAGTAATAAAGAACTCGCAAACAGAAAGACTAAATCGTTTGAAATTTTCGACAAAATTGCAGGAACATATGATCTCTTAAATCATATCCTCTCTTTTGGCGTTGATATTTATTGGAGAAAGATTGTTATCGCAAATCTTCCAAAGAAAGAAAAACTACAATGCCTAGATCTTGCATGCGGTACGGGAGACCTAACCATTGCATTAGCGAGAGCAAAGAATGTCGAAAGTGTTACTGGTATTGATCTTTCAAAAGGCATGATTGAAATTGGTAAGAAGAAGATTACAAATAAGAAATTAGACAATGTCGCAAAAATGCAAATTGGTGATGGAGTAGAAATTCCAGCTGCTGATGAAACATTTGATGTAACAAGCGTAAGTTTTGGAATCAGAAACTTTCCAGACTACAAGACTTCTTTGCGCAATATGTATCGAGTAATTAGACCAGGTGGACGAAGCTTTATCTTAGAATTCTCAATACCAAAGAATGCACTTTTTAGAGGGATCTACTTCTTCTACTTTAGATACCTACTTCCATTTGTTGGAAATTTAATTTCAAAACATAAAGATGCTTATACATACCTAAATCAAACAGTAGAAGACTTTCCATATGGACAAGAGTTTGCTGATGAGATGACGAATGCAGGATTTAAAAACGTTCGTTTTATTCCTCTTACATTTGGTATAGCCACTCTTTATATTGGAGACAAGTAATTGCGCCTAGCTGCTAACAACTTACAAATTGATATCATTAATCAGCTTATAAAGCTTGATCCAAATGACGAGCGTCTAGTAAAAGGGCCTATTTACACCCTCTTCAAACTAGAAGCTGGCTTTAATAATATTTCATCAATTATCGATTTATTTCAAACATATCGAAAGTTTTATTTTTTAAATAAAGACAAGGATTGTGAATTCCTTGCTCTAGGTTCTTGGCAGGACTTTAACTCTCTTTATCACTATGAAGATATTGAAAATCTCACGAGAGAGCACGACTTCTTAAAAATATGTGGTGCTCAAAGGTTTAAGTCAGAACCAGATTGTTTAGAATGGCATGGCCTAGAAGATTGTTCATACTTTGTTCCAAAAGTTATTATCGATGGCGGGAATCAAGGTGTTGATATTAAAATCATACTTCCTAATTCATATTTTGAAGATGATAACGCCAAGAAAGAAGCTCTTCACAAGTTGGCCATTTCATTAGAGCCAAACCCAAAGCATATGCATAGTGAATATAACCATATAACAAAGAGTATCTCTGCTACGAGTAAAATTCAGTGGGGAAAAATGGTTAACGAGGCAGTAAGTAAAATAAAAGAACAGGACCTCAAAAAAGTCGTTCTATCTCGTAAATTAAAATTCACATTCAAGCATCCAATTTGTGCTTATGAACAATTTAAAACACTGAAAGAAAATAATACAAATAATAGTTATAATATTCTTTTTCAATTCTCTGCTAATCAGTGTTTTTATAGTGTCACACCAGAGACTCTTTTTAAGATGCAGGGGCGCAATGTTTATATCGACTCACTCGCAGGAACAATAAAGAGAGGAAAGAATAAGCAAGAAGATGAATTCTTAGAAAAGACATTACTATCTAATGAAAAAGAATTAGAAGAGCATCGCCATGTTTCAAGTTATATTGAAGATGCACTGAAAAAACTAACTAAAGATCTTCACATTACAAAGAAAGAAGAAATCTTAAAGCTAAAATATATCCAACATATTCATTCTAAATACGAAGGTGTTTTAAGTGAAGATGCAAAAGCAAGTGATATAATCACTGGACTTCATCCAACACCAGCTGTTGCGGGACTGCCTAAGAAAGAGTCAATTGAGCAAATTGACCAATTAGAAAAGAGCTCTCGTGGACTTTACGCTGCACCAATAGGATTCTTTTCTAAGGAAAAGACTGAATTTGCAGTCGGTCTAAGATGCGCCTTAGCAGACAAGCAAGACCTTCATATTTATGCAGGTTGTGGAATTGTAAAAGATTCATCTCCTGAAAAAGAATGGAATGAAACAACAAATAAAATGAGAAACTTTACGGAAGTTATCAAGGCCAAATCATGGACAAATTTCCAATAACACAAAATATTTCTCGCCTATGGGCATCGATCATCGTTGATGAATTGGCAAAGAACGGCATCGTCGACTTCTATACGGCACCAGGTATGCGAAACGCTCCTGTTTTAGCAGCAGCCCATTACAATGAAGATATAAGAACGTACTCATTTCTTGATGAGAGGGCCCTGGCCTATCGTGCACTAGGAAGATCAAAAGTAAGTGAATCGATTCCTCTTTTGACTTGTACATCGGGAACGGCCATGGCCAACTTTGCTCCTGCTGTTATTGAGGCCAATAAATCAGGCCTGCCACTGGTTATCTTATCTGCTGATAGGCCAAATGAACTTGTAAAGACAGACTCAAATCAGACAATTGATCAGACAAGAGTTATCGACTCACATACATGCTATAACTTAAACCTCGAAGCACCTAATGAAGCTCTAAGTGCAACGAGATTAAGAACATTGATCTCAACGGCAATTGGCCGTGCAAAGATAAATCGCAGGCCTGTGCATATCAACTTTCCTCTTAGAGAGCCTTTAGATAATACTGAAGGTTATATCTCACAAGAATATTTAAAGGCATCACTTGAGAGTTTTCATAAGAATGGTGCAAAGGTTATCTCAAGCGCTTATCAGAATTACCAAATGGAATTCAATCTTCAAGAAAGACTTGTAAAGGCAAAGAACCTCCTTCTTGTTATCGGAAAACTTGATGGCAAGAAAGATATCGATCATTACAGAGAGTCGTTAAAAAGCATACGAATTCCAAAGTATCTTGATATTACAAGTGGATTGAAATATGAGTTTTGTCTTGAAGACTATCTAACTCCAAATTTTGATCACCCAGAAGTATTAAGCGTATATGAACAAAATCCCCCAGACCTGATTATTCATATTGGTGGAAGACTAGTATCAAAACACTATTATAATTATCTGGAAAAAACAGATTGTGAGCTTCTACACGTAACAAATGTTGACTTTGATCACGATCCTGGTTTTTCTAATACTCAAAAGATTATTTGTGACCCACTCTCCTTTTTAAAAGGTCTTGCAAAACTTGAGCTTGAACAAGCTCCACCTGTTATGTGGCATGATTTTGTAGAAAAGAAGAGGGCCGTAATTGAAGAGTCTGGCCTAACTCAACCTTTTATTTCAAAGAATATTATAGAAAAAATTGATTTAGATTATGATCTTCTTATAGGTAATTCAACAATTGTTAGAAGCTTTGATAACTTTGTTTCAAGTAATCTACGTCGCCATGTTAAAGTTTTCACAAATCGTGGAGTAAGCGGTATTGAAGGATTCATGGCCACACTAATGGGGCTAAGTGATGAGAATGATCGTCCAAAGCTATGTTTAATAGGAGATATTTCTTTTAAACACGATCTGAACTCACTTTATATGCTAAACCAAGCTGCCCGTGAAAAGAAGAACTTAACAGTTATTATCATCAATAATTTTCAAGGTGATATCTTTAACCTACTTCCAATTGCTAAAGAAAAAGACTTTCTAGATCTACTTACAACACCACATGATGACCGATTTGATAAAGTTATTGGAGCATTTGAAGAATTAGAATACAGCTCATGTGAAACAAAAGAAGACTTTAATAAGCAAGTACTAAATGCTTTAAAGAATCAAGGTGTAAATATTATTGAGGCCATTACAGACAATGCATCAAACTTAGAATTATTTAAAAAATTAAAAACTGTAAAACGTTAAAGATATGAAAGATAATATAAAAGGATTTATTCTAGCCTCAAGGCCAAAAACTCTACCGGCAGGTGCATCACCAATTATTATGGCAACGGCATTGGCCTATAGTGATACACAGAAGTTTTCCTTACTTATCTTTATCCTAACTCTACTATGTACTGTCCTATTACAAATTGCTTCTAATTTAATAAATGATTATTACGATACACAAACAGGCGTTGACACTGAAGAAAGACTTGGCCCAACACGCGTAACGAGTAGCGGACAACTAAAAGCAAGTACAGTGAAGACAATGTTTATTTCAACTCTAGTGCTCGCCTTCATTCTCGGTATCTATCTCATGTATGTCGGTGGCCCCATTATTATCGCAATGGGACTAATTTCGATGCTAGCATCATATCTATATACAGGTGGCCCATTTCCTCTATCACACTACGCTTTAGGTGAATTACTAGCACTTATCTTCTTTGGCTGTGTTGCTGTCTGTGGTGCCTATTATCTTCAAACGAAACAAATCACAAATTCAGCACTACTCCTAAGTCTATTTCCAGGTTTTTTAAGTAGCGCAATTATGGCCATTAATAATGCCAGAGATGTCAATAGTGATACAAAGGCCGAGAAGTTAACTCTTGGAATTCTTTTAAATAAATTAAGGCCAAACCTTTCTAGCTGGCTTCCTCTTATATTTGTTATTTGTGCAAATATTGTCATTATCGTTCATAGTGTAATTTATGAACAATGGTATTTGAGTGTTGCCGTTGCAGGTCTTGCCCTTCCTTTTCTAAAAACGTGGATATATCTTATTTTAAATAGGCCCTCAGTAGAGTATAATAATAGTCTGGCCAAAACTGGAAAGTTCTTATTCTTATCATCTCTTATTTACGGGGGACTTCTTTGGATAAATTAGAATTACATTTAACTTACAAAGAAAGAGAAGAGTTTATAAAGCCTTTTCATGCTAAAGCTCGAGAGATTAAAGGCTCTGACTACTATCACTGTGAAGTTAAAATCAATGGTGAACTCTACACTAGTTATGTAAATTACTTTGAATTCTTCTATGATGGCCAAGACCTAAGAGAAACATACGAAATTATCTATGATTTAAAATCATTCCTGGAAAGACCAATTGAAGAAGCGACAATAATTGATGCCCCTCAACTCCCAAAGAATATCATTGTTGCCTTTGAATATGCCTTAATTAAATATTATATAAAACACAGCACACATCACTGCTTTTTTACACAAGACAACACTGTTAGAATTAATCTCCTCTTTCAATCAATTAAAACCAATGAGATTAAAAAAGGTGATGTGATTAAATATAAAATCACACCAACTCCTAATATAGGAGAAGTTATAAAAAATCTTGAATTAATGAGTAACAAAGGCGCCATCATTCGCTTAGATGGTAATCGCAGCCTTGATCCAGACCAAATTGAAAGTCTCTTCTACAACCTATCCCCAGAAGTGATCGCAAGTATTGAATACTTTGAAGAGCCATTTGATAAACTTGATAAGTGGTCTCACCTTGCTTGCTCTCAAGATATTCCACAGGCCATTGATGAAAGCTTCAAGTTTAGTGAACGTTCAAGTATTGCTGAGGATATAAATCATATCATTATTAAATTTGGTGTGAATTGCAGCGTTTTTGAATATTTTCAATTAAAAAAAGATGATCGCAAATGGCAGATCACTATCACTAGTGGCTTTGAAGCGCCTAAGCTTTTCAATCTTGCCACTCACCTGGCCTCACGTGAAAGAAATGCCGCAGGGCTCTCAACCTTTATGTTTTTTAAGAATGGGTTAAAATTAATAAAAGACTACTCTAGAGAAGAGTCTATTATTAAGGCCTTTAGGCTTATTTAACATTCATTAAGGAGGATTCATGTTTAGAGCTATCACACTATGTGCACTGCTAACATTCGCTTCATGTTCAACTATGCATCACGGAAAGTCTTGTTCAAGAGACGCTAAAGCTTGTTGTAAGAGCGATAAAAAGAAGAAAGATTGCTGCAAGAAAGACGGTCAATGTGATCGTAAGTCTAAGAAATCTCAAAAAAAGTCTTAGAATAAAAGCATACTAAAATGAGCGGCCTGCATATTTTGCAGGCCTTCTTTTATTCTCAATTAGAGCTATAATATGTAGAGATAATAGGAGATTATCATGAAAAAATTAGCCTACATTTTAACTGCAACAGCACTTATTTTATTGACTTCATCATGCGCTTCTACTTCTAGAGATGTAGCAAGTGAAAGAGGTGAATGTAAGGAAAGACGTATTCCTGACCACTCTCAATATTACGAAGATTACGAAGAGTGTAAGAATTACTAATTCCCTACCTTAACACAAAACTGTTTTTACACATTGATAAGTTCTTGATAAATCTTCTCTCATATTAATACGCCAAATTAAGAGAGAGAAGATGTTTAAGAAATCCCTATTTTTATCATTGTTGCTACTTTCTAGCTTCAATTCACTAGCTGTAAATTATAACGTCAAAGCATTCTTAGTATTAGATCTACTAACTTTAGAAAAAGTTGGTGACGATAGTACGAAAGCAGAAATGGGTTATGGTACAGCAGATGTTAAATTCTACTTCAACCACAATGAATGGAGCGCAAAGTTTAAGCTTGATATTGACGCTGTTGAAGAAGCAGGTACAACTGTTGACCTAATGGAAGAAGCTGTTCTTTCTTATCGTTTCAATAACAACTGGAAACTAACAGGTGGTAAAGGAAAAGTTCCTTTCTACACAATGCACTTTGGTATCTCAGAAAGAAATATGATGGACGGTGGTTACCTAACACAAACATATTCATCAATGAGAGCTGGATACTTTAAAAGAAAATATCTTCTAACTCTTCGCTACGGTGGATGGCGCCAAGGGCAAATTCACGATGTAACTTTCTTTGGAAGCAACCAAATGGCAAGACGTGATCGCGATGATGAATCACGCCCATACCTACCTAGTCCAGATGATGAAATTGCCTATGATACGGAAAGAACATTTAATACTAATTTCCAAAAAGGTTTTGCTTATAAGGGTAGAATTATCCCATCAAGAAATCATGAAATCATTTTTGGTGCATTCTCTTACTGGAGAGATATCGACCCTAAAGAAGATTACGGTTTCTCACTGGCCTACCAATTCGAAAATCGCGACTGGAGTGTATGGACAGAGGCCCTTTATGGTTACTGGTCATCTCACCCAAATGATCGCTACACAAAGCTAAGACAAGAATCATATAACGCTCAGCTGGGCTTCTTATATCGCCTAGCTGACAAGTGGAATGTTGGTATTAATCTTGAGTACTCATTCGTAACTGATCGTGCTCATGATAAGAACGACTACCCCCCAGCTGACTTTGGTCAATCAAACTACAATGATGGTAACTTAAGACACGTAAGTCTATATAAAGCCGATATTGGTGCTCAATACCAAGTTGGAAGAAACGTACAGCTAAACGGTGGTATTTTAATTGAGCGTCAAATTGATGAAGAAACAAGTACGAATGTATTTGGTAACCCAGAGAAGACAAATGCTTATGCTCTTAACTTCTCATTAACAACTTGGCTTTAATCAATTTAAGTTAAATTAACTAACAAATAATCATTAGCACCTCTTAAAATATATTTATTTAGGAGGTGCCTAGTGGCCATCGAACAATTCATAATCATTCTCTTTATTGGTGCTATTGCTGGCTGGCTGGCCGGAAGCCTGTACAAAGGTGAAACCTTTGGCCTCGTTGGAAATATCATCGTGGGTGTAATGGGATCATTCGTAGGAAGCTTTGCTTTCCATCTAGTAGGCCTTACAAGTTATGGCCTTATTGGAAGTATCATAATCTCCACCATCGGCGCTATCGTCTTTCTAGCAACTCTCCAGCTGCTACAAAAACTCTGAAATATCATAGACTAAGTGTGGAGCTAGGATTATAATACGCCCCATGGGCCTAATGTTTATATTTCCAGTATCTAAAGAAGAAAGAGATCGTATTACTATTAACGAGCAAGGACTTACTCTAAAGACCTATGGACTACCTATGGTTTTCTGGGGCTACCTTCTTGCTGCAGCAACTGTTGTCTTTGCCATGTTTATTGGCGTAAAAGGGCCACTTGTAAAACTCTATGAAACAGGTGATTCAATTAACCAGGCATTAGTTATTGCTGTAAGTGCGACTCTGATTCTACTGCCCCTCATTACATTATGTTTTTATATGTATGAGAAGTTCATCATAAAAAAGGATGACAAGCTAATTATCAAGCATCGTCTATTCTTCATTCCGATATTAAAGAAAGTACACAAATTGGAATCGAGTGATTCATTTAGTATTGATCACTTTATGGACTCTCCAAATGTTGCAAAGATGCAACAAGATCCAACAATGCGTGGCTTTGAAAACAAAGGATATTTCCAACTTTTTGCAAAGCTGGATAACGGAAAATATGTCTTTGTGGATCGTTCTAATAGAAAAGCAGACCTGAAAAAGATTCAGGCCCTACTTTGTGAATTTTAGAAATTATTTTATTCTTCGTCTTCTTTGATTGGCTTGATATTCTTTGGACGGCGTCCACCACCAAGTCTCTTTGCCTTTGAGCGATCACCTTTTTCCCAGTGATTCTTCCAATCTTCTTGGCGAGACTGCTTATCTTCCCATTTTGCCTGACGCTCACTCATTACCTTTTCAACTTCATCTTTCTTGCGAACTTTGAAGTTTCCTGAGCGTTTAAGAGCAGAAAGCTTTTCATTAACAACTTTCTTATTCTTGGCCTCACGCTTGGCCTCGACACCCTCTTTTGAGTGATCTGACATATCAATTGTCGTCTCACCATTAACGATGGTCTGGCATGACATACGCTCCTTAGTAATGTGAAATACATTACCTAGAAGTTTAGTTTCAACGTCAGTTGGTTCATTTAGATTATCTGCACCGGAGAGAACTTTTACAATACAATCTGTACAAGTTCCGTGTCCGCCACAACTAGAATTAACATAAATTCCATTCTTTTTAAGATGCTCTAATAATGACATCTCGTCATCAACATAGATGGTCTCATTTGATGGTGCTAATGTAACTTTAAACATGATATAGGCCTACGTGATTTTTATTGAGGTTGGCCAAGCGTAGACTAAACAGTCTTCTTGATCTTACCTTCAATCGTTTCTAAAATTTTTCCCTTAAGAGGCTTTAGCATGAAAGAGAGGTCAAGATCAACTAAGCAGTAAGAATCTTCAAACTTTAGCTTCAATTCAAACCCTTTTCCTTTAGCTAGCATGGAAAAATTACCATCATCTGTCGCAACATCCGCTTTAACATTGAATTTTGCCACATATTCTGGAGTAACAGCGGCCTTTCCTAGATTGTATGCTTCTTCTTGAGAAGATGCTTTATTGTAATTTACTTTTAAACTCATACTTAATCCTTATTTCGTCCCAGTTGAACCAAATCCACCAGCTCCACGCTCAGTATCACTTAATTCACTTACTTCACTTACACGTGCCTGCCAAACTGGTGCTAGAACCATTTGGGCAATACGCTCACCGTGCTTAATAACAAAGTCCTCA
This sequence comes from Halobacteriovorax sp., assembly GCF_048381875.1. Lineage (NCBI taxonomy): Bacteria > Pseudomonadati > Bdellovibrionota > Bacteriovoracia > Bacteriovoracales > Halobacteriovoraceae > Halobacteriovorax > Halobacteriovorax sp. Next base: position 232,818 of record NZ_JBLXBP010000001.1, on the reverse strand, counting down.
TTTCCAAAATTACCTAGGATAATTTTGACTTCACCGCGATAATCGCAATCAATAGTCCCAGGTGAGTTTACAACGAGAAGATCTGTCTTAAATGAAAGGCCAGAACGAGGACGAATTTGAACCTCATATCCATGAGGGATCTCAAAGCTAAGTCCTGTTGGCACTAGAACACGAGCTCCTGGAGCAATCACAAGAGAGTCTTTATTCTCTAAATGAGCACGAAGATCAGCTCCTGCTGCTCCAGTCGTTTCATATTTAGGAAGATCGAAGCTAGAGTCAAAATGCTCTAGCTTCTTTACTTTTAAATCAACAACTCGATCGATCATAAGAGTAATTCCTACTTATTACTTCTTGTCACCACGAGGCTTTCTGTCACCGCGAGGCTTTCTATCACCTCTTGGTTTACGATCACCGTCACGAGATTCACGTGGTTCACGCTTTGGAGCGTCTTTTTGAGCTTCTTCTTCAGTCTTACCGTCTTTTCTCTTTAGAGCTTCAACGGCCTTGATAGAAAGCTTAGCGCGTCCCATTTTATCAATTTCAAGAACCTTGATCTGAACTTCTTGACCTTCGTCTAAGTAGTCACCAGCATCAGTAATTCTCTCATCTGCAATCTCAGAAATATGAACTAGTCCACCAACTCCTGAAGCGATATCAACGAATGCACCATAATCTTTAAGGCTAGCTACTTTAGCAGTATAAGTCTTACCAACTTCTGGTCCATTCATCTGTAGACCAACTAGTGCCATACATTCATCAATTGCTTCTTGGTTGGTTGAGATGAACTTAGTTGTTCCATCTTCATCAATTTCGATAACAAGATCGAAATCTTCTTGAAGCTTCTTAATATTCTTTCCACCAGGGCCGATAAGTCCACCAATTTGATCTTGCTTGATCTGCATTGATTTCATTACAGGTACACCCTCTTTAAGAGTCTTTCTTTCAACAGAGATTGTTTTTGCCATCTCTTCTAGAATATGAAGACGACCTTCTCTTGCTTGTGCCATTGCTTTTTCAACGATCTCTTTTGTAAGACCAGTGATCTTAATATCCATTTGAATCGCTGTGATACCTTCTGTTGTACCAGCAACTTTAAAGTCCATATCACCAAGGTGATCTTCGTCACCAAGGATATCTGTTAGAATTTTAAATCTTTCACCATCAGTTACTAGACCCATAGCAATCCCAGCAACAGGTGCTTTAAGAGGAACACCAGCATCCATTAGTGCCATTGACCCTGAACATACAGAACCCATTGAAGAAGAACCATTTGATTCTAAAACTTCACATACAAGACGAGTTGTATATGGGAAATCAGTTGGGATAACGGCCTTAAGAGCACGCTCAGCTAGGTTTCCGTGACCTTGCTCACGACGTCCTACACCGCGAACACCACGTGCCTCACCTACTGAATATGGAGGGAAGTTATAGTGTAGGTAGAATTGGTCTTCTTTTGTACCAATAATACGGTCACTCATTTGAGCACCTTTACTACCACCAAGAGTTACAGCTGCCATTACTTGTGTTTCACCACGAGTAAATAGAGATGATCCGTGTGGTACTTTAAGTACATCTGTTTCAGTTTCAATTTCACGAACTTCAGCAAGTCCACGTCCAGCAATACGCTTTTCTTCATCAAGAATATCACCACGTAGCATTTCATACATTAGCTCATCTACACCTTTGTATGCTTCTTTTCCAAATGCATCGTCTTCAGTTAGACCAAATGCCGCTGGATCAGCTGCCATTGCATCCTTAACTTGAGCTTCAATTGCTTTTACAGCTTTTTGTCTCTCTAGCTTATCTGTAATCTTTAGAGCTTCTCTTGCTGTAGCAGTATAATCTGCTCTAATTTTTTCAAGCATTGTTTTGTTAGCAGCTGCTGAGACGAATTCACGCTTTTCTTTACCAACTTCTTTTTGAATATCAGAAAGGAATGAAACAAATCCTTCAATTTCCTTTTGACCATAGAAGATAGCGTCAAGTACATCTTGCTCTGGAGCAATTTTCGCCTCACCTTCAACCATAAGGATTGCGTTATCACTTGCTGCAACAACGATTTCCATATCTGACTCTTCCCACTTGTCGTGGTCAGGGTTGATAACAAATTGACCGTCGATACGACCAACTTTACAAGTACCAATTGGACCTGCAAATGGAATATCAGAGATAGTAAGAGCAGCTGAAGCACCTAGTGCAGCTAGAACCTCAGGGTCACCTTCTGGTGAGTAAGAGATAACAGTACAAGAGATAACAGTGTCAAACATATACCCTTCTGGGAATAGAGGTCTAAGAGGTCTATCAATTAGACGAGCATTTAAAGTCTCACCTACTGAAGGGCGGCCTTCTCTTTTAAGGAATCCACCAAGGAATTTCCCTGCTGAATAAAATTTCTCAGTGTACTCAACTAGAAGTGGGAAAAAGTCTTGCCCATCTTTTACTTGAGTTGCAGAAGTTGCAGTAACAAGAACTTGTGTACCACCACTAGTTACGATTACAGAAGCATCTGCTTGTTTTGCCATACGGCCAGTTTCGATCGTAATGTCTTTACCACCGAAGTTGTAAGTAAACTCACGTTTGTTGTTTAACATAAAAACTCCATTTTATATTTTTGAATGTATGATGAATTTTTTCTTTAAGAATTGAGGGTGATCTTGAGAAATCCAAAGAATATGAAAACTTAAAAACCTCATCCAAATCGCGAGTTCCTAAATTTTAATATCCCTTAAATCCCTAGACTGTCCTTGTCTGCTTATCAAAAAAATTCGTTAGTTAATTTTAGCTTTTTAAATAAAAAAAAGGAAGCATAAAGCTTCCTTTCTTTTTATCTTGGCTTATTTTCTTAGACCAAGTTTCTTAATTAGTGACTTGTAGTTATCTTCATTTTCAGTAGATACATACTTAAGAAGACGACGACGACGTCCAATCATCTTAAGAAGACCACGGTTTGAAGAATAATCGTGCTTGTGTGAACCAAAGTGCTCTTTAAGGTTGTTAATTCTTTCTGTAAGAATTGCAACTTGAACCGCTGCACAACCGCTATCTTTTTCAGATGCTCCAAACTCTTTACCAAATTCAGCTACGATTGATGCTGTTTTTTCTTTTGTAATCATAATTTCTCCTAAACTTACCAAATACCGAGCAAGGAAGTTATTTTCCAGGCCAAGTATAGGGCGCAATATTTTGTGCATACTATCTTATAATTTCACTCATGTAAACCTTTAAGTTATCGAGAAGACGGGCCTCGATCTGGCGAATACGCTCTCGAGAGACCCCATAATCGTCAGCGATGGACTGAAGGGAGCGCGGAGCATCATTCAATAACCTTTCTTTAAAGATTTCTTGATCACGAGGCTTTAGCCCCTGAATAAATTGATCGAGGTTTTCTTGGAGAAGTTGAAGTGACTGTTTAAATTCAACATCTTGCGCAACATCAGTTGAGTCAGGAAGTAAATCCCCCATTGTCGCACTAGAATTTTCTCCTACAGGGATATCAAGACTAACTTCGGAGCCAGCATCACCTAAGCGCATATCCATGAGGGCCACTGCTTTTTCACTTACATCTAGATTCTGCGCGATTGTCTTATGATCAGGCTTGATCCCTTGGGCCTCAAGTCGTTCTTTTTCACGCATTAGATTATAAAAGAGCTTCTTTTGCTCATTTGTCGTACCTAATTTTACTAACTTAAAGTTATCTAGGATGAATTTCAAGATATATGACTTAATCCACCAGGATGCGTAATAAGAAAGCTTTGCTCCCTTATCTGGCTCAAATAATGAAACGGCCTTCATAAGACCAATATTACCTTCTTGGATGAGATCCATTACATTTGCATGGGCACTCTTATAATCCATGGCAATTTTTACAACTAGCCTTAAATTAGAGACAACTAACTTCTTTGCTAATGCAATATCACCGGTTTCACGAAATTGTCGTATGAGAGTCTTCTCTTGCTCTGGAGAGAGAAGCTCGTAGCGAGAAATTTCTTTTAGGTATTGATTGAGCTTATTATCAACTCGTGAAGGGACAGGTAGTTTTGAAGTTAAGGCAGGTAGTGTCTCCTTAATAACCTCAATTTCTTCCTCAAGCGTAAGACCTGAATCAGGTAAATTACTAATATCGATAATATCATCGATATCTTCTTCAGAATCCGAAGATTCGTTAAGCCTCTTCTCATCGATAGAAGGTAGAATCTCGTAGTCAAAGTCCTTTTGTTCGGACTTATCACTATCTTCTAAATATTTGTTTTTATTTTTCTTTGAATCACTCATGAGTGGATGAAATTTAACACTATTTTGCTTTCTCGGCCATAGATTCAATATTATTTAAAACTTCTAATGACTTAATATTTTTAAGATCACGTTCAGATAACTCACTAATAATACGCTTGTTACGAATTGCCACAAGAGCAAAAGGGGCTATATTAACTCTTACATCAATCTTTTCCCTTGTCCCATGTGATGATTTTGGCCTTAAAAATTCAATATAATTAAATTGCCTTATCAATTCATCAGTGATTACCGTTGTTAGGTCTGCATCAACAGAGAATTGATTGAGAGTCTCTTTAATCTTATTATAATCATTTGCAACATAAAGAGATAAGCGCTCCTTTAGCTCCTTTGATTTCTCCTTATCATCAAATGTTTTGGCCGATCGAATATTTCGATATAGCCACATAAAATCGTTATGTGGAATCTCAATTCCAAATTTTAAAGAAACCATATTGTCTATATTTGTCGCTTTATCAAATTCACCATTTAAAACAACGAAATTAACCTCTGGATAACCATGACGCAAAATTGAATCGTTACTAGTTTTAACATCAAGTTTCATACTTAAGGCTTCTTCGTAAGCAAGCTTATTAGAATTCTTTTCAAGTAAGTCTTTTGCCCAGTAATCCCAAAAGCTGTCATTAGAAACAGAAACATAACGCTTAATCGTTTTAGAATCTTGAGTCCAAACATTAAACTCAGGAACACGAGTTAATAAAGAAACGAATTGAGCGATTACGATATTCTCATCTTTTTCAAATTTCTTTAATTGATTTTTAAGTGAATCATTAGCACTTGGAGAGAATTTCTTAGAAGCAAATTTAAAATTATCACAATAAGCGACTTTTAGATCAAAGTTTAAATTTGAAGATCCAATTGGCCTAACAATTTCTTTTTGAACTTTTGCTTTTTTATATGGACGACAAATTTGATTTCGACAATTTGCGACTTTGCCATCATTTAACTGATCTTTATAAACATGACTATCAAGAGCGCTAATTTCGCGAACGATATAGCTCATGACAAGTGAAGAAGAAAGAAAAGGAGCTAAGTTACGAAGATATTTTTCTTGGCCACCCCATGAACAAGCATAAGAAAATACACCTGTTGTATAATATAATTCATTAACTACGACTTCATTCTCACTTTGAATTTCATTAACATTAGATGCAAATAGATTTTCTCTTTGAGAATAAGGAAGACGTAATTTATCAATAGAGCTATCACTATAGTACTTAGTAAATAAATGCTTTAAAAGCCTGTGACTAAATAGAGTCAAGTTCTTAGAACAACTACCAATAAGGCCATTAACTAAATTATCATATTGATCAGATTCAAATTGTAGTTTTTTTGCATAGTGAGCAATGGCCTGCATTGAATAATTGATCATCTTATACTGAAGAGTTGCAACGATACTGCGATAGAACTCATCTCTTTCAAAGATATTTTTAAATCTTAGCTTTGATGAATTTTCACGACAAAAGTATTCTAATTTTTCATCTTCAAGATAGAATTTTCGATAATTATCAATGAGAGCAAAATTATAATCTGAATTTTTAACACGAGACTTCTCTTTTGATTCTTTCAAATTTAGGAAAATCAGATCACCTTGATTTTCTAATGTCGAATTTGTGCGAGCATTTACCTCAAGGCAAAAAACTAACGCTGCCAAAATAGGAAGAGTTATGACGATAAATTTTTTAAGGCATAAAGCTCGCATTCTTCTATCCAAAAGATTTATATAGATTTCCTTTAAGTTATCGGAATTATTCCCGAAAGGTTTAATAAGGTAACGATATGAACAAAGCTAGAAAGTTTTTACCATTCCTGATCATTTTAATAGGTCTTCAGTTAGATCTTATGGCAATCGACCGTACAGCTGAGCACATCGCAAGACGCCAGGCAAAGAAAGAATTAGACCCGCCATATAATATCTATAACGAGATTGAGGCCCGCTACTTTGAACGAGGGCTACAAATAGATGAGCGAAAAGACTTTCTCGATCAATTGGTCATAGCAAAATCACTATTAATAGATGGGCACACTGATGATGCGATACTTGTTTTAAATCGTCAGGCTTTAAAGACAAAGAATTATTCAAAACTTCTTTTAATTAATCGTTTCTTGGCCCTTGCTTACTTTGCAGATACAGACCCTAAGAAATCATCAGAGATTCTACAGAGTCTTTCTAATAATGCTTCCTGGTATTACCAAAATTGTGCATTAAGAATTGTCAGTGCTATGTCAATGCCTGAAGAAAAGAAGGGTGATATAGAAGAAATCTTTCAAGGTTGTATGAACCATTCAAGGCTAATTGGCTCTTACAAGAATGAAACTTGGTTAAGGCTTGTGCTTGAGCATAAGTTAAATGGTTACGTTAGAAGCACAAAAATTAGAGATTACTTCTTAACTAATAATATGGACGATATTGAAGCAGTCTTAAAGTATGGCCTATACTTTTCTCGTCACAAACAAATTCTGAAATATTACGAGACGATACCAGTTGAGTTTTATGCAGATGCGACAATCCGAACGCTAGTTGCAGCAAACCTATATAATAATGGCCAACATGAACAAGCTTTAAAATTAGCAGGGGCCATTAATAACTCTAATACTAATAAGCTAAAAGGATTTGAAGAAGTAAAAAAAGAAAATTATAAAACCGCCTACTCCCACTTCATCTCTAACCTACTTAGTAAACCATATTCTATTGCTAATAATAAGCTAATCCTTGCTTCAGCTTGGTTAAGTAGAAATTATAAGAATGCAAGAGTTGCTCTTTCTAAAATTCCAGTTAGCGAAGGTAATTCAAGAGAAAAAGAATTATTAAAAATCAATTTATTACTAAAAGAAAACAAAAATAAAGAAGCAAGATACCTCATGGACAACCTCGATATTAAATACAATCGAAAACTTCCATATGAAGCAGCAATTTTAAGTTCATATATAAAATTAATCAATGATGATCCACAATGGGTACGCCTTAGCGATAAATCGTGTCTAAATAAGAATGTCATTAGCTGCTGGATGCATCTACAATCAAAAATCTGGCCGAATTTTAGTAAAGATGTCTTGGACTCTGAGAGGAAAATGGAATCTAAAGACATTCAAGATCGTCTTAATTCAATGATATCTAAAGTAGATATCGAAGACAAGAAAGAGCCAGTATTAATATATCAAAAAGATGTTTATGAATTAGATCTTAAGTCTTATCCAAATTTAGGAAAAGAATATCGCTAATTAGAATGAGTAACGGTAGCCTAGGTTTAAAATAGTACCACTCATATCAATATCACTATCATTAGAGTTTCCAACAATAGATAGAGAATGATTAATATAGCTTAAATCTCCATAGAAATAACTTCTACGATTAATCCAATACTCTGCCTTCGCTCCTGCATAAAAGCCAAAACCAGACTCCATATCAAATTCATCATCCTCATTTGAATGGTTATATTTAGCTCCACCAAATACAAATATATCGTATCGTTTAGATCTTATAACTTTAGCTCCGACTTCCCCTATTAAGCTATTTATAGTCGCCAATGTTATTGTATCTGTAGAACTTAAATAGATAGGGGCCTCATCAATTGAAATTTGGCCACTTAGATAGAAGTTCTCATTTAATAGATAATCTAAACCTAGATTCATATGATAGAATCTTTCGACTTCTTTTGAAGAAGTAAGTTGTTCAAAGTTCTCATTTAGTAATTTAAATTTTGCAAATGGCCTAATAACACCATTTCCAATAAGTATTAAGCTCAACTCAATACCACGTGAAGAAAAATCAAATTCATCATTATTATAAGTATGAGTTAGGCCTTGATTGACAATTGAGACCCCAACAATATTTGCAGAGTACCTTTCGGCCATGGACATTTTCTTACGAGATACATTTTGATAACTTGCTAATAGCAGATTTGATTTTAATAAGTTATTTAACATCTGTTGATTCTTTAGCGATTCATGAGTGTTATTAACTGTTACAAATCCTTTATTTGGATCAACTTTTAAATTCTTTGGTGAAACGAAATTTCCATTTACTGCATTAATGCGACCTATTTTTCTTGGAATATAAACACGAAATGACTCATCAAAGATAGCATCGTTTTCAGGCGGGATATAAATCCCTGTTCTTATATCAACAAGACCTCCGGCCTTTGGTGCGTACTTCTTTTGGTATGTAGAATATTGCCCTCGATACGATGTTACTTGCTCCGCAGGCCTTAAAAGGTCGCCTTTTAATGGAAATGCAGCAACAGTTGCATCATCACCCTGGCCATAGTCCATCGAGTCTGAATAAAGTGTCATATCAAGATTGGTATTACGATATAGCAGTGTTAATTGGATAGGGTTAATCTTAACAGGCATTGAAGCGGGCCTAGCATCATGAAATGTTGCACTATATTGCCCACGATAGAGAGTTGAAACATTCTTTCTCTCATCTCCAAATAAAGTATCATTTGCTAATTTTAGCTTTTCACTAAGTCCAGTGTCTTTATGAAATTTATACTTAAGCTGACTTCCTTTAGATGAGCGTCGATAGATTAAGCGTTGGCCAGCACTTAGATCATGAGTCTTATCAATTCTTTTAAATGCAGCTTCACCATTAAAAGAGAGTAGGCCAGTTACATTATTAAATAAGTTATAGCTCAATAAGAAATCAGCTGTCTCGGCCGCGGCAACAGCACTATTTGTGCGAATAAAAATACGATCAAATTTACCTTTCCTAACCTTTCTTTGCTTCTTAGCAATAACACGAATATTTCCATCATGAAGAGCAATCAAATCTCCAGCAAAGGTAGATTTTAATTCAACTGTAACCTTCGAATTGGGACCAATGATAAGAATATCACCACGGTCATTAATGAAGCGTGCATAGCTATTGCTTGCAGTCATAATAAGAGTATCTTGATTGATACCAATAGCACCATTGATACTATTTCCATCAATTTTCTTCATTTGATCTTTATGAAATAAGTTTATATCACCTCGGCCTGAAACTAATTCAAAAGCTTCAACGCTAGTAATTAAAAGCGATATAAATAAGAATATTAAAGAGTACTTAAAAGTAGAAAGCATTGAAATTCCTAGTAAAATTAGTTCAATATAATTTTACTAGAAAGTACAAAGTAATCAACAAAGAATCTTGTCTTATTTATCTTCTTTAAACTCTAATCCATCAAAGATATAGCGAATACGCTTATCTTCAACGACAGTTTCAATTGATACTGGCCTTTTCCATACTTTATAAATATTGGCCATTGTATCACTTGCCTGAGTTAAGTCGAGATCAACACCTTGGTGGACATGACGAAGAAGTAACTCTCCACGATTCTTATGATTAGCAGACTCTACTTCAATGATTGGTGAGCCGAAATTTGTTAGTTGATTTAGTAGCTTTGACTTAATTTCTTTAAAGTCACGAGTTTCAATCTCATTTCTTCCTGTTCGAGAATTGTACTTATATGTAAAAAGCTGCATACGGTTACAAAACTCTTCAGTGAAGAATTCATCGATAAAAGTGATGTCATTATGAGTACGGCGAACTTCAAAGATCTTCTCGCGTCCTTGATTTGTTTCGATATGCCAATTCTCTTTTTCTTGGAGATTTGTACATTCTTGATATTCCTTTCCGAACTTACCAGTATCCCAGCGGTATTCAATATCACGCATTAGCTCAATCCCTATCTTATAAGGATTAATATTTTGCTTACTCATGGCCATAACACCAGAGTGGATATCTGCGAAATCAATAATTTCAGAGCTATTTAACGCCTTCTTTGTCAAAATCTTAGAGTGCCAATAAGAGGCCCATCCCTCATTCATAATCTTTGTCATTCTTTGTGGAAGAAAGTAATAAGCTTCTTCTCTTAAAATACCGATAACATCGGCCTGCCACTCTTCAATTGGGGCATGCTGCATTAGGAAGCTCATAATATCACGTGTTCCACGAACTTCATCATCAAGTAATTCTAGAGGTGTCTTCTTTCTTTCTACAACATCCTCATCAGCTTCGCCTCTTGCCATTTTAGAGTTCATAAAAGATCGAAGAACTTGAGATCTCTCATCTTTGTGTTCATACTCTTCATCTGCTGAAGTTGCTTGCTTCACTTCCCCTTGGAAGAGAACGTTAACATCAAGAAGGTTTTCAAAAGAGAGGATCGTATCGATAAACTCTTCGACAGTATCTTGGCCATAGCGATCCATATAACGACGAATTTTAGTGCCATGATTGGCCATAACATCCATCATGCGACGATCTGTGTGGCGAAACCAAGCGTTATTTTTAAAGAAATCAGCATGGCCATAAACATGGGCCATAACTAATTTTTGGTCCACATAACGATTTGAACTTAAAAGATAAGCGTAACAAGGGTCAGTATTAATGACGAGTTCGTATATTTTTTGGAATCCATAAGTATTCCCCTTTGCAAGGCGATCATACTCAAGGCCAAAACGCCAGTGAGGGTAGCGTGTTGGGAATCCACCGTTGGCAGCTAAAATACATACTGTATCGTAGTCACAAACCTCAAAAACGACAGGATAGAAGTCTAGGCCGTAATCGAGTGCATAACCAAGTACTTCATCTCTTAGTTTTGCTAACTCTCCTGATAATGGTTTTGTTCTTTCCATACTACTCATATATTTATTACCTTTTTAAAATTACTTTCCTGGCCCTAAGAATTCTTTGATGGAATCAAGGATTGCATCCTTGTTTTTAATTTTACTTAAAATAACATCCTCATGCTTTTCACCAAATTCTTTGGATAAATCTTTATAAAACTGGCCTGAACCGTAACGAGATTCAACTTGCCCGTAAAAGAAAGCATTAGAGTTTGGAATAATAGAGCTTTTTAAAAGATCGACACAGACCTTTGTATCCTCCGCTGACCAATTATCACCATCAGAGAAATGAAATGGGTAAATATTCCATTCATCTGCATTGTAATCAGCATCGATAATTTCTTTACATAACTTAAATGCAGAAGAAATTAGTGTTCCACCACTTTCACGAGTTCTAAAGAAAGTATCCTCATCAACTTCCTTAGCTGTTGCATCGTGAATGATATAACGAATTTCAATATCTTTATATTGAGACTTAAGCCACAAGTTGATCCAAAAAGACTCTGTTCTAACGATTTCTTTTTGCTCATCACCCATTGAACCCGAAACGTCCATCATATAAATAACCACAGCAGAATTTTCAAATTCAATCTTTGAATTACTTGCTCGGTATCTCATATCTGATTTAATTGGAACAACAACGGGATTATTTGGATCATAAGTCCCCATTGCGATCTGACGCTTTAAGGCCTCTTTAAATGATCTCTTATAGTGCTTAAGAGAGTCTGGCCCAACAGTACCAATACTAGTGTATCGATCCACTGTTGATTCCATATTCTTCTTACCCTTTGGCTCAATTTTTGGAAGTGCGAGTTCATCTCCTAGGATTGAAGCAAGTTCATCTAAACTCATTTCAACATCAAGGGCCTTCTCACCTTCTTGCTCTCCAGCTTCACCAGGCTCACCTTGACCTTCTCCTGGCTCCCCTTGTCCATCGACTGGATCTCCAGGTTGCCCGTCACCTTGTCCAGTTCCACCTTGGCTCTTATCACCGAAACGAAACCTTGGAGTATTAATTGAAGGCATTGGAACTTTGAATTGCCCATTTCCTTTTGGAATCGGCATCTCGCCACCAGCGATATACTTTCTTAGGTTATCACGCACCTTCCCTTTAATAATTTTTCGAAAGCGTGCGTGATCTCTTTTAATTGGATGATCCATTTGGTCTCCGGTAATTGGAGCGTACTAAGTCTATGACTTAGCACTGTCTCCTTTTGCAAAAATACTTGCCACATAATTAAGAGCATCTGTTGCTGAAATTTCACAGTAACCATAATTCTTAATTAAGCGTGACTTGATAACATCGATCTTCTCTTGAGTTTCCTTATCAACAACATTTGAAATAATTGTTGTAAGCTTGATCGCATCTTTTTGATCTTCAAAAAGCTTCAGTTCAAGTGCACGGTGAAGTCTTTCATTCATCTTGTAATCAAATTGTTTTCCCTCGATTGCAAGAGCTCCGATGTAGTTCATAATTTCACGTCTAAAGTCATCTTTACGAGACTCAGCAATATCGATTTTCTCTTCGATACTTCTCATGAAACGCTCATCAGATTCTTCAAGTTTACCAGTGTACTTGTTACGAACTTTCTCTTTTTGAGTGTAGGCCTTAACGTTATCAATATAATTTGCACATAGAGTTTCAATTGCAGATTCATCAAGTGAGATTGCTTTTTGAACATCGTTTTTAACGATATCAGTATACTCTTGACGAACAATCGCTAACATTTCACGGTATTTTTCAGCGGCATCTTGATTATTGGCCATTGAATGCTTAAGTCCACTTTCTAGTTCATTGAAAACCATAAATGGATTTAGAGAACCAGTGTGTCCATACTTAACTAGAGCGTTAGAAATTTTATCTTGAATATAACGAGGAGAAATACCTTCAAGTCCTTCTCTTACGGCCTCTTTACGTAGTTCTTTTACGTTATCTTCATTATAACCAGTTAGAGTTTTTCCGTTATAAAGTTTTAACTTTTGAACAAGAGTTAGATCAGCTTTCTTTGGCTCTTCAAGTCTTGTTAGCACGGCCCACATAGCTGCCATCTCAAGCGTATGAGGAGCGATATGAACATGAGGAATTTTTTCAGCGTTAAAGTCACGTTGATAGATTCTTACCTCATTATCTAAACGAGAAATATATGGAACATCGATCTTAACCGTACGGTCACGAAGTGCTTCCATAAATTCGTTATTTTGAAGTTTTCTAAATTCTGGCTCATTTGTGTGACCAAGAATAACTAGGTCGATATCTGTTTGAGCAAATTTCTTAGGCTTAATTGATTGCTCTTGAGAAGCACCAAGTAGATCATAAAGGAAAGCTACATCAAGCTTAAGCATCTCGATAAATTCGATAACACCGCGGTTAGCGATATTGAACTCACCATCAAAGTTAAATGCACGTGGATCTGAATCAGAACCATATTGAGCAATTTTTCTATAATTGATATCACCTGTTAACTCTGTCGAGTCTTGGTTTTTCTCATCTTTAGGTTGGAAAGTACCAATACCTAGACGATCTTTTTCAGAAAGAATAAGTCTTTTAACACGGATATGGTTTTCCATAACCTTCATGAAGTCACCGTCATACTTAACCATATACTCTTTTAGAATATAACGGTCGGCCGGACATACTTCTCCGCGAATTTTAACTTTATGACCCTTATTACCTTTATTGATATTATCAAGAAATTCTTTTCTAACTTCATGTGGAATAAGCTTTAATGGGTCTTCATGCATTGGCGATGGAAAAACTTTTTGTCCGCCTAAAATATCTGACTCTTCTTCGTCATACCATTCAAACGTGTATAGTGCACCTTCATCAGTTCTTGAATAGTGCTCAAGACCTTTTTTAAGATTTCTTGCAATTGAAGACTTGGCCGAACCAACAGGCCCATGAAGTAGAAGAACCCTTTTCTCTGTACCATAACCAAGAGCTGCGGCCTTGAAAAAGTTCACAAGTTTCATTAAGTGAACATCGATACCAAAAACAGCATCCTTACCACCACCGATTGGATCATCGAAAAAATGATAACGTGTGATTTCTTTTTTATATTCAAGATATGTACTTGTTTCAAATGACATGATCATGTCATAAATTCGTTGAAAGGAATTACGAGCAATTCTTGGATCTTCTGAAACAAGATCGATATAGTCTTGAAAACTACCCGTCCAATGTAAGTGAGCAAAGTCTTCGACCCTGTAATTCTCACTCATAAATTCATTCATATTCATTTTAGTCATATTATCTCCATCCATGAGTTGCATATTAGCAAGCTAAAGTCCTAAATATATTATAACGTGATAATTTCACTTAAAGCAAAGAAACTATTAAAAAAAATTCCATTAGTTTAATTTATTCAAAGTGCATTTTGACACCATAAAACACTCAAGTATTTCTAAGAAAATGGGCAAAAATAAATGACCAACAAAAGTATTTGACTAAAATTCCTATCCAACTGAAAATAAAGAAGAATTGATATTAAATGACTTCAGACAAGGGAAAATATGAATACGATCTGTGCTGGCGTTTCAGATATTGGGCGCAAGAGAGAGACAAATCAAGATTCTATTTACATTAGCAATAACACAAAACTTTATATTGTTGCTGATGGCATGGGTGGACACTCAGGTGGAGAACTCGCTTCAACGATGGCCATCAAATACCTTGCAGAAAAAGTCAAAGATAAAATCAACTCCCAACCACAAGAAGAATTAGGTCAAGTTCTTCAAGAATCTGTTCTATATGCCAATAATAAGATAAAAGCATATGCCGATAGTGAACCTGCTCTTAAAGGAATGGGAACGACTGTCGTCAGCCTTCTCTTTGATGACGAAAGTGCAAAGATTGCAAATGTTGGTGACTCAAGAGCTTACGTCATTTCAAATGGACAGATTTTTCAATTAACAAAAGATCATTCTGTAATACAAGAAAAGATTAACTACGGAATCTATACACGTGACCAAGCAGCAAAAGATCCAAATAAAAACTACCTATCACGTACGGTGGGCTTTGAAGAAGATATTGAAGTTGATATTTATGATTACCGACCGCAAAAGGGTGATATCTTTCTTCTGTGCTCAGATGGCCTTCACGGTAAATTAAGTGACGAGGATATTCTTTTTATTATCAAAGATATGATTGACAACACCGATGACGTAACTCATCAAAAACTTCATGACTGTGTGCAAACTTTAATTCGCCAGGCCAACGAACACGGTGGACAAGACAATATATCGATAATTCTTACGGTAGTTAATTAATTTAACTTCGAAAATGTTTTAGCTCACTGTCTCTATGTGTCATGGATTAAAGTCTTGCAAACTGAAATCAAGAAACCTACAATAAACATCAGAAATTATTGAAAAATTCAAGGATGTAATTTTGAGTCGCTTTTATACAATAATGGTTATTCCCGAGAAGGAAAAGGGAGTTAAGTCTTTTCGTATACCAAAAGTCATTTTTAACTCGGCCATTTTCTTAGTAGTAATTATTATCGCTGTTATCGGTATCCTAACGTTTGACTACGTTAAGATTTTAAAACAAGTTTACGAAAACCGTCACCTCAGTATTGAGAACCGTCAACTTAAGGAGCAAATCCAGCTCTTTAATATGAAACTGAATACATTAACTGATGATATTGAAAGAATTCAAAAAATTGAAAGTAAGCTGAGAGTCATCTCAGGTTTCAAGGAATTTGATCTAACAAAGCCATTGATGAAGGATGATCGCGAACCAAGTGAAGGTCATTCAGGAAGCCACGATCACTCTTCAGGTAGAAATCCACAATCGGTCCTTGTGCCAGAAAAGGACCGAGAGCTTTTAAATAAAGTTAAGTCGGAATTAAGCGTCTTAAAAACGAATCAGGAGTTCAGCGACATCAACGACCTCTATGAACGTAAGATTGCGACAAATTTTGGTCTTACCTCTGGTTACAGCTTCACAAAAGAATGGAGTAGTTTAATTAAACAAAGTTTTAAGTTAGCTGAAAACTTTGCGTACTTTGATTATCGTTATTCAATTTTACGTAAGATTTCAGGTGATTTAGAAATTCGTGTCAATGAACTAGACCAATATCTTTTAGACCGCGAATCATTTCTTAAATCTACACCTACACTATTACCTGCCAGAGGCTGGATCACTTCATATTATGGACCTCGTATGAGTCACTACTCAAAAAGAGTAAAGATGCACGAAGGTCTTGATGTCGGTGGGCCAATTGGTACTTTAATTCTTGCACCAGCTGATGGTGTTGTAAAAACATCCAAGAAAAACTACGGATTCGGAAATCATATAGAAATCGATCATGGATACGGTATAACTACACTTTACGGACATAATTCAAAAAACCTCGTCGTGAAAGGCCAAAAAGTAAAACGGGGGGATCCGATTGGAAGAATCGGAAACTCTGGTTTATCAACAGGTCCTCACCTCCATTACGAAATTCGTGTTAATGGCACGCCGGTGGACCCTTTGTATTATGTACTGGATTAATTAGGAGAAATTTAAATGTTTAATCCGCTTAAATCACTATTTGGTACTAAGCACGATCGCGATATCAAAAAGCTTATGCCAATTGTTAATGAAATCAACTCTCTTGAAGCTCAGATGGAAAAGATGAGCGATGATGAGCTCAAGGCCCAAACACCAAAGTTTAAGAAATTAATTGAAGATGGTGCAAAGCTTGATGATATTCTCCCAGAAGTTTTTGCAACGGTAAGAGAGGCATCAAAAAGAGTTCTCGGCATGAGACCTTATGATGTACAAATCATCGGTGGTATTGTTCTTTACAAGGGAATCATTGCAGAAATGAAGACCGGTGAAGGTAAGACACTAACAGCGGCCCTTCCACTATACTTAAAGGCACTTGAAGGAAAAGGTGCTCACCTCGTTACTGTAAACGACTACCTAGCTCAACGTGATGCTAAGGAGATGGGTGAACTTTATAATTGGCTTGGTCTAAGTGTTGGTTGCATTATTGCTGATATGGAAGATGAAGATCGCCAAAAAGCTTATGGTGCTGACATTACATACGGAACAAATAATGAATTTGCCTTTGATTATCTAAGAGATAATATGAAGTTCTCTCTTGAAGAATATGTTCAAAGAGACTTTCACTACTGTATTGTGGATGAGGTTGACTCAATCCTTATTGATGAAGCAAGAACTCCACTACTTATCTCTGGGCCATCGGAAGGAAGTTCAGATCTATATGGTGTGGCAAATCAAATTATTCCAAAGCTTACGATTGAGAAGCATTTCACTATTGATGAAAAAGCAATGAGTGCGATCTTTACGGAAGAAGGAATTTTAAAAGTTCAAGAAATGCTTAAGGTTGATAACCTATTTGATGTTGAACACTCTTCACTTCTTCACCACCTAAATCAAGCTCTTCGTGCTCATCACCTATTTAAGAAAGATGCAAATTATATCATCAAAGACGGTGAGATTATTATCGTCGATGAATTCACAGGTCGTCTTAAAACAGGTTCTCGCTGGTCAGACGGTCTACACCAGGCAATTGAAGCAAAAGAAGGTGTAGAAATTAAGCAAGAAAACCAAACTCTTGCCTCGATTACATTTCAAAACTACTTCAAAATGTATGCAAACCTTGCAGGTATGACTGGTACTGCAGACACAGAAGCAGAAGAGTTTAAAAAGATCTACAACTTAGATGTAATTGTTATCCCAACAAATCTTCCAATTGCACGTATTGATGAAGCTGATGTTATCTATAAGAATAAGAAAGCAAAGCATAAGGCCATCATTAACTTAATCAAAGAGTTAAATGAAAAAGGTCAACCAGTACTTGTTGGTACGATTACAGTTGAATCATCTAACTTACTATCTGCCGAACTAGAAAAGGCAGGAATTAAGCATAATGTTCTAAATGCAAAACAACACGGAAAAGAAGCCGGTATTATTGAAAATGCAGGTGTTAAAGGTACTGTTACAATTGCAACAAATATGGCCGGTCGTGGTACAGACATCAAAATTAATGATGAAGTAAAATCACTTGGTGGTCTCTATATTCTTTGTACTGAAAGACACGAGTCTCGCCGAATTGATAATCAGCTTCGTGGTCGTTCTGGTCGTCAAGGAGACCCTGGACATTCTAAATTCTTCTTATCACTTGAAGATGATCTAATGAGAATTTTTGGTAGTGATCGTATTGCAAAAGTGATGAACACTCTTGGAATGGAAGAAGATGAGCCAATCGAGCACAGCATGATCACAAATGCTATTGCCAAGGCCCAAAAGAAAGTAGAAACACATAACTTTGAAATAAGAAAGCACCTACTTGATTTTGATAATGTTATGAATGAGCAACGTCGAGTTATTTATCGTATTCGTCGTGACATTCTCTCAGACAATGACAATCGCGGCTTTGTAGATGAAATGACAGAAGATGTGGCAGATGATCTATTTAATACTTATCGTCCACAAAAGAAAGTTCCTCTAGAAGATCTTCCTTGGGAAGATATGAAAAGTGGCTTTAGCACAACATTTAATACTGACTACGAAGTATCAGCTGTTGAATGTTCAAATAAGTTCTCAGGTGACGTAAGTAAGTACTTTGAAGAGACGGCAAAAGAAATCTTAAAAAGTAAGCTTGCGGGATATGATGAACAACAAGTGACACTTGCTCTTAGAGAGATTCTTCTTTCTACTTTTGATCAACACTGGAAAGATCACTTAAGAAATATGGACCATCTAAAAGAAGGTATCAATCTTAAGGCATACGCTCAAAAAGATCCTTTAAATGAGTACAAGCGTGAAGCTTTTGGTCTTTTTGAACAAATGCGTATCGAAGTAAAAAAGAGTGTTGTTAGAAATATGTTCACTGTTAAGCTTTATACTCAAGAAGAGATTGAAGTGCTAAGACGCGAGCAAGAAGAAGAATTACAAAGACAACTTGATGCTCTAAAGGCCAAGAGAATAGCAGAGGAAGAAGGTCGCGATGAACCGAAACAACAAGCTCCACGCTCACGTGGACAAGTAAAAGTAGGTCGAAACGATCCTTGCCCATGTGGTTCTGGTAAGAAGTATAAGCACTGTCACGGCTCATAGAGCATTAATTAAGGCGTAAAAAACAATGTCAGATGGTGATAACAAAAACGACCTAACTCGAATCGAAGATCTATCAGAGTTCCTTCACCAAGGTGATGACGATCTCGATAAGGTCCTGGCCGATATTGAAGCTGAGGACGACTCAGATCAAAAGAGCGATGAAGCAGAAGTTGAGTTATCATCATTTGACTATAGCACTCCTGAAAATCCTGACGAGGCAATTGAAGAAAATAACTTTGAAGAAAGTTTTGATGATAATTTTGAAGCAAGCTTTGAAGACCAAGCTGACGATAATTCAAACGAAGGATTTGATAATAACTTCGATGATAGTTTTGAGTCGTATGATAATGAAGAAGACCCAGAGGGACTTCAAGAGGGATTTCAAGACGACGACCAAAATGAACACCAAGATGGATACGAAGATGAATACGAAGACGAAGAAGACCAAAACAATGCTTGGCCAGAAGATGACTTACAAGATCAGAACTCACAAGAAGAAAGCTCTCAAAACGACTTTGAAGATTCTAAAGATTCCGAAAATTTCGAAAATTTCGAAGACGACCACGAAGTATCCTTTAGTAATGAAGACGACCCATCAGATGAAATTACTGATCAAGACATTCCTACTGAAGAAGACGACGACACCGATGATATAGCAGAAATAGAACTCTTTAATGACGATAACCACGATATTGAAGACACTCCAGATCAAGAGATTTCAATGGAAGAAGTTAATTACGAAGAGACAACTCCCCTTCCAGACTTAAGTACCAAAATTCAAGAGGACTTAAGCGATGTAAGAGATTTTGCAACAAATTCAACTTATGGAAAGGCCGCAATCGGAGGCAACCCTCCTTTTTCAATTCTTCTACAAGGTATTAATACAGAGGAATTTGAAGATAGTATTCTTGCGACTCTAAATGAATTTGGCCTCTTGGAAGGAAATGAAGAGCTTTATCGAAAGTCACTTGAGAGTGGACAGCTATTAATCGCTCAAATTGGCGAATTTAGTGCCATCACTCTTGCAGGAAAGCTTAGACGTTATTGTCGTAATATAAAAGTTGCTCTAGCTCATGAAATTCACAAGAGCGACAGTTATGATCACACTGATCAAAGAGGACTAACGGGCCCACGCTCAATTCTACAAAATAAATCAAAACATTTCGTAAAAAAAGAATTTAATGAAGAAGATGTGGCCTTAAGTACATCACCATATATCCCTGGTTATAAGATTATACACAGCTTGGGACCAATGCAAATTAACGAACAAATTGACCGTAGTGAATTTGACGATTTCTCTTCCATCAACCTCGTTGAATATTTTGGCGAAAGCATAAGAAAAGAAGCATATAAAAAAGGTGCAAACGCCGTTATTTCTATTCATTTTAATATAGGACAAAAAGAAATTAACGGAAAAAATTATAATATCATCATGGCCCATGGAGACTTCGTCTACCTAGAAGCTAATGAATAAAAAATAAAAGACGTAGATATAATGATTAAAAATTTAGGTGAAACAAAAGATACATATAGCACAATAATCATAGGTGGAGGGATTGTAGGCGCAGGAGTCTTTAGAGACCTTAGTCTTCATGATATCGATTGTCTCATTATCGACAAGAAAGACTTTTCATCACAAACAAGCTCTAAGAGCTCTAAGATGCTACATGGTGGTATTCGCTATCTTGAGAACTTTGACTTCCCTCTTGTTTGGGAAGCTTTACATGAAAAAAACCTTTGGTTAAAAATAGCTCCACATCTTTGCTTTGAAGAAAAGTTCTATCTTCCTATTTACTCTGACTCCATCAGACCTAAGTGGATGATTAGAATTGGACTTTTTCTTTATGATTTATTGTCTAGTTTTGAAAACTCTCCTTATGAGATGAAATCAAAAGAAGAATCAGTTGCAATAAATAAAGACCTAAAAGAACAAGACCTCAGAGGAAGTGGTGTATATCACGACGCTGTCGTTGACGATGCTAGACTTACAATTGAAGTCCTACGAGATGGCGCACTAAATCCGAGATGTCATGCTCTAAACCATACATCACTTGAGAAGTATGAGTTTTTAGAAAGTAAAAAAGTTGCTGTTACTTTAAAAGATGAAATCACCGGTGAATCGAAGAAAATCCATTGTAAGGATATCGTTTTTGCAACAGGGCCATTTACTGACCAGATTATGTCTATGAACAAGGATATTCACTGGGAACCAAAGCTTCTTCCATCAAGGGGAAGTCATATATGGCTTGATAAGGATCGATTAAAAATTGAAACGGCCATCTTACTAACACCTAATGACGGACGAGTTATATTTGTTATACCACAAGGGGATCGTATTCTTGTGGGAACAACTGAATCAAAAGTAGAAGAAGATTACTTTGACTTATCTCCAAGTGATGAAGAGATAACTTATCTCTTAGCAAACCTAAATCAATACTTTCCAAAGGCAAACGTTGAAAAAGAAGACATACTTTCTTCATTTGCAGGAATAAGACCTCTTGTAAAAGATGACTCAACAGCAGCTCTAGGAAAAACAGCAAGAGTACACAAACATTATCAACCATTACATAATTGCCATGTTCTAGTTGGTGGGAAATACACAACATTTAGAACAATGGCACAAGATGTAACCAGAATCATAGTTCATAATCACAAAAAGGCCTATGACCATAGCAAGACTGTAGCGCCATTTCGATTTAAAATGCGCTACAATCCCTTTAAGGATAAAGCAACACAAGAACAAATTGAAGAGATGAAAAAGTATGAGTTTGTTAGGTGTGAAGAAGACCTTAAAAGGCGCTATCGCTACTAAGAAGATAGCGCCTGTATATAATTTAGAATCTTAAATATGCTCCAGCAATTGCTCTAAAACCACTGAAGTCGATAGTGTTGTCCACAGTTGATCCACCAGTTTCAATACTAAATGTAGAAGACGTTGAAAAGTAATCACCTTTTGCATAGAAACCAAAACCAGAATCCATTGTGTATTTAGCACCTGCTCCTGCAAACATATACGTACCAGAACCAGATAAACTTTCAGTTACAGAAGATCCTGACGATTGTGGAATCGCATCAAGAGTTGCTAAAGATAGTCCAAATCCGGCCTCTAAATAAGGTGTTATACGATTTGTTGCAAGTGGATTTGTAAAATGGAAATCGACTGCACCACCAAAGTCTATAGAAGTTGCAGTTGAGCCTGCAATTCCAGTCTCACCAGAATAGTAACCTAAAGTTGCCTTAAGTGAGAACTTTTGAAGGAATGAGTCAGACTTAGCAAAGAAATACTCAAACTCTCCATTAAGTCCAATTGCACTAATTTCAGCATCAGTAGCATCACCAACATTATCATATGTTCCAGACAACATATTTAGGCCGGCCGAGATATTAAAGGCCATATTCTTATCAGATAAAATCTTACTAGGAGTGCGACGCTCGATACTTTGATCACTTGCAAAACCGGTTGTCTTAATTGCATCTAGTTCACTTTGTTCATCATAAGATGCTCTTGGTGTATCTTGTACAACTTGAGTTCGAGATGAATTTCTCTGTCTTTGAACATCAACAGGCTCTCCCATCTGTCTTCCGGAAGTTGCGGCCTGAAGAGATTTTGTACGGTCTTCAGTTAACTTAACAGGAGAAGAGATTTTAAGATTAGCGACCTTATCAACGTGAATCTCATTTGGTTTCACAATTCGATAAATACTCCATACTGAGCGTGATGGTGTAGCACGAATAACGACACCTCTAGCAAAGACACCTGTAGTAATAAAGAGTTTTGCATGATCACCTACAACAAGGCCATCTTCTAAGCCTCGATTCACTAGAATTGTTTTCTTAGTATCTGAAGTTTGAAGAATTCTAAAAGTTAATTTCTCATCAATATCTAATGCACTTGCGCTGAATAGGCCAAGAAGGCATATCAGAGAAATAATTAATTTACTAAAACGTCCTGTCATACTTATCCCTTAAAAAAACATACTTAAACTTGCTATTAATTTTATATTATTTACTGTTTGATTTAATGTGTAATTACTATCGTCACTACTATCTATCTCACTAATCGGGTTTAAACTTAAAAGCTCATAATTTAACTTAGCTCCAATTCCCCATCCGAACATATTTCCTTGTTCATAGTCTCTAAAAGAAGATAGTCGTGTCTTTACCCCTAATGTAATAGAAGGTAAGGCCACCGACTCATAATCATAACTATACCCATTTAAAAAGCCAGAAGTTGCCTCACCTACGCCTCGTTTAATACCAAGGCCAACATAGGCCTGAAGCTTATTTCTGATATATGGGGTATTATAGAAGTAATAATTGATATGAGCGCCAATATTTGTAAATGTCATCCTGGCGTTTACTCCACCAATATCAACATTTAAATTTGTAGCATCAAGGCCAAAGTCAACACTCCACTTACCTAGTGCTTTGTGGGCGCGAATTAAATGAAATTCATAACCTATTGCTAGCCCGTAACCAAGATTTTGATGATTACTATCAGAATCAGAGTAGTTAGCAAGTAAGTTTGAAATAAAACTAAATTGTACCTCATTACCACTTTCAATCGCTAAAACGTTTTCTCTTCTAAATTTTTCACGAGCAATACCTGAAGCCTTGAGATAATTACTTAATTGCTCTGAGTCCATATCCGCTGACCACAAAGGCCCTTCTTTATTAAGAGCTGCTTTAGCAGAAGGAGTAACACTATTTTTTGCTCGCTCTCTAGCTAGAGTTTCATCCATTGTATTTTGAATCGAAAGTGAAGATGTTGGGCCAGTAAGACTTCCCCTTCCGTTATAATACATTTCTTCGTATCCATCTTGCTTAGATGAGATCTTTGATAATTGATTCTGGTGCTGTGATCCTAATGTAGTATCTAAGTCTTCATCTGATAAACGTGAAACATCAACAGGACTTAACTTTGAGTTAATATACTTATACTTTAAGCGGCCATCTTCTACGATAACTTCATTACCGTCTTTTAACATCGATTTTTCTGTAACTTTATAGGTTGTATTATCAGTAAAGTCAGAGTCGTAGTTCTCCTCATTTGGAACTTCTTTTTCTTGGACAAGATTTGCAGGAACAACGCCATCTATTGCATAACGATTATTTCGTTTAACATTTTTAGACTCAAATGCTTTAACATTATAAACAGGCTTCTTTTTACTTCGTCCAGATTCACTTCTAGAGCGAATTTGTAGGCGAATAAAGTCATCTTTTTTGAAATTAGATCGATTTAATTTATCACCAGAAATAGTTTTGAAATACCAACTTGATGAGCGATCAGAAAGCTTAAGCAATTCAATACTACCAAGATAGATGAACTTTGGTTTCTCAAGCGTTCCAAGCTTTATAGAAACATCAGCAACATCACCAGTCTTTAGGCCCGCTACTTTTCCCACATCAAGCTTAACGCTTCGGCCACTCTTACTAAGTGCAATAACTTTGGCCCCCATCATGGCGAGTGAATTGAGCTGAAAAAAAGCAAGCACGGTAATGATAAAAAATTGTTTAGATTTCTGCATATATTTAATTATAACGAATGGAAGTATTTGAAACAATATGGTAGAGTATGTATATTTTTACAAAAAATGCCACAATGCATCATGCATTTCGGAGGAAAACATGGCCAGAAGAAAGAAAAAGCTTCAAATTTTCAAATATGAATGTCAAATGACTGGCGAAATCTATAAAACGACTAAAAAAGCAGATAATCCAGATGATTTAGTTAGCGTAAATGCATATTACGACATGCATCCAGAAGAAGATGATCGCCCAGAAGAGATCAAAAAAGAGCTTGGAATAGAATAATACAGATTAAAACGGAGATTAAGCAATGGCACACCACAAAGTCATTATTATAGGATCAGGTCCAGCAGGTTATACTGCGGCCCTTTACGCATCTCGCGCAAACCTAGGCCCACTTGTCATCGAAGGACATGAGCCAGGTGGTCAACTAACGACAACTACTGATGTCGACAACTTTCCAGGATTTCCAGAGGGAATCATGGGGCCAGATCTAATGGCAAATATGAAAAAACAAACACAACGCTTTGGAACTGAATACCTGAGCGGTTTTGTCACAGATATTGATACAACTAAGCGACCATTCAAGCTTACTGTTGATAGCGACAAGGAATACACTGCTGATGCTGTTATCGTAGCAACAGGAGCATCTGCAAAGTACCTAGGTCTTCCAAATGAGAAAGAACTTATTGGTAAAGGTGTTTCTGCATGTGCAACTTGTGATGGATTCTTCTATCGTGATCAAATTGTTCACGTTGTTGGTGGTGGAGACACTGCTATGGAAGAAGCTACATTCTTAACGAAATTTGCTAAGAAGGTATACGTTGTCCATAGAAGAGATGAGCTTAGAGCTTCTAAGCCAATGCAGCAAAGAGCATTCGATAACGAAAAAATTGAATTCGTATGGGATAGCGCTGTTAAAGAAATTATCGCTGATGACTCTGGTGTAAAAGCGATTAAGGTTGAAAACCTTAAAACTGGTGAAGTTACAGAGCGTGAAACTGATGGCCTATTTATGGGGATTGGACACAAGCCAAATACTGATTTCTTAAAAGGAAAAGTAAAGCTTGATGATCATGGCTTTATTATCACTGCAGGAAAGCACCCTGATACAGATGTTGAAGGTATTTATGCTTGTGGAGATGTTCAAGACTCTTACTACCGCCAAGCAATTTCAGCGGCCGGTTCAGGTTGTGAAGCTGCAATTCGCGCAGAAAGATTTCTAGAAGAAAACGAATAAATATATAAAGTGGCCTAGTTTAAACTAGGCCACATTATTTGATAGATATAATTCAACTCGGTCAACTGTTTCATTAAATAACCTCTTAACAACGACACTTCCATTTTCTAATCGATTTACAACATCATCATAATCAATCAGCATTTCACTTGCTACTGATTTAAGCCCAACAGCACCATCCTTAAGTTTTTTAGCAACATAGAAGTAAAGATAGAGATCCGCACACTCTTGGTTACTTAGATCATGCTCATCAAATGCCTTTATATTGAGATCATTTGCATCTATTGAAATTTGAGGTTGTCCTTCATTTTCAAACAAAGGTGTAATGTCGCTAGTTCTAATGGATAAGCTTCCACTACCTTTATTAAAAATCATAAGCCTTGCAATACATGCCTTAAGCTCAGCGATATTTCCTGGCCAATCGTAGTCAATGAGCATTTGAGCAACTTCATGAGATAATCTTTTTTTCGTTGTATGATTTTTAAGACTATATTGTGAGATAAAGTAATTAGCAAAGAAGATAATATCCTCTTTTCTTTCATTTAAAGAAATCGTTTTGAAAGAAGGAATATCAATTTCTTCAATATATTCACTACCTGTAAAAAGAAGACGAAAGCTCTCCTTATTACCAACTTCATTGATAATATATTTTGCTGTTACTATAGAAACTTTATCAAGGCCTTTAAAGATAACATTACCATTTACAACCTTATCTCGAATTCTTGCAATCCTAAGATCAACGGCCTTCTTATCCATTTTACTAAAGCAATTGATAATCTCAACATGCTGATTTTCACTACTTGAACTTTTTGCAATCTTCTTACAAAGGTGAAATTTTCCACTTCCTTCATCTCCGTACACATAGACAGGTGTTTTTATATCATGCCCAGAATATTGCTCGAGGAATGCTTGTGCTTTTTTAGCAAATAAACTAACACCTAAAGAAGTATGAAAAGCGACATTTGTATCGAGGTTTTCACTTTCATAATCCAGCTGATTGGTTACCTCTGCATTATTATAGAAATATAAAAGCCCCATAACTCTGGCCAAAAACATTGCCTGCTTTAAATCATTGTCAGTAAATAACTCACCTTTTTCCTTATTTGAAAAATTTAAAATTCCAAAGATATTTTCGTTATGATCAAAAATAGGACACATCATATAAGTAGAAATTGTCGTATTATTTACAACTTCATACATATTAAAAAACTCATCACTTGATAAACTTTGAGAAAACTTAGATTTAATACCACGTGGGTTATTGTAAAGTTCCTCTAGGATTCCAACGATTGGATACTCAAGCTCCATCACGTCACTTGTTTCAAAATCAAACTCACTAAAAGTCTGTTCATCATGGCCAACAATAAAAATACGAGCATCTTTGGCCTTTACTATTCTTTGAACTTCAATAACAAAGAGTTTTATCAATTCAATTTTATTATTATAGTTTTTAAAGATTTGAAAAAGGTCTAAGATCATGGAAGTTGAAACTTGCTGATCTTTATCTGCTTCACTATCTGGTATCGTACTGGAATCAAAGTTTCCTGCAACGGCCTCGTTTAGAACCATATCATACATAAGGTCTCTAAGACGTAAACGACTCATGGATGCAACTAATTTAGTCATTAAGTCCATGATATTTTCAACTTCGTATTCAACAAACTCAAGGCCTAAATAATTATCACCACGATTATTAAAGTTAGGACGGTAACGCCTAAGCTTTACAGTTTGTAATAATCTAATATTTTTATAAATAATTTCAACCTTAAAGACAGTGCTATCAACGTATTCACCTATTAGAATACCAATTCCAGTTGTTGAAATATTATCTAGCTTTACCCTAAATGCATTAGAAGTAGAGTCTCCTACCATTTCATATAAGATACACTTTACCTTATCTGACTCTTTTAGTTTTATTCGATAATTACGTAATTTCTTCAATTTCTGACCTCTTGTACAAATATTATCGACCTACAAAGTTGCCAACTTTAACGACTGAATAAGGAAATATCGAAATTTATAAATATTTAATAAGCTTTACTCATTAAAGCTATAAACTCTCTACTAATATGCCCGATAAGAAAGATATTACATTACTATCTATTTGAGGAAAAATTGCGTTACAACATCCAAAACTATAAGTTTTTTAAGTCTTATCGCTTCCCTATCCATGAAGGGGATAAAGTTAATGCTGAAGTAATTACTTTTGAAAGAGAGAATGTAAAGACTAATAATGTACAAATAGACTCCATCAATCTTTCAGGCCTAAACTTCATCAGCACTCAAAAGTACTCAATAGGCGAAAATGTAAAAATTAAAATTAAAACAAATAGAATATTTAATAACTGGGACTTTGAGCTAACAGGTAGAATTATTCGATCATTTATCTATTGTGAAGATGTAACAAAAACAATATATGGGATTTCAATCTCACCTGATTCACAAACAACGGTATTAAAATATTTTTTAAAAGATTTCTTATCACACTACAAGACTGCAAAGTTAAAAGATAAATTATTTCAAATATGTCAAAATAAAATCAAGATCTCAAAAGATGATGGCGTTGAACTCTTCTCTCTTTTTCAAAGCTTAATTGAAAGGGCCTTCAAGGGAAAACTAACAACAATCCTGTCTGAGCTACCAACGATTTTTCATTGTGAAAATTATCATATCTATTTATTTAACTCTAAAACAAAAGACTTTGAGGTTGATCATACAAATAGTGATCACACACTACTTGGAAAAACATTCAATGGACTATTGAATGAGGCATATTTCAACAAAGTCATCATTAATAAATCATTCAATGATCAAAGTGCAACTGGCGTAGATTTTGATATTAAAAATATCCTCCTGGCACCGCTAGTGAATTATAATGGCGAAAGTATTGGAGCTCTTTGCCTTTCAAACACACTTTCAGGTGATAAATTCAATATTACAATGCTTGAAAATATCAAGATTGTCTCGGGATTGATTTCATACTTTTATAATTCAAAAAATAATTCAGGTCTTGAAACAGTAAAGAACAAATTACCTAATCATTATATTTTCTCAGATCGTAGCCATACAGGACTTGCGATTATAAACACTTTAAACACGATAAAGAACACAAGGGAAAATCTCTATATTCACGGCGAGACCGGTGTTGGAAAACTTGAATATGCAAAATATGTTTGTAGTGAGAACTCTTTGATAATTGATTTTAAAGAATCAGAGAATCAAAGTTTTGAATTTATTGAGCAAGTATCAAATAATGGAATTAACGACTTAATAGTAAAAAATATCGAAAAGCTCTCTTTAGAAAATCAGGCGATTTTTTATAATCTTATAAGTTCATTAAAACTTAGAATTATAACCATTGCATCAAATGACTTAAAAGCCTTGGAGAAGAATGACTATATCCTTACAGACTTATATAATTATATTACAACGGTGAAATTAAATATTCCTCCCCTAAGATTAAGAAGGGCCGAAATTGTTGAGATTGCTCAATACTATATTCAATTTGAATGCAAGAAAAGAGATATGGAAAATAAGAAAATATCTCAAGAAACAATTAATAAATTAGAATCTGCCAAGTGGGATATAAATAATCAAGAACTTCATGCACTAATCGTGAAGGCCATATTAAAGTTAAACAAAAAGACCGACAACAGCGAACAAGTACTTCAGATACCTATTAAAGAGAGACAAAGTGACACTATCATTGACAGCGACAAAAATAGTCAACTACAAGAATATATTCTAAATACCTTAAATTCTTGTGATAAATCCGTAGCTTATAGCAAAACCGAAAAGATATTTGTTGAAAGTTTAATGACAAAAAAAGCATCTTAATTTGGAATTGAATTTGACAGACCGACTGCAGTCTTGAAATAATTTTATTATCAGATCACGGATCGATCTGAGAGCTAAAAGATTAGCGATGTATTTTAAAATTTAGCAAAAGACCAAGGAAGGTGACGAAATGAATAACTCTAATTCAAATCAAAGTATTCTCAATTACAACACCCTAAATGTTTCACTAACAAGACAAACAAGAACATGTTTTGTAACAATTGCTAATGACCAAAAGTTTTTTAATACATCGACATACCTAAAAGAACTCGAAGACTTATTTGACTGGCTTTCTAATAAAGTAGAAATCAACTCAGTCGTTTTTAAATTTGCAAGTGAAGATATTGAATTATTTAAAAAAGAAGAACTAAGGTTTTTTGATGAAAAAACTCTTGGTAATACTTTACAACTTCTTGCCCGCTTAAGCTGGGCCCAAGTTCTTCTACCACAAACAGTATTGTGGTCATTTCAAAAGTCTGCTTGTCCATTTAGCCTTGAGCTAGCAATGGGTGGTGATATTCGCTACTGTGCCCCATCATTTAGTGTAGCATTTGATCAACTAAACAAAGGCATCACACCGATGGGTGGTATGAATACATTAACAAATGAAAAAGGAAATAGCGCAAAGATTATGCAATTTCTTCTTTCATCTCAAAACGTTGGTGCAGACGCCCTAATTAGTGCAGGCCTAATCGGAAAAACACTTTTTGATGAAAACGAAATTGAAGATATTGTCTCAAGAATTGCGAAGCAATCTCCAATGGCAAGAATTCAAACAAAGCGTTCATTTAATAATGAGCTGATCAAAAAGATGGAAGAAGTACTTCTTGAAGAGATCACTTTTGCTAATTCAACAATAGCTACTGGCGACTTCAAAAATTATGCAAATGACAAGAAATTCACTAATCCTAGAGAGTTTGCAAGAGTATTAAGAGACTCTCCTACAGTTGCAGAGGCCATGTAAGGCTTCTGCTGCAATTAAATCTTAATAAATTGTCTTAAACAGGACGAACTTCATTGCCTTTAAGCTCTTGTGGAAGATCATTTAAATTGGGGGCAAGTCCTAATAAGAAGCCACCGCCACCAGCTCCACAAAGTTTTAAATAGAAACGATCAGTTTCTAGGCCTTTAGTCCATAAGTCACGATAGAGAGCAGGAATCATTGGATTGAAATGTTCAAATTGAAATGCTGACAATTCCTTAAACTTCTTCCAAAGTGCCTCTTTATCATTATTAATATAGTGTTGGATACACTCATCTGAAATTGGCGTTAAAACGCGATCACATAGATAAGCAAAGTCTTTTGACGAGCATTTCTCCATAAAGAGATTAACAAGTGGCTCTGTTCTTCGAGCACGTCCTGTATTTAGTAGAAATACTCCTGGCCCATCTGTTTTCTTATCAAGAAATACTTCTGTAAGTTGTTTCTGACTATCAATTAACAGTGCTACATTTAAATAACTAATGAGCGGGTCAACCCCTGAAGATGATCCATGAAAGTGAGATTCCATCTCCTTAAAACATTCTTTTAGAAAAGAAATATCATTCTTTTGATCGTCCTGAATTTTAGCATAGCGATCAAATACAGCAGCACAAAGAGCACCAGAGCTCCCAACTCCATAGCCTTGTGGAATTGTACTTTTAAAACGTAGTCCACTTGAAATATCAAATGAGAAAGACTGATGATCAAAATCAAAGCTTAGATTGCCTTTGTCATGTTGTTGTTTAAGATATTGCGAAAAAGCAGTTAGCTCAGAATCAATTCCAGCGCCTTGCTCATCAGGAAAGTTTAGTTTTCCATCAAAAAGAGAATAAGGCATTGCCAAAGCCTTTGAAGACCTAATGATACTATATTCTCCAAAGAGTAGGATTTTAGCGTTAAAAGAATTACCACCTTCCATAACTGATCCCTACTTATCTTTCTACGATCACACCATTACCCATATGATCATGGATAACAAGAGAGTCGGCACATAGAGACTTAACTTCTTGCTCGATGAACTCTTTGGCCTGCTTCTCATCTTTTTTAAGATACATAATATGTACATTAGGACCAGCATCTAAAGTAAAGCAGATTGCACAATTTGTTTGAGCTCGAAACTCTCTAATACGATTTATAATTTCTAAAGTATTAGGCTCCATTAAAATAAAAGATGGATCAGAATTCATCATAAGCCCATGAAGCTCTAGGGCCTCACTTTCAACAATTTTTGCAAAAGTATTAAAGTCACCTGTTTTAAGAGCAAATAGTAACTTATTAAAGTTATTACTAGCATTCATAAAACGTGTCTTAGCAAAAGGATGCTCATTCATAAGAGCATGACCAGCAGTTGAACTTACTGACTTTTCCTTGCTACTTACAATTGCGATTGAATCACAAATTCCTTCAAAGATTTCATCAAATTGATCGTGAACGATAGCGTAGTCTTGAGAGCTACCAAGAACTGACTTTCCCCAGATTGCCATCTTTGGGTATATCGATCGGCTCGCACTTCCTGAACCAAGACGGGCCATGAATGAGGCCTTCATTAAATAATATTCTTCATCATGGTCTTCATTTGTAACGACTTTTTCTATTTCACAAAGAGCACTTGCAAAGTTGGCCATTGATGCGGCCGAAGAAGCGATACCAGAAGAGTGAGGAAATGAGTTGTGAGAATCCATTTCAACTTTGATATTTTCTATAAAAGGAAAAACAACAGCGGCCCTTTTAAAAAACTTCTCTACCCTTTGCTTAAATTTATCATTTGGTTTTGATTCAAATTTAAAATCAAGTTCAAATTCCGAGGATCTTTGAATTTTATATGTCGTTTGAGTATAAGCATTATTTAAAGTTACACTTAAAGAAGGGTTTGAAGGTAATTGCTCACCGTACTTTCCCCAATACTTTATCAAGGCAATATTTGATGGACTCTTAACTGTAAATTCAAGTCCATTATCTAATTTATCAATATCAAAATCAATCAG
The DNA here is from genome assembly GCF_048381875.1 of Halobacteriovorax sp. Taxonomy (NCBI): domain Bacteria; kingdom Pseudomonadati; phylum Bdellovibrionota; class Bacteriovoracia; order Bacteriovoracales; family Halobacteriovoraceae; genus Halobacteriovorax; species Halobacteriovorax sp. The sequence goes on along the minus strand of NZ_JBLXBP010000001.1, from coordinate 200,272 downwards.
AGTAAAATTAGTGGACATTTTTAATTTCACTTGGTGTTTGAGTTTCAACAATTAATTCACGATATGGAATACAAACTTTCAGACCTTTTTGATCGAAGTAGTTTTTCACATACTTGCGTGGTCCATTACTTGAAGCAAGAATAAAGTCCCCACCCCATGCACCTAGAGATTTAATTTCCCCATCAAAATCACTAAAGGCCTCTTTCTTAATTGGGCTAAGCTTAAGATGAGAACTTACGATATCTTCATGAGCACGGATTAAGAAATTAAATTCTTCTTGAGTATTTGCAGTGGCCATCTGCATAGATAGTTCACTGATTGTATTAATAATCTCTGGCGAATGTGGACGTAATTCATTGTAATACTCAATAGCATCACGAGAATTCTTCTTGTGTCCAAGATAAATGAAGAAGAGGTTATTTTTAAAACTTGGATTAAATTCGATAGGAGACCAATTTGGTCCTTCTCCACCTTTTTGATAAATAATTGGCTCTTCACTTTGTGCACATGCAATATCATACCCAGAACCACCTAAAGTATTAAAGGCAAGTTCAAATGGCGAAATCATGGCCCAATCAGCAATATTATGAATTAAAGTAGAAGAAGACCCTAGTCCCCATTCAAGTGGGAAACCGAGTTGTGTTACAACATGAACATCAACACCATCTCTTAAGAAGTGCTTATTCTGTCTTCTTGCTTGTCTTAACATTTGTTGTAAGACAATCATCTCTTTTGTAGGGTTTTCATTTAAAATATTAAAATGCCAAAATTCAAAAGTTACTTCAAACCAAAGCTTTCCAGCTGGATCATAGGACTTCCAATATAACTTAGGATCAAATGAAGAAGAGTATTGAACTCTTAAAGACTGCCCTACTGTAGTAGGTAGGCCCAGTGCTTTAGCACCATCTAAAACAAAGTATTCCCCAGAAAGCAGAAGCTTTCCGTGGCCAAAATATAATTGGCCGTTTTTAGGAAGCTCAAGAAATTGCTCACCTTCCAAATACTTAAGGATATTATTACTAGTGTGTGTTGTGTTCATAGTCCCCTAACTTCTTAAATTATTTAACTCTTCTCTTACTGCGCTAAATGAAACAACCTTATCAGCAAAATGATTAACAATTTGCTCTTTCTCAGTTGTTGTTGCTTCAAGTTGTCCCAGAATATTCATCAGGTGCATTTTCATATGCCCTTTTTGAATCCCACTTGTAACAAGACTTTTAAGGGCCGCAAAATTTTGGGCAAGGCCAACTGTTGCAGCAATCATCATTAGCTTATTAGCACTTGGTCGCTCTAAGATATCAAGAGACATCTTTGCTAGAGGATGGAGTTTTGTCAGTCCTCCAACCGTTCCAAGGGCCATTGGAATATCAATTTCAAAATAGAAGTTCCCGTTTTCTACTTTGCAATTTGTTAGTGATCGGTATTGTCCATCACGAGCTGCATATGTATGTCCACATGCTTCAACTGCTCTGAAGTCATTTCCAGTTGCTATAACAACTCCATCAATCCCGTTAAAGATTCCTTTATTGTGAGTTGTGGCACGGTGTGGATCAATATGAGCAATTCTCACTGCTCGTGCAAATTTTGATGCGAAAGTAGCAGTATTCATACCAATCGATTTTTCAGCAAGATCCTCAATTGGACATTCAACCCATGCTCTCACACGACAATCAGGCGTATAATTTGAAAGTATACACATGACGACCTGTACATCTTCACCAAGCGAGTCTTCAAGGTACTTACCAACAGCTTCTAGAACTGAATTAATAAAATTAGCACCCATGGCATCGCATGTTTCAAACGACATTTTTATTTGATAATAATTTTCTTCTTTATCTGTTAGATCAACTAACTCAATAGATCGTACTCCACCACCACGCTTATCCATATTTACAGTGATTGGTGCAAGTGAATTTAGGATATCGATCTTCTTATCTTCAAAAAAAGATTTTAAGCTCTCTTTATCTCCTTCGTAGATAAAGTGGACCTGGCCAATCTTTTCGCTTGCAATAACTTCGGCCTTGAAACCACCGCGAGTAGACCAAAACTTTGCGGCCTTTGATAATGCTGCAACAACAGAACTCTCTTCAATAACCATTGGAACAGTATAAACTTCGTTATTAAGAACGAAATTAGGAACTAGGCCATACGGTAGATAGAAATTTGTAATTGTATTTTCTGAGAACTCATCAAAGGTAGATTGTAGCTTCTTATCAGAATGCCAAAATGAAAGTAATTGTTCTTTCACTTTTTGTGCATCGATATTCTGATCTTGGCCATCATTTGATAAGCGGTTTGCAATAAACTGGACCTTTTGTTCTTTTGATAGTTTTGAAAAACCTTGAATCAATTTCAATGTTCTCTCCTCACACTAAGAAATGAATTAGCAAAGTTAAGGCCTTTTTTAATTTCCCTAACTTGTTGCTGAACACTCTCATAATCCACCATAGCAGTTTTTAAAAACTCACTTGCCATGGCAAAAATAGCGCATCCTTTGGATAACTTACATAAATAATGGCCATCTAAATATGACTTAATCCCACCAGAGATTATAAAATTCTTACACTTAGCAGCACTACCTAACTCGTCAATTAAATCGTTGGTCATATGTACCATTTCAAGGGCAGTATGGCCAACATGACACAATGGTTCATGAACTGTTAAGTTGTTAGAATTTCTAAGATATTCTAATTTTGAGAAGTTTGTCCCACCAAATGAAGCAAACTCGATCGCACATAGGTTCATCATCATTAGGGCCTTTAGAGTACGTGGCCCCATTCCCTGTCCAACTTCTTTTACAATTATTGGAAACTTAAAATATTCAACACAAGTTTCAATCGTTTCAAGAGGAGCTCTTTTAATGATATCCCCTTCTGGTTGAAACCATTCTTGGGAAGGGTTTATATGAATGATCAATCCATCTGCATTTAATTTAGTGACGAGACGATCCACTTTTGAAAGTTCATTCTTATCAATTAACTCTTCTAATTGAGCAATACCTAGATTTGCAAAAACAGGTGAATTATTGGCCAGGGACTTAACGTGAAAATCATCAAGGAATTCATCGCTATCGAGTAACTTACGGCAAGAGCCAAGGCCCATCCCAATACCGAACTCTCCACATGCACGGGCCAGATTCTCATTGATCTTACCTGCAATCCCAGTTCCGCCAGTCATGGAAGAAATCCACAGTGGAAGCTTTAAACTAAATCCTGCAAATTCAATTCCTAGATCAAGCTTTTGAGCATTACCGCTGAAAAGAGGCTCATAATAGAATCTCTTATCACTTGTTGCCGCTAGAGTTTGTGATTTTGCAGTTAATTGAATGTGCTCAAGCTTACGGTCTTGAGTGGCCGATTTTGTGTTATTCATACTAGTAATTCTGGCAATTTAGCAGATTTTATCCAGAGCAACAAGAAAGGTTTTTATCAAAAGAAAAAACTATCTGATTTGTGCGCGGATTTAACATTTATTTAATGATAAGAATGAACTCTTTCTTTAAGCCGTTCACTTTCTTAAGTAATTTCGATAGCTTACCGTAGAGTAATTCTTCCTCTTCACCGTTAAGCTCCATCCCAATAAAGGCCGTTGTATCCCCAAAGACCTCTAAACTCTCCTCGATTAATCTTGTGAGACGATAGGGAGTATCCATCAAAACTTTAGGCATTTTCACCTTTTTCAGATTAGTTAAATAATTCTTTCGCTCATCAGGTTTACGTGGAGGAAAGCCAGCAAAAGTAAAATTAGAACAATCAATGCCACTTAGAGCAACGGCCAAAGAAATAGAATTACTATGAGGCGTACAAGTAACGCGAATGCCAAGCTCGTGACATTTCTTCACAAGTTTTTGACCTGGATCACAAAAGGCCGGAAGTCCTCCATCACTCATCAGGTATGCGTTCTTTCCATTTTGAATTTGTGAAATAATATCTTGCTCAATATCACGTTGGGTATGTTCATTAAAAAGGATAAAATCTTCTATGAAAGAGCGATCTAAACCAAAGCGAATCCATCGTCTTCGACATGGCTTTAGGTCTTCAATTAAAAAAAGACTATTATCAGCATCATCACAGGCCTTAAGCATTAATGCCTTCGCCTCTGACTCAAGAGGATTAATTTCATCAATCGGTGTTGCAATTAAGTATAGAGTTCCATATTTCATGACTTTTATATAAATCCGATTGGTTATAAACACAAGTTCATGTATATATTTGATATGGATAAAATATATGAAATCTACCTGGTAGTGATACCTGGACTTGAAAAGAGTGCCCTTTTAGAGATTAAGGAGAAGCTTTGTCGAATAGAGGCCTTTCAAGAGATTTCAAATGATGGACTAAGCTTAAAATCAAAGAATCTCTTTATTCTATTAGAGTTTATCCTCGAATTGAGAATTCCAACAAAAGCACTTCTTCGAATCGGTCACTTTATCGCAAGAGACCTTCCAAAATTATATAAGAAATTATCAAAGATTAATTGGAACGATTATATACCAACGAAAGAATTTGAAGTGAAAGTTAGCTCTCATAACTCACGTCTCTTTGATGATCGCAAGATAATAAAGACAGTTAAGGATGCAATTTCTAGCTATCAAACTGCTCAGCCATATAAGAAGAAATACGATGAACTAAACTGGAGTGTCCCAGCGACAATTCACTTAAGGTTTGAAGATGATAATTGTGGCCTATCAATTGATTGTTCAGGTGAAAGACTCGACAAACGAGGCATAAAAACTCTATCGGCAAAAGCACCAATGAGAGAGTCAATTGGGGCAGCTCTTATTAGATATATAAATTCATCTGATGTAAATTATGATGTACTCATCGATCCAATGGCAGGAAGTGGAACAATCATAAGCGAGTTCTTCAGACAAGATCAAAGAAATGAACAAAGAGAATTTAACTTTAGAAACTTTCCTCTTTATCGAAAATTTGCGGCCCAGAAAATAGAGAGGCCACAAGTAACTCCAAGAAAAGCCTTGGCCCGAGACATTGATGGTAAGAACTTAGCGGCAATCAAAGAAAATAATCTCGAATTCATTGAAGATGAATGGTTAACAATAGAGAAAATGGACTTCTTTAAAACAGAATCTCTACCTGAAAATTCGATAATTACCTGCAATCTACCTTATGGAAAAAGAATAAAAACAAAAGAGAAAGATATCCATCTTTTTATCGAGCGGTTTCTCAAAAAAGCAGAATCACTTAATACGAAGGCAGCCTTCTTTGTTATGCCCGAAACATTTAAAATCAATCAAAAGAAATATCAAGTCACAAGAAGTGAGAGAATTAATAATGGTGGTATTTGGGTGCAATTTATTAAGGTTCTATTTTAAGTAGGCCATTGTCTTAACGCTTATACCACTTACATGGGGTATAAGAATTAACTCACCTGTTTTAACGTCCTGAACTTCTTTGCCATTAGTCTGTGTAAGTTTATGAATCTTAGTAAACTTCTCTTTCCCATCTGGAGTAGAAAGTCTAAGTTCATCACCTACTTTTAGAGCAACATCCTCATTTCTCATACCTTTTACAAGAATAGCAATATGAGATTTCTTAACAACATCCACAACTTCACCAATGAAGCCTTGATCCTCACGTTGGACTCTCTTATTCTTAAGCTTTTTAAAAAGTACATCTGATTTATTCACATGAAAGAAGCCACGAGTTGTACTGTTAGGATACTGATTCTTAAATTCCTTTGCTTCTTCCTTATTAAAGCTCTCACAAAGAGATATCGTTTTATCGACAACGGCCTTAGACTCCTGGTCGAGGTGTCTTACGTCAATTCTAATATCATCAACGCCACACTCTTCAATTTCATCTAAGTATTCAAGTAGGTACTGGTCTTTGGTGTTAAACATAAAAGTCCCATGCTGATTTTCAATAATTGGAAAACCTTTATGGGGTGATTCTTCACTAGAGCCAGCGACTTCTATATATTTACCATTATTTTCAAATTCTTCTAAATCTTCATCAGTGTATAAAGGAGAAACAAGATTTCGTGGTGTATAAAATAGTAGGATGCGCCCGAGAACAAGAAGTTCCGTTTTCACCCCCCAACTCTTAATTTCCTGACAAAATTCTTTTACGACATTGCTTGATAATTCAATAGAAAGAATAATCTTTCTTAAACGATCACCAACTAGATTCTTCCAAACTTTTATGGCCTTAATATTGTGATGGCCACCAGTATCAAGTAAAAGATCAATACTTAAGTTCTCATAAGAATTTAGGATAAAATTAATGGCCCCAGGATCTCTTAAACGAATACTCGAAAAACCTAAATCAGCATATTTTTTGAATTGTTCACGATACATCTTAAAACGACTCTCCGTCATAAGAATATCCCACTCTAGAGTGTACTTAACTTTTTGGGCCTTACACTTTTCTATAATCTCAAGCATTTCATCTATTGTTAGCTTTCCAACCTGAGAGAATAGTCGCGTGGCAAGAATAACCTCACTGAATTTACTAGTATCCAGTGATTCAAGTTCATCAATATGTGAAATATATGTAACGGCCTTCATTAATTAGTAACCCTTGCACGTACGAGATTATTAATATCAACCCCATCAACATAAGGGATCTTAAATAAGGCACCAGGGCGAGTGCGATTAAAGTCCTGTCCTGCGAGATTTTTAATGTGATCAATATTTACTTCGACATGTGAATCATTAAACGGAAGAATCTCTAAGGACTCCCCTATTTCAAATGCACTCTTTACATCAACAACGATAAATTCATCTTTTACAACTTGAGCAACTTTTCCAATTGCTCGATATGTCTTCTCTTCGTGTTCACGATCATTATAAATAGAGCTCTCATCAGCTTCTTCAACTAAAGATGCTTGAGTATATGCTCGGTGAGTAACTTTAGTTAGCTCCTCTTCCCATTTTAAAAGGTCTTCACTTAAGAAGTTTCCATGCTCTTTATAGTAAGCAAGTGCCTGAGAGTAGACCATTGAAATGGTACCAGCATACATTGGTGATTTCATACGACCTTCGACTTTCAGAGAGTCGATTCCAGCATCAATAAAGTCTTGAAGAAGTCTAATCCCTTCCAAATCTTTTGAGCTCATAAAATAGCTATTAAGCTCTTTCTTCCCATCATCAATCTTATATTCAAAGCGACAACTATGGGCACAACCTCCACGATTTGAATCACGGCCTTGCGTATAATTTGAGATAACACAATTTCCAGAGTAGGCCATGCACATTGATCCGTGTACGAACATTTCAATTTCAACACCGGCCTCTTCTTTGATCATCTTTGCATCAGCAATTGAGACTTCACGTCCGAGAACAATTCTCGTAACACCAAGCTTCTTCCAAAGCTTAGCACTTTCAACATTTAAGCAACTGGCCTGTGTTGATAAATGAATCTCTAGATTAGTATTTTCTGCGATATAATTAATAACACCAGGATCAGATACGATAACGGCATCAATTTTAACAGCGTCAAGCTCTTGAATAAAATCCAATAGCCCGTCAAAGTCTTTATCGTGAAAGAAAGAATTTAGAACGACATAAACACATGAGCCATGCGCATGAGCAAACTCAACACCTTCTCGGATTTCTTCAATCGTAAAATTATCCGCGGCTTGGCGTAGTCCATATTTCTGCCCGCCTAAGTAGACGGCATCTGCACCATAACTAATGGCGACTTTTAATTTCTCAAGGCTTCCTGCTGGAGCTAAAAGCTCAGGTACCCATCTGGTGTTTTTTGCATCTTTCATAAGGTCTTCTATGTACCAGAAATTACGTATATAATAAAGGCATAGACAAAACTTATATAGATTTTATGAAAAAAGTATTCAACATTTTATTTTATTTGGCCTGTGTTCTAATTATCGCAATTCTAGGAGGGCTAACTTACCATTATTACGAGATGCCTCTTCGCGATGACCCGGCCCCCTATAAGTTAAGTGATTCTGTTTATGGGCCAGATGATATCGCATCAAATACAGATGTTCTTGTAATTGGTGATGATCTGGGCAAGACCTTAAACCCATATATTGGAGAAATCACAACAAAGCTCTCTCAGAAATTGGCCAGGCCTCTAGCTATTTATAATATATCAGCAAAGAACGAAAGTTTGTTTCGTACAATTGAGAAAGTCTCAAAGCTTACTAAGGTTCCTAAAATAATTATATTGGCCACTGGTTTTTCTGAGATGCAAGAAGAACTCTATCCAAAGTCAAACAAAGAATTAAATATTAATAATATTAACTTTAAGATATATCGAAATCTCTATATTCAAAGTTTCATTAAATTATATCCCAATTTATCTAAGTTATTCTATCTTAACGAACATATAAAAGAGCTAGATAAACAAGTAACACCATTAGATTATTCTAAACTAAGCGCTAAGGCCTTTCGCTCAATTTTTGATAAAGAAGTTCTACTCTATCAACATAGGCTAGAGAGCTTCCTTCGAGAACTAAGGAAAAAAGGCGTAAATGTACTAATGGTTTTACCGCCAATTAATATAGAAATAAGTAATCTTAAAGTTTGTGAAGATACGACAAATGATAAAATAGAAAAAGCACTCCAAAAACTTGATAACCTACTAGAGCAAGGTAAAACAAAGGAAGGTCAGTTACTGGTGGAAAGTCTTGATAAGAAGATTGTGGCCAATACAAAATATCATCAGTTAAAACAAGAGCTCTACCGAAAACAAGGTCAGATAACAAAATCTTACGAGCAAGCTCTACTAAAACTCGCCTTTGCGTGTGAAGTGGAATCTTCTCATCCTGTTTTCACTAAAATTTTAGAAAGAACAGCTATTAATCAAAATATTGATATAGTCGACTTTCAACAAATCATAAAAGAAAATTATATGCGTAATCCACTTTTTGTTACTAAGAAGACGCCACAGGATATCTATTATCCAAAACTTGTTAATGAACTTGTTATTAAACTTAAACAACTTACTCAACTACAATAGAGAGGCCTTATGAGACTTACTCACGAAGCAAATAAAATCATCATTAAACAAGGCGATCAGTCAGATACAATCTATCTAGTTGAAGAAGGAGAATTACTTGTTTTTGTTGTAGATGGAAGCAAGGTAAGTCCAGTTGCAACAATAGGTCCAGGAGAAATGATAGGTGAAATGGCGTTCTTTGCTGGAACTCACCGTGCAGCCTACGTTATGACAAAAACACCGACAACTCTTATGGAGATCGACAGTGAAACAATAAAAGATCAAATTCCTGACTGGTTGTTTAAAATGACTAAGAACGTGGTCGATCGTATTCATCACCTCGATAAGGTTATCGCAAAAAGTGGAATAAAAAGAAAGAAAGTCGACTCAGTAAAGCCACTTTCAATTGAAGAACAAAGAAGTATTCTGGATTTAATTTGATTTAGAGGGCCAAAAAATATGACAACATCTAAAAGTTTACCTTATTCTAAAAAATCAATTGAAGACATCCTAAACGAATTAGAAAGTGATATTAAAAGCGGGCTCTCTCAAGAAGAAGTCATAAAGAAGACTTCAAAATATGGCAAAAATATTTTAACGATTAAGCCACCTATCTCAAAACTTACAATCCTAATTCGACAATTAAAAAGTATCATCGTTTTACTTTTAGCACTAGCCTGTGCAACATCATTTTTTATGGGCCATATTGTTGAAGGGCTAACAGTAATAGCAGTTCTAGTTATTAATACTGGACTTGGATTCTTTACAGAGCTTAAGGCAATTCGTTCTATGGAGGCCCTAAAAAACATAGGTGTCACAAAGTGCGCAGTCATAAGAAATGGGAAGGCCTTAAACCTTGATACGAAGGAATTAGTTCCTGGAGATATTGTCATATTTGAAGCAGGAGATGTTGTTGGTGCAGATATTAGAATTATTGAAGCTAATAATATAAATGTGAATGAGTCGATACTTACTGGGGAATCAGCACCAGTAGATAAAACTGCTGAAACACTTTCTAAAGATACAATCATAGCTGAAAGAAGTAATATACTCTACAAAGGTACTTCAATAACAAGAGGCTCAGGAAAGGGTATTGTCATAGCCACGGCAATGATGACTGAAGTTGGACAAATTGCAAAAGCAACTCAACAAGAAAAAGAAGAAGTCACTCCTTTAGAAAAAAGGCTTGATAAACTTGGTGGTCAAATCGTTTGGTTTTCTTTGGCCATTGCTATCTTAATTGCGATTTCCGGTGTTATGGCCGGGAAAAGTTTTATACTCATGTTAGAGACTGCCATTGCGCTAGCAATTGCCACAATCCCAGAGGGGCTACCCATTGTTGCAACTTTGGCCCTTGCAAAGGGCATGTGGAGAATGGCAGAAAATAATGCATTAATTAATAAACTCGCCGCTGTAGAAACTCTAGGTGCAACATCAATCATCTTTACAGACAAGACAGGGACATTAACTGAAAATAGAATGAAAGTAAGGCTTATGAAAGGCCATGGTGATACATATAATTTGGACGATCATCACAATCTTCAAGAAAATACTGAATTAAAGAAATTAATAAAGGTCGGTCTTCTCTGTAATAATTCTAAAATCAATCATGAAAATAGTGACAAAAACATTGGCGATCCTATGGAGATTGCATTACTAAATGCCGCTAATAAGTTTGATATAAGAAGAGATGAAGTATTAAAAACAACACCAGAGCTAAAAGAAGTCCCCTTCGATAGTTCAACTCTTATGATGGCCACTTATCACCAAAATGATAAGCAAATTATAGTGGCCGTAAAAGGGGCTCCAGAGGCCGTAATTGCAGCCTGTACTAATATTGAAACAGATGATGGAGCGCTAGATTTTTCTGATGATTTAAAATTAAAATGGAAGACAGAAAATGATTTATTGGCAGCAGATGGATTGCGAATTCTGGCCTTAGCAACTAAGACAGTCTCCTCTATAAATGAGCCACCATATAAAGGTCTAAGCTTTTTAGGGCTTGTAGGGCTACTTGATCCAGCACGTTCAGACGTAAAAGATGCTATCACAAAATCAAAAGAAGCTGGAATTAGAACGATTATGGTTACTGGAGACCAAGAGGGCACTGCTTTAAAAATTGCAAAAGAAATAGGACTTATTGAAGAAAGTAATAATCTTTCAATTAATGGCAAAGTACTTGGACCTAAAGAAGAATGGAATGAAAGCCTAAGGGATAAAGTTAATCAAACACAAGTATTTAGCCGTGTAAGTCCTGCTCAAAAACTAGACTTAATCGAATATTTTCAAGCTAAGAACGCAGTCGTTGCAATGACAGGCGATGGTGTAAATGATGCACCAGCGCTTAAGAATGCAGATATAGGTATAGCCATGGGACAAAGAGGTACTCAAATCGCAAAAGAGGCTTCTGATATGGTATTGCAAGATGACCGATTTAACACAATAATCTTGGCCATCAAACAGGGACGAATCATATATAGCAATATTCAACGTTTTGTGGTCTATCTGCTTTCTTGTAATATAAGTGAGATCTTAATTGTATCAATTGCATCCTTTATCAATGCTCCTCTTCCCCTACTACCTTTACAAATTCTATTTCTAAATCTTGTCACAGATGTTTTTCCTGCCCTTGCTTTGGGTATGGGTGAAGGCGATCATACCTATCTTGAAGAAAGACCAAGGCCTCGAGATGAACAAATTATAACAAAGAGAAAGTGGGGATTGATATCACTATATGGTGCTATTCTCACAGCATGTGTTCTAACAGGCTTTCTCTATACTTTAAAAACAACAAATGATGACAAGGCCGCACTAACAGTATCATTTTTAAGTTTAGCATTTGGACAGGTCTTTCATGTCTTTAATATGAGGCTTGAAAAATCGAATTTATTTATTAATGAAATTACTAGAAATATTCATGTCTGGGGAGCAGTTGTACTTTGTACGGTCATACTAATGGCCTCTGTCTTCATACCGGGCCTTAGAAGTATTTTAAGCTTGAAATTAATCGATAAACAGAGCTGGCTTATCGTAGGATACTCATCTCTTGCACCGCTTATTATCATTCAAATATTATCAAAATTTAGATTGGGAATTAGAATATAAGAGGGTGCCATGCTCCTTTTGTTTCGCATGTGCTAAATGATCGTTTTATTAAATTTTAAATAACCTGGCAAAAGAAGAATTGAAAAGGTGTGCTCCTTTTATTTAGCATTTGCGAAACAAAAGGAGCATGGCACCTAAACTAGACCTAGTTCTTTTACAGTATTTCTTTCAGTGCGAAGTTCTTCAAGTGTTGCATTGAATTTTTCTTGACCAAATTCATTATGCTCTTGTCCTTCAACAACTTTTAGTTCACCGTTTTCAACACGACATGGGAAAGAGAAGATTAGACCTTCATCAACTCCGTACTCACCTTTTGAAGCAAGACACATAGAGAATGTCTCACCTGCTGGTGTGTCGTGTGTAAGTGCGTAAACACCATTTACACAAGCATTAGCAGCAGAAGCAGCAGATGAAGCACCACGTGCTTTAATAATTGCAGCTCCACGCTTTTGAACAGTTGTGATGAACTCATCTTTTAAGTATGTTTCATCGCCAATAACTTCAGCAGCTGACTTTCCACCAATTTTTGCATTGTAGAAGTCTGGGTATTGAGTTGCTGAGTGGTTCCCCCAGATTGTCATATTTGTAACTTCAGTTACATCAACTCCAGCTTTTTGAGCTAGTTGAGTTTTCGCTCTCTTCTCATCAAGAGTTGTCATAGCAAAGAAACGTGACTTATCAAGCCCTGAAGCTTCCATTGCGATATAACAATTTGTATTACATGGATTACCAACAACAAATAGTTTTGAATCTGGCGCTGCGTGCGCGGCCATAGCTTTTCCAAGTGGACCAAAGATTCCACCATTAACTTTTAATAGATCCGCTCTTTCCATTCCGTCTTTTCTTGGAACAGCACCAATTGCTAGAATCCAGTTAGCATCTTTAAATGCAACTTCCATCTTATCTGTACAAACAATATTCTTTAGTAATGGAAAAGCACAGTCATCTAATTCCATCTTTACACCTTCAAGAGCACCTAGTGCTTGAGGTAGTTCAAGAAGTTGTAATTCAACTTCTGTATCTGGACCAAACATTTGTCCAGAAGCAATTCTAAAAAGAATTGCATAACCAATTTGTCCTGCAGCTCCTGTTACGGCAACTTTAACTCTGTTAGTCATATAAATTCCCCTTTTAAGTTAATAGAGAGTTGTTCGAATTGAAATTGGCCAATTTTAACATAGGAGTTAGACAAGTTGTAGCTTTACTTCGCAATATTAGGGGCTATAATTAAATTTAAATTAATAGAAGAAGGAATCATTAATGGAGCAAGGCAAAAAAGAGGCCAGCAACAATAAGGGTGATGCAAATAAGCCACGTCCTAATAATAAGAGAAGACGCAATAACCGTCGTCGCCCAAATAATAAGCAGCAGGCCAAGGGCGCAAAAGGCCAAGAACAAAAACAAACAAAGTCTCAAGGTCCAAACAAGGGACAAAAAGCGGCCCCTAAGAAAAGTGGAAGTCGCTCAAATAATCGCAACCGTAGAAGGCGCCCTCAGGGACGCAATCGTCGCAGTGGAACAAGTCACTTAAAAGGTGAAGACTTTGTTATTGTGAAGTATTTAAATCTTCTCGAACAACACATCATGGCCAGAAAGAAATATTTTGAAAACTTTGATCGTGTTGGTGAAAAACAAAAAGAAAAACTTGAGAAAAATTTTATCGACACTCAAAAAACTTTCTTAGACTTCAAAGGTAGGCTAAAGCCAGAGGAACTAGAGATATTTGAAAAGAAGTTTGAATCTCTAAAGATGGATACAACTTATGCAAATAATCACGAGCTCCCACTTGGTGAAGTTGCACCTGAAGTAAGTGTTGAAGAAATTGAAGATCCACATTATCTACAAACTCAAATTCAAGCCGACTACTCTGAAGATACTGAAGAATCGATGGGTAGCCTGGAAGATTACAAGGCCTACAAAGGTTTATAATTATAATTTAAATTTAAATTTAAACTAAACATAAAAAAGGGAGCTAATTTAGCTCCCTTTTTCTTTATCAACATTTTTGTCTAAATAACTTAACTATATCTTAGTAAACAAAGTTAGAAGATTGCGCAGCCTCTGTTGTTTCTGTTGTAGCGCCTACTACACCAGAACCATCTTTAAGATAATTATCAAGTGTTTCTTCGTGATCTTTAATAATTGCTGTCTTTAATTCAGCTTCATCAATATCAAGAATTTCACAAACACGACGTAACATCTTTAAAGGAATGTTACATAATGCACGCTCAACGTTTGAAATGAATTGTCCGTTTTTGTAACCTAAAAGGTGAGACAGCTCTGATTGAGAATAGCCTTTTGGGTGTGCTGTTCTCTTGTCTTTAATTAATTTTGCGATGTGACTAAAACTTCTCATGTATTTACTCCTAACTATATATTCAAGCACTTACGATTCATATCTAAATATATTCTAAAGCAACAAAATATTTTTGTAAATACATTTACTAAATTGTTAGTAAAAAAGTTTAATTAATATAACTTTTTTTTGGTTTAACCAAACATCGTTAACTCAATTAATCATATTGCTTGTTATCTACCTGAAATCATGTGAGCGTTGTAATATGTCGATTCAATTAAATCAGAATAAAGTTCACGTAATTTGTTAGGTCTCTTAATCAACTTTTTTAATTTGTCTTCAACTGTTAAGTTGCCGCGGAAGTTTTTGCTTCCAAGTGAAACAAAATTGAGTTTCTTTCCTATTTCAAAGTTCCCACTCTCCTTATCTAACTTAAGTGATTTTGCACCAGCAAGGGTTGCGCGATACAAGGCCTGAGTGTATGAAGCATCACGATGTCCTTTCTTATGATTTTGACAAACAAATGAATTCATCACATCAAGCATTGATAAGAATGGGCCACCACCAATATCACTAGCTAAGGCCCAATGCACTTTATAACGATTGGCCCTTTTATAATCGAAAAGGCCAGAGCCAAGACCTAACTCCTTAATAGGAGCATTACTTGTAGGACAATGTGCAATCATTGTTTGCTTTTGTGATAAGAGCTTTAATTCTTTTGGTGATAAATAGATACCATGGCCCATGATTGTCTTTGGTGTTAATAGACCTACTTTATCGTAAATTTCTGTATACGTTTTTACTTTTTCAAAGCCTTCGATATTTTTATAAATACTAAGAACAAAGTCGATTTCATTTTGTGTTTCACTTAAGTGTGTTTGAATAAATGAGCGATGCTTCTTTGCCGTTTTTGCTCCTGCACTCATTGTCTTAGGATCAGTAGTAATTGCAAAGCGTGGTGTTACGGCATATTTATTTTTATACTTACTTGCAAGCTCTTCTGTTTGAGCAATCGTATCTTCGATTCCCATTGTGAGATACTCAGGCGAGTTCATTGTCATTTGAACATTACCAAGAATATAATCACCTTCAAATTTTTCTAATGCCTCAGATACAGAATGAGAGTGAATAGATCCATAACAAGCACCACCAATTGTTCCATTATTAGCGATCTTCTTAGCGAACTCACGGGCCTTCTTTTTTGCATAAGAAACTTTTTTAAAATTAGCCTCATATGGCCACGTATAATTTTCAAGCCAAGATAATAGGTTTGCTTTTGGCATCGTTCTTACGTCATCTTGTACCCAGTGAAAATGTGTATCATACATACCAGGAATGACATATTGACCAGACTTATCAATAATTTCCACAGACTTTTTTCTTTTAATATATTCATTTAATTTTGACTTGTGGCAGCGATGTACGATTTTATAGTTACCTTTAGCGTTGCGCTTAGCAACAATAGCGTAATCTTCTAAAAATTCACATATTTTATCATTTATAGGATTAAAAAAATGAGCGATAATTACTTTATAAGTAATATTATTTGATGACATGAAATCTCCTTCTAAAATAAGCAGGTCAAGATATATGAGAAATACTATCATTACAAGTTTTGTAACAATCATTACATTTTTATCAATGCACTTTTTTGGTAACGATGCAGTTGCTCAAACAAAAGAATATAAAATCAATAAATTTCTGATAGTAGAAGTAAATGAGGCCATCACTCCGGTGACTCTAAATCATCTAAAGAAAGCACAAGAATCAATAAAGAATGAGCCAGGCACAGCTCTTCTAATAAAAATGAATACACCAGGAGGACTGGTTAGTATTACTAAAGACATTATGCACTTGATCGCCAATAGTGAAAATCTCGTTATCGGATGGATTGGCCCATCCTCAGCATCGGCCACAAGTGCAGGTGCAATTATTTCAAGTAGTATCCCTACTTTATATATGGCCGACGGCACACGAATTGGAGCAGCAACACCAATTTCAGGTTCCTCAGATATTAAAGAGGGAGATATGAAAAACAAGATTATCAACGATCTTGTTGCCCTTGTTAAATCGCAAGCAGATGGAACAGGAAAGAATCCAAAGATTTACACAAAAATGATAACTGAAGCAACTAGCCTTACGGCCCAAGAAGCTTTAGAAGAAAATGCTCACAATGGAATCGTCGATAAAATCCAGGGTGAAGATGGTTTAATCGAACTTATTAACGGCAAAGAATATCAAAAGCATCATGAGAAATATAAAATTAGCGTTGAAAGCAATCACGTTGTTGTAACTTTTGAAAAAACCATCGGACAAAAAGTAATGGCCTTCTTTGCTTCACCCGATATGGCCTATATTCTCTTCTTAATAGGTGCTGCTTTAATTTATCTTGAGTTTCAAGCACCAGGCGGCTTTATTGCAGGAAGTGTTGGTGCTGTTTTAATACTAGTGGCCGGTATTTCTTTTGGAGTTCTATCATTAAATGTTGGAGCACTTCTACTTGTTATCGCTTCATTCGTTCTTTTTATTCTTGAAATTTATATCACCAGTTTTGGTATTCTTACCATAGCGGGAATTGCGAGTTTAATTATTGGCTCACTCTATCTTTTTCAAACAGAAGAGTCTTACTTACAAATATCAGCGACAGTGCTATTTTCTAGCATTGGTGCTATCTTATCCTTTATTGGACTGATTGCTTATATTTTCTATAAGTCACGCAAACGTATATTCTCAGAGCCTGATGATCCTTATTCGGGAAGCACTGTTGCCATCAGTGCAATTGATGGCGATAAGTATTACACTCAATTTAATGGGGAGCTTTGGCAACTGACGGCCAATGGAGATATGTCTCAGCTAAAGGTTGGAGATAAAGTTACCATTATAAAGAAAGATAATGTAAAATTACTAATAAATATATGAGGTTTAATATGAGTCAAAGAAAGTCTTTTCGCCAATTAATAAGCTTAATGATGTCAATGAGTACAAATGATCTGCCAACAAAGAGCGATATTAACTGGGTAAGAAGAGAGATTAGAAAGTTTTTTTGGTTATAAGAAAAAAAACTAAGGGGTATCGTTGAGGGACGATTGATTTTGACAAGGAAGAGAGAGTTTTTGTTAATCACCCCTTAGTTCTTGAATATATAATAGCTTTAGCTATTTTTTAAGAGTCATCTAATTGTAAAGTTTTTGTCAATTCACGGAGGATCTATATGATGCACATCGCCCCTTTTCTACCATTTGTCATTTTATTACTAATATTATTATTTAATACGATCAAGATCCTTAAGGAATATGAACGTGGGGTTATCTTCTTTCTAGGACGCTTTACAGCAGTTCGCGGGCCTGGACTTATCCTGCTAATCCCAGGGCTTGAAAAAATGCATAAAGTCGATTTACGTACAGTAACGATGGATATTCCATCACAAGATATTATCTCTAAGGATAACGTAACTCTTAAAGTAAATGGAGTTGTCTACTTTCGTGTAGAAGATCCAGAAAAGTCAGTAGTTGCAGTAGAAAATTACTTAGCAGCAACTGCGCAAATTGCACAAACGACACTTCGATCAGTAATTGGACAATTTGAACTTGATGAAATTCTTTCTATGCGAGATCAAATCAATGCACGTCTTCAATCTATTTTAGATGAGCATACTGAGCCATGGGGAATCAAGGTATCAACTGTTGAAGTTAAGGCCATTGACTTACCAATAGAGATGCAAAGAGCGATGGCAAAACAGGCCGAAGCTGAGCGTGATAAAAGAGCAAAAGTAATTTCTGCTCAAGGTGAATTTGATGCGGCACTTAAGCTATCAGAAGCAGCTAAGGTTTTAAATGAAAGCCCTAATGCAATCACACTACGCTACCTTGATACAATGAAGGAAATCTCTAGTGGAGAAGGAAAATCAACGACGTTCTTCCCTTTACCAGTAGACTTCCTAACAAATATTATGGGTAATAATAAGTAAGAGTAACCAAGATATAAAAAATGATTTCAAAACAATTTGAGCTAATACCCTTTAATCAAGGCGACCCTAACCTACCAGAGCTTAGGCTTCTGGCAGAGGTTAAGGTCGTTGAAGATTATATGTACTTTCATTTTACGATGAAAGGTAATATCGACACTGTCTACTTCAGTAAGAATAATGAAAAATGTAATCGTGTTATTGGCCTTTGGACTCAAACTTGTTTTGAATTCTTTATCTTAAATAAGTTAGATGGTGAGTACTACGAATTTAACTTTGGAACAGACTCAAGTTGGAATTGTTTTGTCTTTAACTCGTACCGATCAGAACTAACAGAATATGAAGAGATCGATATTGATAATATTAACATAGATCATCATGATAATTCATTTAATCTAGACTGTCGTTTTCCACTAAGAGTTCTTGGCCATCAATTTGAAGACCTAGCAAATATAAAAGTAACTCCTACGTGTGTAATAAAAACAAGTGGAAATCAGACACTATACTACTCAAATAAGCACCCCGATTCGAAGCCGAATTTTCATCATCCAGAAAGTTTTGTAGATTTAGTTTAGTATTCAGTGAGATCGTCTTTGTCCTCTTTGACATCGACATTTTTTAAGATGTAATCAATTTTTGAGTCTTCATCCTTAAATTCAGTCTCGCCATCAATATTATAATCAGCAAGATCTCGCTCTTGTTTTTTCAGCTCTTGGGCCTTTTCCATCTCTATCTTTGACTTAAGGTCATTCTTTAAGATCTCATCACGGCCAGAGAAAGTCTTACCGTATTTTTGTTTGGCAAAATCATATAAACCAAAAAGTTGAGATGTTTTATAATCACCTTTTTCTAAATAATAGATCATCTCTTTATAAAATGATTGATTTTCAAGCTCATGTGACCACGCGGAATAAATTAGTAGCATACCTTGATAATCAAAGCGTTTTTGGTACTTTAACTTTCTAAATTCATTATACATTGCTAGTGAACTTTCTTGATCTCTTGAGAGTTCAAGCTTTAAATTCTTCATCATTTTATCTTTAACAACATTATGATCTGGATGTTTTTCATTGTAGTGAATATCAAATTGATAAAGCCTTCCCTTTTCATAGAAGTAGCTGCGAGCAAGACCTTTTAAATCATCCTTTTTATACTCTTCGATAATATGAAATGGGCCATTTTGAACAATTCGTTTTGCATTATGTGCAAAGTATTTCTGCCTAAGCTTATAAATATAAAGATAATAACCTAATTTAGAAATTGGATAATCTTCTAAAAGGCTTTTTACATCTTTATAACTATAGAGATTATAATTTTTAATTTTAATATTTAAATTAAGCATATCTAACCAAACTTGTTGATTGGTCGCAGGTTTAATGAATTGAGTAATAATTGGTAAGTTGAATATTTCATCTATTGGAATAGATGGATTGAACTTTGAGACCTGAAAGCCAGAAACTGATGCTACTAACAAACCTTTATGGTCAAGAATATCAAAGTATGGATAAGTTCTACCTTTTATAATCTTAGGTCTAGGAAAAACTTGAAACGTAACATCTTGAAAAGGTACATCAAAAGAGTAATTAGAGAAGTGTATCTTCTTCCAAAACACAGTCTTTCCACGTTTAATTTCAGAAGGAAGCAGACCTGAATAAAGAATATTGCGTCTATCAGTGGCAATAAAGTAATCCGATTGTACCCCTTCACTCTGGAAGGTATGATAGAAACGGTAAGGCATTGTAATAACGAGATAAGCACTCAAAATTACAAGGCCAAAAATGGTGAAGGTGAAAATAATCTTCTTCATCAATCAACTTATCGGCTAAAAAGATAAGAAACTACATGAAAAATTAATATTTTTTCAGATTTGCCGATAAGAAGACTGTAAGAATACGGAGTAATAAATGAAAAACTTTATTTTTATCACAACAGTTTTAGCTCTAACCTCTTGTGTAGCACCACGAGAGACACGCTCAATCTATGACAATGGCACAGCGGCAACAGGGAGCACTTCAAATTCGACAGGCGGAACAATTGATATTGATGACTCTTCATCAAGCTCAAACAACGGAGCAAATATCCCAAGTGAAATTGCTCATTGTAAATGGTCCCTAGATGGCCAGACAGGCTTTGAAAACTCAAATAATCAACACCTCGGCCCAAGTACGGTATGTCAGTCTAGAACTAATGAAACAAATATTTACATACAAGTTAAGAACCCAGACTCAAATTCACGTGTCTGTGTTATCCCTACTTCAGAAGTTTCAGGAAATGCTATTTTCCTTGGAGCAGCTCAATGTAAGTATATTAGTAGCTCCGGAACAATCTCAAAATTTGTCCTATCTAAAAACCGAGACTACGGTCGCTACCAGAACTTCAGAATCAATAGTGTTATGATTATGAAGGAGAAAACTTATGACTTCCCTTCACCTTTTGATCGTGAGCTAATTTCTTATGATGCTTATTTTATGTGTTCAATTAATATCGATCTCTATAATGATCGAACTTATTGTGACGCCTTTAAGCAGCTTGGTGAGTACTACTACAAATCTTTTTAATAATTAGAATTTAATGGGCAAGCTTATTTCCATCAAGAAGCTTGCCTTGCTTATACGCATTAGACAAATCCCCATCAATAGTTGGAAATGAAAGAACTGGAATGATCAGTGTCTGATCTTCTTTTTCAAGTCTCATACAAAGTGCAATATAAAAGAAGCTTACTCCAGAGCGCTCAAAAGCCTTAAAATAGGCCAGTGCCTGATCTCCATCTTCATCATCAAACTCATAGAGTTCATCATAACTTTCAACTGTCTTTTGTAAATATTCCATATAAAGAGCAAAGTCTTCAAAAGGAATATCGAACTCTTTTCTTTGAGTCATCATCTCTGCCAAAAGCTTTGATTTTTTTAATTCAATTTCTTCCATATCGTCATTATCAATTAATGACTCTCCAGGAAGCTCTTTCTGATGATAATCTTCTAAAGAGTCGACTTCTTCACCTATTTGAAAGTTTTGAATGAAGTATTCATTAGATGAGGCCGTTAAGGCCAGAACAAATGAAGGAGTATGATCAAAAACAAAGCACAAGGCCACAAGATAAGCCTCTTCACCTTCAAACTCTACTTTAGAAATAAAGCTGAAAATCTCTTCTTTTAGATCATTTTCAAGGCGCCATATTTCATCTGGACGATGAAGAACTCTATCCACATATGTTGGATTATCTAATAATGATAAACAGGCCTCTTCTTCAATATTTAGATCTTTTCTTTTCTTATCAATTTTTCCCGTAAAGTAATCGATTAACGGAGAATAGAATTTTTCAATACAGACTTCACTGCAAAAGCTTAAACTAGAACCGTCTTCTACAAAGAGTAGATCCTCGATATCCTTGACGACTTTCTTACAGTTCTTACAGTAGTAAATATTATCTGATATTAACAATGATCAATCCTTCGTTATTTTTTTATGATCTATTTAGATCGCAATATTTAGGCCAGCAAATAATGTATTCCCATAAGCTGCTGGCAGTCCCCAAATCTTTAGTGATGAGCTCATTAAAGATGAATCTGGACGAGATGCTTGGAAAACTGCCCCAAGGTTTAAGCGAACGGCATTGGCCATCTTTAAAAACATTTGAGGTTTAATATAACTATATTTTAAATCACTAGAAAGGTAATTGGCACTTAAGAAATCACTAGCACCGACTTTAACCTCACCATAAGTTAAGAGAAATTGAATTTCTGAAGAAACCATTATTCCTAAGTCTGCACTCCATTGACTAATATCACCAATGCTCATTTCTTCATCATCAACGAGACCTTCAGTAAAAGTACGTTCATATGTCAGGCCCAAGGCCGCCGCACCAAATCTCTTCTCAGTCGTCACACCCACAAAGCGATCACTTCTCTTAGTTGAAAATTCACTCTTGCCACTAAAATTCGTACCGACAAAGATATCAAAAATTAGCTTATTATAATCGTTTCCAATATCAAGCCAATTAAAGCCAAGTTTAGCGCTAGAATTACCTTGTTCATATTCAGATGTCTCAAGAGACTGAGCACCATTCATTCCAAGCTCAACAAAGATACCATGAGAAAAAGTTCCCTTGATCTTCATATTAAGCATATTTATATTCTCATCAGTATAAAAGGCTTTTGCTGATGTATAGCCTAGAGAAAAATCCACGGCCTGTGGAAGAAATCCCCAATCAAATCCAGAACTAGCAGGAGCAGAAGTCTTAGCTCTTGATTGTCTAACCACAGGAGCTGGACTTGTTGTCGTTGGATCATACTTAGTAGCACTTGGGCCACCAGAATAATCAACTAAAGCGTTGGCATTTAAAGTTAATGATAAAAATGAAATTGCAGCAATAGATTTTAATCCGTTCATTTTGATAACATTCCTTGTATTTTAGTTTTGCCATCATGGCATTCTCTTAATTTTATCTTTATTATTTCTTAAATACAATGGCCGCATATCTTACCTAGCGACTCAACTATTCTATAAATACAATGAGTTACTCAGATCCTGTTCGAAAAAACCTAAAATTGCTGCGAGGCTTCTGGAAATGTATTCCGTCTGCCATCTTGGCCCTAAAGTTTATAAAATAATGGAGACGAATTAAGGAGGATGAGTTGATCGAATTAGGATTTTTAAAACGCTATGATTCAATTAAAAGGTTAATCGATTTTGGGGCAAATGGTTATTACCCATTATTCGAGGACATTTCAATTCAGGAGCGTTTCGAAGAAGTAAGAATGACAAAGGCACAGCGCCTTAAAGCTAAAAGTCTTCTCAAGAAGATTTCAACTCATAATAACCTAGAGAAACAAAGAGTTCTATTTTCATCTTTTGAGGAAATGGATAAGTACATTGTTGCTCGTGCACTGATGGAAATGGTGGAAGGAAAGATTTTAGATGCTAATCCGCAGCTTCAATAAAATTCTTCTCGCATCACTGCTAACTCTCAGTATTCAAGCAGAATATCGAGTCTACCAGTATATGGTTTCTTCACGCCTACAGCCTCAAGGGCCAGCAAGTGTTATCGTCACTTCAACTCTTGATCCAAATTCATATGTAAAATATAACGGCGGAAATCGTTCAATTCGTGTAAACTTATTAAAAACATGGATGTGTAAAGGACATACTGGTAACAAGATGCCATGTAAGTCACCTCTTGCACTAACAGCGCCAATTTTGGAAAGTGCTGAACAAGAAAGGCCAGGTGCTCAAAACTTATGAAGTTAGAAGACTCTACCCAATTCACAAAGGCCAACCTACGTCTTAAAGACCAAAGGGATCGCGTCATCAAGCAAAAGAAGCTTGAGATAGAAAATATAAAAAAGAATTACAATAAACAAGTTCAGGATCAACGTATAATTGGTGAAGAAAAACTCGATGCCGTACGAGATCAAAACCAAGTTGCTATTATCGAGTCACTTGGCCAAAAAGAAAATCGTCTTAATAATATAAAAGAGAGTCTAGATAAGACGACACAACAATTTAATAAGCAAGAAAAATTCAACAAGGCCCAATTTGACGCCAATATTGATGCTATTAGAGACAATTACCAAGAACAAATGGAATATGTACATCAAAGAGGTCAAGAAGAGCTCGAGGATACATCACAAAATGTAAATGAATTGGCCAAAAAGATAAAATATGACAATGAAGACTTTATCATTGAAGAAACTGCAAAAGCAAAAAATCGTGCAAACGAAATCGAAGTCAGAAATGATAACTTCATTATGGGTATCAATAAGAAATACGATCAAAGACTTGAAAGCCTATCTAAAGAAAATAAGAACGAAATTCATCAACTTGAAAAAGATCAAAGGCGTGAGTTTAGTAAATTAAGAAGTGATCACTTTCACAAGATGTCTCAGACAGACGCTTTTCAAAAAAATGAAGTGATAAGTCAGGAAGCTTTTCACAAAGACAATATAAAATCCAAACAAGAAAATTTTGAAAAGAGATATAAAGAACTACAAAAAGAGCATAATGGGTTAATGGGCCGCTTAAAAGAAAAGATCGACCAAGAGCTTAATAGCCTAAAAGAATACTATACAAAGGCAAAGACCAATATTACGGAGAAGGCCTCTGATAAATTCTACAATATCTCTAAGCTTTCTCCACAAGTGAGATCAGATGAGAAATTCTATTATTTCTCTATTGAAGTACCAGAGCATGAGGAATCAACAATTCATATCAATGCACAAGAAAGAGATATTACTGTTACTCAAAACCGTAAGTTTGATCAACGTGTCGAAGAAGGTGACAACGTTTTTAAATCAAAGAGATCTGAAAGCCTTGTAAAGCAATTTAAAGTTCCTGATATTCTTGACGGAACAGAAGTCACACGCAAGTACGATAAAGAGGCTTCTCTACTAACATATCGAATCGCTAAGAGATAATTTTCTTAATGATCGTGATCTCTTTGGTGAATCTCGACTTTATTAACACGAATAAGAGTTTTAATCTCACGTCTAATTTGCGGGATCCATCTCGGATGAAGGTGAACATTTAGAGTTAAAAGCCTTTCATCAGAAACAGCATCTAAAACCTCTTCACTCACAATTTCTATATCTTCAACTCTTGAGTAAAGAATTTCTTTAACGTGACCGCGAATTCGTCCATTTGATAAGACTTCAATATAGAAGTTTTGCTTGGCACGATCTGATTCGAGAATTTTATACAGTGGATTAATTAATCTTAAGACTGCAAATAGAGAAATTGAGATTAAGCTGGCAATTACTGGATATCCAAAACCAACTGTCATTCCAATGGCGGCAACAACCCAAACGGTAGCTGCTGTCGTCATTCCAACAACATTGCCTCGACCTTGAATAATAGCACCAGCACCTAAGAAACCAATCCCACTTACAATCTGAGCGGCCATACGATTTGGATCCGCTACGGTTCCCATATGCTCTGTCATCGTTAAAACACTTAAGGCAGTATATGTAGCTGCTCCCAGGCAGATCAGCATATTTGTCTTAATTCCGGCCGATTTCATCTTTTGCTCACGGTCATAGCCTATAAATCCACCTAAAAGAATAGAACTAACTACTTTAATACCCATGGAAATATAAACCGGCTGCTCACCCAGGAATTCAATATACATATAACCTCTATTAGAATAAAATAACGTAAAGTCTATTTTAACAAGGAATTATAAGTTGAAAAGGGCCAAGGCCGTAAATTTTTTGGCCATCCAAACAAATAACTACCTAAATCTCAAAGCTGACTTCACAATGAGTGAAAATCTATACTCTGTGAATAAAGACTTCGAGAAGTTTGAGGCCCGCTTCCCTATTCAAGCTTATAAGCTACTAAGGGCATATGAATTTGAGATCAAAGTAGTTGTTTTAGGAAAGAATAACGAAACGCTATTTACAAAAACTCTTGAAACGGACTCATATGGTGGCCTTTTAGCTAAAATACCTCTGCCTAAAGATAGCAAAGAATCGATATCAAAGATCGAAATCTATGAAACTTCAAAATATCCTGGCCTAGAATTACTGCTAGGAACATATATACCTCTAAAAATTACAGATAATAGAAAGATCATTATTTGTGACTTTGATAAGACTCTTGTTGAAACCAAGTATTCAAAACCGAGTGAGATTTATGACTCTTTAACAAGTCCTCTTAAAAATTATCCGACTTTAGAAAACTCAGTAAAAATCTTAAAAGAATATATAAACGATGGCTATCATCCGTTTATCCTCTCGGCCTCTCCTCACTTCTACGAAGAAGCAATTAGAGATTGGTTATATGCTAATGAGATCTTTACTGCTGGTATTTTCTTAAAAGATTATCGTCGAATTCTATCAATTTTAGAAAATGATTTATCACCAAAAGATATTAAAACTCAGGGTATCTATAAACTTGGCCACCTACTAGATATTATAAATATGACTGATATCCCATCATCATTAGTCTTAATGGGTGATAATTTTGAGTCTGACCCTCTTATTTACTTAACATTTTCTGAGCTACTAACCGGTAGAGTTGAACCACGTCAATTATGGAATGAATTAAAACGAGTTGAAGACTTTAAGGTAACGGCAAGGCAAAATGGCCTATTCTTAAATAAAATCTTTCAAATCAAAGATAGTGTAAAACAACATGGCCTAGATAAAGAAATTAAAATCTACATTAGAAAAAAGGCCCAAGAAAAAGAATTAAGAGTCAAGGCCCCTTTTGATAGTTACTCAGGTAAGATTAGCCTATATGAGGGACACTTAGGCAAAGAGTAACTCTGGTGCCCAAAGAATGATTTGACCAATACAAATATAGAGCCCAACTCGATGGAACCTCTCTGTAAAGTCCTGGCCAAAGGCCTTTGAAATTTTTTTTGAGATTGGCCAATTTGCAGGTGAAAAACGTGTTAACTCAACAGCAACTCTTAATCCTGATAGAGCAACACATACGGCAATAAAAGTTTGATTGCTAGGATTAACAAGTGAACTTAAAATATTAGACATGAATACTCCTATGACTTCACAAAAACGTAAAAATGCCCACCATGAATTAATGGACATTGAACTCTTCGGAGAGGTCACAGATGGTATTTACCAATTAGCTTCAATCGATAAAGAAGATGTAAATCTTGCCTGGAAACAAATTCAAGAAAGTTCATTTTTTGGCCCCAAAGCATTGAAAACCCCAATACACAAGTTCTTCAGTCTCCTATTCAAAAGAAGACTCGAAAAGTCGAGCAAAGAACTAATAGAAGATGACTATTATCGATCAAGTTTTAATAAACTTATAAATCAATATGCACAAGGCCTAGGGACTTCACAGGAGAATGCCTTATACCTTGTTTATATGAATGAATTCTTAAACAATCCTGGTGCTATCTTTGATGAGATTGATGACTTTCATTTAAGAGATGATAAGTATAAAGAATTTATCAACTCTCCTATTCAAGACTCATTCTTTGATAAACTTCGATTTGTTCATTTTAAATGTGAAGGAAGTCTTGAGGCCTATGTCTTACAAGATTTGCTATCTCCATTTGCTCCTTATGGTGGCATAAATGAAGCAGGCCTAAGTATTGGCCTTGTTCAAAGAGAGGCCCTTACTCTAAACTATGAAGGAGAAAATGCTTCTTACCTTGCACTTGTCACTCTCTTAGGTTGCGACACTATTGAGTCGGCCTGTGATTTTTTAAAACAAAGACAATTAGTCTTTCATTGGGAATTTCATTTAAAAGATGAAAGTGGAAATTATAAAATTGTAAAAATAGATGGTAAGAATACAAAGGTTTTAGATGGTGGTGAATTTGAAACTCTTGAAAGTAAGAGTGAGTTAAAGAGGCATATAAATATATACCAAAAGAGCTTTCTACCTATTAGTCATGCTTGTTTAAGCTTTGATGCAAATAGCTTGGCCTTAACACTATTTGATTCAAAAAATCTCTCTATTCATCACTACTTTAAGAAAAATGTCTTCACGCAAGATACAACAAAAATCTCTAAAGGCTCGAGGCCAACAAAGAAACTAGAATCAATTCTAAAATTAAAAAGACTTTTAAATGATGCCCAACTGGCCTTTAACGAGAATGATGAAGAAAGATGCTACCATTATTTACAATTAGCAATTGATCACTCAAAGAAGAACTTCTCAAATGATAAAGAGTTAATAGCAAAGCTTGAGCTTATCTTTTGCACTTGCCAATATATCTATGAATCTCATCCTGAAACCTATCAATTTATATTATCTAATATTTTAAAAATACACCCAAGTCTTCCTATAGAGCATCAGGAATTAGCAAATATTCTAATTCAAAGAATACAAATTCTTGCAAATCTTAAGAAGCAAACACCAACAGCAAATAAGCTGCTAAAGAGAATATTTTTTAATGAGTCACAGCTTGGAAAAGTAGCGCACTTGGCACTAAAGAAAACGACTCTTCTTAGGCCTAATCACCTCGATTTTAGGCCAATCTCTGGCCTGTAAGCTTGTTTACAATGTAAATAAGATTACAAGATATTTAAGCGCCTGATAGCATCAGCAAATTTCTTTTTCTTCTCTTTTGCTTTCTCTTTGGCCCGTTGATGCTTTTCATAGATTGATTCGAAAATATTCTTACGTGTCTCTTTATGCTTTTCTTTATACTTCTTTTTGGGACTCTTCTGGTCTTCGTGAATGGCCTCAACATAGCCTCTAATAAGCGATAAGCGCTTACTATCGTTAATATTGTCTTCGTAGTTTTTAGACCCTTCAGCACCACGACCTGGCTCTTCAACAGGTACCTGATCATTACTTACCTGCTCTGTTGGATGTGGCAATCGTTCAAGTCTTTTGATGTTTAATGCCATGCATATATTATAACCCTAATTCTTTTAAACAATATTTAAATATTATAAAAACTACTGCAATTAAGTTACTGTAATTACTCACTTTTTAAAGATAATTATAAATGTGATTAGGTTGACATTAAAAATCTGTCTCATTCATGTTAAAAGAGCGTAATTTCAAAATGTTAGATTTTTTTAGAACGCAAATATTACGTTTATATATGCATGCATTAGCAACATGCTTTAATAGAGGAGAACAACAAATGAAACACACAATCGTTGCTATTATGAGTATTGCTCTAGCGATCACAACAGGTATCTCATGTAAAAGAGATATGAAACTAGGAAGCAAAGACAATCCTGTAAAACTTTACTTCACTCCATCTGTAGACGCAGACACAATTGCATCGAACTCTGTTCACTTCATTAAATTCCTAGAAAAAGAAACTGGATACTTCTTTAAGACAGGTATCCCTACTAACTATATCTCTGTTGTTGAATCATTTGGTTCAAAGAGAGCTGACATTGCAGTTATGAACTCATTTGGTTATTTAATGGCCAATGAAAAATATGGTGCAAGTGCAAAGCTTAAAGTTCTTCGTTATGGACATGATTACTACCAAGGACAAATCATTGCTCACGTAGACAGTGGTATTAACTCAATTAAAGACTTAGAAGGTAAGAAATTTGCTTACACTGACCCATCGTCAACTTCAGGTTATATGTTCCCTTTAAAGATTATGATGGAAAATGATGTAAAACCAGGAAATACAACTTTTGCAATTAAGCACGACAACGTTGTAACAATGGTATACCAAAGACAAGTAGATGCTGGTGCAACTTACTACTCAGCACCTTCTGAAGACGGAACAATCCGTGATGCACGTTCACGTGTAAAAACTCAATTCCCAGATGTTGAAGATAAGGTAAAAATCGTTCAAATTACTGAGAAGATCCCAAATGACCCATTCGTATTCAGAAAAGGACTTCCACAAGAAGTTACTGATAAATTCATCGCAGCGGTAAAAAAATACATAGCTACACCAGATGGTAAGGATGTATTCGAAAATATTTACAGTGTTGGTGGCCTAGTTGATACAACTGATGCAGATTATGATGGATTAAGAAACGTAATTAAAACACTAAATATTAACTTAGAAGAGCAACTTCAAAAGAAATAATATACAAAAATCTATAAAGTGAGAACAAACATGATTTTAGAAGTCAAAAATGTTAATAAAGTCTATCCAAATGGATGCCACGCCCTAAACAACGTAAGTTTCAACGTTGATAAAGGTGAATTCCTAGTAATTATTGGTCTATCAGGTTCTGGTAAATCGACAATGCTAAGATGTATGAACCGTCTTCACGATGTAACAAGTGGAGAAATCAACTTCGAAGGTAAAGACATTACAAAGTTAAAGGGTGCCTCAATGAGAGAAGCGCGTTCAAACATTGGAATGATCTTTCAACATTTTAACTTAATCCCAAGAAGAACTGTTATGACAAACGTTCTTTCAGGAACTCTATCTAAAACAGGTGTTATCAAGTCAATTTTTGGTATCTACTCAGAAGAAGATAAGAAAAAAGCACAAGATTACATCAAGATCGTAGGCCTTGAAGGTAAAGAAAACGTAAGAGCAGACAACCTTTCAGGTGGTCAACAGCAACGTGTTGCGATTGCACGTGCACTTATGCAAAACCCAAAGGTACTTCTTGCTGATGAGCCTGTAGCGTCTCTTGACCCTGCAACTTCACACTCGGTTATGCAATACCTGAAAAAGGTAAATGAAGAACTTGGAGTAACTGTAATTTGTAACCTACACTTCCTTTCACTTGTAAGAGAGTACGCTTCACGTGTTGTAGCTCTTAAAGGTGGAAAACTTATCTATGAAGGTCAACCTCTAGATATCAACGAAGAATGGTTCCAAACAATTTACGGTGAAGATGCCGTTGAAGTAACAATTAACTAATTACTTTGATTAAATAGGACAATATATAATGACAACGACAACTCAAACTGCAGACAATCAAGTTAATAACTTACCAAAGCGTAAGGAAGATAAAACTACTTGGAAGATGAAAATGAATTTTTATTCATTTGTAATCGACTTCCTAGTATGGTCATACCTTGCACTAGTTTCATGGAAAATCGTATGGGAGAAGCTAATCTTAGGTCTTCGCTACCCAGACTTTACTTGGAATCAACCACTAATAGCACTTGCTATTGGTTTTGCTATTTCAGCAATCCTTTATAAAACTAAAATGTCACTAGGACGTGGAATTACAGGTATCATGAAAAGAGATGAGAATACTCCTTTCATGAAAGAGCCATTTTCTTTCGTTCTTATTGCGACAGTAGTTTTAACATTCATTGCTAGTATTTATATTTCTCAAATTTCAATTTACGAATTCTTATCTGAATCGGGAATGACAGGAGCAAAGAGAATCTTTACAGCTCTTTTAACTCCAAACTTTGCAATTTTTGAAGAAGCACTATTTGCAGCAATTGAAACAATCTACATGGCCTTCATTGCAACAGCGGTAGCGCTACCAATTGCATTCTTACTAGCATTCTTTGCAGCAAGAAACCTAATGAATGGTTCACGTTTCACAATGACTATTTATACAATTGTACGTTTCTTCTTAAACGTATCACGTTCAATTGAGCCTCTAGTATGGGCGATTATCTTCTCTGTATGGGTTGGTATCGGGCCATTTGCTGGTATGATGGCACTTTGTCTTCACTCTGTATCATCTCTATCAAAGCTTTACTCAGAGCAAATTGAAAACGTATCTAATGGGCCAATTGAAGCAATGATGGCAACAGGTGCTCACCCTATCCAAGTTATTTGGTTTGGTGTTGTACCACAAATCGTTCTTCCATACCTATCATTCACTATCTATCGTTGGGACATCAATGTTCGTATGGCCACAGTAATTGGTCTAGTTGGTGGTGGTGGTATTGGTACTATGCTAATGCAATACCAAGGTCTGGCAAAGTGGAATGAAGTTGGTCTTCTTGTAATCGTAATTGCAACGATTGTATGGGTAATGGACTGGCTATCTTCTAATATCCGTGAGGCTATTAAATAGACAAAAAAAAGGACTGAGTGTCCTTTTATTTTGTCTATGCGCCCCTATTTAAGGCACAAGCTATACGAGAGAAAGACCTTCTGGTCTTTCGGTTCGCCAAAGGCGCTAAAAAAAAGAGACTTTCAGTCTCTTTTTTTGTCTATGCGCACCTATTTTGGGCACATGATATTCGAGAGAAAGACCTTTAGGTCTTTCGGTTCGCTAAAAGCGCTAAAAAAAAAGAGACTTTCAGTCTCTTTTTTTTGTCTATGCGCACCTATTTTGGGCACATGATATTCGAGAGAAAGATCTTCAGATCTTTCGGTTCGCCAAAGGCGCGATCATTAAAATTAAAGCTTTATATAAGAAAAAGGCCCTCAAAATGAGGGCCTTTTTTATTGGTTAATATTTACCGTTTTTATAAACGTTTTCATATGAATCTTGAAATTTATATGAGTCGAATTGTTTCTTAGAAGAAGGTCCTCTATCAGGAGTACTACTACAAGATACTAAAGTTAGTCCTAGAATTGCTAATGTAATAATTTTTTTCATATTAATTTCCTTTAATTATTCAAATTTAAATCTATTCACACATTCCTTTCTTTACAAAAGAATCCTTAATTTTCATGGCATCACCTTTCGTATACCAATATTGGCTATGGGGCTTTTCATGAATTAAGATACGATAATGATTCTTTGATGGGTGCTTTTGAAGAGCACAACTACCTTCTACTGAAGCAACTCCCCTGCTCGGCGAACTACCACAAGACACTAGCGTAACTCCCAAAGTTACAATTGCTAAAATTCTTTTCATTATTATCCTCCTACGTACATTTTCACGTACTATTTTTATCGGTTATTCAACTTCTTAACTTTAGTAAATGAGTCAAATATTATTGTATTTTAAAATTTCGACGAATCGTGTATGCTACTAAAAAGGAGAAAAAATGAAAGGAAATCAAGAAGTTATCGATATTTTTAATGAGTTACTAACACAAGAGCTATCGGCAATTGATCTGTACTTTCTCCACTCTCGTCTCTTCCAAGATATGGGACTTACAAAGCTCTATGAAAGAATTGATCATGAAAAAGATGATGAAACTATTCATGCAACAAAGCTAATCGAGAGAATTATCTTTTTAGAAGGAATGCCAGAGCTAGGAACTAGACTTCCGTATAGGCCATCTCGTGACGTTAAAAAGCTTATTAGTGATGAACTTGAATATGAGCTTGCTAATAGCAAAAAGCTAAAAGAGGCCATCGCACTTTGTGAGAAATATAGTGACTTCGTATCTCGCGATATCCTTTTAGAGCTATTATCAGATACTGAAAACGATCATATTGATTGGCTTGAAACACAACTTTCTCTGATTGAAAAAGTCGGAATTGAGAATTATCTACAAACAGCTAGTGAATCCGTTTAAGAAATATTAAAAAACATTAAACATTCGTTGTTTTTTTACTTATAATTATGAAAACAATTTAAAGAACACGGATGTTTTATGAAATTTAATTATCTACTTATCTTAACTCTCCTATTGGGAGTTCACTTCAACAGTTACGCTAAATTTGCAAAAGTAGTCTCTATCAGAGGAAAAGTCTCTCAACTTCCTCCTGGAGCGATTCAAGCTTCCTGGGTCAAAAAAGGACAATTAATCAAAGAAGACACCTCGATTGTTACGAGAGTGCGCTCCTTTGTGAAAGTCCAAATTCTAGAAGATGGAAGTTATATTACTGTTGGTCCAAATACAAAAATAAAAATTGCAAAGATTGAAAAGAAAAGTGGAAGTATCATCCAGCTCTTAAACGGTAAGATGAGAGCAAAGATTAGGCCACAGGATAAAAAAGTAAAAGGTCATAAGGCATTTAATAAAGTCTATATAAAGACGAAAACAATGGCACTAGGTGTTCGAGGTACTGAGTTTATCACTGTTGCTAGTCAAAAAAATAAAGCGACATCAGTTATTACATTAGAAGGTGAAGTAGCTGTAAAAAAAATCAACGAAGAAAGAGTTGATATCGAAGAAACAGTCAAAGAAAGTCTTGATCGTGATGATGTTACACTTGTTAAAAAAGGTAGCGCATCCACAACTTATGACCACCTCTACGATGAGACTCCAGCTCAAAAAGTTAACCCTAACCAGCTTATTGCCTTAGAGAAAAACGAAACACTTGAGACAGTATCTGCAAAAGAGATTCAAAAAGC
The DNA here is from genome assembly GCF_048381875.1 of Halobacteriovorax sp. Lineage (NCBI taxonomy): Bacteria > Pseudomonadati > Bdellovibrionota > Bacteriovoracia > Bacteriovoracales > Halobacteriovoraceae > Halobacteriovorax > Halobacteriovorax sp. The sequence continues at coordinate 166,392 of NZ_JBLXBP010000001.1, read as the reverse complement.
TCCAGAAGCAAAGCTAAATGAAACGCAAGTTTCATATCTTTATGGTAAGGATACAAAAGTAGACGAAATTCCAAACAACGGTGCCATAGTGGATCTCGACTCTGCCATTTTTATCCCTGAAATTAAAGATGAGTCTTTGAAAGTTGGTGATATTGACAAGAATACAGGACAATTCATTGCGGCCAATAATGTAAAGCTAGATGAGAAGAAAGGTTTTGTTGCTGTAAATGAGAAAGATGAACAAGCAAAAGAAGTAGCGAAAAAACTTAATGAAAAAATTGAATATAGAGAAGTTAAAGGTCACGAAGTTGTGGATCATGGCACTCCTCTTTCAAGAACGTCTTATTTAACAAATATGCACAATAGGTGGTCTGCAAGCTTTGGCATGGGTGCTCGCCGAATGGGCTATTACTCAATGGATAATAACGACAGCAAAAGTAACTACGTCGGTGCAGGAATAACGGCCGCTGTTTACTATCAACAAGTATTTAATAAACGTCTTTATGCTCGATATAAGATTGGCGTTGATTCAATCTATATGTTTCGTGATGATCAAAGACCAGAGAATAAAGATGATGACTTTATTTCACCTGAACTTGCTGCTGATATCTACTATCGTCTAAATTCTGAGTTAAGATTTAAAGTAGGATACCATCTACAAGATGAATTTTTCCTAACAGGACGTTTCGAAACAAGCTTAACTCCAGTATTAGATCAACGTACACAATTTATTCCTTATATGACTTTTGGAGTTGCATACGACTATAGTGACAATTGGACGTATCTGATTGACTATCGATCTTATATGCCAAGCTCTGATAGACCAAATATTAATGTCTATACAGGTAAAGGATTTGAAATCGGAGCAAGAAGAAAACTTTCTTCTTCGACAGCTCTACTCTTTAATCTGATCCATAGAGAATTCCTAGCTCAAGATATTAAAGTTAAAAATCTTGATCTAAATGTTAACTATGAAATGGAGTTTTAAAATGAAATATATACTAATCTTAGCGGCATTAATCTCACTCACGTCATGCTTTAAAACTGATACAGATGGAAATGTTTTTCTTTTTGAAAATGATAACTTTGCCCAATTAACTTTACGCTTTAGCAATATAAACGCTAATGTTTATTTTTTTGGAATTAATAACGAAGTATCTAGCCCCTCTAATAGCGTTACTCCTTTTACATCAAAGCAACATTGGTGTTTGGAGAGAATCAATTACAAGATAGATTCTGGGCCGTTTACACCCAGCTCACCTTGGGAAATATACATTAATGGAAGCACTGATGCCATGACATACAATCCAGGTGATTATATCGGAAGAGAGATTCACCCAGGAGATCAACTTGTTATTTCATTTAACTGTTCGGCCTGTGCATCAACAAGCGGTAGTTTTTGGCTAGAGATGAGTAATTGTAATAATTAAAGATAGATATCAAAGCAGGTATTGTCTTGGAAAGGACCTAATTTAATTCGTCCTCCAATCTTTTCAATATCTGCTTTCACTGATGCCAGACCAATTCCTCTATCGCGTCCCTCTTTAGAACTATAACCATATTTAAAAGCATTCTGTGGCTTTTTAAAGTCACTATATAATCCACTATCAATATATTTGAGATGAACTTCATTAGAGGAGTTATTTACTTCTATTTTAATCCATTTCAAGTCTTCACCTAAGGCTTCAATTGAGTTCTTAATAAGATTGATGAGAGTATTCTTTACGACCTGGCAATTAACATCGACTTCATGTTGTGGTGGAATGTAATCAATATTTACGTTATCATACATCTTTACGACGTCATTAATGGCCAAAGAAATGGGACAGAAGTTTTCATCTTCTTGTCGATACTTATTTAGAATATCAATGGCGTTCGTTGTTGCCATATATAATGAGTTTACATCTTTATCAATATCCAAGTTTCTTTGATTTGACTTGTCTTTTATAATCCTTCGTAGACGCGTCCAAGTATGCTGTAAAGGATTAGATATATCATGGAGAAGCTTCGCTTCTTTTTCTCTTTGCTCTTTGAAGTCATTATTTATTTGATTAATTTCAACTCTTTGAAGTCTTGTGTATTCTACAATATCTGTGAGGAAAAATAGTGGAATCCAATATTGGAAATCAAAAACAAAATAACTTAAAGTATAGAATACATTGGCAACACTTAGTCCTAGTCCAATCTTCATTGCCAAGTCGTTGGTCTTTAAGGCTTTATAGAAAAAACTAAAGTAAATCAACCAAACGACAATAATATAACCACTTTGAAAACCTTGAAGAAGACTACTTACTTTGAAAGGAACCTGTATTTTTAAAATCTCTGAAGTCGTCTCATTGATAACATTAGGGGCCAAGCAGCAGCTTCCTCCTCCTTCAATAAAATAAAATATGATGTGAGTAACTGATACAAAAATAGCAGAGAAAATCACTATTTTATAAAAAATACGAGGGCCACTAGATTCTTTAAAATAATAACTTAAATTATTCCAATAAAGTAACTTCGAAACACAGCCAAAAGTTAAAAGAAGTAGGCTAACAAGAACTTTCTTATCAGAATATATTGGAAAGAAATACTTCGCTAAAACTAAAAAACATACAACGGACTGAGAAAACGCCATAAGATAAGTTTTCACTCGATGTTTTGATTGTCCTTGGCCTATACGTTTTAAATGAAGACCTGTGATGGCAAGAGACAGATAGTAACAACCGGCGGCCATTGCCAAAAAAGCAAAGCCTATATTACTCCAAAATTGTGAATCTAAAATATCTAAATAACCAAACATCTTGTCGCATATTACTATTTGCCAAGCGATTAAACAATATCTTTTGAAGATTAAGTCTTTAAACTAATTTTTCTTTTTATGATTATTTAAAGCTTCTATAATGCGGCTATTTTGCGTTGATATATCATTAGCATCATCTAAAGATATAAGAGAGTTTCTCTTTAATCGATTCAATTTCAAAGAAGAAAATTGTATCGGATTTGCAATATCATGAATAACCATTCGATATGATTCATCATGCGAGCGATATTTCTCTCGTGACTGTGAAAGCTCTAGCTGTTGTAGTCTTGTATACTCTATAAGATCGACGATAAAATAAAGAGGAATCCAATACTGAAAGCCAAAAGCATGGAAACTTGTCGTATATAAAATATTAAGGACACTTAAGAGCAGGCCAAAAATCATCAAACGATCACCTTGCTTTAGTGAGATTAAGAAAAACCTTATATAAACTACTGAAACCGCCAATGTGAAAAAAGCAACTAGGCCACTAAAGGACTTATTAAGAACAAAGGGGATCTGTACTTTTAAGATAAAGTTACTTGCATTACTTTTAATAAGATTAGGCCCTAAGCAGCACGTATGCACATCATAAAAGGCCATCCACAACAAATGGATAAGACACAGAGAAATTGCACCAAAGACAATTGATTTATATACCCATCGCATCACTTTTGGTTCATCAAATACTTTTGATAAGTTTTCCCAGTAATAATAGCGAGCTGTGTATGTGCAAATAAACATCAAAAGTGTCGTTGCAACTTTAGCTTTTGAATAGATAGGCATAAAAAAGTGAGCAATTATAAAGAAGCAAACAACAGCTTGAGCAAAACACATGATAGATGTTTGTATTTTTTTATCTGGTTCTTTATTCGATAGATTTTGTAATGATAGGCCAGAGATACCCATCGATATAAGATAGAAAGAAGCACCTACTGTGATGCAAATATAAATGATAGCTGACCAGAGTTCGGGAACACTAATACCGGTTCCCGCTAAGAATGTATTTAAATACTCGTACATACACTATAGAATATATGCGACGAGTAAAACTAGTCAACTATCATTATTGATATTTTCTATTTAACTATTTTTGTCACTACAAATTGCCCAATAAGCATTGAGGCAATAAATGCGAAGATTTGTGAATTTAATTGCACAATATTCACAAGAGCAGGCCCTGGGCAAATCCCAGCGACTCCCCAACCAATTCCAAATAAAGCTGCACCACTTACAAGCTTCTTATCCACCAACTTATTAGTAGGCATATGAAATTGTGAATCACATACTGGATTCTGTCTCATTCTAATAAGGTGAGTTGCTGCAAGTCCTATTACAACTGCTCCTCCCATAACAAAAACAAGAGCTGCATCCCAAGGAGTTTGAGACCCTGCTATATCAAGGAAGCCGATAACCTTTTTAGGATTCACCATCCCTGAAACAGAAAGTCCAATTCCAAAAACAGCACCAGATAATAAGGCCATTATATTTTTCATATCGTTGCTCCTAATTGTCCCATAATAAATACTGTTATTGCTCCAGTTAACATGAATGTAATTGTGGCAATAAAAGATCTCTTTGATAGTCTTGCTAGACCACAAACTCCATGACCTGAAGTACAACCAGAGCCTAGTTTTGTACCCACTCCTACCAATAGCCCAGCAATAATGGCCCTAGGAAAGCTAAGATTAATATCAAAACTGAAGAACTCGGGACTAATAAACTTAATTAGAACTCCTCCTACAATGAGCCCCACAATAAAGAAGACTCGCCATCCCTCTCCTACAAATGCCTTATGACAGTTAAAGAGAATCCCTGATATACCAGCGACACGTCCATTAAATAACAACAACATTGCCGCAGAGAGTCCAATTAATATCCCCCCTACTAAGGGCCATAAAAAAGTATCCATAAACCACCTTTATATTTTTGAAATCTACTTCATTTCAACATCTTAATTATATATAATAAATGAATACATACTTTGATGACCATCAAATAACACTTAAATTAGTAAGTGCAGAAATTTAGGAATATGATGCTTGAAGAAATATTAAAACAACTTCCAAATAAATTAATCAAAGAATACTCAAAAGGAGATCCAGTCTATAGCGAAGGTGAAGCAGCAGACCTTCTCTATATTGTACAGGAAGGTATCTTTGGTCTTTACTTTAATACACCGAGTGGAAAAGAGAGCTTCTTAAGAGTATTCACCAAGGGTGATATATTTGGTCATCGCTCATACTTTAGTAATTCTCCCTATCATGCAAATGCTGTTTGCTTGAAGAAGGGAAAAGTTCTCATTATAAGCCGTGAACAATGTGACAATATTTGCTTAACAAACCCAGCGCTTTTAAAGCAGATGACAAAGCTTATGGCCGAAGAATTAGGTGCAGCTGAAACAAGGCTTGCGGGAATGGCAGATAAGTCAGTTAAGCGCAGGATTGTTGAAGCACTAACCTATCTCAAATTAAAAAACCCCGATCATACATGGACAAGAAAAGAAATCGCAGACTTTGCTATGAGTACATTTGAAAGTGTTGCCCGCGTCTTAACAGAACTAGAGGAGCAACAGCTCATTCATAGAGAAGGGAGAAGAATTGAAATACCAGATGAAGCTAAATTACTACAATTTGCAGTAGAAAATTATTAGTTTTTTGTTAAGTTACTCACTATAAGAGTAGATAGTTTACATACAATATTGACGAGTAAAAAACCTAAAGTTAGGATGCGGCCATTACTTCACTTTCCCACAATAGGAGCTAATAATGGCACACATCTTAAAAGCAACACTTATCACAACTACGATCCTCACATCATTTATGACAAATGCATGCTTAACTGAAGTGAGCAATGAACTTCGTTATGAATTAAGATCTGATAGACCCTTAGAAGTGACGTTAGAGACGACATTAGAGGCCGGAAAAAAATTACTTAACGACCGAGGCCATGAACTAAACTCATTTAAAGAAGACAAGTTAATCTATTCTGCAGTTGGAAGCTTCCACTCAGGTTGGTTTAATGCTGCCGTTGCAGTTAACCCAAAATCATGCGAAATCGATTATATTGGTTACTTCGCAGCTGAATAAAATGACAATATGACCTAGTTTCAAGACATTTTTGAGACTAGGTCAATAATATTTCCTCAAAAACGCTAATTCTTATCTAAAATATAAATAAATCCTCATACTAAATAAATCACGTCTATGAATTTGCTAATTAGCAAGTATCTGAATATTCATAAAATCTAAGCTAAACAACACAGATTATTGCCACAAAAATCAATGACAACTGTAGAAACAGCTACTAAGTAGCTGTTTACACGTAAACAGGTAGATTATGTATAAAATGTTAAGAAATCAGTAAAAAGAGACGAAAAGTATTGAGCAACAATTATCGTTAACTAAACAAACAAAATCAGTACGTTGGCGGAAAAAGGAAAGATAATTGAAGAAACTTAGTCTTGGTGTAGGAGTTATCCTCACTATAATATTCACTTTTTCTTATTGGATTTTTTCATCAAATGAAAAAAGCGCAGGAAATTATAGTGAGCTCGCAAAGAGGACAGGGCTAAAGTATGAACTCGTTAAACCTAAAGTAAAAAAGAAACTTTATAATAGTATTGGAAAAAGAGGACCTTCCTCAATACCTTCATTATATTCAAACACAGATGGTGCAAGTACATTAGAGGCCGATCTTGGTGATAGCAATATTTCAAAACTGGCCCCTAAGAAGAAAAAAATTAAAATAAAAAAACGTAATCCATCTACATACACTGGATCATCTTATGCACCGCAAGCTGATTACTTTGATCCAAATTATGCCAAAGCAATCAATGAACAAATAAAAGACAAAAAAAGTCCTTCAAAAGACGAAGAAGAAAAAACTTATACTTATGCAAAGTCTGTTCAAAGCACCGAAGAAGAATCATCCACTGAAAGTGAAGATGAAGCTTCTCAATCTTCAGGCTCTAATAATAACGTTGTCGTTATACCAAAGATTCAAGGTGAGATACCTCCCCTAAATGGACTTATCACAAAAACAGACAATGGCCTCTTTAGCAGTAACGTCTATGCAGCAGTAACATGTATCGATCCACGTATTGAATTATTCGACTTAGTAACAATGACTCCACTAGAAGATAATCCAATTACTTTCAATGGAGTTGATCAATCAACAGCTTTTTCTTTTGATGTAAGAGAGCTAGGACTAGAAAGTTCAACACCGGCCAGATACAAGGTAAAAATAACTGGATGTAGTGAAGAATTAGAAAAGGTTGTTACAAGCTATTATCGTCCACAAAATATTACGGCCGTATCAAGTCTATTAGCAAAAATAACTAATACAGATATTACTTACAATCCAACAGAGGAATTTGCTCTTTATCTTGAAGAAGCAGAAGATATTATTACAAATAAAATCGATCAGTCTACTCTAGACTATGCAACTGTTTATTCAGAATTAGAAAATAGTACTGATGTAGCAACTGTTTTTGCAGAGATTACAGAAGGTGAAAATGTACAAATTCTAAAAGAAGCAGCCCCAAAAATCCAATCATTAACAATTCCTGAAATTCTTCACGAAGATCTAAATTCAGATCTAGCTAATGATGAAAGAAATGCGGGATTAAATCCAAATACATTTACAACAAGTGCAGTTCACTGGGATACTGATTATACATTGGCCTATCAATGGATTCTTAACGATGGAACAACAACACAAACTGTTTCAAACTCGAATACATGGCTCTATATCCCACCTGCTGATTCTGCTCCAAATGTTACAGTAACACTAAGAATCGGTAGAAAGAATGCTGGTGATGCTAATGTTGATACAACGATACCTCACCATGAGTTCAGTTATTCTTTAGATGTTGTCTTATATAATGATGCTCCAACACTTGCTGCAAACCAGGCAGTAAATGTTACAGAAGATACAGTCCATAATTTTACACTAACTGAAGGTTATGATGTAGATTCACCTAGCATAAACTATATTCTGACTTCGACACCGACAAATGGATCACTTAGTTGTGTAACGGACACTAATAACTGTACTTACACTCCTAACGCCGATTATGTTGGCCCTGATTCATTTACTTACAAAGTTAACGATGGTGAACTAGATTCTACTGAAGCAACGGTTGATCTTACAGTTTTAAATGTAAACGATGCTCCAGTGGTTGCTGCAAACCAGTCATTTACTACACCAGAAGACAATCCAATATCTTTTACTATTAGTCAGGCTAGCGACATTGATAATACTCAAGCTAGCCTATCTTATAAGATAACAAATTCAACAACAAATGGAACGATAACAAATTGTATTACAACTGGAACATATGGCCAAGATCTAACATGTGACTATACGCCAAATGCTAATTTCAATGGTAGCGACAGCTTCACATATGTGGCAAATGATGGAGCTCTTGATTCTGCTACAAGTGCAACGGTTTCATTCACAATCACTCCAGTTAACGATGCCCCAACACTTGCTGCAACTCAGGCCGAATCAACTGATGAAGATACACAATTAAGCTTCAACCTAAATGCAGGAAGCGACATTGAAGGAACGACATTAAATTATACAATTCTTTCTTCGACATCTAACGGAGTCCTTAGCTGTTCTCAAGGGACATTAAGAGATTGTACATACGATCCAAACACTAACTTCAACGGAACGGATTCTTTCACGTATAAAGTAGATGATGGTGAGCTAGACTCGACAACTGCAACAGTAACAATCACAGTAAACTCAATTAATGATGCACCTGTTATGGCAGCTGATCAGAGTATTACAACAGATGAAGATACGGCCATAAATTTTATATTAAATGGAGCAACTGATGTTGATGGTGATACATTAACTTATAAGGTTGTAACACCTCCAGCAAATGGAGTACTTTCTAATTGTATTACAACAGGTAGTTACGCAAGTGATATTGATTGTACATACACGCCAAATGCAAACTATAATGGCAGTGATTCATTCACTTACATCGCATTTGATAGCATCACAGATGCAACGACTACTGCAACAATTTCGTTAACAATAAATCCGATTAATGATGCTCCAACACTAGCATTAACACAGACAGTAAGTACTAATGAAGACACACCACTTAACTTCACTTTAAATGCTGGGGCCGATATTGAATCTGATCCACTTGACTATATTATTGTTAGTGGCCCAGCTGATGGAACACTTTCTTGTACTGGTGGGACATCACGTGATTGTACATATACTCCAGACTTGAATTTCAATGGTTCCACTACATTTACTTACAAAGTAAATGATGGAGCACTTGATTCAACAACAGCGACAGTAACAATAAATGTTACATCTGAAAATGATGCTCCTGTAATGGTTGGTGACCAATCAGAAACAATTGCAGAAGATAACGTTCTAACATTAACTCTTAATGGTGCAACAGATGTCGATCTTCCGGCACAAACTCTACAATATAAATTAATTACCGCACCAGCTAATGGAACACTTACAAATTGTATTGCAACTGGCTCATACTCGACTGATGTGACTTGTACTTACACTCCAAATCTAAATTTCAACGGAGTTGATACCTTTACATATCGTGGTAATGACACATTAACAGATTCATCAACAGATTCTACAGTGACAATAAATGTAACACCTGTAAACGATGCTCCAACCCTTGCATCTACTCAATCAGTTACAACTGCTGAAGATACACCACTAAATTTCAACCTCAATACAGGATCTGACATTGAAGGTTCGACACTTTCTTATATCATCGTTTCAAATCCTGCTGATGGTACACTTTCTTGTACAGGAGGAAATTCAACGGCCTGTACATATACACCAGATTTAAACTTTAATGGCCCTACTACATTTACATATAAAGTAAATGACGGGGCATTAGATTCAAACATTGCAACAGTTACTGTAAATGTAACAGCTGTAAATGATGTTCCAGTAATGGGAGCTAATCAAAGTATTTCAACGAATGAGGATACAGCTGTTAATTTCACTTTAAATAATGCAACCGATGTAGATGGTGATGCATTAACTTATAAATTAGTAGCAGCTCCAACAAATGGAAGCCTAACAAATTGTATTACAACAACTTATGGAACTGACTTAACATGTACATATACACCTAATGCTAACTACAACGGAAGTGATTCATTTACATATATCGCAACAGACGGTACAGGAACAGCTGTCACAAACGCTACAGTAAACCTAACAATCAATCCAGTTAATGATGCTCCAACATTAGCGGCTTCGCAATCAGTATCAACAAACGAAGATACTCCTCTGACATTTGATTTAACAGCTGGTGCAGATATTGATGGTGATACTTTAAGTTATATCAAAGTAACAAACCCTGCCTCTGGAACAGTAAGCTGTGTAGGTGGAACATCAAGATCATGTACATATACTCCTGCATTAAACTTTAATGGTACGACTTCATTTACATATAAAGTAAATGATGGAGCTCTTGATTCAACAACGGCAACAGTTAATATTACGATAAACTCAATTAACGATGCTCCTGTAATGGTCGCTAATCAATCGTTTACAACAGATGATAATACTGCTCTATCAATCACTTTAAGTAACGCAAGTGATGTAGATGGAGATCCTCTTACATATAAAATTGTTTCATCACCAAGTAATGGAACTCTGACAAACTGTATTACGACAGGATCATATGGAACAGACCTTACTTGTACTTATACAAGTAATGTGAATTTTAACGGGACAGATACATTTACTTTTATTGCAAATGATGGATCACTTGATGCAGTTACACCGGAAACTGTTACAATCACAGTAAATGACAAAACTCCATCAGCGCCTCCAGCTATTGCTCTAACATCAGCTACATATACAAATTCAACTGTTAATACCATGACAGTAAGTAGCTGTAGTGATATTTCACAAGTTCTAATAAATGAAGGTACTCAACCTACTGCTGGTGATGCTGGCTGGGTAAGTTGTACAACAACAGCAAGTGCAACTACTTACACTCTAGCCTCTACAACACAAGGTTTACACATCTTAAAAGCATGGTCTAAAGATCCTAATGGTAACGTTTCAACGTCATCAAATGATCTCTATGTTTATTACGATACAATTAATCCAACTTTAGCACTAACCACACCTACTATTCAAAAAGGTGGTAATTCAATAAATCTAACTTGGGATGCGACAGATGCAAGTACATCTTCAAGTCAAAACTTTAGCGTTGATTTTTACAATGGATCAACTTGGTCTAGCCTTGGGACAACTGCAGCTATTAATGGCCCAATATCAAGTCAAACTTTTACAAAGGCTTGGACAGTTCCATCAATTAACACGACCACTGCACGCTTTAGAGTTAGCTTTACTGACCTAGCAGGAAATTCATCTACTGTGCAATCGAATGTCTTTACAATTGACTCTATTGCCCCTGCTCTAAGTTATAGCTCTCCAGCAAATAACTCTTATCACCTATCAAGTACAACGATCACTGGTAATTGTGAGGCAGGTAGAGATATTAATATATCAGGAGATATTCAAGCCAACTTTACAATAGCATGTTCAGCTGGAACGTTTTCACAAACTGTTAATTTCTCTGATGGAGACGGTTCAAAGGTTGTAACACTAAATCAAGTTGATGCTGCTGGAAATTCTACAACTATTTCACGTACTTTCATTAGAGATGAAGTTGCACCAGTTATGACAAAAACAGCTGGTATATCACCAGACTTCACTAATCAGAACACGCCTAATGCATGGTCTGGTACATGTGAAGGTAATTATACAATCTATGTTACAGGTGATGAAACAACATCATTTAATTGTTCATCTGGAACATGGTCATGGACACCGTCTCCAAAAACAGCAGATGGTACATATGTGTATAACCTTGTTCAAACAGATGCTGCTGGAAATACTTCTTCTCCAGCACTCTCACTATCTTGGGAAAGAGATGCGACTCCACCAGCATTTCAAGCGACTGTACCTTTTGAAATCAATATTGGTCAGAACCCAACTGAAATTAGATATACTGATAGCATTACTGTTTCAGGTTCATGTGAAGGAAATAATACTATTGCAATATCAAATCAAGAAACAGATACGATCAGTTGTTCTGCTGCGAACTGGAGCTGGACTTCTCAAACGTACACGACAGATGCAACAAGAACATTTACATTTACACAATCTGATTCGGCAGGAAATACATCAACTCTTTCTTATACTTGGACAAGAGACTCTAACTTTCCTGCTCTTGCAATTGATACTGCTACAATCAAAAATAACGGATCAACAGCAACTTTCACAGGTACATGTGAAAATGGCCTAACAATAAATATCTCTGGGGCACAAACGACGACAACGACTTGTTCTTCAGGAGTATGGTCTTGGACGACAGCAACGACAGCTGCTGATTTATCAAATAACTATAACTTTGCACAAACAAACGCATCAAGTAATACGACTAATGTAAGCGGTACTTGGATTAGAGAAACTGGCCTTCCAGTTGTAACATCAATCTCAACGACGGAGCCAGATCCTTCACCAACTAACTTTATTCCTTATACTATTAATGCGAACTCACAGAATTCAAACGTCTACATCACTGAATTATGTCTAAAGACAAATGATACAACTGCACCGGCAGCTGGAGATGAATGTTGGTTAGCGCTTAACTCTCCATCAATAGGTATGTCACCTGCTGCAAATGTAACGATCGTAGATTTTTCACATTTACTTGGATGGCAACCAGCAAATTATAATGTCTATGCATGGGTAAAAGATGAAGCAGGAAATATTTCAACAAATACAACAACATTAAATACTGATTATAATGCGATTGGATATACAAAATTTGATCCACCATCAATCTGGGACGTTGCAGCTGCAAATTCAGATACAACATCAATCCCTCCTACTCGTTTAGACTCATCAGTTCCAACAGGTTCTGACGTTTATATTAGATGGAAAGTTGATGATATTCTGGGACTAGATTCAACAGCAATAAACTTATACTATACTCAAGATGAAAAAACTTTCACGGCCATTGCTGGTGCCCAAGGGATTGCACCTCATACTAATCACGGCTGTCCAAGTATTACCCTAGATACAAATGAGGGTTGTTATAAATGGACAGGTGGTTCACCTCTAGCAACGTCTTATAAAATACGTGTTAAAGTAACAAATACTTCAGCAATTAGTACCCAACTAATTTCAACACCTCTTAATGCTGATAAGATCAAAATTATCGCTGGTAACACTGAGGCCGGACTTGGTGGTGATGCTCGTACAGCACTTTTCTTCAATAAAACTGTTGGAGACTCAGTTGATATCAATTCACTTGTCTTCACAGATGATGGAAATATCTATTTTGCAGACTACAAAAGAGGGATTCTTACAGTTGATCCAGCAGATGGTAAGCAAAAACTATTCATTACAACAACAGGAACGAGTACAGGAGACGGTGGTCCAGCTGAAAGTGCAACACTTAGATACCCTTTAAAAATTGCGCTTGATTATCAAGGTCGACTTCTAATTTATGACTATAATAGAATTCGTCGTGTTGATTTAAATATGGATAACCCGACAATTGAAACTATAATTGGTGGTGGCTCAAATACAGCAGACACTGTAACAAACCCACTTGATCTGCAATTAACTCATAATGGAACATGGGAATATCGTACAAACGCGATGTTATTCACTCCTCTTCCAAATGGTGACATCTGGTTTAATTCTGAACGAGCTGAAAGTATTGAAACAGCTGGTAGTTTCAGAGTTAGAGTCTATAAGGCATCTACAGGACAAGTAGAATCACTATATCTTGGAGGGACTGGTGATGGTTGGCAAGCGACTCAAGACTTATCAAAATGTCGAATTGGTTACATTGGTTTAAAATATAATACTAGTACTTCAGTAATTGAAGGAATGACTGGTCACGCGTATCACCATAAGAACTTCCCTGGATGTGATATGTACACATCGACTTCAGATTATACATACGCAAGAGTATACTTTGACCCTACAACCGGTCAGGCAATTACTCCATTTGATAATAGTTACCGTTGGTATCACTATTACAACTACACAGGAATGGATGGTAATTCATATGTTACTGTAGCAAGAAGTTATGTTAACAGAAACAACTTTGATGGTACATATACGAGAATACTTGGTTCTGGTACACGAGGAGAATGTGCAGATGGAACGCCGGCCACTTCTTGTAACATGGATATCTATTCTGTCTTTGTTACTAAAACTGGAAAAATATACTTTAACGATCGTGGTAGAATTAGAACACTTGATGGTGATGGAAATGTTGTCACAATCTTTGGTCAAGGCTATGGATACGGAGATGGAGTCAATGCCGTTAACGCAAGATTTGCAGACATATCAAGAGTTGTAAGACTTAATACTGGTGATATTGTCGTTAACGATACAAGATCTTATTATATTAAACAATTCACACCAGACGGGAATATCAATATTGTTGCTGGTAACGGTACAATTGCTTCACAAGATACGACGACTCAAGCTGATGTTCAGCCAGTTAGAAACGCATACTGGATGATGGTTGATCGTGCTACTGGAAATATTTATTCAGATAGACATACTCACTATGGACGTATGGCCATGCTTAATCGAGGCACAGGACTTTGGGAAGATATCCTATATAATACAGGGGGAACTCCATATTACGATCCAACGTCTGATGGTATGATTGGGGCAGATATTGATACTGATGGTAATAATAACCGCGGACTTCCACTTGGTTTTGCAAATGGACAACTCTTTATGAACCGTATGAGTTATAACCCGACAACACAGCGCTATGAAGACTTCATGCTTAAGAAATATGATTCAACAGATAGCTACCGCCAGTCTCATATTATGGGTAAAATTGGATATGAGAATTCAGGTGAAAGTTGTTCTGCTCTACAATCAGGACCAGTAGATGGGTCAACATGTTTCTATGAATACTGGGATGACTTTAGAAATATTTTCTACGATAGTAATGCCAACCGCTATATTATGGCAAAAATGTATCGTGGTGCCCAACGTCGTGTTATTGCACTTAACAGTAATGGAACAGTTGAGCAGATTGCCTACACTCCTAGAAATATCGATGATGGGTTTACATACGCAAGAAGATCGGGTGTAGACTATATGTACTATTGTAATGGTTCACGCTTATATGCCCACAACCTAACCACAAATACAGACCTAGGAGCGCTACCTTGGACAATGACAGGGTTTAATTGTCGAGGTGTTCAATTTGACTATAATCCAGTGAATGATTCAGTCATCTTCCCATTTGAACAGAATGGTTTATATGGAGTTGCTGAATACTTCCTAGACTAGTCCCACTTATGATTTACATCAACTAAGTCTTTAACTGAGTAACCTAGCTCACTTACCTCTCTCGTGACTTTCTTGATAATAGGTTCAGGATTACGCCAATCTCTGGCCATTATCCAAAGATACTTCTCATCAGGAACACCAATAGCAACCCACTGATAATCAGGATCCATTGCAATCACAAGATAATCAAAATAAAGTGGCCAAAATGGAGAGACTTCCCAATGAGCATTCGTTTCCTTATTAATAATCCAAGCTTTTTGAGGAATCTCTTTTAACTCACCTTCAAATGAATCTTCATTAAATGAGAAATCGATATCAATACGTTGTTTCTCTTTATTCCATTTATAAATCTCAAGAGAGTTATGGGCCCCTTCTTCAAGAAATGTGGCACGGGCACTTAGAACATACCATTTTCCCATAAAACGATTAATATCCACGTAATCAACAGTCTTGTTATATGTTGTTGAACTACATGAGACTAAAAAAAGAAAAGAGATGAGAGTAAATAATTTCATAAGTTATTCTATCCATTGATTACAGCAATTATCAACTTAATATTATCAATGAGTTATACAGTTATTTTATCAGGTATTTACACCTGTTTGACATATCAAACGAACTAGAATATTTGAGTCTAATTAAATTGAAAACAACGAGGTAATATATGAAAAACGTAGTTATGGCATTAGTTTGCGCATTCTCACTAAACGCAAATGCAGGAATTAGTATTGGCTTCCCTGGAGATATTAGTTTCCCTGATATGAGAGATATTGAAGAGTCACAAAGAATATTTCAGGAAGCAGTTGAAACACTTATTGAAAGCGAAGAAGTCGCTTCTGTAGTTTCTGAAGTAGAACAAGGACATCGTTCAACTTGTGTTGCATTAGAAGATAAGGCTTCAAGAGGACTTATTTGGTTTAAGTTAAGGTACCGCTGTGAAGGTGAAAGAGATTTTACTCTAACTGTAAAATCACGCCTTAAAAAAGATAGTATTATTGTAAAAGAATATACAGTTAAATTATAAAAAAACCGACTAGTTAAAATTTGGCCTTTTATAAAAAACGAACAAATCTAGTTTAAAATCATAAAATAATCCAAATATGCTGATAACGGTCATGTACAAATTTAATACATGGCCGTAAATAGTCCAATTTGATGAATAAATTCAACTGAATAAAGCTATTATATCGGCGCTATGAAATTTATAAATACGTCCCTACTCTTTTTAAGTCTATTACTACATACTTTAGTATCAGCTTCGTCTCTAGATATCAGCATGCTACCTGATAAAACAGTCTCTCCTGGTGAAATCTCAATTCAAGTACTACCATTTAAATCTAGAAATGATGCTAATTACGATATTGAGTTTGAAAGTAATCAACAATGGAGAACAGAAGGCCCAACAAATGCCAATCTCAAGGCTGGTGAATTAAATTACTTAACTTTCTACACATACACCCCAAGCTTTGCTGATGCCGGTCTCATACATGAACTTAATATTGTATTTAGAGACACAATGACTGGTGAAGAAATTAAAACAAGCTTAAGCTTTGTCATTGCAAAGAAACAAAATCTTGATTTCTATAATCCCGATCGTAACCTAACAACAAACAAGAAGAACTATCGACTAAATCTAAAAATAAAAAACACTGGTAACGCTAGAGAAACATATCAATTTAGCATAGAAAACTTAACTCCTGATGTTGCCATAAATATATCAAAGGCACCAATTGAGATTGACGCTAATGAATCAAAGTTAATTCCAGTACAGGTAAACTTTAAAAATCAAACAAGTACATATGCTGCATTTATCATTAAGGCTAGGACAAATGGTAGTATCACACGCTTTGAGAAGAAGTTTCAAGTAAAGTTTGTAAACTCTGCTAACAATCAAGATCGACAAGGAAATTATCTCGATACAACACTTACCATAACAAATGACTATATGAGTATTGATGGTAAGGATTCCAACTTGAGTTCAGTTATTTTGAATTCTAACGGGGCCCTGTCTGATTATGTATCACTCTCAAGCTATATCCAAGCAAATATGGTGAATGGGCAATACTCTGATGCTAGAGGAACGTTTCATTTTGATGGAGACAAGTGGAGATTTAGTGCAGGAGAAAATGTAGACTTAGATATTGATACAAATATTGGAAACGATACGAGAGATGGTTTTGCATATACTCGAAATATATTACCTAATCTACAAGTCGGAACTCTAATCGGTGTAAATGAAGATGATGAGCTAAATACCGCGGCCATGATTCAATACGACCCACTCCCAGGTCAGAGAACATTTGTCATGATCAATCAAAACACAGACACTGGTGAAACGTCAGGCTCAATTGGTTATCGTGGAGTATTTAATCCAAATGACAAATTAAGCTTTGCTCCATCACTTACAATTGCTGATGATCCACAACGTGGAGTAATTCAAGATTATAGGACGGCCCTTAATTATATGGTCAGAAAGAACCTACCAATAGCTATCACTTCAGGTTATAAAAATGATCGCTTCCAAGAAGTCATTTATAATAATGCGGGCCTTTCATATAATTTTGAAGGTGTTCTATTTGAGTTAGAAAGAAGCGATGAACTTATTAATGATCATTTTGAAACAGGAAGTGGTCAAAGAGAGTTAAGAAATAGCAATAACATCAGAATAAGCTTTCCTATGGGAAGTGGGCTTGAATCAAGCTTAAATTATCAAGATATTAAAAGTAGCGAAAAAAGTGAAAAACGAAAGTTCATCACTTTCTCCATGAGAAATAAGAAACTATATGCTGCCCTAAGAGCTGGAGTTGCAGATGTAACATATAGTGACGATGCGATCTATCAGGGACAGAGTTATAGTAATGAGCCTTTTATAACAGTAAATGTCAGCTACCAAACCCCAAAAATAACATTAAGTGGCTCATTAGAGTATGAATCATTTGGTGAAAATTCATATCAAACAAGAAGCAATATTGGGGCACATTTTGATATAAGTAACCGTTACTTTAATGGTAGCGCATATATTAGGGCCGGCCATGAACAAGGACAAAGAAAAGACTATGTAACACAGACACAAACTGACCTCGATTATATTGAAGCTGGACTTCGTACTGATACAAATAATGACTTCACCCTTGAGGTTTATGCAAGAGCTGAAAATGATAACTACTATGATGAAGTTGACTACCAAGTCGGTATTCGTTTTCAATACCGCTTTGGAGCAAAGACACCTCGAAGAGTTGAAGATGCATTTGGTGGTAAGAAAACCGGAGAGATCATAGGTCGAATTTGTATTGACGAGAACCAAAATCAGAAGTGTGAAGAAGATGAAGACGGTGTGGCCGACTTAAATATCTACAGCGTAACAGGAAGTGCAGTAACTGATAAGAATGGTAACTACAAAATCAGTGAGCTCAAGCCAGATATTGATCATATCTCACTAATTGAAAGACAAGTAACAGCAAAATCACTTATTTCTAAAGTATATAATAAAGGTATTAAAGTGATAAAGAATAGTCAGGTTCGTGTTGATTTTGCACTAGAACAGATTTCTACATTTAAGGTCTTTTCATACATCGACATTAACCGCAATGATGCCTACGACAAAGACCTTGATAGCTTTATGAATAATGTCGAATATCGTCTCATTAGCAGTACCGGAGAAATCATAGCAGCAAGTGGTATCGGTATCTATACAACGAATTATTCAAAACTTAAAAATGGAAGATATAAACTAATTGCAACTGTAAACGACTCTAGCTACGAAGAAGTACAAAGAGAGATCATTTTGAACTTTCCAGAAGATAATATGGCAGTTAAGAGCATTGCATATGAAGTCATAGAAGCCACTGATCTAAGTCAAGATGAGTCAATACTAACTGATTTTGATAGTAATATTCTCTCGGCTCCAAACTATGAGGCCATCCTTAATATCGACACAAGCCTTACACAGTTAACAAGACTGGAAAGCATCTCAATAAAAATCAACGACACACCTATTGAAACTCAAATAGAAGAATTCTATCCAGGAAATTGGTCTGTAAAAGTCGACTTAAGAAGTATACGAAATGAGCTTAAACGTGATAATAAGATTCAAATTAAAGCAAAATTCTCTAACTCTGAGATGCAACAAGTAGTCGTTAAAAGAGAAAGAAGTTTATACTTCGTGCAATAATTTTTTAGGTAAGAAATGAAAAAAATAATATTACTTATAATGACAATTACAACATTTTCAACTCAAGCATGTATCGTACTTCTTGCAGATGGAAATGGTAAAAAGGATCACCCTGCAATAAAGCATTATCTTGAAAGTTCAGATAAGACGAGAAGTATTGTTATTGAAAACCCAACAGATATGAATTGCAAGTTCTCAATTCAAAAAAGAGAATTAATTCAATCAAGAGATGGATCATATAGCTTCCTACCAAGCCAACCAGGAATAAAAATTGAAAGATCACTAACTCCATTCATGAGTTTACTTGATGAAAGTGGAAGACAAGTTTTTGATATTGAAATGCAGTTAGCTGCAAAATCAAAAGCAACATACAGTTTACAAATAGATATACCTGAACAACTTAATAATGGAAGTTATCATGCAGGCTTTGAGATAGAGTTTCCACAAGCATCGACTTCCATGGTTCTTGGAGAAGTATATTATACGACAAAGAACTCTCAAGTTTCTCCAATGTTAAAGTTTATAAAATACAATTCTGAAAACAAGAAACTGCTATCGGCTACTTCAAATAAAGGTAATGCATATACATTCTTTAAAATGAAACTTATCTATACTGATCCACTTACAGGATTTGAAAGTAAAGGAGTTACTATTGATAAAGAGTTCTATCCATTTGAGTTAAATATTAGAAACCACCTACTTCCAAATAGAAAAACAATTATTACAGAATCGTCACTATCGGGACATCTGAAATTATTAAGAAAGCAATTTAGCGAGAAGTTTCCTAATGAAGTTTTTCCTGAACACCTAAACCTCACGATCATACCACTTTACGGTATTGATCATGATGAATGGGTGAATCATAAGTCTATACCACTAAGTTTAAAGTCAATAATGATTAAAACAAACAAATAAGTTCATTAAAAGGAGAAAATAATGAAATTTATGAAATTTACAATTGCGGCCATGGCACTAAGCCTTAGCACATTTGCAGCAGACTCAAGCGCAAACGGTTCAATCACTCTATCTGGTCTATTTTCACCAAAAGTAAGCAGCATCAAAATTGCACTTGCTGATTGTGGAAAAGATGTAAGCCTTAATGATTGTGATGCAACTCTTGCTTCAACGACTTTTGGTACTTACAGTCAAGATGCAACTCTTGACCTAGGAACATTTGATGGTGAAGAAAATATTAGATACGTCAAATTTGAAATCAAGTCTCAAATGCTTCTTTTTAAAGGTGACTATCTAAAAATTGCTAAGTCACTTACCAGTTCAACAAATGACATCGCTGTTACTCTCGAAAAGATGGTTTTTGTATCAGCAGGATCTTCAGTATTTGGACAACAAACACTAGGTAATGCAACAAGCAGCCTAAGTGCCGGTGATGTAATGGTTAGCTCAGCTCAAGAAATTACTTCAACTAGTACAGAAGTGTATAACTCAAGCTCTGATGCTCCAGGTGTAGCAAATGGAAAGGTTCTGTCTGCACTAACAAATGCTAACGCATTAACTGTTCGCGGTATCCTTGCTGTTGAAGCTGGTGACGAAGCAACTTCTTCTACATTCAATGCAGAAATCAATGTTGCATTCACAGGCGTAGACGGACTATAAGAATAAATGATTAAATGTATAGCTTTCATATTCTTTATACTAACCGCTTTACTTACAACAAGCACTCAGGCCAGTTGTAATAAAGGCGGTAGTTTCTCATGTGAGAGCTATACAGATAATCCTCTCTACGGCCTTATTCTTAACCCATGGACAGTTTACGAAGGTAGATATTCATGTACAGCATGGCGCTCAAGGTTTTACAACTACGACATCGAAGACTTCGTTATCACTCGTGGAATGACTTTAGAGATAAACTTTAAAACGACCTCAAGTGCTGAGCTCACAATATTTGCTGAAACGACAAATGGAGTACAACATGTACAAAGAATCAGAGACCATGTCGTTTACGATGCAGTAGATGGGAAACGCTGGCATTGGCAAACCTATCGCGTATCACTTAATTCAAAAGAAGGTGCCACACTAGAGCGATTTCGAATTAAGATAGACTCTGGAATAAGTATCGACGACTTTAGTTGGGAAGTTACAAATACTGTTAGTACACCTGGAAGTGAACAAAGATACCTTGAATTAGTTGATCAAACATCATTCCAGTATTCTTTAACTCAAGATGATCTATTTACCAATGAAGCAAGAGAATGGAACTTAAAATTACAGGGCACACTAGCTGGAAATGATGAAGTCCTTCTAGGTCTTAGCCCTAGAAATATAAATCCGATCTTTACACCAAGTTGTGAAGAGATTATCGACTATAACTTCCAAGTTTCTTCTTCTGAGGAAGGAAGTGATTCTTTTAGTGTTGAATGCTTAGGAGGAAGGACTCCACTTAGCGATAATTACATCTACATAAGAATTAGAAATAATACAGCAAAGAGCTATTGCTCACCTATACAATTTAATATTAATACTACTTTTAATTTAAATATATCGGATGAGATTGAATCGAAGGCCTACACTGAGACCTTCGATATAATATCGACATTTAACTAGAGCTATTTTAAAGAAACACTTTTAACTTTTTTTGGATTGAAAATCCCGAGAAACTTATTAAGAACCTCACCTGCAAACGACTCAATATTGTCCACAAATGTGGCCTTTTTAACCTTATCGTAACAAACAGTATTATCAACAGAAGCTGAATCATAAATAGATTCGGCCTTATCCGTATCCTTTTTCTTAATTGGGAAAGGAACTCTCTCATCCTTTAATTCGATAGAAAAGTCCTTTGCTACTTGGGCCATTTTAGCAATAGCAGTATCAAATTCTGAATTATTCAAACTATCATTAATATCCACTCGGCTATGAATATCATCCATTACATCTGCAATGACTTTATCACTATCCTTACAATGTGAAAGACCTAGTTTTATTTGAGAGTGAAATTGACTAACGTAAGAGTCAACCTTATCAAGGCCAAGCTGAACATCGTACTTATAAAAAGTTTTTGCTCTTCTTGATAAGCTCTGACATTCCTGATTGCTTCTTTGACCTGGTCCACATTTTTCAGCAAAGTGCTTTCTTGTATCCTTTAAAAATACAATATAATTACTCACTCCACTAGAAAGCTGTTTCTTATCATGATCAGTCATCATAGAAAAGGCAGTGGCCATAACCTCGTTCTTTTCCTTCTTTGAAAGTGAGCTATAATTACAAACTTTTTTGTAACTATTAAGTTTTGAGAAGGCCGCTTTATAAGAATCAAAGTTTGATGCATAGGCACTGCTTCCAACAAATAAAGCTGCGGTTAATAAGAAATGTCTTGTGTATTTTATTGTTTTTCTTTCCATAGTTAACGTATCGTTAAATTTTATTAATAACTTTAATAAAGTTTATTGTAATATCAGCCGAATAGTTCATTATGAAAAACTTCAAGATTTTAATGAATATGACATTTTTAGTACTACTATCAACTATGATTGCCTCATGTAATGGAGGTGGTGGTAGCGGCAGTGAGCAGGAAAATACTGGCACAAAGCGGATATCACTAAAGTTGAATTGGACTCCTCCATCAGAGCGAGCCGATGGTTCACGTCTTTATCCATATGAAATTGGTGGATATGAGATTCTATATCGCAAGAATAGTAATCCTGATTGGAACTCAATTGTTATCTACGACGATCAAAGTTGGGTTTTAGACAAATATGAAATAAAAGATCTTTCAACTGGAACATATGAAATAAAAATGGCCACCTTTGATATTGATGGCCGATTTAGTACCTACTCAGACCCAGTCAAAGTAGATAAGTATTAATATTATTTTAGATAATCTGTGTTAATACCATAAGCATTGATAATATGCTCATCAGGAGTGTCGCGATAAAGTTTTAATTTATTCTTTTCAACATGCTCCTGCACATAATCCTCATAACAATCACTTACTTTTAGTACTTCATTCGTAAAAATACCTTGCTCATCAAAAGCATATCGTTCAGCACGATATATATGCTGATTACGATTCTTTTCTTTGATTTCATATATCTCATACATCTTTTGAGTTTCATATTCACTTAACTCTTTCATTGGCCCTACATCTAATCCAAATAGTTTTTGAAAGTGCTTAAAAGCATTATAATAAATCATATCCACCTCGTATTCTTGTGGAATTAATTTATCAAGAGCATGAGTTGCTTCATGTACGAAGAAATGGGCCACTAGGCCAAGTTCATCTTCAAATCCGATATAGATTGTAGGTACTGTTGTTGTGAAATCAAAAAGTGCAGATGTTCTAGAACCTAATCCCCTTCTTTGTCTTTCAAAACTTGTAAGATTTGAAATTTTTAATTTACCTTGATCTAACAAAGGCATTAATTGATCAATAACACTCTTACCTTTTTGAGTTGTTGCAACGAGTGCAAAAAGCTCATCTAAAGAATAATTTCTCTTATTTAAATGAAAAACTTGGGCATTGCGTTTTATCTCACACTTGGCAACATCAACCTTATTATCCTGTGGACGATGGCGATATCGTGGATCATGGTCCAAATCTGGTCCACCGAAACCTCCAAGGCCACCAAAATTACCAAAACTAGCAAATGTTGAAAGATTTAACGCCATTAATAATAGATATTTATTCATTGATTCCCCCTATGTATGTTCCAAATTACCAGTACTTATCAAATATTTCAGTGAGTTTGAAAGATCTACTAGGCCTGCATAGAGAATCGACAATCTTATTTGATGGAGGCCAAAAACTAGACGAATCGTGGCCTTTTGACTAAAACTATAGGGTAATAAAAATTAACTACTTAAGAAGGATTTTATGGGAAGAAAATCAGCAAAAATCGCGGCAAAAAAAGGTGCAGCAGACAAGGCCCGTGGCCAAGTCTTCACTAGAGCCCTAAAAGACGTATTCTTAGCTTCAAAAAGTGGAAGTGGTGACCCTGACACAAACTTTTTACTAAAAGTAGCTATTGACCGTTGTAAGAAGTTTAACGTACCAAAAGACAATATCGACCGGGCCATTAAAAAAGGCCAAGGTGGAGATGGTGTTGGCTACACAGATATAAATTATGAAGGATATGGCCCAGGCGGAGTTGCCGTATTCGTTGAAGCTTCAACAGATAATAATACGAGAACAGTTGCAAATGTACGTAGCTATTTCAATAAAGTTCAAGGATCTCTAGGACAAACTGGCTCATTAGAATTCGTTTTTAAAAGAGAAGCAAACTTTCTAGTAAATGAAGAGAATGTAAGTGATCAAGATGAATTCGAATTAGAAGTTATTGACGCTGGTGCAGAAGATATAACTTTGGAAGATGGAGTTTATGAAATTATCGCTCCTGTTGAATCATTTGGTGATATTCAAAAGAAATTACAAGAAATTAATATCACTCCAGAAGAAGCAAGACTTGAGAGAGTTCCTCTTAACTATAAAGCTATTGATGACGAAGATACTTTAAAGCAATTTGAAAGACTTATTGATTTATTAGAAGAAGACGATGATGTCGTCACTGTTTATCATAATCTTGAAGAAGAAGAGTAAGATATAAAGGGATCATTTTGATCCCTTTTTTTATATAGAATTAATACATATAATGTATTTATGGATATAAAATTAATTACACAGCTAGTGCCACTTTTCTTTTTAGGTGCAATGACATTTTTTGGAATCACATTTTTCTATTTCATAAATTCAATTAATGCCTATTACAAAAAACACGCTAAATTAATCAAAGGTAAAATTATAGCTTTCAAAGAAGAGTCTAAAACTTATCGAAGCAATAGAAGAACAACAAGAACCACTACAATTTGTCCTGTTATTGAATATTATCAAGATGGACAAAGAAAGCTCTTCTTAGGAACAAATCAAAGCTTTTTAAAGAATCGAATTGGAAAAAGTGTTGATGTATACATCATTGACGGCAAAGATGATTACGTTCTTCAAAAAGAGAATGTGTACAAAATATTCTCTCTAGCTTCATTGGCCTTCATTCTAGCTCCAATTCTAATAATCTCTACTATGGATGTCGATTTGATCTATAAAGTGGTTATTCCATTCTTTAGTATTCTACTTCTTTTACCTCCAGCAATAGGCATTAGAAAAAAAATGATTAAAAACTTAAAAGAAAGTGGAGATAACAGAAGCCTAATACAAGTAATACAAGAAAGCTTTTTAAAAAATAAGTCAATTATTGACATCAAAGATTTTGAAACTAGTGACGAGTATATTAAATCAGCAGCAAAATTTAATAAAAAAGTTTCTAATACTCATTTCTATGGAATTGTTCTCACTACGATATTCGGTTGTGGCCTGTACTACTTAATTAAACACGTTTATCACACTAAACTTCATAGTCGAGATAAAGTCTTATTTACCAACTTCCTAAATGACTTTAATAATTATCATCCAATTATAGACGAGCTTGGAAAAAATGATGATGTGACAGTCTTTTGTATACTAATCGCATTTTCAATTATCATCACTTATGGATTTATCATAAATCTTAGTGGGTGGATAAAGAGTCGTTAATATCAGAGTTTGATACCGCATGATCACTAATAAGATTATGATAATGGACTAGTTTATCCTTTAAACGCTGACTATAAGTTATCATATGCATAATAACACTAGCATCACGGCGATCAGGTGCGGCCATAAGTTTTAGAATCCTCTTATTATATTCAATTATATTAAATTGAAATTCATTTACTTCTTTTTTTAGCTCTCGCTTTTGTTCTTCATCCAAATGGGGATTAGACATTGTTTCAAAAAAGCTTAAAGTTCGAGTTGCCAGTGAGCGAATGATAATAATGAGATCACTTTTTAATTCAATATAATTCTTATCCATAGAGTCTTTTAAGTCTGATAAGTCTTTTACGGAGTCATGAATTTGAAAGATATATTCATAAATCGACATTATACGAACAATAGAATTAATCTCTTCTTCACTAGTACAAGTAGCAATATAATTTGAGAAGAAGGAGACTAATTCATCTTCTACATAATCGACATAATCCATTCTTCTCTTGGCCGCATTGAAAACACCTTTATAATTTGTTTCAATACTCAAGGTAATAAGATTGTAATTTTCTTGGACAAAATCATATGTTTTGGGAACGTTTAAATAGAGATTTCTTTCAATTTCACTAAAGTCATTATCAGGAGAGAACATACTCAGATCAAAACGTTCAAAATCCATCTTACCCTCACCTAGGACCTTATCAACAAAACGGATAAAAGGATCAATAGCAATAATGAAAATGATGGTTGTTGTTACATTAAAGATGAGATGGAAGTTTGCTAAGGCTATGGCCGGATCATCAGCTAATAATTTAAACTTATCCCCCCATATAAAAACGATGGGCAAGAAAAGGACAACACCACCAAAATTGAATAAGAAGTGAGATAAAGCAGTTTTCTTTGCAGCGATATCCATATTCACAATCGAGATAAGGGCCGTTACAGTTGTTCCGATATTGGCCCCCATTAGAATTGGGACCGCATTTCCTACTGATAGAATTCCCTGCTGAGTTAGAATGATGGCCAAACCAGTCGTAACAGATGAAGATTGAACGACTGCTGTTATAATCATACCAACCAGAACTCCTAAGAATGGATTATGAGGTTTTGATAAAAATGAGATGAGTCTTTCATCACTTTGTAGAGGTACAAGAGTTGAAGAAATAAGATGTAGGGCAAAGAAAACAAAACCAAAATAAAATAATGATTTAGCAAATACAGAGTACTTCGTCTTTATTAATGATAAAAAGAAACTCAATATAATAAAAACAGGACCAAAAGCTGTTAATTTAAAAGCAACCAATTGTGCTGTAAT
The DNA here is from genome assembly GCF_048381875.1 of Halobacteriovorax sp. Taxonomy (NCBI): domain Bacteria; kingdom Pseudomonadati; phylum Bdellovibrionota; class Bacteriovoracia; order Bacteriovoracales; family Halobacteriovoraceae; genus Halobacteriovorax; species Halobacteriovorax sp. The sequence goes on along the minus strand of NZ_JBLXBP010000001.1, from coordinate 139,223 downwards.
AGTCGTACCAACATTTGAACCAAAGATAATACCCACAGAGTTTTTAAAAGACAGAACACCAGCATTAACTAAACTGATAGCTATGACAGATGTTGCTGAACTTGATTGAACAACTGCTGTAACAAATGCACCAATGAGAACACCAATACTTGTATAATTAGTTACCTTTCCGATAAATTTTCTGAACTGATCTCCAGTAACTTTTTGAACCTCTTTTGAAAAATTCTCTAGTCCAAAAATAAATAAGATAACACTGGAAGTTGCAGCAATGAATATATTGAAATCACCCATATTTTCGTACCGTGTTTAGAAAATTATTAAGATAAATAATAAGTAATTATAGTACAAAAACAACTAAAGAACATACAATATTGTCAGTAAAATCAGATAGAAATAAAACTAGTTAATCAGCTAAAATAGTTCTCTCGATTATCAAGTATATGGCCAAAGCCCTTCAACACTGGTCATAGGAAGGCCTCTTTTATTTAAGAGGCCTTTTTTTATTTCAGGTAAAATTTTAGTTAAAGAAGTCCATATATCTTTTAAACCATCTTGTCTCACCAAAACGATCAACAACAGCTTCAAAGAATATTTCAACAGAGGATTCTTGAAGTCCCATTTGATCGTAGGACAACTCCTCATATAAATTCATAATAAGGCTTGGTGAAAATTCATTCATAAGGCGATCTAAGTAATCACGGCCCTGCTTTGGATTTCGAGTGATAAGATAATCGAAAATAGATAGACGTTTTATATCACTTGCTTCAGGGGATCTCTTTTGAATACTTAAACCATTATCAAAATGATGCCACTGTGGTGACTTATCATTTACAGTTCTAATACAAAGAGTGACTGTAGGGTTATGTTCATGGAGGACACGATGTGAAAACTCAAGTCCCCTCTTAATTTCTCTAATATCATTTGTAACAAGCGTCTCATCTACAATACACTCTAAATTAGATAAGAAAATATCATCAAAGAATTCTTCATCTTTAGTTACTTTAAAAACCTCATGTCTTGACTCTCCATATAGGACTTGAAAAGCGCCACTAAAAGAATGTGAATGAATCGAAGTATCTAATGTTTGCCAAAAATAGAGATCAACAACAAAGTGCCCGTTATTAAACAAAGTAATTGGAGGCTGACCAAAACCATTATAAACATTTACCTGTTCTGGAAGAACTTTTGTTTCAAGACTCCATTTTGCAATAAAATCCTCTAATTCATGGATATCCACTTTAATTGACTTATTTTTAAGATATTCATAACAAGCATGAGAAAAATTCTCATTATTAAGCTTTAAGTCTTCAATCTCTTTACCTATATTTAAAATCTCATTCATTTTGGCCCGCTTTAAAATAAAAAAGCCGGTCAAAGACCGGCCATTAGAGTATATATTAAATCATATATCTTACTCATCACAAGCTTTTTTGTAATCATTAATACCTTCTACCAACGATATATCAATATGCGTTCTTTTCCCATTAACAAAACCTAGATCACGTGTACCAAAAAGCATACATTCTATTTTTCCTGTCATTTCATCATTGATACTATCTTCATCACGTAGATCATAAAAACATGAAGATGCATAACCTCTATTCTCGAGAAAATCTTTTAAGTTAGTAGAAATTGGTTTAGATTTTAAGTACTGACTAAGCTGATACCCGCATGTTGAATACTTAGAAGATAATTCTTTGCTAGTATAATTATCAACATTTATCGAGAAAGAAATATCTCTATTCTTAGTATTAATTCCATTTGGAATATATTCTTTAATAGCAGGAATTATGGCCTCTCCATTCTCGTCAGTCACAATAGACTTATAAAATAGACTCTTAAACTGACACGGATTACCAACGCTCCAGTAAATCCTCATACATTTACTATAAGAAGCTTGTACTTCTACAATAGCTCCTTTTACTGGCCGACCACTTTCATCAACAATAGTAATTAGTCGCTCTGGTGTATCAATCGATACGCTAGCAAGACAAGATAAAGACGTTATCGCAACAATAGTAATAAGTAACTTTTTCATGAGACTCCCTAATATTAAATTAGATTATTTCATTTGAATAAATCATATTTAGTAGGAAGTCATATTAATTTGAAAAACTTACATTATAATGAATAAAGATAGCTCTCTAAATCCTTAATATCTTGTTTTGACAGAGGACTTTTCCATCCTGGCATTGATTCCTTAGAACGGGAAACAAGAAGATAGAAATTAAAATTAGGTACTTCTTTTGAGAGATTAGATAAGTCAACATTATCAATCATATTTCCATCTTGGCCATGACAACTCATACAATTCTTTGAATAAATCTTTTTACCGCGTACTACAGAGTTTGCATCAAGCACTCTTTTTATATTCTCTGGTGATCGACTCATATCTTTTGGAATAATACCATGTCTCATCTTTTGTCCATGATAGTACTCACGTGAGTCAGTGTTTATACTAGAGCATGAACTTACAAATACAAGTAACAAACAAATATAGATATACTTCATTAGTCATTTTCTCTAAGTATCATTAAACGACATGGAGCATGCCCAACCATATATTCAGCAAATGAGCTTGAAAATAATCCGCTAAAACCGTGCTTCCCTCGAGTCTCAATTATCATTTCATCAATTGAATTCTCTTGTGCATATTCTTTTAGTGCAATTTTAGAAGAGTTTGCAAAAAGGCATTTACCAATAACTTTCCCCTTATAATCAGAAGGTATAAGCTCTTTAGATAGGCCCTGAAGTAAAGTAGCAACAGACTTTTCAATATCATCCATTTGGCTTTCTAAAGGATATGAAGCAAAGTAGAAAGTATCAGCATAGACCTGTGTCTCAAACCCATGAACGAAGTGAACTTCATCCCAACGACTCCAGTCATAATTTTTTAATTGTCCTTTAAAAGAATTAATTGATTCATTAGTGACATCGACACAAATCATTAGTTTACTCATAGCTATCCCCTTGTGGATCTTTACTTCACTATAGAGTATCTGTTTATTTGTGTGAGTTAAATATGACTTATATCAGGTAAAACAAAATTTAAGCAATAAAGTTTAAAATCTTATACCTGCACCAATATAGAAGTTCATACCACTTTGATCAATTTGTTGATTAAATCCACTTTCATGCTCCATTGGGGCCAAAACATAGTTACGCTGTTCTGCTCCAACCGAAACAAAGAAGCGATCCCAAAAGATTGCCTTGGCCTCAAGAGAGACACCATAAGAATAACCACCAATATCATCATAGTGATTATCCTCATATTTTTGACCATTATAGTATGTATTAGTATCTGATTTAACATGGACAAGCCCAGCACTTACGCCAGGACTTAAATCTAACTTAAGTTCAGGTGTATTAACTAGACGGATTGCATATTTCATTCCAAGTTGAATATCATTTAAAACGGTTATATTATCGGCCTCGTATACATCATATCGATCGTCATTGAAAAGATCTCCTTGTGTATACCCAACATGACGGCCATTCATTTGATACTTTCTATATGTATCTGCTAATTCGATACTAAAATTATCTGTGACAAGATATTCAATCGATATTTTGTGTCCTTCTTTAAATTCAATATTTTCATCAAACATCTTATTAAAGTCTTCACCACCAAAGTTATAAATATCATCTTCATCGTGTCCAACATTATATGAAGAGTCCACAGCTGAATAATTTATCTGGGAATAAGTAATAACAAAGCGTTTGCGAATTCCATCAAGAATATCTTCTTCATCGACCTTACCTTCCTCAACTTCAACTGGCTCAAAGATAGCATCATTATTTCTCACTAATTCGTTAAGATGCGAATGCTCAATATTATAATCATTAGCTAATACTTGAGCTCCTAACAGCAGTGCGAAAGTTGTTTTCTTCATAATTATCCTTATTTTGATTTACGTTCTAAATTAATTAAAAAGTATCATAATATTGAATACGAAAAGGCCTATACAAGAGAATTCATGTACTATTTGCATGTTAATTTTTTATACAAAGTTCAATAGTTCAAACCACTTACCGTTAAAACAAACAATTCAATTACTAGGTTTGTCACAGATATAAGCATAAGATTGATATGTTGAAATATCACATCTGTCAGAGAAATTATTTATAAATAGAACATTGCCACCTGCTTTTAATACTTCATCAGTTAGAGGCTTATAATCTATTTCGCAATATACATTATTACTAAATAAGGGCTTTCTTGAATATGATGAGTATTTTTTTACAAGCTTTAGCTTCTTACATTTATTAACCCTTTCTATGTTAAAGGTGATATCAACCTTACCATTTAATTCTTTTTTATTTCTCGACTTTAATTCTTTAACAAATTTAGAATCCGGCTTGATCTCAGGGCCAATTAATGTTTGTAGGCCATAATTTAGAAATTCAAAAGCAGCTTCTTTTCCGGCATATACGTTATATGAAGATAGCAATAAGATACAGGCTACAGAGTGAATGATAAATGTATGTTTATAATATTTTAAATTCATTTAACGCGTACAATTCTGAGTGATTATTATTAAATTATAACCTAATAATGAATACGATCATTAAATTTTAAATGTCTTAAAAAAGAGGATTATGGTTAGGCAGTATGCGATGGATTTGCCCTCTCCCATTCAAACAAGTCATAAAGAGAAATCTCTGGCGTGCATGGTGTCCGACTCGTCCCATCGTGGGACTCGCTGGATTGTTCGGCTTCATCTGCTCCTGCAGATGCCGCCTCCAAAACTCGGGAAGACATGTTTAAATTCGAGACTCGGACTCAGAAAATAAAAAAGCCTCCCATTGGGAGGCTTTTTTATTTTGGAGGACGAGACCGGATTTGAACCGGTGAAAAACAGTTTTGCAAACTGCCCTATTAGACCACTCTAGCACCCGTCCGCATGAATGATTTTAGATTTTCTATAATATGGATATTTTTTGATAAGTCAATCTAAATACTTAAGAATATTGACCTGCCACTAATGCAGCAGGCCTATATTAAGTATTGAAAATTAACTTGGAAGACGTAATTAAGCTTCGCGAATTACGTATTTGTCCTTACCTTCATCAACCATTTCACGTAGCTGCTTTCCAACTTTGAAGAAAGGTACTTTCTTAGGTGGAACCTTAACAACCTTACCAGTCTTAGGGTTACGCCCTTCATAAGCTTTGTAATTACGATTAGCAAATGAACCAAAACCTCTGATTTCGATTCTTTCGTCGTTAAATAAAGCATTGATCATGTCATCAAAACAAATATTTACAACTGTTTCGGCCTGCTTGTGAGTTACATTGGCCTGCTTTTCAATTGCTGCGATCAAATCTGCTTTTGTCATTTTTATCTCCTCTCTAACGTTACGAGAACTTATTTTACTTCTAAACTTAATTCCACGATATTTAGTTACCTACTTATCGTCCAAGTCTCTAAAAACATTAGATATATTTATAATGCCACAAAATATTTACTGCTACTTAGTGCCTGCTAAATCTTCCACATATCATAACATATTGAAATTACATAAAAACGGACAAAAACACGAGGAAATGTAAGAAATTAACCTAAAATTAAAGAAGTAATAGAAAAATGGCGATTAAGTACTTAGATATTTGAGGGATTTAAGCCAATGAAGGTAATTTATCTAATTCTATTCATGTTTATAACTAGTTCATGTGTTCCACAGGTTGCACGTCCAGACGGATTCTTTGACGATGTGGAATTCTCAGATACATGTGAAGGACTATACTTTCTCCTAAACGAAGGAAATGTCTGTGCTTCTTCATGTAATGACGGTGAAGTCGTTGCTGATGAAGAACAACTACAAGAGCTACTTGCTGAAAATGAATTTGAAGAATTTATCCTAGATAATATCGAAATTTCTGAAGGTGTTTGTATTACTCCTCCTGAGGTTATTGAAAGACCAAGTGATTCAATTTTTATCGATGATGACTTTTGTATTTGTAAGAATCAAAAAGTGGCCTCAGTAACAAGTGGACCAGATTGTGCAGCGACATGTCTTGAAAAAGAAGTTACTGTTGCAACGATTTTTGGAAGTGTTACTCCAGGTGCAAAAGTAAAAGATGATGAACAGCTACAGAACCTATTTGGTTTTTGTAATAATGCTTTAGATAATACTCCAGACGGACAAGATGCGAACCCTCCATCATGTGAGCTCATTGCTACAGATATTGATGGAAGACGATTTGCAACGAACCTTAAAACTTATCAAGGAACAAACCTCTTTGAAGCGAATTTAGAATCAACTGGTGCGCGTTTTGGGGAAGCTTATACTTTTCATATCGAAGAGACAGGCTCAGGAATTGAAAACGCACAAAGTGATTACGAACAATTTAAATTATTTGAGCCAGGTGATGACGATGAGTACGAAGGAAACTTAAAGATCAAACTCGTTTCTCAATACACTTGTATGATTCGTGCAACGGCCACAAGCCCAAATTACGATGCATCACAATCAATTTATCTTGATACAATTAGAAAGCACTTCTATATGCCAATTGACTACCCTACACCTTACTTACCACCAGGTGTGAGTGATACAATCTTTTGTCATGACTATATTAAAGAAGGTCAAACTGATGATGCTCCACAGTTTTCAAGACTTGAGCTTACGCCAGGTCACTTCTCATTATGGGATGTAAATGATGTGCGTTTTATAAAAGATGGTGAGATTAGAACTGTTGATTACTTAATCAAACAGAGAATGATTGATATGGGTGCTAATGTTAGTGGAAATAAAGAATACTTTGCTCCGCTTGAAACATGTGTCGCTCCAAACGTAAGTGTTGAAGATGGTGGCATGCCAGAGGCCTGTACATCAGCAGACTCAGGCTTAATTTCTTCAGGATTAGCAATGATTCCATTCTTTACTGACAATTCTGGAAATGCAATCTGTCCTGGTGAAGCTGAATATAATTCAAGCACAATTGAATTTAGAGCTATTGGAGAGATCGTTGGTGTCCCAACCGAAGGCCTCTACTTTGCCAAAGGGCCGAGAGAAGTTATCGATCTTGGTGACGGAAATAAACAAGAAGTAAAACCAGCAGACGTTATGTTCATTCGTGAGTCACAACTGAAAAAGATTTGGTTCCACCTAACAAGTAATGGTGTTCACTATAAACCAACAGCAGATACTGTATCGCAGCCAACGTATTTCTATTGGCCAGCAGATGAAGATGCCCCATACGTTCAAAAACGTGGATATCAGAAGCTATATCAAGTCATGCACTCAAGTGAGTTAACAAGTAGTGGATACACAACATCTATTCCTACAACGATCAAACCACTTGATAGAAAAATGGCCTGTATTCCAATTACCCAACAGTGATCCTAGAAGGCCTTAAAGAAATTTAGAGCACACGTTCGACAAAAATGTCCAGCGTTGGACCTAAGTAGTCTTTATATAAGAAATAAAGAATCCCTACTTTTAGACCTGTTGAGATCACAAAGAATAAGAGTCCTTTAACAAAACGAGTAAGGATAAAATCATCTTTTTTAATGATCTTACGTCTTAGAAAGAAGTTGATAATAATTAAGCCTATAATCGTAAAGAATGCCAACTTCATAACCTTTTTATCTTGAGTTAATTCAAAAAGATATAGTAAGGCCTTTTCATCCTTTACCATTCCAATGAGAAAGCTTGTAAGCCTCTCTGAGTTAATAAGAAAGCCGGCCATGGGCTTGCCTTCAAGAGATGAATGAATCATTTGAGCAATTTCATCATCAGGCATGTATTTGAATTGAGAATTAATCATTTTAATGGCCATACGCATTTGAGCAGGATTTGTTTTAGAAATACCTGTCGTTCCTAGGCCTTGGGGCAAGGCCTTAGAACCATTTGTCGATAGCTCACTGGCCTTCAATTTCTCACTCAAATCTTTTAGATTTGGTGTTTCACCACTTTCGTCTTGGTCACTATCTTCGATTTGCTTTGAAAGAGTGTTAATCGACTCTTGTAGCTCCTCTATTTTATCTTCATTTGATTGGTGATGCTGGCCACGATCGTAGTCCTCACCATAAGCAAAAACCCCATGCGTCCAAAAAAGAACGCATAGGGATAATATAAGAAAATTAAAATTAATTAATATCTTAAGCTTGTGCATTTACTGTATTTGAACTCTTTCCATCTCTTAGACGATCAAATAATAAAACAACAGGTGCTGCAACAAAAACAGATGAGTAAGTACCAACAACAACACCAAGAGTGATTGCCATAAAGAAATCACGGATAGCAAGACCACCGATAAAGAACATAGTTGCTGATACAAATAACGTTGTACCAGAAGTTAGAATTGTTCTTGAAAGTGTTTCGTTAATTGCATTGTTGATATGCTCTTTAATATCACGGCCGACAAACTTTGCCTCGTGCTCACGAACACGATCATAAACAATAACCGTATCGTTTACTGAGTAACCAATAACCGCAAGAATGGCAGCAACAGTTTGAAGTGTGAATTCAGTTCCAGTAAGAGCAAAAACACCTAGGATAATTGAAACATCGTGGAATAGAGCAACAATTGCACCTGGTGAGTATTTAAAGTCAAAGCGAAGACCTACATAGACCATAATCGCTAGAAGTGCCCAAAGCATTGCTAAGAAACCAGACTTTCTAAGCTCCGCACCGGCCTTTGGACCAACGATATCAACCTTTCTAATCTCAACACCGTCAGCTGCATACTTAGACGTTAAAGTCTTTGAAACCTTATCTGTTACTTCATTAAGGTTTTCTTCATTTGCCGAAACCTTAAGTAGGTATTCATTTTCAGATGCTTCACCAATTGTCTGCATTGTGATTCCAGAGAATCCTGCATCCTTCATGGACTTTCTTAATTCATTTAAGTTTTCAGATTTTTGAAACTTAACTTGAATTTCAGCACCACCACGGAAATCAACCCCATACTTCATTTTAGTTGCGATAAGGAAGATAGATCCGATTACTAATATTGCTGAGATAATTGATGTTATCCCAAACTTTTTTACAAAATTGATATTTGTATTACTTCTAATTATTTCAAACATTAATTACTCCAACCTTAAATACTTAAATCCTGACCTTCAACTTTATTCATATAGAATTCGAAGAAGATTTTAGAAACAAAGTAAGATGTATAAACTGTTGCAAAGATACCGATAAGTAGTGTTACCGCAAAACCTCTAATTGGACCTGTACCAAAGTTTAGTAGACAGATACCTGCAAGTGCAGTTGTGATATTGGCATCAATAATTGTCCAAAATGCTGAATTAAAACCATTTTCAACGGCTTTATAGAAGCCTACATTCTTACGTATCTCCTCTCGAATACGCTCGTAGATAATGATATTAGCATCAATTGCCATACCAACAGTAAGAGCGATCCCAGCAATACCAGGAAGAGTAAGAGTAGCACCTAGCCCAACTAACATCGCAAGGATAATTAGAACGTTTAGTGCAAGAGTTGTAATAGCAAACATCCCAGAAACTCTGTAGTAAACTAAGATAAATCCAAATACAAGAACACACCCGATGATGGCAGCAAATCTCGCTTTATCAATCGAGTCAGCACCAAGTGATGGACCAACAGTCCTTTGCTCTAAGAAATCAAGTTGAACAGGAAGAGCACCAGCTCTAAGAACTAAAGCAAGGTCTCTTGCTTCTTTCAGTTGCTCGTTGTAACTCTTTCCACCAAGCGAAATCGTTGCACGTCCACCAGCAATTTTACCGTTGATACGCGGAGCTGAGTAAACATTTCCATCAAGTGTAATTGCCATTAAACGGCCAACATTTTCTCCCGTAACTTCAGCAAAGATCTTTGCTCCACGAGACTTAAAGTTTAGACCAACTTCTGGTTGATTATTTTGTTGTGGATTAAATTGAACTCTTGCATCTTCAAGGTCTTCACCTGTAAGACGTGGAGTTGCTTCAATAAGGTATGGTACAAGTTGTAAAATATCACCCTTAGCATTAGTCACACGCTCAAAAGCAAGAACATGTCCCTTAGGTAGGTCTTGTCTTACTAATTCATTAACCTTTGATACATAAGTTGAGAAACGCTCACCTTTTTTGTACTCAAGCCCTTCTTCTTTTGCCTTTGATACCCAACCTTGGATAGTTGCAGGAGCAATTTCAGAATTTACCATTTTGAACTCAAGCTTAGCTGTTTTACCAATAAGCTCTTTTGCTCTTTCAATATCCTTAACACCAGGAAGTTGAACAACGATACGATCTGTCCCCTGTGAAACGATTTCTGGCTCTGTTACACCAAATTCGTCAATACGGTTACGGATAACTTCAATCGATCTTTTTACTGACTGTTCTTCGATATCAGTTTTAACTTTCTTAGTTAGAGCGATTGAAATCGTACTTCCTGTATCACCTGTGATTCTGATTAAACCATTATAAGTGTCATGAATAACACTTTTTACAGCTTCATTATCAGCAGCTGAATTCAGAAGAATCTCAAGTTTTGGATCAAGAGGATCTGATGCATCGATATCACCTAGCTTGAATCCACTTCCCGTTTCATCTTTAAAGCTAAATTCTACACGACGTGCATAACCCTTTACTTCATCTTTATAAACTTTCTTAAAGTCGATCCCTAGGATCATATAAAGACCACCTTGAAGGTCTAGACCTAGGTTAATCTTGGACTTTACAGGAAAGTTATCTGTTTCTTTAAAATTAAATGCAGTAGGTACTATTGAAATACCTGAAATGATCGCTACGATAAGTAAAAATACGAAGCGATACCACCAGCCTCTTCTCATTAGATTCTCCTAATCCTTGGGTTTTCTTAGATTTTCTCAATATCTGAGTTAAATAAACTACAAAAATTATATGAGAATAACTACTTAAAAACAATATGAAGAATAGATTAATTTCAGAAACTTACGAGTCTTTTGATTTTGGGTTTTCTGCTTCGACTTTATCTTGTGATGCATCAACGACTTCATCCTGCCCAGACTCGAGCTGCGCATCGTTTTGTGTTGATTGATCGGCGACTTTTTCAGTTGCTGCTGAGTTTTGCTCAGCAGCATCATTTACGTGATCCATTAAGTCATCTTTGGCCTTTTGGAACTCTCTTAGTCCTTTTCCTAAACCTTTTGCAAGTTCAGGTAGTTTCTTAGGCCCGATAAAAATCAGGGCAAAAACTAAAACAATGAGTAACTCTCCAGCTCCAAAGCCACCAAACATACTTAACTCTCTTTAAGAATAAGACTATTTGTCTTGTTTATTAGAAAGGATTGCTTCTTCTAATCCACCAAGTTGTGAACGAAGAACCTTAATTTTAACACCTTCTGCAATTTCAAGGTCAACAATCTTTTCAGTCATCCCAACAATTGTACCAAAAATTCCAGACTTTGTGTAAACACGATTACCTTTTTCAAGAGTATCAAGCATTTTCTTTTCTGCTTCGATCTGTTTTTTCTGAGGTCTAAAAACTAGAAAATAAAAAATAGCGACAACAGCAATGATTGGAACAAAGTTCATAGCAGTACTTGGCTGTCCAGCAGCTGCACCTTGTGCATATGCGTTTGAGATAAATAAATCTAACATTAATTTCTCCTAATAGAGTTTTAAATTATTGGCCTGCGGCCCATTTTCGTGAAGTGTATCTGTTATAAAATTCTTTATAATAATCGTCAAACCTATCATCAAGAATCGCTTGTCGTGCATCTTGAGTCATCTTAATCATGAAATAGAGATTATGATAAGTAATAAGGTTCCCCGCTAGAAACTCTCCAGTTGTATAAAGATGACGAATATATGAGCGTGAATAAGTCTTACAAACCTTACAATCACAACTAGGATCAGCTGGAAGAGTGTCTTCTCTAAAGCGAAGATTTTTAATATTAAGTGGCCCATCATGTGTTAAGAACTGGCCGTTGCGAGCGTTTCTTGTGGGAAGAACGCAATCAAACATATCAATTCCAGCGCGAATCCCGTTAAGAATATCAAGAGGCTTACCAACTCCCATTAGGTATCTTGGTTTTTGATCAGGCATCGTATGAACAAAGTCATTTAGGAAATCCACCATCTCTTCATTCTTTTCTCCAACAGAAAGTCCCCCAAGAGCAAGACCTGGAAAGTCCATCTCTTCAAGTCGTTGCATACATTCCGTACGCAGGTCTTTATGGAGTCCTCCTTGAACAATTCCAAAAAGTTTTTGATAGTCGCGAAGCTTATAATCAATACAACGCTTGGCCCATCTTAAAGTTAGCTCCATACTTTCACGAAGAGTATCTTTTGTAGCAGGAAGTTTTGGACATTCATCAAATGCCATAACAATATCTGAGCCTAGGCCCTTTTGAATCTCCATACTTTTTTCTGGAGAGATGAGATGCTTTGACCCATCGATATGTGAAGAGAAAGTCACCCCTTCTTCTGTAATTTTATTGATATCTGAAAGTGAGAATACTTGGAATCCACCTGAGTCAGTAAGGATCGGCTTATCCCAATTCATGAAGCCATGAAGGCCACCACCAACTTTTTCAATGAGCTCATGCCCTGGCCTTAAGTATAAGTGATAAGTATTTCCAAGAATAATTTGTGCATTCATTTCATACAAATCTTCTTGCCACATACACTTAACAGATGCACGAGTTCCAACAGGCATAAAGATAGGTGTTTTAATCTCACCGTGCTCAGTTGTAATTGTTGTTGCGCGGGCCTTACCGCTATATCCTTCAACTTTAATCATATTCAATTACCTCAATATCAACATCGCATCACCATAAGAGAAAAAGCGGTACTTCTCTTTCACAGCAATGTCATATAATTCAAGAGTCTTTTCACGACCGATTAACGCACTAACAAGCATAAGTAGTGTCGATTTTGGTAGGTGAAAATTCGTTATTAAACCATCAATACTTTTCACATCCACACCTGGATGAAGAAAAATATCTGTGTCTTTAAGTTCACCAGGAGTATAGTTTTCAACTCCCGCCTGCCATATCGTCTCAAGTGTTCTTAAACTTGTTGTCCCAACAGCAAATCGTTTTTTTGCATTTTTAATCTTTTCAAAATCACTCTTATCAACGCAATAATTTTCACTATGCATTTTATGATCTTCTAGATTATCGACTTTAACAGGAGCAAATGTTCCAAGCCCAACATGTAATGTTACCTTGGCAATATCGTGACCTTCTTCTTTTATTTTTGATAGAAGTTCATCTGTGAAGTGTAGGCCAGCAGTTGGTGCAGCAACACTTCCCAACTCATTAGCAAAAACTGTTTGATAATCTTTCTTATCTTGCTCATCAGACTCTCCTCCTCGAATATAAGGAGGAATTGGAACAAGAGCATGTGCGTTTAAATAATTAATAAGATCATTACCTATGAGAGAAGGTCGAATCAAAAACTCCCCTTCTATATTTCCATTGATTTCAATCGTAAGTCCGTCTTCAAAATGATAGATATCACCAGCTTTCTTTTTCCCATTGGCCTTAACAAGGGCGCGATATAGGCCATCTTTATTTGGCTCAACAGTTAGAAAGAAGACCTCAATACTTCCACCAGTTTCTTTCTTGCCTTTTAGACGACATGGAAACACCTTACTCTGATTTAAAACAAGAGTTGTCTCTTGCGGTAGAAAATTAACTAATTCATTAAAAGTGTGATGAGAAACTGTATCAGTCTGACAGTTATAGACGAGAAGACGCGAATGATGACGTCCCTCAACTGGCCTAGTCGCAATTAACTCCTTAGGCAAATCGTAGTCATATGCAGACAGTTGCAAATCTTCTTTATTTATAGGCTTATCCATAGGGCGGATAGTAGCGTGAAATTAGGTAATCGTCATCATGTAAGTTTTTCAAATTACAACTTTCTTATGTTCAATATTAGAGAAAACTGCAAAAACTTACAAAAATTAAAAGAGAGGGAATCTTGAAGCACAAATTATTTAAAATCGCTGCACTTTCATTAGTTATTTCAACAAATGCTATGGCCATGAATAAAGTAATCTACGGCCAGGATAATCGCGTTAGTATTGAAGAATCTGACAAAGGATTTCTTGTTGATAGTGTTGCAGCAATGGTACCAAGTTATATTTTTGCGAGATCAGAATCAGGTGAAGTTCTGGACTCGATTTTTAAGAGTTTTCCTACTCTAAAATCTCATAGAGGTTACCCAACATGTTCAGATATGAAATTTAGATCTGAACCAACAATATCTAGCTGTACTGGTTTTTTAATTGGTGAAAACCTTCTTATGACTGCAGGTCACTGCATGATTAAGGGCGGGACTCAAGTAGCAGACACAGTATCAGATAGCTGTAAGAAAAATAAATGGGTCTTTAACTACAAGGCAACTTCTGTAAACTCAGATGGGAAATTAGTCATTGAAAAGAATGAAGTATATGGATGTAAGAGAGTTGTTGCAGCATCTTACACTGGTCTTCTAGACTATGCAGTGGTTGAACTGGATCGTCGCGCAGCAGATAAGAAGCCACTAAAGCTAAATCTTAAATCAACTGCAGTAAAAGAAGGTACTGATATTTATGTTGCTGGCCACCCTACTGGACTACCACTTAAGGTATCTGGTGATGCAAAAATTGTAACAAATAAACCATATCGAAATGATGTCACAACAGATCTTGATACATTTGCAGGAAATTCAGGTTCTCCTGTTCTAAATTCGAAAGATGAAGTTGTAGGAATTCTTGTTGCAGGTGAAATCGATTATGTTTTTGACTACGATAAAATGTGTTACCGCGTAAATAAGTGTGAAGGACAAGGTAAGAAATGTGACCGTATGTCTTATCCATCAAAAGGCGCAATGGGTGAAACTGTAACGAAAATCGCAGCAGCAAACCATGACTATGTTTTAAAGAAAGTTTTAGGTCCACTTTTCATAAACCAAAATGTTTACGAAGAAGAAGATGAAGAAGAAATCCTTGAAGAAGTTGAAGAGATCTTAAATGCAGGATTCTAAAACAAAGAAAGTCCAAAATGGACGTATCAGTAAAGAAGAAATTAATAAGCTTGAGCTTATTGATTTTGATGGAAAGATCCACCTAATTGATACGGAAGAGAAGTCGCAACAAGCGCAAGAGAGTTTTCAAAAACATTTAGAAGATAATTCAATTACAGGCCTTGATACAGAATCAAGGCCTTCTTTTAAAAAGAGCGATAATTTTCAAATCAGTCTTGTTCAGGTTTCTTTTGAAGATGAGTGCTATCTTTTTCGCCTTAATCTAATTCAATGCCCAGATTACTTAAGAGAGTATCTCGAAAATCCAGATATTATTAAGACAGGTGTTGCCATTAAAGATGACTGTCGTGATTTAAAGAAACACTTTCAGATAACGGCTAAAGGCGTGATTGATGTTCAGGATCTGGCCAAGAAAGCTGGGTATGTCACACTTGGGCTGAGGTCACTGACCGGACTTCTAATGAATCGCAAGATCTCCAAGGCAGCAAAGCTTACTAACTGGGAAAATCCAAAGTTGACGCCACCACAGATTCGTTATGCGGCCACAGATGCTTGGATTTCACTAAAGCTTTATCAGGCCCTAAAGTTGAAAGAATCGTAAACTTTATTCATTAAATCCCAACATTCTTTATCAAAAATATGCTTATGGATATGAAGTATTTAAAGTATATTTTTGCAATTCTTCTCACATTGGCGGCCATTGACGTCTTAGGGGCGCCAAGCAATCAACCCGGTCCTTATCAATTTAATAGTTTTGAAATGGATAATCCTTACGAAGAGGCGGCCAAGGATGACGATAAGAAAATCAGAAGGCCATCATCTGAAGAAGAGTATAAATTTAAGTATGAATTAGAGCAGAGACCGAAGTGGCAGGACATAGAAGAGCACTGCGGTGATCGTTGTATTTACCCAGATTCTAGAGGTAACTGATTTCAACAAGTTAAGTTAGGTAAATATTTTCCTCAATCAATAATAACTAAGCTGTTCTATAATTTATTTAGAGCAGTTTTATGTTTAAGTACGCCATTTTACTCATATTTATAATTAACTTTGCCTCTTGTTCTGGAGGAGCGGAAGGTGCTGACGGAATTTCAGCAACGCCCGTAGGACAAGCTGCTCCAACAAATGCTTCAATTGCAGCAACCGTCATTACCGGTGCCTTACCGCAAGACGCTCCACAAGTGAGCTGGACTAATCCGGCAACTTTTGATCACATCGAATATGCCATAGGGACAACTTCTGGTGGTGATGAGCAAATAAGCTGGATGAATATAGCAAGTGCCACAAGTCACACCCAAGCAGGGCTCACAGGACTTACGGAGTGCACCACTTACTACCCTTCCATCAAGGCCCAGAGTACAACCGCCATTGATTCCACAATTGTGACAACTTCAGGCTTCTACTGGGATAACTCGCCACCAACAGGACTAGGCATACCAGATGTTTCAGCAGATGATGCCACTGCAAGCTCATCCACAACGACAACATGGAGTGCGGCCACAGATAATTGTAATCTCGATCATTATGAAATTGCCATTGGAACAAGTGCTGGTGCGACAGATGTGCAAACTTGGATCGATATTGGCAATGTCACAAGTTATAAAATTCAAGATGGGCTTGATACAGCAAGCTTCAGCCTAAGTGAAGGAACAAATTACTACATTACACTAAGGGCCATTGATGAAGCTGGATTAACGATGACTCAAAACTCTGCCGCTTTTACAGTCTTTAATCCTGCCGTCTCACTTCCCAATATGGTTTTAAGATTAGACGCCAGTGACTTATCTTCAATTCTTGATAATAGCGGATTAGATGCAAATAACGGTGGCTTTAATGGCTCTGTTGAAGACTGGCTTGATACTTCCGCAAGCGCCAATACTCACCACTTCTATCGTGATACGGCCGCACCAACTTTTGATGGCATTGATAATCACATTGTTTTTAATGGAACAAATCAAAACCTATCTGTCGCCAACCATTCAGAACTAAACACTGCTACAGTCGACCAAAGAAATATTACTGTGTCTTTTGAAACTTCTGCAGATATCACAACAACTCAAATTATTTTTGAAGAAGGTGGCGCATCCAGAGGAATGAATATTTATCTTAGCGGCGGAAACCTCTATTGCGGCTTCTGGAATATCCCAAACGATGGTGATGATTCGCAACCTTTTGTATCTGTAAATGCTCCTGCTTCGGCCAATACAATCTATCATGTAACTTGGGTATTTGATTATACAAATTACACCGGAGCGGCCGGCCCAGACGGAGACTTAACTTGTTATGTAAACGGTAGCTCAATTGGGCAGGCCACCACAACAAGTCTTCTTTATGCTCACTCAGGAGCTTTATCTCTAGGCTCTTTTGCAAATGACTCATATGACCACACTGGTTCCATGAATGGAGATGGTGCCTATTTTAATGGAGATATTATGGAGCTGATGCTCTTTAATGACCCACCGGATGCAGCAACTGTGAACACTATTCATACATACCTTGAAGATAAGTGGAACTAATCTAGCGAGATTAGTAATCATCTGCTATAAATCCCTTATGAATTTAAGTGTTTTTGATATTTACTCAGTTGGAATTGGGCCAAGTAGCTCACATACAGTTGGACCAATGAAGGCCGCTAAGGACTTTATGGATCGTCTCATGGAACATGGACTCTATGAGCAAACTCAACTTGTATCAACAGCACTCTATGGCTCTTTAGCTCTTACAGGTAAAGGCCATGGAACAGATACGGCAATCATTCTAGGCCTAAGTGGACACACTCCAGAAGAAATTTGTCCAGATCGTGTCGATGGAATCCTTGAACGCGCTAATAAGGCACATAAACTAGAATTTTATGAAGATCATAAGCACGCCAAAATTGTCGACTTTAATCCTCGTGAGCATATCTTATTTCATCGCAGTCAAACACTAGATTTTCATTCGAACGGAATGTGCTTTCAAGCGATTGATAAAAATGGAAAAGAGCTTTTTAAGAAAATTTATTACTCAATCGGTGGTGGATTTATAATCGCTGAGGGTGAAAATAATAAAGGCGACATATTCTCACAACACGAAAGCAAAGTTAAATATCCATTCACTTGTGGAGATGAATTACTATCTCAAGCAAAGAAGAATAATCTTACGATTTGCGAACTCATTAAGGCCAATGAAAAAAGCTGGCGCACTGAAGATGAGATCAATACAGGAATGCTTGCCATTTGGGATGCAATGAATAGTTGTATTAAAAGGGGCCTAAAAGCAGAAGGCCAACTTCCAGGCGGTTTAAAGGTAAACAAAAGAGCAAAGAAACTCCATGCAGCTCTACTGAAGAAAGACTGCCAGAAAAACCTTGATCCTCTTACTATTATGGACTGGGTAAACCTATTTGCAATCTCAGTTAACGAAGAAAATGCATCAGGCGGAAAAGTTGTGACAGCTCCAACAAATGGTGCAGCAGGAATTATCCCCGCCGTTGTGAAGTATTATTTAAAGTTTGTTAAAGACGCTACAATAGATAAGGTTATCGACTTCTTACTCGTTGCAGGAGCAATCGGCGTTCTCTACAAGAAGAATGCATCTATTTCTGGTGCTGAAGTGGGTTGCCAAGGTGAAGTTGGCGTTGCTTGCTCAATGGCAGCAGCAGGTCTTGCCCAAGTTCTTGGTGGAACAAACGAACAGATAGAAAACGCAGCAGAGATAGCAATGGAGCATAACCTAGGGCTAACTTGTGATCCAATTGGTGGCCTTGTGCAAATCCCATGTATTGAAAGAAATGCAATGGGTGCAGTAAAAGCAATAAATGCTGCAAGAATGGCAATGCGCGGAGACGGAAGTCACTACGTTAGCCTCGATAAAGTTATCAAAACCATGAAAGATACAGGTGCTGATATGCAAACCAAGTATAAAGAAACTAGTCGTGGTGGTTTGGCCGTTAATGTCACAGAATGCTAATTCAGTAACTTAGACTAGTTACTTATTTCACAACTCTATTCTAATCCTTTTAATTCATCACTAACTATCATAAAAAAACATATTTTATAGAATAGATGAAAGAGAATTATTAGGGAGAGAATATGAAGAAAGTCTTGATTCCTCTATTACTACTTACGATCTTCACTGGTTGTAAAGAAGTGAAAGAGGCCATTAAAATGCCTGAAAAAATGGATAAACTTGGTGCAACAACTGATGATATGAGTGATACAACATCACAACTTTACTCTCAACTACGTTCAGCACAATCATCAGTCGAGCGTCGTGATGTCTTTGGCCTCATCCTAAATGATAAAGTCGAAATGGGCCAAAAGCTAACAAATGCAGCAAAGTTCTTTATGGCATTTGAGTTCAATCTTTATACAGGAATTAGGCCATATGATAATCCAGCAATTCGCGACATGCTTTTCTTTGATGCAGTAGAAGAGTTTTATAAGAATATGGCATCAGTTTATGAAACAGATGTTAAGGGTGAATTCAATGTTAAAAAGGCCATGGAAAAAGGAAAGATGACTCCAATTCATACTGGAAAATGGTCACTTAAAAAGAATAATTACGAACAAGCATTCTATGCAGTTGCAGCAGCGATGCACAAAGTTCACCACCGTCAAACTTATAATGCAAACAAGAACGGTTTTGCAGAAGCTTCAATCTACACTCTTATGAAAGATGCCCTAGTAAAAGATGCACATGGTGCAACACTTTCAAAGTATGAAGAGTATATGGTTGCTGGAAATAACAAAGAAATCTCAATTGCACTTTTAAAAGCGCGTATTGATATTATCCTTGCTCTTGCTATTAAAGACTCAATGGATAAGGACGAGGCATCTTTCTGGCCAGGACTTCTTCACGTTATCACTGGTGGAAAGCTTGGAAAACTTGAACTTCCTTCGACTTTTGAAACTTCAAATGAAGCAACAATGAAAGAAGCAAATAAGAAAATTGAAGAAGCACTTAAGTGTTATGACTTCCTACTATCAATTGGAGTTGAGCATAAGATTGATGAGAAGGTTAAGAATATCTTTGATAATGTTGAGCTGCCAGAGCTTGATAATATTCAAGCAGAAAATGAGAATATTCATGAGTACCGTGAATACATCTATCAAATTCAAAAGTTAGAAAACTAAATAAAACAAAGGCCTCATTTTTGAGGCCTTTTTTATTTCTTAAAATAATTTAAAAACTCTTGCGGGGCCTTACTGATCTTACGAGCTTCGTAGTCAAAGAAGACAATACCATTCTTAGCAAAGGCAATCGTCCTCTCACCACAGCTAAATTTATATAGAAGATCATAACCATAATCATTTATATCTTCTACATACATTTCAACATCGAGAACTTCTCCATAGAAAGCTTCACCGCGATACATATAGGCAGCATCCGCTTGAATAAGGGACTTTCCAAAACAGTCTAATTCAGTATGTCCAATTGACTTTAAAAAGCGAAGACGGCCTTCATGGCAGAGAGTTGCCACAGCGTCATTGCCCATATGGTTTCCATAATTAATGAAATTAACGGTTAATTCAATTTGTGTCTTATAGTCTGGTTCCCTCTTTGGGACACTTAATTTAATTCTTGCCATAAAACTATTAAATGATAGAAGACTTAATTCTTCAAGTGCTGTTTTAAAAGGTCACGCATGGCCATTCGGCATCTATAACTCCTTTTACGAGATAGGACATCATATATATCTGCTTCCTTCTTTCCAATTTTACCGATTTTAACACTAACACCTGAGTCTATTAATGCAGCGATCGATCGCCCATGACAATTGTGTGCAGCATTCTTCATCATTTTAGAAAAGTCACTACTAGCTAAGTTATAAGAATTATTACTTAATAAATAACGACTTATCTTATCGGAATTCTTACTTAAGACATAATCTAAGAAAAATCCACCTTTACAAACCTTTTGAGAAAATAGCTGACAGAAATAAGGATCATATGACTCAACATTAACAGGTACAATTTTCTTAATAACATCAAGTGAATCATTAACAATAAGGGCCCTTAACACCACTTCTTCTGTAAGCCACTTATACTTCTTATCCTTAGGCATACCAGCTTTGTAATAAGCGACAAATTCTTCAGGCTTATCATTTAAAAGATCAATTGCATGCGTTGGCTCAATAAAACCTAAAAAGCTTGCTAATTGGTATGCCTTACGATTAGTTTCAACTTGCGATAGAACATAGGCTCCAAACAGAATATTCAATACAAACAAGAATGAAAACACTTGTGCATGTAACTTTACTTGTTTCATGAATGTAGGCTGTTTAAAACGAAAGCCTTTATGTTCATTTGCGGTTGGTGCATTTTTTATAATATTATTAATTAAAACAATATCATAAATTAAAACAATGGAAGTAAAGATATAAAAAGTAGAGATGTTGTCAAAAACATCAGGCGTCATTTGGTTAATTAGTACAAAGTCGAATAAAATTACAAGAATAAAAACAAAACCTAAGGCGAGATTTAGAATTAAAACTTTAATAGTTTCCATATTGCCTATATCTATTCCTGTAAGACGGTCATGTATTCTCATAATACCGACATGTCCAAACAGGACAAACAATTGAAACGCACAAAATACAGTAAAGACATCTCGTTCAAAGTAGCCTGAAAAATCAATAAACACAGGTCCTAGTAAGTGAACCCCATAGATCATTGAAATGATCGGAAAGAAGAAGCAAAAACCATTTTGAATAACTGAAATAGTAAATTTTTGAAAATAAGTTAGCGGAAGAATATTATTATATAAGTAATGAGTTGCATTTCTCTTGGTAGCAAAACCAAACCTAATAATATTCGCCGAATTCTTTGAAATTAAAAGAGTTGAAACAAACAGAAACATAAAATAAAGAGGTAAGACTCTTATACTATAAATATGATCCACAATGGCCATAAATATCCCCAAAACTCCGGCCCATAGAAGTTGGGTAATAAAGAGCTTAGTGTTCTCTCTTATTGATGAAAAAATTAGTTCTTTTACGATATTACGCGACTTCATTTTCATAGACCTCTAAGTTTTCAATTGTCACAACACGGTTACCATTTAAAGAAGTATCTTCAGGAATATTTGTTGCCATAAAGACTGTCTTTCCTGAGTCACATTCATCTCTTAAAGTTTCACCAAGTAATTTTCTTGCATCACGATCTAGAACAGCTGTAACCTCATCCATTAATATAAAAGGTACTTCAGAACATATAGCTGCGATAAATTGAATCCGAACCTTCATCCCAGTTGATAATTGGGAGACGTATTTGTCTCTTTCTAAATTGAATCTTTTAAGCAATAGCTCTTCTTTTTCCTTATTATATCTAGGATACAAGATAGAAAAATTATCTAAAATAAAGCCAACTCTGGAGTTTTCATCGAAGCTGAGATCATGGGAATTAAAGAACATACTTTTTAAGATATCTGTTTGATTAGATACTGGATTCATTCCCAATACATTAACTTGTCCCTCAAGAGGATGGCGAAGACCAAGAAGTAAGTTAACAAGAGTACTCTTGCCTGATCCGTTCTTTCCAAGAAGAATAACAAATTCTCCTTTATTGATTTGAAGATTTAGATTTTTGAAAATAACTTCACCACTGGGATAAGTATAAGCAAGGTTTCTGATATCGAGGATACAATTTGAACTCATAAGAACTGCCTTAATGAATATATGATTAACTTTAAACAGCAATCATAACAGCAGTATAAAAATATCCAAAAATCAGTGTCTTATGTGTCGACTAAATAAAGACTGGTGCAATTATTTGAGGCGGCCCTAACCTATCAATTCATCAATATAAGAAATGACATCATCAAGATTCTTCTTAATTCCCTTGTATGTGAGAGTATCGTCAGTCATTGAGAAAATGGCCTCTTTTAAGAGTTTAAGTTCTCTCGCAGGAATCTGCGCAACATCAAGAAAGTATGTTCGAATTGTAAAAAGGCAGACATCTTCTTCAGGAAGGCCCACCATATGCTGACGCTCAATTCTCATATAGAGCTTGTGATTGCCGTCATTTTTAAAGCTTCGGCCATACCATAACTCATCAGAAATACCCTTAGGAGCTTCAGGATGATGGTTTAGTCTCGTATCAGTTGAGAGTCCCCATGCAAACCTCTTAAATGGCCCTCTCTCGATTAGAGAGCGAGAAAGCCTTGTTGCATTCTTAGCAATTTGGCCAAAGTCTGCAACAGGTATGTGGATATGATTGAAGTCTTGAGAGATCTTCTCTCTAGGGTCCCAGTGATTTGGAAAACATAGAGAAATAGCAATGGCCTTCTCACCTTTCATAAGAGCGAAGTCTTCTTGTGTATTTAGTGTCATCTGCGCAATAGAAGAATAGTCTTTACTTGCGCATTGATTTAAAAAGTCTTGATAAACGCTTTCCTTACTTAAAAACTCTTCATCTATGCAGAGATACTTATCTTTATTCTCTTTAAAACAAATACTTTTTTGCTCAATATAGTCATTAAAGTTCTGGTCTTTTAAAAAGACATCGCTATCAAGTGGAGATAGGCCAGGAGAGACTTCATACTTACCTTTTCTTAAAGGAAATAGCTCTTCTTTAAAATCGAGCGGTTTTACTGGCGCATACATTACTTTATAGCCCTAATACTTTTTGTAAACGATCACCAATCTGAGGATGAGTTAACTGGCCAGAAAACTCTTTGGCCCAATCAACATCTCCTTTTGTATAAACATGTACTGGTGCAGCAGTATGCCCACTTGTTGCCCAAACAACATTCTGCTCACTTGCGATGGCCTTAGCAATTAGTGATGTTCTGATATTTTTAAGATCATAATAATAATGATCATGATATCCTCTAAACTTAGGCACCTCACCTTTGTATAATTTTAAATTCTTTCTCCTGCGTTTTTCTTCAATGGCCTTAGCTAAGATTTCGCTACACTTACTAAGACTTAAACGAACTGTAGTAGTCTCTTCAATAAGATCACATAGCGTTGAAGAAGTTTGCTGTGACTTTTCTAAATCTAAGAAGTCATCCCAAAGCTTAATTAAATTTGTCTTTTGAGAATATAAAAGATCTAAGACTCGATATGGGCCATAGTTGATAGATGTTTTAAACTTACGGTCTTTAAAAACTGAACCAGATAATTCAATCTCATCTTCTATTTTTCCAATATTATAACCAAATCCAAATCCACCTGTTTCATGATCCGCTGTAATAACTAAAAGTGTATCAGGGTTCTTACTAACCCAATCACTGATCCAATTAACTGTTTCATTAAATGAAAGCATCTCATGGAGCATACTTCCAGCATCATTTTGGTGACCGGCCCAATCAATTTGGCCACCTTCAATCATAAGAAAGAAGCCATCATCATTTTTAGAAAGAGTTTCAACAGCACTCTTTGACATCTCAAGAAGAGTTGGAATCTCACGGGATTCATCTTCTTTTTTATCACGAAACCATAAAGCTTCTGGCATATTGTGATTCGTGAAAAGACCTAAGACTTTCTTAGATGGATCGATATTAGTAAGCTCACTTCTTTTATGAATTACTTGAAAGCCTTTATCTTTTGCCTCTTGTAATAGGTTGCGATCATCCTTTCGTTTAGACTTAAGTGTGAAGTGACCTTCTATTGCACTCTTCGTTCCCTTAGGTACAAAGCGGTTGGCCCCACCAGAAAACATAAGATCAGGTGCAACTTCAATCATACTTTGAGCAATTCTATCTTCAGACCATCGATTTGCAACATGAGCAGCAAAAGAGGCCGGTGTCGCATGAGTAAGTCTTGTATCTGAGACAAGTCCAGTTTTGAGTCCTTTCTTTTGTGCCTTTTCTAAAATAGTTTTTGCAATCTCTCCTTCTTTATCCAATCCAATCATTTCAGACCTTGAAGGTGTACCAGTTGCTAATTGTGTAGCAGAACAAGCAGAGTCTACAACAATGCTCCCATACGGCTGAGTTGCAGAAACTCCTATTTGATTAGAGTTCATATTTGCAAAGGCATAACGAACATTCTTCATCTTCGGATTTGAATTATGTTTTAAGTAGTAATTTAATAATGAGATCTGACCTGGCCCCATTCCATCACCTATCATTAAAATAAGATTTTTTGGCCCTTTACTTGATGAGCTATTCATACAACTAGAAAGCAATAAAAGAGCACTTAAAAAGAAAGTAGAAGATATAGACCTATTAATCATTTATTATCCTTTAATATTTCGTTGAATATATTATTTTTTGCGTAATTGAGTAGTTCATCACATTCTAACACGTAATTTGTCCAAGCATGGAAACCTGATGAAAATTCCTTAAAGCTTACTTGTACACCTTCACGCATAAGTTTCTCATAAAACATAATACTATCTTCATAGAGAACATCATACTTTGCGACATAGATATTTGTCCTTGGAAGTAGAAATAAATCATCTGAGTAGAGTGGGAAAATATCAGGATCTTGAAGATGAATATCGCGATCAGAAATTGCATAATCAAGTAACTTTAAAAGCATTGATTTGGATAGGCCTGACTCCTCCCCACTTTCATAGCGATTTGCAGAGTCCGAGTCAAAATCACTTTGATAATGACCGGTAATAAGATGAATCTCTTTAATATCTAATTGATCGCTACGTTTTGCATTTTCAAGAGCACAAAGTGTGACAAGATTTGCTCCGGCAGAAGTTCCAGTTAAGATAAACCTTTTAACTCCGCGTTTTTTTAAGTCTAAAAGCAGCTTCAAGGACCAATCCACAATCTCTGGAATCGTCACTTCTGGACAAAGAGGATAATCAGGACACAAGATTGTTCTTCCAGATTCATTATAGAGGGCCTGACAAAATTGGGCGCCAGTTAGCTCATCACCTGTTACATATCCTCCAGAATGAAAGTGTAAAATACACTCTTGTCCGATTTTACTCTTATCTTTTGTCCATACAAGTATGCGTCGATCATCAAAAGAAAACTCGTCTTCTACATATTGAGTGTTCTCTTTTTCTACAATGGCCATAGCGCGACGTAATTCTTCGAGAGTAATTTTTGAAAATCGCTTTATTCCAGCATCAAAGAAAGCTTGCATAGATGCAAGTCTCTTTGTTGTTAGAAAGTCACGTATTGTTTCATTCATAGTTAAATCTTATTAAGTTCATAATAGTAAAGCCAGCTAAGTATATAAATAAACGCCTGATATTTAAAGATACTTCAGCTCACATTTTCCGACTAAAACAGTATGAATTTATTTCAACAGAAATTTCATAATAATCTGTTATTACACCGCAATAATTAACCTAAACAGATTCAACAGAGGTGATAAATATGAAACGAATTTTAGCTGCAACTTTTATCTTTATACTTACTTCAAACCCTGCATATGGTGCACAAGGTGAACAAGAAAAGAAAGAAATGAAAGATAAACAATCGAAATCACAAAAATCAAAAGTAGACAAAAAGAAAACAAGTGATCGCGATCCTGCAAGTATAAGTGGAAAAGAAGTGAGTTTAACGGAGAAGCATTACTTAATATATAAATAATTTTTTAGTAACAAAAACTAGGAACTGGAGACTATGAGCATTAAACAGAAAAATACATTCAACCCTAAGGCCATTATCTATGCTGGTATTGGTGCAATTATTATTCTTCTGATCATAGCTGGCGTTAGTCGTGTTCAAGGTGCTGTTGTAAGTCAAGATAGTGGTGCAGTAGAAGATGTCACATATTCTGAAGAAAATAAGAATATGTCTAAAGAAAAGGATTATGCAGACCAAAAAAGCATGCCTCAGGAAGACTCAAAGCGTACCCCTGCTTCATATGATGAAAAAGAACAGAAGATAGAAAAAAATATGGAGTATCACGATAAAGAGTACTTATATGATAGAAAATATAAGTAGTGCAAAATTAGATTGCGCACAACTTAAATACATGATAGTGTCTCCTTAGGATAAAACTAAGGAGACCATTATGAGTATTTATGATTACAAAGCAATCGATATCAAAGGGAATGAGCGCTCTTTAAGTGAATTTAAAGGAAAGAGTTTACTTATTGTAAACACTGCAAGTAAGTGTGGTTTTACTCCTCAATATGAAGGTCTTCAAAAGATCTATGATAAATATAAAGACAAATTAGAAGTCTTAGCATTTCCTTGTAATCAATTTGGAAAGCAAGAACCTGGTAATTCAGAAGACATTCAGTCTTTTTGTGATTTAACTTTTAAAACATCATTTCCACTTTTTGAAAAAGTTGAAGTCAATGGTGAAAATACTCATCCACTATTCCAATATTTAAAATCAGAACTTCCAGGCCTTCTAGGTAGCAAGAAGATCAAATGGAATTTCACAAAATTTCTTATCGACAGCGAAGGCAATCCAGTTAAAAGATATGCTCCTATTGATAAACCTGAGAGCATTGAAAACGATATAAAAAAGAGTTTTAAATAATGAGTGATGAAATCCTCTACATTGAAAACCAAGTTTGCTTTAGCCTATATCGATTAAGTAAATTGATAACAAGTCAGTACAGGCCTTATCTTGAAGAGATAAACCTTACTTATCCTCAATATCTTGTCATGCTTGTTCTATGGGAAGATGAAAGAGTTAATATGTCTGGGCTGGGAGATAAGTTATCACTTGATACCGGAACACTCTCCCCTCTTGTAAAGAGACTTATTGAAAAGAAACTTGTTGAGAAGAAAAGATGTGAGGAAGACGAGAGAATTGTCTACATAACAACGACGACACAGGGAAAGAAGTTAAAGAAAAAGGCAAAATCAATACCTCAAAAGCTTCTTTGTTCAAAAGAAATAGATATTAATGAAATACAAAAGCTAAAAGCTGAAGCAGATAAAGTATATAACCTATGGAGCACACATGAATAATGAAGAAATTTTAAAAGCACTTAATTGGCGATACGCTACAAAGGTCTTTGATAAAGACAAGAAGATATCAGACGAAGATTTACACGTATTAAATGAATCCTTGAGACTCGCTGCGAGCTCGTTCGGTCTACAACCATGGAAGTTCATACTTGTTAATGACAAAGAGACACGTGAGAAACTAAGAGAATATTCTTGGGGACAAGCTCAAGTTACAGATGCTTCTCATTATGTAGTACTTGCATATATGACAGAACTTAATGAAGAGTATATTGAAAAATTTGTTCAATCAATTGCTGATCAAAGAAAAGTTGAGCGCGAAGGACTACAAGGTTACTACGATGTAATGAAAGCGGCACTTATTGACGGGCCACGATCAAAAACTATTTCAGAATGGGCACAGAGACAGACTTATATCGCAATGGGACAACTACTTATGACAGCTGCGATACAAGGCATTGATACTTGTGCAATTGAAGGAATCGTACCTGAAGAATATGATAAAATTTTAGGTCTAGAAGGAACTAAGTACAAAACTCTAGGTACAGTGGCACTTGGTTACCGCTCTGATGAAGATAAGTACAAAGACCTTGAAAAGGTTCGATTTAGTTTTGATGAAGTATTCAAAGTTATCTAATTGGTAAAGGCGGCCTTTGGTCGCCTTTTTATTAATTATAAGTTAAACTCCATTTATGATTTTTATTCCATTTATTATTTTCTTTGCTCTATTATTTGGTTATTTCTTCTACAAGCATTATTCACAAAAACTTGCTCGTAATTTGGCATTAAAGAAGTTATCTGAAAAAAAACCTGCCTGGAAAGAATTCTTAAGGGATGAAACGAAGCTATTTTCTCAATTATCACAACAGGAACAAGAAAGACTCCTAGACTCTATTCTTATTTTCTATAGTGAAAAAAAATGGTCAACAGAGCTAAGTGAAAATGAATGTTTAAAAACTTCATATTATGCATGCCTACCAATCTTTAAAAGAAAAACTAATTACTATCCAAATATTAAAGAGATAAATTCAATGTGGAGCTTTCAAGAATGGCTTTCTCAAAACGAGAAACAATTCGAAATCGACTTTGGAAAGATGGCCTTAAAGGAATTGCAAGGAAACTTCTCCTACTATTCTGAGCTATTTTTTGAATCTCCAAACAAGCTACAAACTGATCATCCAGCAGTTTACGACAAGCTACTTAAGTTTTATCAAGTGGAAGTTTAATAGAAGTCTGAATCATCATCGCTATATGGATGGACTTGTTTGTAATTGCTTCCTTGTTCAATATGGGCCTTTATATTTTGAAGATTCCACTTAAAAGTATTTGTCACACTTCTTTTTGTAATAAAACGAAATATCTGCTTCCACATAAAGTAATTGAAACTTGATGTTTCTTTCTCTAATTCATCGCGTTCTATATAGCCAGATCGAAATGTCAGAGAAGTTTTATTTTCGCCAAGCTTCTTATAGATTTGCTCCACAAGAAACTCTCCCTTCTCGTTATAGTTGAAAATATCCATGAATTCGTTGAAGTTATAGGCCCTGATTTGCTTATAATACAGATCCTTATTCTTTTCTATTTTGGTCGTTGTTTCGTCCCAGAAAGTCCCTTTTTCATCTGCACGTCTAAAACATCTCCTAGTAAAACCGATATCACTTTGTTTAAGATTGGCATTCCAAGGGCATTCACTAATTGGGCAACTGACTATCTTATAAAAGTAGGTTGACCACTTTCTTGCATTCTCATTTTTTGAATTATATGCCCATACATCATCAATAGATGCGTCAATCACAACAGTAAACTCTGCATAATCGCTTGGCCTTGTATACTCAGAGGCAGCGGTACTGAACGATAAGATAATGAGGAGAATATACTTTATCATTTGCATAACGTATCTCGACACGACGCACACGACAAGAGACTATATAAATTTACCATTGCCATCTAATTCATAAATGATTAATATATCTTGGCAAATCAAGTGATTTCAATGTGCCTAGGTGGTGAAATTGGTAAACACGCACGGTTGAGGGCCGTGTGCCGCAAGGCTTGCTGGTTCAAGTCCAGTTCTAGGCACCATTTTCAAAACAAATAACATACATATAATAAAACCCAATTAAATTAAGAGCTTACAACCAATTTCGGACTCGAAATCATGTGAACTTTTGTCTTATCACTTTTGGGGTTCATATAGGGTTCATCGCCATTCAAAATAGGATTAACACCCATATTCATGTGCTTTATTGATGACTGTAAATGATCTGGTGAGAAATGAGCATAACGCATCGTCATATCAATATTCGTATGACCTAAAAGCTTTTGAAGTTCAAAGACACTTCCACCATTCATCATGAATTGAGTAGCGAAAGTATGCCTAAGGTCGTGAAACGATATTAGACGCTCAATTTTGGCCTTAGCTTGGTCTATCTTCAATTTTCTATACACATGGCCATAGTCGATTGGTCTTCCATCTGGACGAATTAAGACAAATTCAGAAGATCTATATTCGTAAATTCTCATAAGTAATGAGCTAACTTCTTTAGTCATCGGTAAAATACGCTTGATCTTTGTTTTGGTTGTTTCTTTAAGTCCTGTCTTATCCCTAGTTCTAGTGACTGTAATTTGTGATAGTGCAAAATCAACTCTATCCCACTTAAGCCCACAAAGCTCAGATAAACGAAGCCCAGTATGTAGTGCTAAGAAGTACAAAGGATAATGAGTGCTATTGATACTAGAGGATAGAAATTGTTGAATCTCAGCTTTAGTCCAATAGTTATCAGTCTTTAAATCTTCCTTTTGTGCCTTTATCCCTTTTAGTGGATTAGCCATCATGTATTCATTTTCTATAGCATGATTGATAATACTTCTAAGAAGCATGATAATCACATTTATGCCCTTACCATTATGACCACGCTCTTTTAATGTTCCTATGAACTTTAAGACATGACCCTTTTGAATTTGAGATAATTTTGACTTACCAAAGGTCGGTAATAAATGAACTCTTAAGATACTTTCATAACTGATGTAAGTCCTCTTAGAGAGTTGAGGCATTACATGAGATTTCATATAAATATCTGTGTACTCATTAAAGGTCATATTTGCATTAACAAGACTATTAGAGTTGCCATTGGCCATAGCTGATGACTTATCTAATTCTTTTTGTCTCTTCCATGCTTTAGCATCAGTTTTACGAAGAAAGAAAGGGCTTTTAATGGCCTTCCCATTAACTCGTATCATCTCACGGTACTTGTAACCGCTTTTCGTTTTTCTAGTTTCCATAGTTTTCTCCTTGTTGAAGAAATCTATAGAGCCTATTCTCATCTAACTTTATTCTATATGTGAATGTAAAAGAACCTGTATTACTATTAATAATTGTATATCGTTTTATATAGTAATTAATCAAGGCCTTTTTTAGTTTAATTTCCTTACATATATTCGTCATCTCGTTACCTTTTTAAGTAAAATACTCCCCCCCCATAAAGGAAATATGGGGATATGCTTACTACATAAGTCAGGGGAATTTTTTTTGAATTTTTAGAAATATATTTTCACTAAAGGATTAACTCTAATAATCTTAGACTTAGGCCCACCTTTAGGATTTTTTATATCCTGAATATTTAGAATATGCTTTCTTGAAAGTTCATCTAATACCATATCAAGACTTTTTCCTTTCTTAATGCCTTTCCAATTCTTCTGGTATAGATCTCTTAATCTCATGCGATCATAAATATCACCTGACATAATCTTTTCGATAATCGTTTGCATTGTTCCATCTTTCTCATAAGACTTATTCAGACTATATAATCGTCTAGCATGAGATTCGAGGTATTCACCCCAAACAATCGCCATCTCTAAACTTTCTAAATCGACTTCACTTGAACGAAAGTCTTTAACTAATTGAAAAATTAAAGCGAGCTTAGGTATTAGAGCATCATACTTAAGAAGAGTTGAAGCTAATAAAATATCGGACTCATTCTTTCCTTTAAGTTCTAAGAACCATAAAGCATATCTTTTTTGTGCCTTATCAGAAAACTTCAAAGTCTTATTTGATTCATCTTCAATATAATCAATCTCTTCAAATATCGTAGACACATCAAAATAAGCTTTTTGATTCTCTGGTCTATCAATGAATTGCTCATTTTCTATTGGATCAGGAAAAGTCATAAGCTGAAATCTTTGTAATAGGCCATCATTATGTGATTCTGTCTCTCTTACGATCTTGCGGATAATATCTGGTTGAGTTGCTGAAATAATCGAAAGACATAAATTATTAACGGTATCAGTACCACGAGACAGAGTATCCTTTCTAAAGCTACCATTCCCATTGTAAGCTTCTAAGTAGAACTCTCTGGCACCTTCGTATCCTTTCTTATGAAACTGAGCTAAGAAACCATATAACTCGTCTCTGACAATAGTTAATCCGTTTGGATTATACTCAAGAAGCTTCAAGAGCTTCTCAAGTGATGCTTCATTAACGATATATCGCTTAGGTGGTTTTTCAAGATCAGCTATTTTCTTTTTTATAGAAGTAATTTCTTTAAATACTTGATCGTCACATTCTTCTGATAGTTCTTTTTCTAATTGTTTCAATTTAGATCTAAAGAGTTTGATTTGAGTATCATTTATGAAGTGATCTGCTCTACCTGCATTAAGTTTAGATTTCTCACAGCCCTCTAGGAATCTGATACCTGATTTTAATGATGCTGATTTCTTACTACCTGATGAATTAACAGACACGGCCCACAGATTTGGAACGATTCTCCATGACGAATCATTCTGTTTAGGTTGAATACTAATTTTACGACCAATTACTGCTCCAAACGAAGCAACTAGAGGAATTGCAACCATATCAGGCTTAATACAAAGTCTTTCGCTTACATCTTTAACATACTCATGTAATGACTTTGGAAGCATATCATCACTGAATGGTAGAACATCTGGGAGTTTTGTGGGTTTTGTTAGTGAGTTTTTTATATTAGTAAAATATTTCTCAATATTATCATTACTGTAGTCAATATCCATTTGTGATAGATCGTTATAGTCAATGGACTTACTGTTCTCTGGGATATCTAGTTCTGGATAATGTAATACTACTTCATAACCTAAATTATTATAATGTTCTATAGCTTTACTTGCATAAAGCTCTCCAGTAAATGACCTATCCTTATCAACATAAATATGAACTTCTAGATATTCATCTGTACTAGGTATATCTAGTAGTAAATTAGAAGCTGTTAAAGTAGCATAGACCCTATGACTTAACTTATTAGAAAGGGTTAATGCATTCTCTAATCCTTCTGTTAGTATAAGTCTTTCCTTAGATTGATTACCTTGAGTTATAAAAACTGATTTTTTTGCTACACCTTTTTTAATAGACTTTATCTTTTTAAGATCACTGTCTAAGTAAGTTATCTGTATTCCTACTTGTTCTCTTGTCTTGATATCTAATAAGGGAATATAAAATGTTAATTTATTATTTTCATATTTATATATACTTTCATTTTTATCTAAATATATATTACGAGATAGAAAGTATTTCTTAATACTACTTAGATCATCTGGCTTATTTTTAATTAAAGCTGAAACATCTATATTGGAATCTACACACTCAAAACTCTCAGAACTAGATTCTCTATCTAGTCCGAGAGCATTTTTAATGTCTTGATATTCACATCCACTATGACAATAAAGAAGAACATTCTTATTCTCCTCTTTTATGGATAGCGACGGGTTATTATCTTCATGGGCAGGACAGTGACCGATATAGCCACTCCTTGTTTTCTTTGCATTAGTTTTGGCGATAATTTCAGAAATCATTCTTCAACCTCATCTAAGTTAAGTCCTCTTTCGAAGAAGTCCCTGAGATAAGAAAGAGCACTTTCATTGTTAAGCTGAACTAAGTTTTGGCCATCATTACGCCTTATCACTACATGAGCATTAACAATTAAATCATTTTCATTAAGAATCATTGTCAAATATGTTTTGCCCTTTGACTTTGTAAGCCCCCATTTGTTTTGAAACTTCTTCTCAATAAGTTCTTTAGGGTCAAATTCATAAGTATTATCTCCCTCTAGTTCTATTAGGTCCTCATCTAATGTCACATCAAAAAGACACTTAAAAATCTCATTATCATTAAGCTTGTCCATTTTGTGCCTCCATTAAGTTAGAGTTAACAAAATCAACTAAATCAGTTTTTCTAAACCTATTTAAACGACCAACTTTAACGACATTGATCTTTTTTTCAAAGATAAGCTTTTTTAAATGTGATTCTTTTGTTGCTAGAAATTTAGCGGCTTCTGTAGTTGTTAATAAATCTTCATTACTCATAAGTTCCTCCTGTTTAAGTAGATGAAACAAGAATAACTTAGAGAACATGACATGATTCTAATGTTTATTTCATGTATATTTCATGAAGAATGATTAATTTGAGGATTAGATTTTAATTTTTGAAAGGTCTAAATAGTAATTCCCTTGATTGTCATTAACTAAAAGATCTACTAATCGAGGATACTTTTCTCTCTTTTCCGATTTTAAGGACGATAGTGGCTTACCATTAAGTGATGAGACTTCACTTTGGTGAATTTTGTTAGTCTGAGAGAAGATTTCTTTATCGTAAAACTCAACAAGTACGTCGTAGAGTCTACATCTACCAAGACTGTTAAGCTTAAGGAAGGCGATAAAATCTTTTTCAGATAATGTATTGTCGTTAATAATTTCTTTATGGCTTTTATGAAGTTCGTACCTAACCAATTCATACTTATTTACTTCATCTTCTACTAGCCAGTAGTCATGATCATCTACCTTTACTTCATCACTACTTAGAACTTTAACGACAATATGATTATCATGAGAAAGAAATGAGTCTCTTATAGGAGTAGGGTCTATCACACACCAACCGAGCTTTTTGTATACATCTGTGTGATTTAACATCTCAGAATGGTACTCTTTCTCAAACTCAATGAAGCAAAGTTCAGCTTTTCTCACATACAGGTAAAGACTAGCTTCCCCTGCGCAAGCTAACTCTAATACTTCTTCCTGTTTATATTTATCAAGCTCTGCTAAGTATCCTTTCATTACTTAATGTTCCTTAAAAGTATTCTATAGTGATTTAAACAATGGCCTAGATACTATTAAATACTGATGATATAATCAAGTAATGAAGAAACAAGGCCGTCCTACATTAAAGACTGAATCCTTAATTAATATTGCCATCAATTTGGCAAAAGAAGGAAAGACAAACCGCCAAATAGCTAGAACTATTAACATAGGTGTGTCTACCCTCGATAAATGGTTAGCAGAAGACGAGAAGTTTAAAGAGTCCCTACGCTTAGCAAAGTTAGAATTTGATAGAAACAATGTAGAATCAATGCTTCTAAAACGATGCCTAGGCTATTCTATTAAAGAGATAAAAGTTAAGAAGAATGCTAGAGGTGATATTCTGGAAACAGTAGAGATAGATAAAGAGCTTCCACCTGACCCGAGTTCATTAGCATTATATCTGAGAAACAGAATGTCAGACGTATACTGTCAAAAGAAAAGGCTAGAAATTGAAAACAATGTTGAAATAACAGAGAATAGAACTTCGTTTAGCTTAAGCGATATTATTGAAATAAACCGAAATAATTAGACTGTTTTTATTTAAAATGATAAATAACCAATAAAAAAATAAACAGATGAATAAATCATATTATAAAAAACTTTCAAACCGAAGATTCTTGCACAACCTCCAAAGAAAAAGATGGAGAAAAGCGTATAGATATGCAAAATTATTAAAACGCTTAGATGATAAACGAATCAACAATCAAAACAAGAAGAATAAAAAATACTTCAAAGTAAATGTTCCTAGGATATTTTCACTCGAGAAAAACCACGAGGAGACTTTACAATTCTACACGACACTAGACAGCGCCGTGCGCAATGGCTATCGAATAGACTTAGATATGAGTGATGTAGAAGTGCTTGAACCTCACTGTTTACTCTATCTGCTGTCCAGACTAGACTACTATAAAACGACTCTCAAGTTCTTTTACATGACAGGTAATTCTCCTAGAAAAAGAATTCCAAATGAAATGTTGACCAGCTCTGGTTTTTTTAACTATGTCAGAGTTAAAAACTCATTTGCCAATATCAGCAATGATAATATTTTAGAGATAATGAGTGGCACAATAGTAGATGAAGCAAAAGCTCTAAAGATAAGGGAGTTTGCATCATCTAAGCTTGGAGATATGTCAGTAATGGTAAAGCAAGGTATATACTCGACTGTTATTGAGTGTATGGCAAATACAAATAACCATGCTTACAAGTCCAGTACGACACTTCCTAAAAATATCAGCACAAACAAGTGGTGGGTAATGGCCCACTGCGCCACTGCAAATGAAGAAGACGAATCAAGGAGACAAGTGAAGTTCATTTTTCTTGATAACGGGAGAGGTATTCCTCAAACGATCTTGCCGAAATTTAAAGGTTTATTCTTTAACAATGATGGCGAAGTGCTAGAGCTAGCATTTAATGGGAAATACAAAAGCAGTACAAAGCACAACTGGCGAGGAAAAGGACTTCCTAAAATTTATAAATTATTTAAGAGTCATTATATTGAAAACCTTTCAGTAATTTCTAATAATGGCAGATTTATTGCGAACAATTCGATTACAAAAAAACTGCAAGACAAATTCCATGGCACAATGCTAATGTGGGATTTCAAAAAGCAAAATCAAATCACAGGATTACTAGATGACTAAACAAGTTATTATCAACGTAACGGAGTTTACTACAACACCAGGCGCCAGATATTATTCAGATGGCGAATTCTCAGGCCAAAGGTTTAGAGACGAGTTTCTTGTGCCTGCATTCCATGAAAATAGAGAATCAGAAATAGTTGTTAATCTTGACGGTACTGAGGGCTACGCTACATCTTTCTTAGAAGAAGCTTTTGGGGGATTAGTCAGACTGAAGGACCCTCGAATAGATATAGAACGTCTAAGCTTCATATCACACGAAAATCCATTTATTATAGACGAAATTAAAGAATATATAGATGAAGCTATTGATGAAAATAAATAGTTTAATAATATATTTATCATCAATAATACTTTCATTTCTTTTGGGATTAACACTCGTTAAAAAAAGTGTTTTTTGCGATAACTTTTACGACTTTAAATTTATTGAAATAATAACTATTATTGCTGATGTTTTTGTCGTTGCAATAATTGGTTTTATTGTTTCAAACTCTTTAGCTAAGTCTTCAAAAAGAGAGGATATTCTACTTTTAATTTTAAAAGATATAGAGGATGACTTTGATGAATTAAAAAGAGCTAGTAAAACCCTGCTAATGACATCAACCCACCAAGCTCAAAATGATATTGTTAGAATTATAGATAGAATTCAAATACGACTTGGCACTATTCTAAAAGAAGAAATAAGTGAAGTATTAAAAGATGACGTCAAGGAAATTGCAAAACAAACAATTAAATTGAAACGAATTTTATCAAGTCATGCTGCAAGTAAAGCATTTGTTAAATCTATGAATAAAGACCTAATTGACAGGAAGTTTACTCTCGTTTTTAGTAAATTGGTGTCAGCAAAACTCAATACTATTAAATAAATCTAAATATTACTAATTCCCTCCACCAGCATTTAATAATATCAATCCTCCTCCAAGCACACCAAAAAACGTGAGCCAAAAGGCTTGATTTTGACTTTGCAGATGTTTATTAGCCTCAGCCTGAATAACTCTAACATCTTCAACTTCTTGCTGATTAGCTGGTTGTCTACACATGGCCATATTAGCGTTGTTGTTTCCAAAAGCTGTTTGACCAGTTTGGAAGTTATAAGCAGAAGAATATGATGAACCAACCATTGCACCTGAGCAAACCATACCTTGAAGTGAGCATTGACCAGCACAAGTCAATTGCTTAGAAGCACAAGAAGTTAATAAAATAGAAAATATAATAACTGAAATAATACTCTTCATTCTAATCCTCTCTTATCCTTCTTAAAATTACTTCGTAGTTCCCAATAGAGATATCACCACCGAAGTCTTTAATATTCTTTGATTTAGGCTCGCCAAAGCATAAAAAGTCTAAGCTTACGTCGAAGAAGTCAGCAATTTTCTTTAGCTGACTAATACTTTTTGGTTCAACACCATTTATCCAACCGTGTAGCGTAGATAACGGAATATCAGTAAGCTTACTAAGCTCAGTAGCACTAAGCTCGCTTTCATTTAACAGCCGTTTTAAGGTTTTATTTAACTTCATATCAATAATCATCGGTTATTGACCTTTCACACGATAGCTCAATTCACTTAGCCGAATTTAATTCGACTAGCCGCATTTGAGATAAGGGTTCAAAAAGGGTTCAAACTTAACCACAATAGAAGAAAGTTAAATGTTATAGGCTGGCTATAGATTTAGATAAAAACTCTAAGAATGTCTGATAGACAGTCCTTTAGTGTTATTTGTAATGATTAATGATTATGTAGATATTTGACTGCGTTCAGTCCAGTTCTAGGCACCATTCATTCAAATCCCATAATTATTTTCGAAGTATAGAGCTTTTTAATTAAAAGCAAGCCGTAGGCGTGCTGGTTTATCGCCAGGATGGCGTGTATGCCGACGAAGGCAGGAGCCGAGAGTCGGCCAAGTCCATCGCGTACCTACCAGTTACCTACCAAAAACCCGACAACTTACCGAAATAACAAAAAACTGTTCCGATACTATACGGCCCTGTAATCACTTCAATAAAACATAAATTATCGACAACCAATGATAAATTGTTAATCAAACAAATAAAACTTAGGGAGATTAGAGATGAATAAGATTAAAATGACCTCATTAGCATTGCTCTTAGTTTCGTCAACAACAGCAACTGCCGGAATTACAGACTTCTTTTCAACTAAAGATAAGGTTATCAAAGGCTCAGCACAACACTTCTATGATGACTCACGCTCAGACGCTCTAACAGAATTCGTACAAGATATTCATAGTGAATATGGGTTATTTATTGCTCGTTTTAAGGAGCATAGTGAAACATATATCGGTGCTCACAATAAAGATAAGATGAAGCGCTTTGGAACAGATGTAACAGCATATAGTGACCTAACATTTTCTAAGCACGGTGATTCATATCGTTTATATTATACGACATATGCTACTGGAAGACCTGTCATCATCAAGCTAGATGAGACTCACAATGATCAAATTGATGGCCTATTTAAAGATATGGCCAAGAAAGCTGATCATGTGAAAATTGAAGGTACAAGAAGCTTTTCAAGAGGTGGAATCTCACTAACAGCAAAGAACCTTAAAGATGTTAAAAGCATCACACTATCTTGTAAGGAAGAAATACACTCAGATAACAGCGGTGGAAATCGTTGTCTAACAAAGACTGGCGGTATCGACTTTGGAAACAAGGAAACAAAAGTTGAAATCAAAGGTGCAAGAAGAAATACAGAAGTTCCAAAGAAGAACTTGAAAACTTGGGCGCAAGATTACTGGAATAACAAAATATAAAAAGCATGAAGGCCCTTAGTTAAGGGCCTTTTTTTATTTCTGAAATACAACCTCATAAAATTCTGTAACAACGTCTTCATCGTCTAAATCAACAATACCCCAATCATTTAAATATGGTGTAAAGAAGTCACGATGGGCCTTTTTCCAGTGCTCCACAGACAGATCCCCTTCGCCTTCGGCCTCAGCTATCTTCTTAGAGATATCACTGAACTTATTTATTTCAACAGCAATAGTCTTAACAATGCAGCGAGGATTATTCTTAGAATCTAGTATTATCCAGAAATTATCAACTTCAGGTAAAGGATCTCCTGCTAGCTCATAGTCCTTAACAAGACCACTTCCGGCACTTTTCTTACCTGATAAATACAAAGCAAGAAGCTCATCTGCAATTTCAGCATTACCTGCAATTGATATCTCAATATGGGGATGATCTAACTTCTCATCGAGTGTTTCTTCATATAAGTCCCAAAATTCCTCTGGAGTTAAGCTGCTCATCTTTAAAGTCCTTTCTAAATCCTTATTCAATTCTTTATCGTTATATAAAAAGAAAAAGGTGCTCTAGGGCACCTTCTTTTATTTAAGCATACATTCAAGTTCTATCGTATATTTAATTCTAAATACTACGCTTGGATGTACCCATATCTTCAAGATAGAATTTTAGGCGTTTTTCAATTTCTTCAAGAGCAGCAAGACGGATCTCCATTGCTGTTTGGCATGAACGTGTTGATCTAATGGCCTTGATACTTTCCTTAGATGGAATGGCCATAACTGGACGTTTCTCTTCTTTTACCTTTGCAACCTCAGCTTCAAATTCGTTAACGAGTTCAGAAAGTGGCTTCACTTCTTTAGAAGCACTCTGCTCTTGCTTCACATCATCGCCAATTGGAAAATGCTTAGAAGCAGGAAACATCACTAAGACGTCATTATTAGGTGTTGAATTTGAATCTGTAAGTTTCATTAATTTATAATCCTCGGTAAATTAAGCATAGTGCTTATTAATAAGTCACTATATATAAAGCATAACTCAGGCCAAGATATTTTGGGATGCCCCATGTAATATTGGTAGGTTGTTAAAAATGAACGTCAACTTTTTGGTCAATAGTGCTTTAGATAGACAATTATAAATGAATAATTCCAAGCACTTAAGCGTTTTTTATTTAGTTAAGATAGTGATCAATCTCTAGGGCGAAAGAACTTCCTCTAATTTTACCTAAATAAGGAGCATGGTAAAATTAAAGAGTGAAAAGAGTCAATTGTATGCAATGCAAACATTACTATAGTACTTGGGACAAATACGCCCCTCGTGGATGCCGAAAATTCGACATGAAATCCACTACTATGCCTTCAATACTCGTAAAACAAGAAAGCGGTAACGACTGCCAATTCTATGAACAAAAAGACCATTTTAAAAATCGTGGAAAAAAAGGAAAGTTAGATAATTTGAATGACCCTAAACTATGGTAATTCTTTATTTTGCTCAAAGTAACTTGGGCCAGCTTCTTTAATCATTCCACCGCCAAGACAGACCTCTTCCCCATCCATTTGAGTATAGAAAACAATCGACTGTCTCTGAGCAATTGCGCGTTGAGGTTCATCGAACTCAACTTTTACAAAATCATCAGCGACCTCAGTGATTGTACAGGCTTGATCTTTTTGACGGTAGCGAATCTTGGCCTTAACTCTTTGGCCAACACTTGGCGCGAAGTCTTTATCAACCCAAGAGAGCTCTGTTGCTGTTAAGTAATCAGCATATAAAGCACCGTGCTTTTCACCACGCTCAACTAATACAACATTTCTTTGAGTGTCTTTACCAACGACAAACCAAGGCTCACCAGGTCCACCAAGGCCTAGTCCCTTTCTTTGTCCAATTGTGTAAAATGCTGATCCAGAATGGCGCCCAACTTTCGTTCCATCAAGTAGCTCGAAGTCACCTTCTTTGATTTGAATATAATTTGAAAGGAAGTTCTTGAAGTTACGCTCACCAATGAAGCAGATCCCTGTTGAATCCTTCTTATCATGAGTTATGAGGTCATATTTCTTTGCAATTTCACGAACCTGTGGCTTTTCAATATTTCCAACAGGAAAGAGAACCTTATCAAGAACATCTGACTTGATAGTATAAAGAAAATAAGTCTGATCCTTATTATTATCTAGGCCCTTAATTAAGCGTGATTGGCCGTCAATTTTCTTCGTTTGACAGTAGTGGCCAGTTGCAAGATAGTCTGCACCTAGCTCCATTGCTTTATTGAAGAAGACCTTAAATTTAATTTCACGATTACAAAGGATATCTGGATTAGGAGTGTAACCTTGTTCATATTCTTCGAGAAAATTTGCGAATACATTATCACGATACTCTTTTACAAAATCGACTGAGTAATATGGAATATCTAGTTTTTCACAAACCTTGATAACATCTTCAAATTCTAGAGAGGCCTTACAATTCCCATTTTCGTCCTGCTCTTCCCAGTTTTTCATGAACATACCAATAACGTTGTAGCCTTGCTCTTTAAGTAAAGCTGCACATACTGAAGAGTCAACGCCTCCAGACATACCAACGATTACTGTTTTTCCATTTCCGATACTTGTCATGTGCCTCTTTTAGCACATTTAGCGCCTAGAGGTCTAGTGCCCATGAAGCAATGGCCATGGCAATATTGGTAGTTGAGTGATGTAAAGTCTTTATATTTATTGAGGAGACATGATCGGCCCTCGAATGGATGCGGTTTCCATTGAAATCACTCTCCCAATTTTGAGTGTAGACAACACTTGGGATCTCCATTTTTTGAAATGAGACATTATCACCATTAAGGAAATTTTTTGAATGAGTTTGAAAGGTTACACGAAAAGTTCCCTCAGAAGAGGCGGCATAAAAGCTTTGTGCGATAGATTTTTCAAGATTATGTAGACTTGAAGAAGGTGTAGAATAATAAAGTTTCATATTACCAAGCTTCTCTTCCTTATCAAGAGTTTTTGTATCGTATCCAAGCATTAATAATTCAACATATGAATAGACTCTTATTCCTTTTTCTAAGGTAAGATTCTTTGCATAATCGTACGAGCCAAGAAATCCAAGTTCTCCAAAATCAAAGAAGACTACCCTTACTGTTTTCTCTAGTTCTAATTCAGATAAAATATCAATAAGAGCAAGAGCGGCCACAACACCAGAAGCATTATTGTCAGCTCCAGGCTGTACACCACCCTCAATCATTTCTAATTTCTTCTTATTATATGCAGCAGTATCGAAGTGAGCACCCACGACAATGACTTCATTAGGCTTTTTTATGCCCTTCTTCTCCCATACAATATTATGGCCATTTGTTGATTTTAATTTATCAAGATGGGCCTCACGTTCTTTAGTGAACCTCTCCCACTTTACAAGCTGAGATTTTGTCAACTTCCCCTTTGTTGCATCAAGATCACTCTGATACATCTTCTTGGCATATTCGATATCTGGAACAAATTTTATACTCTTAACGCTAGTATTCTTTTTACGTACATTCTTATTAATGTAGTCTAGAATAAACTTCTGTGCTTTTTTATTTCCCTCAGTTCCCACGTAGCGATTAGGTCTTGTTTGCTTAACAAAGCTTGTAAGAATATTTTCGATATAATCTTCTTTAAATTTAGATACAGAATAATATAGCTTTCTTGCACGCTCTGGTGAGCGTTTTGACTTATTAAGCTTATAGCTTTGTGAATAACTATTTGATGTAATGATAAAAATAATCGATAAAATAAAATACTTCATTAAAAACCTATTTCTCTTTTCTTTGGTAGTGCCTGAGTTTCCTCAAGCTCTTCTTTTTCTCTTTTTGAAAGTGGTAACATATAGAATTGGCCATCAACAAAATGACCGCTTTGATAAACTTTGGCATGGCCGATGGCCTTTGCGGAAGGAGCATCTTTTAAGAAGAACATAATCGTATCTCCTCTAAAAACAATGCCATTCTTTTTGTCTTCTAAATCAAAGAAGATATTTCCATTGTTTAAAAGATATAAAGTCCCTTTGAATGTATCTCCATTTGATAAGAGACTTCCATAACATTCTAAAGGCTTTGCTGTATCGACAACATTGAAGTTTTCAAAATGATGACAGACTATTCTTTCAAACTCTAATTCTTTATTCTTAGCAATAAAAATATGTCCTCTAGACATACTGATAACGACAATTTGTGAGTCGGGAACTCGGGGAATTCCCTCTTTTGTTTTATAATGAGTCTGGCCAAGATGATATCTGAAGTGAGCATCGTGTGCGCCAACAACATTATCATTTGAATGATCATAGATATTACTTTCCCTAATAAACTTAGGGGCCACATAACGAGGATATAAATCACATAGCTCATCTGACTGGTATGTCTGTGCACGAGCTTTTTTCTTGGCCTTAAGTTTTGCGCGAGTAAACGAATTAGCACTTACCAGTGCTCCAATTCGATCAACTTCTGAAGTATTAAGATCTGCTATAGGCAGAAGTAATCTTGAAAGACTCTCTTGAGATAGATTACTTAAGAGATGGCAATCATTTTCATTTGGATCATTTGGTCGCACAAGTCCAAATTGGCCATGATTTGCAATTACCTTGCAGTAATGGCCAGTAGCAATCTTAGTTGCTTTTAAGGCCTCAAGCTTTGAATTTAGAATATCAAAAATCAATGTCGCGCGATCTAGACTTGGATTTTGCCAAATCCCAGCAAATCGTGATTTTAACATTAATGAAATAACTCGATCTTCAAATTCAGAACTAGCATTTGTTACATAGAAAGGAATCCCAATTAAGCGACAAATATCCTTTATCTGCTCTTGAGGTGCACAAAACCAATCCTTAAAAATATGATTAATTCTTCTGACCCATTTAATCTTTTCAAAACGACGAAGTCCTTCTTTCATTTCTTCATCATCAGCGAGTTCATCAGGAATGCGCCCTTCGGGAGTAAGTTTCGTTTTAAAATTAGTAACGAAGTCTTCATCTTCCTGCGTCACACGCTCAAAGAATGAGATATTAACACCGATACAATCGTATCCTTGTTTCTTTAATAATAAGGCCGTGACAGCAGAATCAATTCCACCATCCATACCGATGATAACTCTTTCACGTTTGGATTTTTGCATACTTATATTATATGGGATTTTGAAAATTTATGTAGTGTGGATGTATTTTCAAGGCATCATTCCAAACCAAAAAGCTCATATATTTCATTGACAT
Source organism: Halobacteriovorax sp. (assembly GCF_048381875.1). Taxonomy (NCBI): domain Bacteria; kingdom Pseudomonadati; phylum Bdellovibrionota; class Bacteriovoracia; order Bacteriovoracales; family Halobacteriovoraceae; genus Halobacteriovorax; species Halobacteriovorax sp. Next base: position 94,759 of record NZ_JBLXBP010000001.1, on the reverse strand, counting down.
AACTCAGCGCAAAAACGGATAATATTTCTCTAAGGGATACAACAACACACAAGGAATTAAAAAAGTAGTTATGAGCACTAATAACAAATCAAGGAAGAATAAAAAGCTTAAGTTTATTGATATTTTCTCAGGTGCCGGTGGCTTTAGCTGCGGACTAGAAATGGCCGGACTCGAATGTGTACTTGGAATTGACTTCAATAAACACGCAATGGATACATTTGCCCTAAATCACAAGAAGGCCTATCCATATTGTGGTGATATATCAAAACTTACAAACAAGAGAATTAAAGAAATTCTAGGTGATACTGATGTAAATCTCGTTGTTGGTGGCCCTCCTTGCCAAGGTTTTTCAACTGTTGGCCCAGGAAACCCTGACGATATTAGAAATAAACTTTTTTTAGAATTCGTAAGAATTGTGAAGTTGGCCAAACCAGAATTTATTGTTATTGAAAACGTAACTGGTCTTCTGGCAAAGAAAAACGAGATGACTTTACAGGCAATTTTTAGAAGATTTAATCGTCTCGGTTATAATCTCGACGTAAAAGTTCTAAGCTCTCAGCATTACGGAGTCCCAGAAAAGCGTCGTCGTACAATTTTCATAGGATCTCGAATTAATGAAAAGGTTGAGTTTCCAAAAATTACACATGACACAGTTGTTGCAAAAACATATCGTCCACCAGTTACAGTAGGAGAGGCCTTAAGTGACCTTACCGATAAAAATGGTGAAATTCATAATCATGATCTAGACAGTGCGAAAATAAAATCAAAATTAGATTTAAAAAGAATTAAGAGAATTCCTGAAGGAAAAGGAATTCGTTATGAAAAAGATGAGAAAGCATATTTAACACCAGCAACGAAACTGGGAGTTGATTGGAAAAATATGCGCGAAGGTCGCTTTAGACAAACGAAGTACCAAAGACTTGATTCAAAAAGTGTTTCTCCAACGATAATGACTCATCGTCATAGCTACTACCATCCAACAGAGCACCGCTACCTAACACAAAGAGAAGCTGCAAAAATTCAAAGCTTCCCTAATCACTTTGTTTTTAGTGGCCCAATCTCTGCTCAGTGGAGACAAATTGGAAATGCTGTTCCACCTCTTATGGGTAAGGCCATTGGTACTGCTATTAAGAAAATGCATAAGGCCCACCTAAAGGCCAAGCATGACGGTAAAGTAAATAAGAAGACAAAGGTTAAAAGTATCATTAATGATGTTCGAGGAGGAGCATTTGTTTACCGCTAAGAACATCCTATTTAGTACTCTACTTCTTGTCATCGTATCCTGTGGAAGCCTTCAAAGAAGTAGTGAAAAATATCATGACATTGCCGAGAGCTCTAAATGTCATACTAAGAGAGCTGCAATTGATCTAGGCTCAGGTTCCACAAAACTCGTGGTAGGTCTCGTTAATACTTGTAAAGGACTTGTTGAAGGAATTCTTTTTGAAGCACAAAGAGCAGTTCCTCTTAAAGAGGCCCTACAAGCATCAAAAGAAAATGAAATCACACCTTCAATGATTCAAAAACTAAGTGGAGTTTTTGAAGAGTTTAAATACATGGCCGATCATCAGGGTGCAAGTGACATCAAGGCTGTAGCAACATCTGCATTTCGAACGGCCGATAATGGTGAAGAAGCAGCTGAGATAATTACCAATAACAGTGGCATACCTCTTACAATTATCTCTCAAAAAGATGAAGCTCGTTTTGCATATTATGCGGCCTTATCAAAAACTAAAACAATGAAACTTCCTAAGAAGTCTCCAGTTGCTGTTTGGGATATCGGTGGCGGAAGCATGCAAATAACAAAGCCACTTGCAGATGGAAGTACAAAGGTTGCCCTTTTAAAAGTCGCTTCTGTTCCATTTAAAAATCTTGTTTTAAAAGAGTTATATCCAGATGGTACGAAAACTCCTAATCCACTAACAGAGGAAAGAGCACTTCGCTCAATGGATCTAGCACGATTTATTTCAAAACAAGAATTTAGCCGTTTTGGTAATTTAAAAGGATATCAAGTTATTGGTGTTGGTGGTGTTCATTACTATAGCATTGGTGGACAATTTAAAAAGACGAATCGAATTTATAACCAATCGACTCTCCTATCAAAACTACTTGAAAGATCAAAACTCAGTGATAAAGAAATCGACAGTAAATACGCTGTAACAGATGTGACAAATCTCGCACTTGTTCTTGGCTTCATGCAAACACTAAAAGTCGATCAAGTTAGGCCACTAAAGATCAATATGGCCCACGGACTTCTCATTAATAAAGACTTTTGGAATTAACCAAACTTACCGTCTGGTCGCTTTGTTACAAGTGGCCAGAAAAACTTTATAAGATAAATGATAAAGCCTAATGTCCAAAACCCACTAGCATAATGCAGTGAAGTCTCATAAAACTCATTCCATATAATCGGCACAAATACTCGTATCAATGCCCCAATTATAACGAAGACAAAAGAGATAATTATATACTTATCTGCCTTAATAATTCGCCCTGTGTGACCAAGAGAAACACGAGTCATCATTCCAATAGCAACACTACCTAAACCGAAGGCCAATAGCATATGCAGTGGTGCCTGAGAGAATCCAATGGAATCATTAAAGAATCCAATTAACTCCATAACTAGTCCAAAAATAAGTGCAAATGTGCCAATATATAAGATTGCAATCATTGGCCCTTTCATACCGATTAAAGGCTTCCAGTATAGAACTCGTAAAGTATTAAATATTATACAAATTAGATAGACAATAATTATCGCCGAAGGACTTAAAAAGAGAGAAAGAGGTAATGCTAATATAGTTAATGTTAAGATAGAAAAACGTTGTACGAATTTTGGAACATTAATTTTCAAATCTAAATCTTTAAAACGAGACTTTGTAAAAAATGGAATGACCCGACCAAGAATTAATAAAATTAACAATCGAATAATGGCACTAGCAGAGTTCTTTGAAATATCTTGAAGACTTAAGCTATCACTCATATATCCATAGGTGTGAAGAATAGATAATATCCACAAGGTGCTAAGTAGAGGAATAAAAATATAGACTTGCTTATTCTTTCTTAGTTTTAAGAAAAGAAGAATAATTGAAGCAGGATAAAAGATATTGAGCAATATAATAGACCAATTATGACTAATATTTAGGAAATAAGAAAATCTCTCCATCAACCATAAGGCAACAAGAAAGATTAAAAAACATCCACGATATGGAGTTGTTTGCGTCCAATGTGAGCTTGCTGTAAAAAGAAAGCCAATAATAAGTGCAGAAGTGAATCCAAATAACATTTCATGGCCATGCCAGAATAATGGATCAAAGTTAACTAGACCAAGATCAGTTCCCTTAACAAAAGCACTAACCCAAAATGTTACATTAATAATAGCAATAATGGCCGCTAAAAGAAAAAATGGCCTAAAACTTATATTAAATATTGGAAGAGTATTTTTCATAAGTTCATATTATCATCTTAAATCAATGCAGAGAAGCCTGAGAAAGATCATAGAAAATACCTCGGGCAGCGAATAAATTTTCTGGTGTATCAAATTCCACAAGTTTTCCATCTTTAAATACTAAGATTCGATCACATTCTTTAATTGTATCAAGCCTGTGAGCAATGAAAAAAGAAGTTTTCCCATCCATTACGTTATGAATACCATCATGAAGAATCTTTTCAAAGTATGGGTCCACGTGCGCTGTAGCTTCATCAAGGATAAGAATGCTAGGGTTTTGCAGGCAAACTCGAGTAAGTGAAATAACCTGTTTCTCACCTGCCGATAAGTTTGAGCCTCCATCTTTAATGACACTATCAAGAGTTAAATTTGAATAGCTCATAACCTTACTCATTCCAGTCTTATCGCATATTGATAAAATATCCTTATCTGTAAGGTCAGGATTAACTGAGAGGTTTTCACGAAGACTTCCATCAAAGATAATCACATCTTGAGAAACAATTCCGATTTGATCGCGATAATTATCGATATCAAGCTCTTTTAGGTTTTGCCCATCAATTAGAACATCACCTTTTTGATAGTCATACAGACGAGATAAGACTGCCACAGCAGTGGTTTTACCAGAACCTGTTGGACCGACAATTCCAATTTTTTCACCCTTTGTGATTTTAAATGATACATCATTTAGAGCATTGGAAATATCATTATATCCCATAGTGACGTGAGAGAATTCAATCTCTCCAATAACTTTATGTCGCCTCTCATCTCGTTGATCAAAGACTTCTTTTTCTGTTTGGACTTCAATAAAATTAGCGACACGATTTGTACTAGTGAATGCTGTAATAATATTGGCAACTTCCCTAAAAAGAGACAGAACAGGCCAAAAGAATCTTTCACAATAACGCAAGAAGGCCACAAATAATGCAAGTGTTAGTGTTCCATCAACGACTGCACTCCCTCCTAACCAAACTAAGATTAATAGTGGAAGCCCACAAAGAAACGAAAGCATTGGCATAGTAAAAGCATAGAAAGAATTGGCACCAAGTTGGACTGTTTGTTGATCATTAACTGCTGATTTAAAATTTGCATAAGACCAATCTTCAACACCAAAAGATCGAATAACGTGAATCCCATCAATATATTCAGAAAGTTTTGAATTGATATGTGATGAGTGCTTACTAATAGAGCGGTTTAGTGCTCCTGTTTTATTTCTTGTTAATAGGAGAAAGGCCATCGCTGGCAACATCCCTATAATTACATATACACCAAGCTTAAAGTCAGTTAAAAGCATCGCCGTAGCAGAAGAGACAATCATAAGAACAGAAGTGACGATACGCCCTAATGAGCTAGTAAAGAACTTTTCAATCCCCTCTACATCGTGAGTCATACGAGTTACGATTCGCCCTTGTGGCCAAGAATCAAAAAACTTAAGGGGTAAGTGAGATAACTTTTCAAATAATCTCTCTCTAATCTTTAAAATAACAAGACTAGTTTGAGTGATTAGATATCTTCTTCCACCAAATTGTAAAAGGATACTGATAAATTCTAAGGCCAGAATATATATGGCCCATTCTTTAGCTAATTCCCAATTTTCTTTTGCAAGCCCCTCACCGACAAGAACACCCATGGCATGACCTGAAACCATCGACAATACAGTAAATGAAGTCAAAAGAGTTATAGCAAATGCAATTTGTATACGATGACCTTTTGCATACTTAAAAAGAAATACAGAAGTCTTAAAGGCCGAATGACCTTGTTTCTTATAATTTGATTCTTCCTGATCATCTTGTGCAAGAAATTGTTTCGCCTTACTCATCACTCACCTCACGATCAAGATTAATCACCTTTTCACAATATTTTAAAGTCGACTCACGATGGGCAACCCAAACTAATGTGGAATTCGGAAGAAACTTATCAATATTTGATAAAATCTTCTCTTCAGTAACGGTATCAACGGCCGATAAACAATCGTCGAGAAGGAGAATTTCAGGCTTACGTACAAGACCTCTTGCAAGAGTTAGACGCTGTTTTTGTCCACCTGATAAATTGACTCCCCACTCTCCTAATTGAGTATCAAGCCCATCATCAAAGTTTTCAACGTCATTTTTAAGTCCTGCAACTTCGAGAACTTCCCAAAGAATCTCATCTGATAAGTCCTGATCCATCAAAATATTATTTCTAATAGAATCAGCAAAGAGAAATGATTTTTGGTGAACCATTGTTATATGAGACCTAAGAAACTTATGACTATATTCTTTAAAAGGTTTTCCAAAGAAATACACTTGTCCACTAAAGTCTCTTTCTAATCCACTTAGAATATTTAAGAGAGTTGTTTTACCAGTACCAATCTGGCCAATAATCCCAATACGCATCCCTTTTCTAACTTCGAGATTGATATCAGTAAGAATAGGTGTATTTTTCTCATAGCTAAAATTTAGATTCTTTATCGAAAAGACCTCTTCTCCAGAAATCTCCTCACCTTCTTTTTCAGCAAGTAGGTAATCTTCTTTTAAATGAGTATAAATTTCGGCAAGTCTTTTTAAAGAAGTGAATGACTTTCTCCAATCTGAAATAATATAACCAAGTTCAGCAAGTGGGTCTTGTAAGAGATAAACTAATCCTTGTATGGCAACAAACTCACCAACAGTAATCGTTCCATCCATTAATAGAGTTATACCGTAAGTGAAAAGAATTATATAAGTGGCCATTGAGGCTGAGCCAGATGACGGAATATAAAGCATTGATGTGTGATTAGCGAGTAGTCTCATTTTTCGATACTTTTGAGCACCAGCATATAATCTCTTAAACCAAAAAGATGCCGTATTTCCTAATTTCTGTAATCTTACAGTGGAGATTGCCTTAGAAGTTTCATCGTTAAAGTATGAAAGATAGTCTTGAGCAACATCATATCGCTTCATTTCCATTGAAGAAATATAGCGAACAAAAATTGGAACAATTAACAATGCTAAGAATGAGATAATTGTAATTTTCACATTAATGAGAAATAGTGAAATGATTGTAAATAGGCCTAGGAATAAAACATCTGCAATACCGACAATTGTGAAGCCAAAAACAAAGCGAGCTTGTCCAACATCGCTATTTGCAGCACTCATTAAAATTCCTTTCGGGTATTTATTTACAAGAGTATCCATTGAAAAGTATTGTGCATTTTGCCAAATATCATCTTTTAAAAAACCGCCAGCATGATGAGTTTGTCGACCTAAAAAGATGCGCCACCCTACACGGCCAAAATATAGCATGATGCGTGACAGTGCCACTGCGCTAAAGATGAAGAAGAATTTATGTTTAAGGTCGTTACCATAAATAAATGAATCAATCGTCCAAGCAGGCATAGTCTTATGTGTTAAGAAGTCTACAACGTCGCCCATGGCCCTCGAATAAAATACCTGACAAATATTGCAGACAATTATTGAGATAACACCTAGGAGATAGATTGATTTTTTTCGATTAAGGTAATTCAGCCAAATTTTATAATGCGTACTCATTGCAAAGATTATATGATTTTAATATGAGGTTTACTATTGTTTTATTTTTAATATTTTCTATCAACCAAATTGCTTTTGCTGAGCTTGAAGAATTTGACTCTGGGCCAGGAAATGCAAAGATTTTTCGCATTACTGCATTAGAGGAATATGTGAAGAAAATTCGCTCAGAAATCTCTGATCTTAAAACCGGCATGGATGATAAGATGAAAAAAGAGATTGAGTCACTGAAGAAAGAAATTGAGCAATTAAAGAAAAAAGAAACAAATTTAGATGGACTTGCCATTATAGAAGATCGACTAAATAAACTAGAACTAAAGCATAATGAAGATACAAAGAAAATGCAGGCAGACTTTAGAAATCTCCAACAAAATATCGATCAATCATTACTAGATTTATCAAATAAGATTCTCAACCGCATTCAAGTTTTTGAAAAGTATCTGCAAAAGCCGGCTAATTAGAACAATACTTAAAACCTGTATCTTTTCCTCCAAGAAGACCTAAGAAGCCAGATGTTTTCTTGGCGATAGTTGGTTGAGTTAAGTAAATTCCTGCTAAACGCTTTTCGTTTGAAATATATGATGAGCCCTTACTTAGTTCTTTTTCTAAACAAAGTTCACTTCTAAGGTTTTTTAAATCTATTCCACTTAAGGCAACAACCTCAGCACTAAACCAATCAGCAAAGATCTCATCTAATTGATCACGTTGTTTTCCTGGAAGTGGGTATAGTGAACGATTACAAGTTGGATTAGCTAAGAGATTCTGGGCAACTTCCTTCTTAATAATATTATTTTGCACAAGAAAGGCCAATTGCGAGTCATCACGTTTTTTAGCACCAACACTCGAAGTATTTCTTAGGCAACTTTGTATACTAGTGAATGGATTCTTATTCTTATAAAAACCTGAAAAGCGACAGCTATCAAATGAGTGCGCTATCTCATGGGCCATAAGACTAACAAGGCTTGCCTGATACTTAGGATATGCAAAATTTAGTCCATCTAAACCGACATTAATTTGATTTGAATTTGGATCATAAGCAAAACCCCACTCAAGAAAGTCACGAGGGGCCTGTTCAACCTTTGTACCGATAACTTTTTCAGGGGTAAATATGGTAATCTTCTCGATGCGCTCTTTGATTTCTTTAAAAGCTTCATCTTTACCTATGAGAAGTTTTAAAACATTTATGGCATCACGTTTTGCTATGTCAAATGACTTCTTAAGCAATGATTTCTTCTCTTTTGTGTATAGATTAGAAAAGACTTCACTCATTTCAGAATCGACAAGTTTTTGAATAACCTTTGGCCTTTCACTAAATGTCCCAGAAGATAGGACGATATTATCAACATAGTAAAGACGCCATTGTCTTGCGACATTAACAGGATCATTAACATCAAGCTTTCGGCGTTTAATCCAACTTGTCACAACTGGACTTTTTTTAGCAATAAGATTACTTAGCGCTTCATCTGCTACCGCGGCAACTTCTTTAGCATTTGCCATATCGGCCTTAAACTTTGCTATTTCATTGTAGATAGAGTCATCTTTAGAAAAAGAGACGCTCTTGCAATATGACTTCACAGCATCGTTAGCGTAGGTTGTAGGGATTATACAAAAAGTAAGAAGGGCGATAAAAAAGTTTTTCATAACTTAATTATAACCCCTATAGAATTAAATATATATTAGAACTATTTTCCTGAAACCACTTCTTGGTCAAAATGATTCGACTTCATCCCACAATCAACAAGAACACCAGTGGCATTGATACCGCTAGAAGCATTTGAAAGTAAGAAGGCAACTGTATTGGCAACTTCTTGAGTTTTTAAGGCCTGCTTTCTCATGGTAAGCTTTTCAGCAAAGATATAATTATCAATATAGCCAGGGATTCCCGCTGAAGCCGATGTTTTCAAAGGCCCTGAGCAAACACTATTAAAGCGAACTTGTGAAAACTCACTAAAGCTCTTTGCAAGATATGAGCACGTTGTCTCAAGCATCGACTTAATTGGCCCCATATAACCATATGAAGTGGCCTTCGTATCCGAGATTGAAATCGTTACAACAGAAGCTTCGTGTTCAAATAATGCAGCTAATTCATTTGATAATTGTACAAGTGAAAATGAAGAAATCTGTGTTGCCTGAGCAAAATCTTCCCAAGATGTTTCATGAAAAGGCTTAGGGTTTGCAAGATTTGCAAAGGCAATTGAATGAAGCATACCATCGAGTTTAACTTCATCATTTTTTAGATTAATTGCTAATTCTTTAATTTGCTCTTCTTTTGTCACATCAACAATATAGCTTTTAGACTCAGGAAAGAGCTTCTTTAGCTTTGCTTGATGCTCTTCACTTTGAACAGTAAAGACACAATTTCCACCATTTTCAATGATTGTCTTTGCACTAAAGTATGCAACAGACTTCTTATTAGCAACACCAGTTATTAGAAATAATTTATTTTCAAAATTTAAAAAACTCATTTAAACCTTTGCACATGTAAATTCAATAGCAAGAACGGTCTTACCATTTACTTTAGTTCTTCCTTTAAAGAAATAACCATTAGCAAGTTGATCTAGAAGCTCAACTTCCATAATAAGCTCATCTCCTGGACGAACCATATTCTTAAACTTAGCATTTGAGACTTTCGCAACAACTCCAAGACCACTTTCACTTCCTGATGCCATTAAGCATGCACCACTTTGAAAGATTGCTTCTTGAAGAAGAACACCAGGCATAACAGGATTTCCTGGGAAGTGACCTTTAAAGAAGTCCTCTTCACCAGTTACTTGATAGCTTGTAATTATCTTATCAACTTCACCTTCTTGGCGTTCAATGATCTTATCAACAAATAAGAATGGCTCCCTTTGTGGGATAAGTTCTTTTACATCAAAACTCATTATAGGCCACCTGTTACTTCAAGTGATGCACCTGTGATATAGGCGGCTTCTTTTGATGCTAGAAATTGCACAGCGTGAGCAACTTCTTCAACCTTACCAAATCTCTTTAAAGGAACTTGTTTCTTATATTCTTTCACTTGCTCAGCTGGAAGATCAGCAATTAATTCAGTTTCAATAAAACCTGGGCAAACGTTATTAATTGTAATTCCACGCTTTCCTACTTCTTTAGAAATCGACTTACTCATGGCAACTTGGCCCGCTTTTGAAGCAGCATAATTTGCTTGTCCAGGAAGACCTAGGCTTCCACCAACAGAGCTCATGTTAATAATTCTTCCATATCTTTTTGATAGGAAATGATTAACTGCTCTTTTAGTCATTAGGAAAGTTCCCGTTAGATTGATATCAAGAACTCTTGCCCAATCTTCATCTGGCATAATCGGTGAAAGATTATCGCGTCGAATACCAGAATTATTAACAAGAATATGGATTTGTTCGAATTGTTCATTCATGCGATTCCAAAACTCTTCAACTGCACTAGCATCTGAAACATCAAAGGCCTCCAGATAGAGGTTTTCACCTAACTCACCTAGTTCTGCCTTAAAAGCATTGGCAGCATCGTGGTTTCCAGCATAGGTAGCAACAACACGAGCACCGCTTTTTAAAAAAGACTCCGTAATCCCGCGTCCAATTCCGCGCGTTCCACCTGTAATAATTGCAACTTGATCTTTAAAATCAAACATATTTATTCCTTTTAAAATTTTATTCTTCTGTATTATCTAAGTAAGTATTTAAGTCATGTCCTACGATAACACCGTAGTTAGCAGCACCTAGCCAACCTGACATAATGATTCCAACAGAGCCTGCATGAAAGAGACCTTTCACCTGATTTGGAAGCTCTTTTGATACACCAAGCCCTTCAAACTTTGTTCCAAATGAAGAACCAAAGTGATGATGAGTGTATTTTTCAACTGTTTTTGGAGTTGATACATTCACATGCTCAACCTTATCCTTAAACCCAGGAACAAGAGTCTCCATCGTATCAAGAGCATTATTCTTTAAGTATTCCTTACGCTCTTTATACTCTTCTTCGCTCAGATTCATCCAGTCTTCATAACGAGCATTGATACTTGAAACGACAGCATATTTTTGTTTCATATGCTTTCTCATATCTGGATAATAGATTGAAAAAGTTTGAGAGTGCGCCTTCGGCGAAAGAAGTAAGTCAGTATCAAAATGATCAGAGCGTGAATAGAAAATTAGCTCACCAATATTTGGAATTGACTCACCTTCTTTAAGTCCCATAAAAACCTGACATGACGATGAATTTACTCTTACGGCCTTGGCCTCTTTTGCAAACTTTTCAGAGTACTTTGCATTTGGTGTCATCTTAAAGATTGTATTATAGAGTGCAGAGTTTGAAATTACAGACTTGGCAAGAACCTTTTCGTCTCCAACACGGATTCCCTTGGCCTGATTATCCTCAACAAGGATCTCATCTACTTTAGTATGAAGTTTGATATCAACGCCATTAGAAAGAAGCTCATCTTTCATCATACCAATAAGCTTATCCGTTCCACCTCTAAAAATATAGGCACCCTTATTCATGAAGTTAGAAAAAACGATTCCAAAAGTGATGGCCTCATCCTCAAGAGTTGATCCATTAGCGTAAGCAATTGGCTCTAGTAAGAAACGAACTACATCGTTTCTCCCTGGAAAATACTTCTCAAATAATTGCCCATTAGTCATGGCCTCGTCATCATAGAAGTTCATGGCACGTAATTCATCAAAGAAGCCCACAACATGCTCGCGAGAGAGATTAAACTTCTCAACTAAGATGTTGATATAGTCTTCTTTTGTAAAATCAGTATCGATTTCAAATTGCGGATTAATAAAGCGAATCTTATCAACTCGCTCAATACAATTTGCAATATCTTTTGACCAATAACGACGACAAGTTTTGATCATCCCCGCAGGAAAACCATGAAGAGAAATATCAAAGATATGTCTTTCACCTTCATTTGTTGGGCGTCTAAACCATGTAGCAAAGCCACCTAGTTTATTATGTGCCTCAAGAAGAAGAACACTTCTTCCATCTTTTGCTAATTTATTTGCTGCCGTCATCCCCGCTAGCCCTGAGCCTACGATAATAACGTCATAAAACTTAGTAATTGGATCTTTTTTCTTAAGTAATGCCATTTTTCTCTATACTTTCTTATTTGTTATAATTTTTTCTTTAAAACCATTGTTGTTAGTTTATTTGTCTTCTTATTCACAACATAAACAATAAATGCAACGACGCGATTATCATTAATTCTTGGAGCGTGGACAAATGGAGAAGTTGTTGCATCTGCGACTTCATAGCTAACACCATTCATCTCAATCACATCACCTTCACCAATAACTTTAGACCACTGGCCATCGACATAAGCAAAAATCGCAGCATTGTTCTTTTTGTCGTATCCACGAATTAAAATATCACCAAGATTATTCATTGATGGAGAGAAAGCATCATACTTTGTAATTTTATCACCAATAGTAAGAACTGATTTTAAGATACCTTTATTAGAAGCATACAATTGCGTTCCATTTTCAGTTTCTGTCCATACAGCAATATCACCATTGTGGTTTACTGTATAAGTATTCATGATCTTTGTAATTTTTGAAGAAGGTTGACCATCCTTATCTTGCATAACGATTTGCTTTGCACCCTTTTTCATATTGTATAGGTAGAGACGATCTGGTTGATTCTCAGCAATTCCTCTTCCCATTCTAATTTTAGTTAATACGTAATTCCCGCTTGTTTGAGGCGTAAATACGTATCCAATATCCTTAGAGAAACTTGAGAAGAGATCATTTTCTCCATCTAAGTTGCGCATAACAATTCTTGCTCTTTTACCACCAAATGATTGACGATAAACAAGTACATCCTCTTCATTCATGGCAACGCCAGAAAGACCTGTAAATTGTCCTTCGAAGTTCTCATGCTCAAGACGCTTGCCCGTTCTTAAATTAAATGTATAAATTCCAAGGTGCTCTGAACCGTTATTTGGAGCAAAAACAATATGCTTATCACCAGTATTTCCATCATCAAATAAGTAGAAATCACTTACTGCTTCATTTTGTGGAACGAGATAGCGCTTCATATTGTCACCATTATCGCCACAAAGAAAAGCGTAACCAGAAATTCCACCAGCTGCTCCTCCCATTGAGAAACATACTTCACCAGTATTCATCATACGAAGTGATGTACTGATCCAAAAAGTTTGCTGAGGTAGGTTATAATTATATTCACCAGAACTTGCTAAAAGTTCATAATTTGCTTGTGCACTCAGTAAAGTTAGAGATGCTATGGCCAATTTAAATAATTTTCTCATATCTTTCCCCTTCACGAACTGTTGTAGTCGTTGGATATGTGTGTTGTAAGAGGCGATATCATACCTAAACGGCCACATTTCGGCTAGGAATTGACGGGAATTTTTTGGGCCAAACAGTTAAAAATAGGATAGATTTATGAAATGTCGATACTATGTAACTTAAAAAATATAAATCTCGCCTTTGGGCAGAAAGTCATTTTCAATAACGCACAATTCCATATTGAGCATGGTGATAAAATCGGACTCATTGGCCTAAATGGAATGGGTAAGTCTTCTCTATTAAAAATTATAAATGAAGAGATCACGCCAGACACATCGACTCCCCCGTTTACCTTTGAGAAGGCCACGGCCTCACAAGGCCCAACGATGGAATTCAGTGTCTTTAAAGTCGACCAAAATTTCACTCTTCCAAATGAAGACATCACTATTGAAGACTATTTTTACTTTCAGTATCGCGACTTTGAAGTTCTAAATAATAAGCTTGCTTCACTGGATCTTTCGACAGAGAAAGGACTTGCTGAGCAGAACAAGATTATGGAAGAGCTTGAACACAAGAAGTATTGGGATCTCAAAAATAATTACGAAAGTTATATCAAGGCCTTTGGCCTTACTGATCTTTCCATGAAAGTTAAAGGTCTCTCAGGTGGAGAGCAAAAGAAAGTTCAACTTAGTCTGGGCCTAACTGCAAGAGAGAACCTCATTCTATGGGATGAGCCTACAAACCACTTAGACTTTGAAACAATTGAACAATTTGAAGATGAGATCATGAAGTCTAATAAAACTCACGTGATCATCTCCCACGACCGCTACCTGCTCTCAAAAGTTACTACAAAGATCTTTAATATCCACTCTGGAGTGGTTTCTCCTTTTAAAGGAACATATGCAGAGTATCTTGAATATACAAAGACTCAAGAAGAGCTACGTCTTAACTCTCTAACAAAGCTTAAGAACTCACTTAGACGAGAGACCGCTTGGATGAGACAAGGAGTAAAGGCCCGCCGAACTCGCTCAAAAAAACGTGTTGAAGACTTCAATGATCTTTCAAAGCAAGTTCAAAAACTAAAAGATCAGGCCCGCTCAAAGCTTGATCTAGCAATGAATGACAGTAATCGAAAAACAAAGCAGCTTGTACAATTCAAAGATGTGGATTTTGGTTACGATAATAAAGAAGTGCTATTTAAAGGGGTAAACCTTTCAATCTTTAAAGGCGACAAGGTCGGCGTCCTAGGTGAAAACGGGGTTGGAAAATCAACTCTCATGAAATTAGTTGCCGAAAAACTTAACCCGAGCGCAGGAAATATAAAAAGAGCAGATGATCTAAAAGTTTGTCTCTTTTCTCAGAAACGAGATGAATTTGATCTTTCAAAGTCACCTTATGATCTACTTGGTGAAGGTGAAGACTTTATTCACTTTAAAAGTGGACGCTCGATACACGTAGCGACCTACTTTCAAAACTTCCTCTTTGATCGCGGAGAGCTCCATAGGCCTCTTTCAAGTTTCTCAGGAGGAGAATTAAATCGTCTGCAACTTGCACTTAACCTTAAGAATGAAGCTGATATTTGGATTTTTGATGAACCGACAAATGACCTCGATATTGAGTCGATTGAGATTTTAGAGCAAAAACTCGCAGAATTCCAAGGAACAGTCATCATCATCTCTCACGACAGATCGTTCTTAGAAAATATCACCAATCGAGTTTGGCTCATTGAAGACAAGACCGTCACAAAGTTCTCAAGTGGATTCACATTTGTTCGCCCATATCTTGAAGCAAGACAAATGGAGCGCGACCTTGAAAAACAATCGCAAGAAACATCTTCAAATAAAGAAGAAATAGCTGCACCTTCTATCAAGGAGACACCAAAGCTTAATGACGTTCAAGTCGAAAAGATTGAAGAAGAAATTATGGAGCTTGAAGGCCAGATTGAAAAGATTGACGAACTACTTTCAAAGTTTGACTATTCCAATATGGATGAAGAAAAAAATCAATTAATTGCAGGATTAAACCAGAAGAAGTCCGACCTAAATGCGAAGATTGAAGCTTGCTTTGAAAAGCTTTCGTAATAAGAGGGTACGTCGATTTGTAACTATGAATACAGACGCTATAAGATCTCTTGTAAACTCCATATACTTTTACACATTTGAATCTTATCTTCACAATATTTCTTAATTTCTTTCTTACTGTTCAATTCAACGACTTTCTTAACAAGATACTGCCCTTCAACTTTTTGAGAAACAAAATGTTTAAGTTCATAATGTCCTACACTTTCGTCTACATATGAAAACATATAATTTTCACTATCAAAGTAATGATATAAAGATATAATTTTCGGATAAAGCTTAACTTCTGAGGAGTTACATACAGGGAGATAAGAATTAACCTTTAGTTTGGGTGGGGACTTACAATATTGAAGGTTTTGTTTATAAAAATTTAAAGCGTTAATATCAAACATACTTTCTTTTAAATGAGAAACTCCTAATTTCCCACAAAGAATCTTTTTATTCTTGATACAGTACCTTCTAGCATCTAAAACTTTCTTAGTACTATAGATAGTATCTAGGCTTCTTTTTTTTATTTTAAAATGAGTAAAGTCTATATCATCAGAAGCATAAGGAGCATATTCAAAATACAAAACATTGTTATCTCTAAAAGATATCCTACCGCCACACACTCTATTTAAATACACAAGTTTTGATTTATCGCATCTGCTGTAAAAGCCTTCTTTCTTTTTATTATAAGATGGAAGCTTCCCACATTTCTTAAGCTCATTTAATACCTCCTGAACGCGTTGTTCTTTAGTAGCAAACTGGCGCATCATACAAGGAAGCCTAGCAAATGAGGTAAAAGAAATCATAAATAAAATAAACAAATTAAAACAATTCTTCAAAACCAAACTTCTCCAAGAACGACATAAGAAGTAAGGTATGGAAGTACAAAACTTGCAATTAATGCCTTTATTGTGAACTTCGCTACCTTCTTCTTTCTACTTTCATTCACTCATCATTTCTTGATTCTTAATAAAGTTTCTGACACCGTTTTTTCATTAACCTTGCATAAAGAAAAGGCTCCTGGAACGAAATCTAGTGAAAACCCACCTAAAGTAATCAAAAGACTAGGATTAGCAACAAAGCACGGATATGTTTTAATTTGTTGAATGCACAGAACAATCAAACTCACCTTTCCAATTTAATAACTCTTTGATTAAAATCTTATCAGGGACACCTTCTCCAGCGTCTTCATGATCCATACGAAGAGAATCATCTGTAAGATCATATACACCACAACAATCTACACATCGATATTTTGAGTTCTGACACGATAAACATTTATTTCCAATAGTGTACTTCTTTTTCAACTCTTCTCTTGTAAGTTTAAATACATCATCTTTAAATTTAAACACTTCTTTCATTTCATCAACATTTATCCACATATCTCGATTCGATAAAAGTTTCACGCGTCCATTTTCAATTTTTTCAACAACTCTAAACGTAAATACAAAATCAGAGTAATAGTCATTTTTTAGTTTTACATATCTCTTAACTTGAACCCCATCTCTTGCACTAGGTTCTTTCTCAAACTTAATTCCTAATTTCCCGATAGGATCTTTTCCTCTAGCGCTCTTAAATATATTCGCGATATAGATATTCTCAACTCCTAGATCTATTTTAGAAGTGATGTAACCAGGACTCCCTCCAAACTTTTTCTTGAATAGATAACGCTGCTTCCTTTCACAGTTTGTATATTCTTCTTGGTTTTGATTTTTTTTAAGGTTGCTCACACAGCCAGCTATGTACTTTTCATATTCCTTTTCTATCTTATCGGCTTTTGTCTTAAATTCAGATATATTTTTATCAATCTTCTCTTTAAGATCACCAGAAAAGCGTTGCTCAAAAGTTCCATATAAAAGATCACGTCCGTATATGCTAGAACATAAACAAGTAACTATGCTGATGATAATAATTTTATTCACTGAAATACCTCAACTTCTATATTCATTAACCTTGCATAAAAACAAAGTATCCTTTTGTGATTGATATATTGAATCATGGTTATTAATCGACAAAACATGATTAAAAGTTGAACAGATTAATCAACTTGAGAAAATATGATAATAACAGTGAAAGCCTCTTGATTTTACACTGTTTATCTTAAAAGACTTGTTTGAAAACTTTCGTAATTGAAGAGAAAAAATCTTTTGACGATGGCCTGGAGACGAAGCGGTGTGCATAAATGCACACCTTTCGACATTATTTTCTAGCTAAAGAATAGAATTATGCGGATGCTTCATTAATAGCATTTGAAATAATTTTTGTAAGCTTTAATAGATCCTCAAGTTTCACATTATGGAATAGAGAAATTCTAAATTGGTTCTTACCAAGCTTACGATAAGAGTTGATTCCATTTGCAATGTTTTGATCTTCTAGAACTTTTACAAGTGCATTGGCATCGTACTTCTCATCAAGGTTGATCGTTGCAACAGATGTTGAGCGATACTTCTCATCTTGAACAAATGCTTCAAGGAAGCTTTCCTCTTTTGCCCATCCGTAAATTAACTCAGCTTTTTTATTTGCATGCTCAACGGCATACTTTTGTCCACCTTGTGAGTTCATAAGCTTTACTTGCTCATTAAGGAAGAAAAGAGTTGAAATACTTGGTGTATTATAAGTTTGATTCTTTACTGAATTATCAATCGCTGTCTTCCAATTCATAATTCCTGGAATATAGCGATCACTTGAATTAATTTCTTCAGCACGCTTTAGTGCCTTTGGCGACATGATGGCCACAAATAATCCACCTTCTGAAGCGAAAACTTTTTGAGGTGAAAAGAAGTAGCAGTCAATCTTTGATAAATCTAAAGGAATTTGACCTGCTCCACTAGTTGCATCAACGGCCACAAGAGTATCTTCACTAACTGTTGGTATTGTTGTTGTTTGCACACCAGTTGAAGTTTCATTAAGTGTGAAGCAAACCATGTCGGCGTCAGCGTGATCCTTAGGCTCACAACCTTGTCCATATTCACTTGCAATCTCTTCGGCCTCAATCCAAGGAATTAAGTTATGTGACTTATACCACTTATTTGAAAACTCTCCACATGTGTAGTGAACACTTTTCTTTCTAACTAGACCAAGTCCAATCATATCAAAGAGAAAAGTTGCTCCACCATTACCCATAACGATTTCATAACCTTCCGGTAGATTATAAAAACTTCTAAGTCCATCTTGAATTTCTTTAACAAGATTTTTCACAGCTGGTTTTCTATGTGATGTTCCAAGAAGTTCAGCTTTTGTATCAGCAAGCTTTTGGATAAATTCTGTTGGAATAAGAGATGGCCCGACACCAAAGCGTGGGTCACTTGGTACTAGTTCTGATGGTACTTTATAATTTTCGAACATATTAAATTCCTTTTCTAATAGTCATTACGGCAATTTTAATTAAATTCACACCAATTGCAAACAATAACATATTGCCAAATAATAAATTCTTCTTAACAATTGTGTCATGAAAAAGTTGACCTTAACAGTTGCATGCTTTGTCTTTTTCATGACAAGTCTCGTAACAAATCAAACAAATGCACAAATATACAATATACCTGGTGAGTTCTCTCTAGGTATAGGAAATATGACAAAGTACGTTGGAAAGGTTCAAAAGGACCTTGACGGTGGACGAAATTATTTTGATTTCAATCCATATCTTCGCGCCAATTACCGCTCAGACTTTTATTGGGATAAGAAGTTAATCCTTGAAATAGGCTTAACAATTCCACAAGAAGGAGCTGATGATGCAGTTACAGTAACAAATCTTTGGCTTCAAGCATTAATTGAACATGTGATTAGTAACTTTAGATTGCAGGCCGGTGCTGGACTCTTCTTCACTTATACGAAAATGGATGGTGAAGTTCAAACGCTTGGTAATGGAATTTCTACTCAACAATATAATACACCTTCAGATGTCCAAACGGCGGTTAATAATATTCTCGTGATAGGAAGTGACTATCTGTTAAATAAGGACATTTTTATCAATGGCCAAATTAGTGCCTTTAATATTGAAGACGGTGATGAGCGTGCATTTAGCTATGGGCTCTCAATTAATTACACACTAGGTAATAAGAAATGAAAATACTTTTAAGCTTTATCATAGCTTTTTCGGCCCAGGCCTTTACTATCAATGCCAATATACCTATTCGCTTTGCAGATCCTGAAATTAGAGTTCACGTTGCAGACAATGCTTGCTCAAATATCACAGACAGCGCCGATGAAATTATGGATATGGTAGAAATAGCAGCAAGTAATTACTGGAATAAAATTTCAACAAGTAGCCTTCATTTAAAAGGTGGCAATATTCAAACTGTTGATAGCGCTTATACGACAAATGGAATCTGTAATGCTGGATCAGCTGGCTGCTCAACTCAAGTACCAGATACAAATAGAGATATCCTTATTGTCTGTAACGGCAATACTGATGTTTTCACTTCAGTTGGAATTCTGGCAGTAACCCTTCCAAATAATCTAAGTGGTGCAACAATTGTTGGCTCAGTCATCGGAATTAATGATATTTCTGGAACTAAGTATAATGAGCAAACTCGTGCTCAGAAGATTGCTCTCTTTGCCCATGAAATTGGACACGCCTTTGGCCTTGGCCATTCTAAGCTTGAGGATTCTTTGATGTACTTTAGAAATCTAACAGGCCGAGAGACAATCGGAGAAGACGATTGGGACGGAGCGACTTACCTCTACCCTAAAGAGCAAATTCCAATGTGTGGGACAATTGAGCAAATCGATAAGCAGATCGATGATAAGCTCGAGGGCACAAACTTGTCTGAACAGTCTCCTGCAAAGCCTTCCGGTGGTTTTTTCATAGGTGCTATCATGTTATTATTGAGTTTAATAATAACAAGATTTACGAATCAAGAAAAAATTTGTTAAGAAGTTAAATTTTTTTCTAAAGATTCAAACAGTAAGTGCCGATAATCACATTATGGAATCAAAGTCAGGAAAATTTATTTTAGGTATTCTTATCATTTTTCTATTTAAAGTCGCAATTGCTGACAATATGAGAGATACCAAACCACATGAAGTTAAGATCTCTGTTCTTAAGTAAGCGCTAATTTCGTAAAGTGCTCACCTCTTTTGATATAGTTCAGATACTGATCAAATGAAGGAAAGGCCGGCGAAAAGAGAATTACTTTTGCTTCAAATCCAGCTTTAAACACATCATCCAAATTCTCATAATACTCACAATCAATTTCACGGCATTCATTACTTAAAATCTTTCCAGACTCACCAAAAAAGTAAATCTTTCTTATCTCATTCTTGAATTCATCTAAGCGAGAAAGCTGATTATCACCTTCGCCTCTTAATTGACCACCAATGATAAGATCCACATTACCTAAGTTTTCAACTCCTTTAAGTGCAATACAAGTAGAATCCCAATTAGTGGATTTTGCATCATTAAAAAAGTATTGATCAGATTCATGTTTAATTAATTGCAAGCGATACTCAACACCATGGAAGCTCTCACAAGCACCTTTAAAAGCATCAATATTACCTGTAAAAGCATCCCACAAGAGGTAGACGAAGTAGGTATTGATAATATTGTGTTCACCAAATATTTTAAGTTTTGAGACATCGATATAAGAAGATAATTCAGAGATAATCTTTTTCATATCAAGATCTAGTGCATGGCCATTTCTCATCTCATACGGAATTGCCACAGGAAGGCCACTTGGATAATAGGCCACTCCACCATTTTGCATATTCTTAAAGATTTCATACTTATCAAGTCCATATTCTTCGATATTATGATAGCGCTCGCCATGACTAAAAGTGAGATTTAAAAGTCCGGCCACATCACATTGAAATTCCTCAATGAGATTTAATTGAAAGCTTGAAAGCTCAAGGATAATTCCCTGGGCCTGCTCTCTTTCACCACTCATACGCTCATAGATATAATCACAAAAAGGCACACCAATATTGCCACCTATGAAGTAATCCCCTGTCGTATCATACTTTGCACACTCTGCAAGAAAGCTAACAACAGTGGTTTTTCCATTAGTTCCAGTAACTCCCAGAATTGGAGCATCAGCAAATTTATAAGCAAGTTCAATTTCACACCAAATAGGACATGTAACACCATCAAAGATATCAATATCCTTAGAGATTCCTGGAGATAAAATAATCAAATCCATCTCTTTTAATAGCTCATTTGAGTTTTCTTGCTCCACCTTGCCCAGAATACTTCTTGTCTCTTCATATCTTGGCCAAGTTTCAACCTCACCTTGATTAACTAAATAAACGTCCTTTTCAAGAAATGTCAGAAGGCGAAGGGCCGAACGGCCTGAAACACCGAGTCCTACAACTGCGATTTTATTATATGGATTAAGAGATTCATTAATAATCATAGAAAAGTCCCGTTTTAAATGGTGGTTAGTCATGCTATAAATAACGTGATGAATTACCAGCAGCAATTTACTTCTATTATAAACATTCTACGGCCATATAGTGAAATATGGCAAAGAGAAGTTATTGATCAATTCCGTGCTGGAAAATTAGATCAAGTCTATCCTAAAGAGCTCATTGCACCACTACGAGAAATAACACCTCAGGAACAATTCAAAGTCGATTGCAAAAGAATTTATGACTCACTCCCAGAATCAGACTTAAAAGATCTACTTAATTCATTAAAGAGTTTAGAAAAAGTAGAAGTCATTGATAAAGAGATGACGGCCGGAATTGAGAAGCTTCCAAGCTGGGCATTTCACAAAGTTAAGGGAAAGAAGCAATACGAGATTCTAACGATTGCAAACTTCCTCACGAACTTACAAAAAAATAAAAAGATCAAATTTAAACATGTTGTTGATATTGGCGCAGGTGTAGGCCACCTTAGTAGAACTCTAGCCTACTACTTTGGCATGGATATGATCAGTCTTGATATAAATCCAGAGTTTCAAGAGATAGGGAAAAAGAGACTTGAAAAATTTCCTAAGCCGCAAGGTCACAAGAATGTCCGATTTATCAATCATGACTTTTCAATCGATTTAGCAGATGAAAAGAATGAAGAAATCTTTTGCGTTAATTCATTTTCACTAGGCCTTCATACTTGCGGGCCACTTGCTGTTAAACATATGCAGGTTGCAGCAAAACATCAAAGCAGTGGAATGCTAAATTTCGGTTGCTGCTATAATAAGCTTACACCTAAAAGTGATATTAACCTCTCAAACTTTGCCAAAGAAAATAATCCACTTGAGTTTGGACGCGATAGCTGCACTCTTGCGACCAGAGGTCATCAAAGTATGACCTATGAAGATTTTGAGCAAAAAAGAAAAGTTAAATACTATCGCTACTGCTTACAATTTTATATTGATGACATCTACGGACAAGACAAAGAAGTTATGCCTATTGGAGATGCACATAAAAGGCTTTATCTTGGTGACTTTGCAACCTATGCAAAATCAAAGTGCCACGAAAATAATATACCAATAAATTTTTCAGATGAAGAATTTGAAGAGTATTTAAAAAAGCATGAAGACATTCTAGAGACATTATTTCTTTGCGATATTATTCGCTGGCAATTTGGACGAACACTTGAGCTATACATCCTTATTGATCGTGTTATGATGTTACAAGAGATGAATAAAGAGGCCAAGCTTATGAGCTTCTTTGATGAAGAAGAATCACCTCGTAACATGGGAATCTGGTATTATGACAAAGAATAAGAAGTTCGCTCTTATAACAGGTGCCACAACTGGGATGGGTGAGGCCTTTGCTAATTACTTTGCAAGTGCTGGAATCAATCTCTACCTTCACGGCAGAAATAGTGAAAAACTAAGTGCAAACGCAAAGACCTATCAAGATAAGTATCACATTGAATGCAAGGTTATAGTTAAAGACCTCATAGAAGATGATGCCAGCTCGTTTTTAATTAAAGAAGTAACAACTCCAATTAATTACCTCGTCAATAATGCAGGTTATGGAGTAGCTGGTAAATATCAAAATACTGATATCGAAAAACAAATAGCCATGCAAAGAGTTCACGTTGAAGTGCCCATGAGACTGACACATCACTTCTTAAAACAAGATGACCAATTACAGATTATTAACGTGGCCTCTCTTTATGCTTTCTTCCCTGTTCCTAGACAATGCATTTACGCTGCTTCAAAAAGCATGATTCACTCTTTTTCCCTTGCTCTTTATCGCGATCTCATTGGAACGAATAAAACTGTTATCTCTGTTTGCCCAGGACTCGTTTATACTCAATTTCGAATTAATCAAGGTAAACAAGAGAAAAAACACTTCTCAGGTATTTGGCCAAAACAGGTTGTTGAGGAAACATTGAATGCTCTTTCTAAACAATCACCATTTATTATTCCTGGCAGATTCAATAGAATTTTCAAATCACTTTTAACGACGCTCCCCACAAAAGTGTCATTACGCATAATTGAGAGAGTTAACACGGGGCGCGGATACTAAATACTTTCTTACAATACCTGTCAGATCTAGTCAGAATTAAAAATGCACCTTAAAATGCCTTCACACAACACACACGATTATTCATATAATTAATTTTATGAGGGACATAAATGCAAACTACCACAATCAATATTGATGAAATCAAATTAAATTCTCAGTACCTTAGAACAGAGACAGATGTAGAAACATTAAAGAATAGTATCGAAAGTATTGGACTAATTAATCCTCTCACAATTAATAAAGAAAACGAATTACTCGCAGGAGCAAGAAGATATACAGCTTTAAAAGAGCTAGGAATCACTGATATTCCAGTTCACGTTGTTGATAGAAAGAGCCTAGAGCAAGAACTTATCTCAATTGATGAAAACCTTGTTAGAAAGCCACTTGATAAACTTGAGTTTGAGAAGTGTCTTAATCGTGGTCGCGAAATCTATGAAGAATTAAATCCAACTGCTACAAAAATTGAAGTTGATAAAATCGCAACAACGACTGAAGAGAAGAAGCTTGAAAAAGCTCAAGAAGAGCAAGATATGGACTCTTTTGCAGCTGTTACTGCCCAAAAAACAGGACTTTCTAAAAGCGTTATTAAAGGTGCAATCAAAAGAGATGCTCTTGCTTCAGAACATGTTAAGAAGGCCCGTCGTCTTGGCCACTTAAACGCTAGCCAAACAAATGAGATCATTAAGCTTGATAAAGAAACACAAGAGAAGATCCTTCCAATGATTGCTGACAAAACAGTAAAGGAAGCAAAGCAAATTATCACAGCTGCAAAACGTGGTGGAATTGAAGAAGCAAATCAAGAAATTGAAACAATGATTCCACTTCCAAAAGAATATGCACATCTAAGAAACCTCTCTAAGAGACTAAATAAAAATCTAACGAGAATTCTTCTAGAAGAGCTAACTTATGAAGGTAAAGAAGCAGACTCAATCATGAAAGAGATGAGAAAACTGCAAGAAAACCTGAACCACTTTTTTAAAATGGGAACGACAGGTAGCATGACAAGCACTGAGTCAATTGATGAAGATGAGCATTCAGAGTCAACTCCAGTAGTCTTAGAAGAAGGCGCACAAGAATTCACACCAGAATACACTCTTTAATAAACGTTTACCTCTGGTCAATGTCATATTTTTTAGACAAAATAGACCAGAGGTAAATTTATGAAAAAACAAAACTCAAATCTCATTTTTATTTCCTGGATTGTTGCCATGATAGCAACAGTAGGAAGCTTATTCTTTAGTGTTATTATGGAATTCACTCCTTGTTCACTTTGTTGGTACCAAAGAGTGGCCATGTATCCCCTTGCTATAATTTTTCTCTTTGGCGTCTACGATGAAGAACACTATTGCATGAAAACAAGTATTCCTTTCACTGTCATTGGATGGGCCATTGCCGTTTATCACAATCTTCTTCAATGGAAAATTATACCAGAAAGTGCCTCACCTTGTTTAAGCGGAGTACCATGTTCAGCAAAATGGATAAATTGGTTTGGATTTATTTCCATTCCATTTCTATCACTTATGGCATTTACAATTTTACTAATAACTCTAGTAATATATTACAAAAATAAAAAATCAATGAGGACAACAAATGAATAAGAATTACAAAATCATCAGTGTTGTGATTGCACTTATTGCAATCTTTGCTATCGCAACAACAGTTTACAAAAAACAACAAAGTAAGAAGCTTGGTATGCAAGCTAATGAAAATTATAAACTCTTTGTTCCAGACTATGCCCCATCAATGGGACCTGAAGATGCGCCTGTTACAATCGTAGAGTTTCTTGATCCAGAGTGTGAATCATGTCGCGCATTTTATCCATATGTTAAAAATGTTATGGCAAAGTACGAAGGACAAGTAAGACTTGTAGTTCGTTATGCGGCCTTTCACAAGAATTCAAGTTATGCCATTGCAATTCTAGAGGCAACGAGAAAGCAAGACAAATACTGGGAAACTCTTGGTGTCTTATTTAAAAGTCAACCAGCTTGGGGAAATCATCACAACCCAAGACCAGATCTCATTTGGAATTATCTTCCAACAATTGAGGGACTAGACATTGAAAAAGTAAAAGAAGATATGCACGATCCAAAATTCATGGAGATTGTAAAAAAAGACATGGAAGATGGAAAGAAACTTGGAGTACGTGGTACCCCTACTTTCTTTATCAATGGGAAACCATTAAAGAATTTCAGTTACAACCAACTTGAACTACAAGTTAAGGAAGAGCTTGAAAAATAATGCATACCTTTGCTAACTCCCACTTTCTCAAAATCATAGAAGACAGTGGGAGTGCATCTCCTCAGAGAGGATGGCATCCAGTTCACCTAACTAAAAATGACAACACTCTTATCTCATATGTAAAAGATCATAGTTACGGTGAGTATATATTTGATTGGGCCTGGGCCGACCTTTATTACAGAATGGGCCTTGAATATTACCCCAAACTCATTCATGCTATTCCTTTTACACCTGTTAATAATAGTAAATTCACAAAAGATCTTGATTCAGATCTTTTAAAAGAATCATTTGAGTTTTATCAAAACTCTCCTTTTTCAAGTGAGCACTATTATTTTACTGACAAGCAATACACACAATTAGAGGATTTAGGTTTCTTTAAACAAGTCACGACTCAATATCACTTCATAAATGAATATGACTCTTTTGAAGATTATCTTTCAAAACTAAGAAAGAATAAAAGAAAGAATATAAAGAAAGAAAGACGAACATGTGATGCATACGAGCTTAAAATAGAGAAAGTAGACGCAAGAGATCTACAAATAGAAGAACTTAAGCAGATCTATGGAATCTATTTAACAACCATCGATAAGAAGTCAGCTTACCCCTATTTAACGTTAGAGTTCTTTATTGGACTTAAAGAATTAGATAATTGCTTCTTCCACCTGGCCTATCTTGCAAGTAAAGAAGATGAGATTATTGCCATGGCAATGTTCTTTGAATCAGAGACAAAGCTTTATGGACGCTACTGGGGAATTCATCCTCTTTATCAAAGCAGTTTTGATTTTCTTCACTTTGAAATGTGTTATTACATGGGAATGGAATACACAATAGATAAAGGGCTTAGAATATTTGAGGCAGGCGCACAAGGTGAACAAAAACTTTACCGAGGATTTCGTCCAGTGGAAATTGAGTCCTGGCATCATTTAAAGAATACTCAGATTCACGAAGCTCTTAGACAACATGTACTAAACCAGAATAAACAAGTGCAACGTTATCATCAGAAATTAAATGAGCTTCTTCCCTTTAAGAAGTAGGTACGTCGATACTTTTGGCCTTTGACCAAAAGTATCGACGTACCTTAACATTTACCTAATCGTTATTTCAGAATCTTTATAATCAATATTTAAATCTTTAGATTCTAAGTCATGAGACATAATCTCTTTTGACAGCGGTCTAGTTACAAGTCGATTAAAAGTTGAGGCAAGTGGCCTTGCACCGTAATCTTCACTATAACCTTGCTCGTTTAATCTCGCTCTTACACTATCAGAGATATTAACCTTCAGTTTACGTGCAAGAAGCCTCGAGTTTAATTCTTTGATCTGCTTATCAATTAGTGAATTCATAATTGAGCGATCAAGCGGATTATAGTCTAAGACTGCATCAAGACGGCCTAAAACTTCTGGCTTAAATGCATGTTCAACATTCTTAGCATTTGTTGTAAGAAGAATAATTGTGTTTTTAAAATCAATCGTTCTTCCTTTATTATCAGTTAGCCTCCCGTCATCAAGGATCTGGAGTAGAATATCTCCAAAGTCACGATGGGCCTTCTCGATTTCATCAAAAAGGATAACAGAGTAAGGGTGGCGTCTGATAGCTTCAGTTAAAACACCACCCTCTTCGTAGCCGACGTAACCAGGAGCGGCACCTATAAGCTTACTAACAGAGTGTTTTTCACTATATTCTGATAAATCAAAGCGAATTAAATTATCTTGTGTATCAAATAAGAATTCACACAATGCTTTTGCTGTTTCAGTTTTCCCAACACCACTTGGTCCTTTTAACAAGAATGAACCTAATGGACGAGATGGGTCTGTTAGTCCAGCATGAGAAGTAATGACAGTATCAGCAATTTCTTGTAATGCTTCATCTTGTCCAAAAACACGTGACTTTAAAAAGCCTTCAAGTTGAAGAATTTGAGATTGTCTCGACTTTAAGATCTTCTCAACAGGAATTCCCTTTTGTCTTGAGATAACCATTGCAATATCTTTAGTTGCAAGAATCCAGTCATGATGACAAGACTCTAACTCTTTTTCAATCTCAGGTAGTCTTGAATACTTAATCTCACTAGCTTTTTCATAGTCTTGATTTCTTTCTGCTGCTTCAAGTTCAAAAGTTAAACGGTCACGCTGATTCTTAAGTTCAGAGACTCTTTTAAGAGAGAGAACTTCATCTTCCCATTTTGCTTTTTGTTCATTGAACTTATCTTCAAGCTCTTTTATTTCAGAGCTCAGTTTTTCATTTTCCTTATCAATTTGTGCATTTACTTTCTTTGAGCGTATCTCTGCCTCTAGCTCTACTAACTTAGCAGGCATGGCCTCAGCTGAAAGCTTTAGAGCACTTGCAGCTTCATCCACAAGGTCGATGGCCTTATCTGGTAAATTCTTATCAGTTATATACTGATCAGAGAGTATCACTGAATTAAAGATGGCCTCATCAGAAATTTTAATACCATGGTGAATTTCAAGCTTATCGCGTATCCCCATTAAAATTTCAATGGCATCTTCTTTTGATGGCTCATTAACCGGTACAGCTCTAAATCTTCTCTCAAGAGCACTATCACCTAAGATATATTTCTGATATTCTTCATCAGTTGTAGCACCAATACAATTTAGCTCCCCTCTAGCAAGGGCCGGCTTTAGAAGGTTGGCCGCATCCATTGCACCATCAGTTTTACCTGCACCAACAAGTTGATGGATCTCATCAATGAAGAGAATCGAAGTGGCCGCATTCTTTTTAATATATTTTAAAAGCTTCTGTAGTCGCTCTTCAAACTCTCCGCGAAATTTAGTTCCGGCCATTAGAGCTCCCATATCAAGAGCATAAACAGTCTTTCCCTCTAATACATCTGCAACCTTGCCTTTAACAATCATCTCAGCAAGACCTTCAACAATAGCAGTCTTACCAACACCGGCAGGCCCTACAAGAACCGGATTATTCTTTCCACGTCTTCCTAGGATCTCCATCACCGCACGAATTTCTTTTGAGCGGCCAATAACTGGATCAAGCTTACCTTCTTGTGCCATTTCATTAAGATTTGTTAAGAATGATGGCACTTCATCTTCCTCATCACCATCAAAGTTTTGAGAGAAAATTGTAGGGTCAATATTTAAGCTTGGAAGAATCGTAATGATATTCTTTAGTAAATCTGTCTCTGAAATTTCCTGGCGTCCACTTTGTATTGCATTAGAAGATGCAAGAGTTAACCACTTACTGAGTCCAGCAGTCGGTCTTATATTATCAAGTGCCACTTCACTTGATGCCTGAGGAAGGCGATCAACTTCTGTCTTAATCTCTTTCAGTTTATTCTTAAGAGATCTTGAAGAGAAAGAAGATGGATTCTTCACTAGTCCATAGGCAAGGTGCCATTCGGATAGTTGAGTATTCTTCTTTTCCATAAGAAGAGTTTGGGCAATGTCCAAACTACCTGCAACGATTGAATCGTACTTATTCATAAAAATCCTCCGCGTAAATTTTGGGCATAAACACCTAAAATTATGAGGTATTTTTCCCCTTCTATAAATAAGATGGGAGCTCATTTATAATTGTCAAGGTAACCAATTAATTTTTTTTCGTAATAAAAAGAGTGTTTATGTATAAAACTTTTATCCAATTTTTCCTTATACTTTTAACTATTTGCAAAGTTCAAGTGCTTGCAAATGAAATCGTCCCTCTCGACTTAAGTACACCTAGAGCGACAATGAATTACTATCTCAAGAATATGAAGGCCTATAAACTAGGAAACAACCTTGGGCTAGAATATGCCATAAAGACTTTTGATGGTAGTTATCTTCCGGAATCAGTTAGAGAAGTTAAACTTAAAGACTATGCTCAAACGTTGATAACGGTTCTTGATCGTATTGAATATATCAATGTAAAGAAAATCCCTAAGAAGCCTAATACAGATATTTGGTACTACCGCAAATCTAAGGTCCATGTTGATGGTGATGATCATCAAGTCGAAATTTCTTTACAGAAATTTGAAAGAGACGAGAAAATTGTTTGGCTCTTTACTGAAGAAACAACGAAATCACTATATCACTACGACTTATCACTTAGAGGAAAACAAACGGCCAAAGACGTTGTTTACAGTAAGTCCATAAAAGATCGACTTAAAGAGTATCTTCCTCCATGGACTTTTCATCAAAGATTTCTTCTTTTAAATATCCATTGGATTCTATTAATTATAATTACTCTTATAAGCTTTGTTTTTGACCGTATTGTACGTCACTATATTGCAGTTAAAGCAATTTCAATCCTAAAAAAGAGAAATATAAGCTTTACTGAAAAACAACAAAACAGACTGACTGCACCTTTTGGAATTGTTACCTTTGTTTATATTTTTAAAACATTATGTACATGGATTGATTTACCGACTGATGCTCTTGTTCTTATCATAAAAGCCTGCGACATCATTTTTGCTGTCGCGATGATTATGATCTTAAACGAGCTACTAACGGTCATCTGTCTCTACTTAGAAGATAAGGCCCGTGATACTGAGAATAAATTCGATGATATTATTGTTCCCCTTGTAAGAAAAACTGCAAGATTCTTTATTTTTGCTGTTGGTATCATTTTCATTGGTGATGCACTAGAGCTGGATATGAAATCCATCCTAGCAGGTATGGGAATTGGTGGTATTGCTTTTGCTCTTGCAGCAAAGGATACAATTTCAAATCTCTTTGGTTCATTCACAGTATTATTTGATAATCCATTTACTATTGGTGACTGGGTTAAGATCAATGATGATATTGAAGGGATTGTAGAAGAAGTTGGAATGAGATCAACTCGTATTAGAACATTTTATAATTCAGTTTTATCTGTTCCAAATGGTACTCTTATCAATGCAAATATCGATAACCTTGGAAGACGTCGCTATCGTAGATTTAATACAAACTTAGGTATTGATTATGCTACTCCACCAGAAAAAATTGAAAACTTTTGTGAGAGTATAAGACAAATCATCATCGCTCATCCATTTACACGTAAGGATAACTTTCAAGTATATTTTAATGGAATGGGTGCAAGCTCTCTTAATATTCTTGTTTATATGTTCTGGGAAGTTCCATCATGGGATGACGAATTACATGAAAAACATAAATTTCTATTAGATATTTTAAAAGTTGCAAGAAAGCACGGTATTAACTTTGCCTTCCCTACTCAAACTCTACATGTACAAAAAGATCCAGGTGTTACTTATTCACCTGAAGAAGTTAATTTTGAGATGTCGAAACAAGTTGCTAAGTCACTTGAAAATGAGCGTTGGCACGCACCAAATCGCTCATCTATTGATCGTTTAAAGTAATACTATATTGGCCTTAGGGTTAAAACCTTAGGGCCAGATTTCTTAACTAAATCAAAATTAAAAATCTGATAACGATATTCATCATTAAAAAATCTTTCTCTTTGGTTGTCGTAGTATGGCGATAACATATGTCCAGAATTACCAAGAGGTAAGATACCATATGAAAGATCAACATTAGCAAAATCAACAAGGCGTCTCGTACTTGGCCCAGTCACTGGAGTGTGGCCCTTATTACATTTTACACGCCTGATATGGTTAATACTATTGATTGATCCATTTGCTTCATACGGCCCATGAGAGAAAATCTTTGCTAAGAATTTATTCTTTTCAAACGGATGAACGAATTTTAGTTTGTGAACACGGCCCCATCTCCATGTACCAATATCGGTCCCTAATTTTTCCTTTAACTTTGCAACTGACTCTTTAAATGCCATGGCCATAACATCAAAGCGTTCCTCGACTGGAGCAGTTTTTTCAATATCCCACCAAGCATCAAAAGGCCTATCAAGTAAACGATAATAAAAAGTCCAAGAATTTATGGCCTTACAATAATTAAGATAATTATCACCCATTTCATCCATCAACAGCCTTCTAATATTCATATTTACTTCATGAAATATTGTTGGGGCCACTTGATCATGACGCGAATGACCTTTCCACTGTGCTAACTTTTCCAACGCCTGCTGTTCTAAGTTATTGAGCTTAACTCTTTTAGCAGATTTAATAATCATTTCTTGAATAATAGCATTATGACTACTAAAGCTAGCTGTTTGTACCATCTTCTGAGAGTCGATATCCCAATTCTTACGTAACTTAAGAGATTCGAGAATTGTGTTGTAGCGATTATCAGAATGCCAGCCACCACGATGATGAATCCCTTCCTTCATCGTTTTTGGTGCATCATTGGCCGAGACCACAAAACCATTTTCTGGATTTATCTCATGAGGCTTATCATCGAAATCATAAGCTCCCAAGATCTTACGATCAGCACTTTGTACAAGATCAGACTCATAAGGATGAGATCTATTATAGCTATCACCCATAACTAAACGAGCTACATTTCCCTTGGCATCAGCATATACAATATTAAGCCCAGGTGACTTAACAATACTTGTTGCTTTTTTTATCTCTTCAAAACTTTTAGCGCGCCCTAGCCCATAGAAGCCTTCAATTGGCTTATTACCTAGTTGAAAAAAACTAAAGTGTGCTGCTATATTCTTTGAATCCTTATTTACTGTTTTTACAATTTCATCAACAATAGGGCCTTTTTCAGACCACTTAAGGTTAAAGTTAATAGGAGTCGAACCTTTTACTTTTATGACAGAATTTTCAACACGAACAATATCAAAGTCATCGTCTAGTTGATAAAGATCCACATCATCTGTATAGCTAATTGTTAATCCCCAACCGTGATTACGATTATGTCCCATTCCAGGGAAAGGAATCATTGGAAGAAAATGGCCATACATATGAAAACCTTCTTCTTCATTTTTAATATTGGCCTCATACCAAATATTAGGTGCTGAAAACTTAATATGTGGATCACTTGCTAAAATTGGCTTACCTGATCGAGTTTTATCCCCACTTATGGCCCATGCATTAGAGCCTGTGAAGGTACCAATCCCTTCAAGAAGATCATCGTAGTCAATAAATTGAGCTTCTACGACACGACGAAGACGATGAGATAAATCAACTTCATTATTTGCAAAGAGATATTTTAAATCACGGTGTTTTACGTCGGCCATGATTTGTTGATAAGCAATCTCATTTCTCATAAATGGAGAAAAGCTATAATTTAAATAGACAAAGACACCATAGATATCTTCTAGATTAATTTTCTTAGGCTTGATTCCAAGTATAAAATATTCAATCGGTCGAATGCTGTTTTCTAAGTAATAATTATAACCAGCGATAAATGATTCGAGATCTTTGCGAACGACAGGATCAAGATTTGTAAGAATATCATTGCGTATATAGCTTGAATTGAGAGTTCTAAATAATTTATCAGCAGCAACTAAGTCAGGCCCAAGAATTTCAGAAAGTCGTCCTTGTCCTGCGCGAGCAATTAGCTCGTATTGAAAAGCTCTATCACTTGCCATTGAAAAGCCAAGTGCATAATTCATATCATGTCTTGTTTTAGCATCGATATGAACAACACCTTCGTGGTCACGATAGATTTGAACTTCATTATCGATATCACCAATTTTTAAACTTCCTTCCATAACTGGAAATGAGCCTAACAAGAGGAAGTATACGGTAGTTATTAATAAGAATACGGCCCCAAGTAGTGATAAGATAATTTTTTTCATAGTTAACTCTTAAATAGTTTTTTCTCTTTAACGTGATCAGCAACGACTTTTGGAAGCTTATCTTCCCAGCCTTTTTGATCTTTTTGAATCATTTCAATAACTGTACGAGACCAAATACCTGATGATTCGAAATCAAATCCCTCTAAATCAACGATGAGTCCATTATCTCTTAGGTATTTTACAAGATACTCAAGAGTTGGATCGTATTTAACATCAGAGAAGCCTAGACGATTATTTGCATCATTATCATCGGCACATGGATATAGAAATAATTTAGTATTAAGGCCAAATAACTCACCAAGGCCACCTAAGATCCCATATGAAGTATCTTCATAGTGCTTGATATTTAGAATTTCGTTTAAGTTATATGTATTTGTAATAAATGCGATTTGGCTTTTAGAAATTGGTTGTAGGAATTGATTAAGCTCAAAGTATGAAGCAAAATTAGTAATAAGAACTTTTTGCTTAAGTTTTGTAAGTAGATCAACTCTTGCTAAGAAGTCTGCATTATCGATTGCAGAGCTTCGAGATAAAAGCTTTGACATCGAAATCTCAGATAACGTCACAACGTTTTCACATTTTTCAGTAGTACATAAATGTTCACGACCAACTTTAAGGGCATCTAAATTCCCTTTTGTCGGTGGCCTAAAAGATCCTCTAAGAACCACAAGAGGCTTTCGATAGAGATAATCCTTAATTTGAACAACACTTCCATTCTCATCAAACATAACTGCAGATGTGAATTTTCTTTTTACAAGTTCAAGAGAAAGTATTCTTGGATCAAGGCCTTCAAATGCAGGGCCACGTACATCAATCATATCAATCAACAAACGACTTGTAGAAAGGTTATCCATAAGAGATGAAACGAGTCTTGATGTATCATTTGAATTATAGAAACAGCTGTGAATCATATTCACACCTAAGAAACCAACGGCCTCTTGTTGCTGTAGGTTTTCTTGATCTAACATTTTAACGTGAAGAATAAGGTCAGAAGGCCGTGCTCCTGGAGCGTGTTGAAAACGAACACCTAACCAGCCATGACATTCACCTTTGCCAGAATAACTCTTTGCGGCCACTGTATCGGCAAAGCAAAAGAACTTAGTTGAGTCATCGCGTGAGTCCTTTAGACGATCATACGTTTTTGAAAATTCAGTCTCAAGCATTTTATTCAAACGACCTAATGAAACATAACGCTTTGTCTCTTCAATCCCATAAATTGAATCAGAGATCTGCATATCATAGGCCGACATTGTCTTTGCAACAGTACCAGCAGCTCCACCTGCTCTAAAGAACTCTCTGGCCACTTCCTGACCTGCCCCAATTTCGGCAAAGCTTCCATAGACAGAGTTGTCGAGGTTAATTTGTAGTGCTTTTTGTTTTGCTGATAGAATCTGGCAAAAATCCATGTGTAATCTTCCTTAAACTTGGCTTAAATAATTGAAATCTTACTCATATAATACCAGTTTAAAACTTCAAATGGCAAAGTTAGGACACAAGAAATCAGCAATTGTGACAATATAATTTATCCTAAAAGCAATAAAATGCGTTGGAATTGGCCAGTAATTCCCGTTATTTGGCAACCTTGCTAAAAATTGACATGGATTTGTCGATATGAACAATGAAAGGATGATACAATATCCTTAAGAAAGGAGATGGAACTATATGTGGATTCCAGTAATTATTGTCGGTATTTTAGTAGGAATTGCTTCAGTCAAAGAGAAGCAGGCCCGCGAAAAAAGAGCAAAGGCCTACATCCCTATTAAATCAAAAAATTAATTCTTGTCATTAATTCTTAGCAAAATTAATCGCACACTCTTTTGCAAAATAAGTCAAAATCATGTCACAACCTGCACGCTTGAAGCTTGTTAGCATTTCAAGACTTACAGCTTCGCCATCTATCCAGCCTTTTTCAGCTGCGGCCTTAACCATGGCATACTCGCCAGAAACATTATAAGCAGCAACTGGAAGATTCGTTCTCTCTTTCATTTTTGCAATAACATCTAGGTAGCTAATTCCTGGTTTCACCATAAGAATATCTGCACCCTCTGCCTCATCAAGTTCAATCTCTCGTAGAGCTTCAGTAAGATTAGCAGGGTCCATTTGATAAGTTTTCTTATCACCGGCCTTAGGTGCGCTATCAAGAGCATCCCTAAAAGGTCCATAGAATGCCGAAGCATACTTGGCCGTATAAGACATGATTTGAGTTTTATGAAAGCCTTCACTATCTAGCGTTTCACGAATATGTCCAACTCTTCCATCCATCATATCACTTGGGCCAATAATATCACTTCCGGCCTGGGCCTGAGATAGTGCCATAGCAGAGAGAATATCTAAGGTCTCATCATTTAAGATTTCACCAGTTTTTTCACAAACAATACCATCATGGCCATCGCTAGAATACGGATCCATCGCAACATCTGTCATAATTAGCATATCTGGACATGCATCTTTTATATCTTTAATTGTCTTTTGAAGAAGTCCATCAGGGTTCTTTGATTCAGTAGCAAGACGATCCTTGATTGAATCATCTAGGGCCGGAAATAATGAGACGCACTTAACACCAAGATTCCAAAGCTCTTTGACCTCTTTTACAATTAAGTCGCGACTAAAACGATTAATTCCTGGCATAGAATCAACAGGAATGATCTTATCCTTACCCTCTACAATAAAAAGAGGCATGATTAAATCATCAACTGTTAAGATCGTTTCACGCATAAGAGATCTCATTGCGTGGTTTTTGCGATTACGACGAGGTCTAATATTATTTAAATACATATATTATAATCCCATTTGTAACTTAGTTTTATATGCGAGAGCATACATGGAAATTTGCTTAATCATACTTGATAGGCCGTTAGCACGTGACATTGATAAGTGCTGTCTTAAGCCGATCGTATCGAGAAAGTCTGGTTTCGTAGCAAGGATCTCATCAGGAGTAGCATCTGAGTAAATCCCAATAAGGATTGAAACAATACCTTTAACAATGGCCGCATCGCTATCTGCTTGGAAAATAACCTTACCATCTTTTAGCTCAGGGATAAGCCATACTTGAGATTGACATCCCTTAACCTTATATTCTTCTTTATATAATTCTTCAGGTAGTGCAGGCATTTTCTTTCCCATGGAAATAATATGCATGTAGCGGTCTTCCCAATCATTGAATTTATTAAACTCTTCCACAAGAGCATCAACTCTTTCTTGAATTTGCACAATAGGCTCCTTACCTTAAGGGTCTTTTAATATGGCAGGAGTTTAGCACTATTTAGATGATGCGTGAAGCAAACTCCAGCATTTTTTCGATTTGCTCAGCAATATGATCCACAAGATTTTGTAGTGCGATAAAGAATCCATAATTACCAACCTGATTGGTAATCATTGCAATCATAGACTCCAATAAGTCTAGATAAGGCTCTAAACCAAGCTTTTTGATAACAAGTTCAATATAATTGGCCACACCTTCCACGTCTTTACCTTCATTTGTTACTACATAGAGAGGATTCTTAATTGATGCCACGTAAACTCCTTAATTCATCATTCTTCTTTAATCTTATCATATAGACTATAAACTCGCTTCATTCCACGAATCAATTAAATTTGCGATTTTATTAAATTGTTCATGAAGCGGGCGATATTCCTTGGAATTATAATCATAAATAGACTTCTTAGCGGCCTGTGACTTTACGATTTGGGCCTTATTAAAGAATGGAGCAATATACTTATCGTTGCCAGTAACTTTACGAATAAGTTCCTTAATCTCGTGTAGATCACTCTCCTCTTGCTTGCGTCTTGAGTCCATAAGATTTGGTATATGAGTGATAATTTCAGGAAGTTCTACTAATTCCATATCCTCGATATCCCCAAGCATGCGATAAAAATGCTCTAGGCCCTTCATTGAAAAATCATCAGGTCTAAATGGAACAATCACGCCATCGCTTGAGCAGATACTATTAACCACGAGAAGCCCCAGAGTTGGAGGGCAATCCACAAGAATATAATCATATCGTTTTCTAAGTCCGGCCTGTTCAATATATTTTTTAAGAATAGTTTGTCTTGGGGAGTTAACTGAAGCAACACAGAGTTCAAAACCAGAAAGCTCTTGGGCCGAAGGAAGAAGATCGACTCCCGCTTCAGTCTTGTAAACGACATTTTCAAAAATTACACTTGTATGCATCTGCTTTAATTCTTTAACTGTATTCAAAAGAAGATTAAAAATACTTTTCTCATTTTCTTCTCTTCCAAAAAGATAGGACATATTGGCCTGAGGATCCATATCCACGACAAGAACTTTATGACCTTTTTGAGCTAAAGCATAGGCCGTGTTAAAACACATCGTCGTCTTTCCGACGCCACCTTTTTGGTTTAGAAAAGATATGACCTTTCCTTTACCCTTATCATCAAGTTTTTGCTTATTTCGCCCAAAGAACATACTTCCCCCAATATGAATGTAAAATTCTTGGAAAGTATAACATAATTTTATTCAGAGACATACTGATCAGGGTCAATTTCAACAACACAGCGAAGACCCACACGTGACGTTCTTGTTTCATCAGGATAAAGCTCGACTGTGTAGACACCACTTGCGTTAAGACGAGTGTAATCACCACCACTTACCATTGCTCCTGTTGCAACATTTGTGTATTCATTGAAGAAGCCATCATCATGGAGCTGTGAGTTAGTAAGTCCAGCACTTGAACCAATACGAAGAGTGTACTTCTCTAAAAGAGAATCGGCCGTGGCATTTCCATAGGCAGAAGTCGTAATTGGCATACCAAAGACGTAATTAAAATAGCGAGAACTATAGTATGACTGATCTTCAAATAAGAAGTTATCCAGCTCTCCCTCACAAGGAAGAGATGCGTCACTATCTTCACATGGCCCTATCGTATTATCCATTACATAATTTGCACTACCTGATCCATAAAGATCAGTATCAACTGATAAAATACTGGCAAAGTCATACGTAAAGTTTGCAGCATTAAATGTATAATCTGTACTAGAAATCTCTGCAATATTTCCAACAGCGTCTTGAATACCAAACATTGAAGTACAAGTTTCAGTAAAAGATGATCCTGTATACAGGGAGCGAATTCCAGAAGAGTAAGTTCCAGGTATCGAGTGAACATCTGATGAACTGAGGTTATCAATATCCATATAAGAGCTATCAAGCCCACTTGCTAGAGAAGAATTACACTTACTTGATGAATTTAAAGAAAGACCTCTTTCAATTTCTTCAATTGAAGAATCAGAGATATTTCTTACATCCCAGGCCGAATAAGCAATTTGCTCATCACGTGTTGGCAGTTTGAAAGTCGTTCCAAGATTATAACCTGTAATTGCGTGTGTATTTGTCATGGCCGTACATGCAGCTGCCGCTTCGTCCATATCGACATTTGTAAGAGGAGGTAGATATGACTGAGAAGCAATAGCGCTATCGAGAGCTTGGCCTGTATAATCTAACCAAGTTGAACCACCATCATTTACCTTACATAGGCCAGAGTTTCGCTCATAAAAGATATCACCTACATTAGCAGCAGAAACACCGACAGCGGACTGACCAACACATTGTCCATCCGATGTGCTACAACCAGTTTTTGTATATGGGCATCCCATTTCAAAACGAGGAACGATTAAATCTTTGCCAAAGTCATATACTGTATATCCAAGCGTTGTATTATTTGCATCACCAAGACCTGCATATTCACAAATATAGTCACTATCTATAAATGGTGTCGAATGCATCATTGTACAAGCTTTCTTATTAACCATCCAACGGTGAACAAATGCATAGTTTTCAGCAGGTGCAATAACTCTCACCTTTGCAACTTTATTATTTGTTGTAATTTCTAATTCTTCTGTTGCACCTAATTGATTTGTATAACTAAGTACCGGTCTAACTTCATAGATATATGTATGATTTGGAACTGGTGCAAGACGTGAGTTTTCACCATTATCAACATAAGTCGTTGAAGATGTAATTAAGTTGCGATTAATTGGCTTATTATAATTAAAGCTATTCACCATTCCAGCTTGCTTGCGATAAACATTATAACCTTGGATTGCCCCAGAAGTGTTTACTGTAAAGTCTTCCCATTCCAGAGTTACTTTTGATGTTCCGTGATAAGGAATCCAATCAGAACCATCAGAATAAAAACAATCTGTTCCAGTTGTTGGCTCATATGCTGTGTTAAATAGGAACTTACCTTTATTTTCACTTGCAACAAGAGTTTCCGTTTGAGAATTAAAAACAACACTTACAGAACCTGTTGCTGTGTCATCATATGTTACATCACCAATACAACTTCCACTTCCTAGATCGTCACAAGTTGTTGTTGGATCATCTAGGATTCCACTAGTTGTATATTGGCGATTAACTTCACTAATATTACAAGCTACTTGCTTAGAAATTAAAACCCAGTCAGAAGGTGTTGTACCTGTTGAATAATAACACTGGTTTGAAGATGTACGATAAACTGCTCCGGCTACATCAGGTGTAACTGAACCACTTGGATCAGATGCACCATAACACTCCTGACCGCTTTGGCACTTCGTTAATGAGTGAGAGCATGTAAAGCTATCTTCAACTCGAACTCCATAATGATTAACTTTTGTTCCAATCGATTTAATATTGGCCCAACCATTGTGTGTAATTGTCTGAGGCTCAACTCTTACATTAAAGCTTATTGTTGTACGTGGAGTACCTGTTCCATTGTCCACAATATCAAACGAAATCGTCGACTCTCCAAATTGAGAAGAAGTAGGAATCATTTTAATTCTTAATTTTTCGTTAGCAGAAGCACCACTATTAATAATTCCACCACTTGGTCCATTAACAGAGATATCATTATAATTCCCATCTAAGTTTACATCTTTTAGGAAGTAAATATTTGCAGGATTAATTAGAACACTATTTGTCGAAGTAATATTTTCAACAACAATATCTTGAGCGGACTCATTTGCAATAGATCCACCTTCACTCACAATGACATTATCAATTATTACATTTTCTTTTTCACCAATAACAACATCACCAATGTAGCTTGCATTTTGGTTTCCATTATTTGTTGCAATTTCCCATGACGCCGTATTTGATGACTCATAACAAAGACTATTTGTGCGATCATAGTAAATTACAGGATTTGAAGTCGTGTGAGATGTAGGATTAAAACTTGGTGCCCCCTCTCCAATACAATCGTTAACTCCACATTCAGTGCGTCCTTCTCTCCTATTATATTGAGAGTACTGACAGATAACTGGAGCATCAGAAGTTTCAGTAACAGTTACATCCAGAGTAGATATAGTCGATTCTGCACTTGCAGTATCTCTTACGACAAATTGAAAATTATCAGGTGTTCCAATAACACTATTGGCACTATTTCCATTAATTGTTGTATATAAACAAGTAATGTCACCACTTGTATCAATTGCACAATCACTAATTGTTCCCTCACTTCCTGTGACACTAGAATTACCGGCCATTGTGTTAACACGTGTAGCTCCGTCTAAGAAGTAGACTTGTAGACCTGTAAGAGAATTATCAACATCAGAAACTGTTCCAAGATTAATTGTTTCAGAAACAGCATTCCAATCCGTTGACTCATCCATTGTATGAGTAAATGTACTACTCGAAATTACTGGAGGGTCATTTTTAGCATTAATTACAATAGTAATATAGCCTGTAGAATGAAAAGTTGGTAGGCCATCAGCAATCTCATACTCTACAGAGAATGTACCGTTAGCATCACCATCAAAAACAATATTACATAAGAAGCTATCATCTACGGCCGCTGGTGAATCACAATTAGAGCTTTGAATATCAGGGAATGCTGCAAGATTCTTAAGACGATATCTTAAATCAGAAGATAAGAATCCACCATGACCATCATCACTAGCAGTTGGAAAAGAAAAATAAGCTGTCGTCGTCGATGAAGGCAATCCAGAGTCATCCTCATCGACAGTTATAACAAGGGAGCTTCCCGGAACAGGATCATCGTCAACAGAATTTATTAAAGCACTGGCAACACCTGTATTTGAATATTGCCCATTAGCATAAATTTGATATTCAACTAAATCTTCTGCAACTGTATTAAAGTAATCCTTATCCGTTACAATATTTAACGTACACTTACCTAGTGAACATGTACATGTGACATTTGAGTTTTGAACGCTTGCGTGTATTGAAGTTGCACTACAAAATGTTGCAAAGTCTCCATCGTAATCAAAATATCCAGTTAATGGATTTTCATTTACTTCGCTATCAAATTCGAAACTAATAACGTCATCTTCGTTTACTGTAGCAGTTCTTGTTGAAGTGATTCGTGGTGCTTGATCAACGTTTGTTACATCAATATAAATACGAGAAGTCGCACTATCACCATCATCATCTGATAAGTAGAGATCAACAAAAGTAGGACCATTTGTATTTCTAGATGGTTCAATATCAACAGTACAAGTACCACTTGCACATGCACATGTTGCTCCTAGTGTTTTTAATCCGGGAGTAATTGACTCCGGAGTATTTGCACCTGTAACTGAAGCATTTAAAATTGCTCCTACAGTTGGATCTGAATTAATTGCATTTGTAATTTGAAGTGATGTTGAAAAACCAGAATCAATTTCAACAGTGATTGTATTACCAATAATTGAAGCTGTTTCCCCACCAGAGATAATTGAAGGATTATCGACAATTTCAAAAAATAAAGTTGGGTAATTTATAGAGTTTTGCCAAGTATTAACTTTTTCAATAGTAACAGAACCTACTGTTAAGCTTTGATTAAGCCCTGTTCCACTATCAACAACTGTACACGAAGTTGGCACACCATTATTTTGATCGGTATATTCAACTTGATAGCTAGTTTTAACAGTGTTTTCAACAATTGTAAGAGCATTAGTCGTTACTACTGGAGCTTTGGGAGAAACATCAAGAACACACGTGCGGCGAACTTCATCAAAGTAATGGCCATCATTACAGTTTGCCTGCTTTAGTGAATTCATCTGCGGAGTACAAGAAATTAGTCCCGCAATAAATAATGTTAAGATTAAAATTCGATTCATATCTTTCCCAAATATCCCAATAACTTATCGCCATTTAAATTCTTTACTTTAAAGAAAGACTTACGTTATTTCAGTATTATAGAAGATTTCCTCTTCAGAACAGAAAAGATCGTTTTTTCAGATACTTACATAGACACAATTAAGGCAAATCGCCCAGATACTCTGGCGAAACGCTCAACTACTGACAGAACTCAAAGTTTGAATTTAGGCTACAAAGGGCCTTTTTCATCTGCTTATTCTCATCTTTAAGCTCTTTTACTTGATTTTTTAGGACCTCATTATCTTCTTTTAATGAAGCAATTTGTCGAGTGTTTTCAATTACACTTTCACTCATTCCTTCACTCATTGTTTTATACATATCGAGATTCTTATCCAATTCTTTTACCGCTTCAATTAATGGAGAAACTAAAACAGCATAATCCACGGCCAGCCAACCTTCACTATTTTCAATAACGGCCGTAGGAAATTGTCTTTGTACATCTTGAGCGATCACACCAATAGAATGCTTGCCTGGAGAAACAGACTTTTCATTCCAATCAAATTCAACTCCATTTAAGGCTTTAATTTTATCTAAGGCATTATCAATATTGACGACATTATCTTTTAATCTTTTATCTGAAGTACAATTTGTTGCACCAGCTCCGCCACCAAGAGTACAATCAGTTGAGCCTTCAACTCTTAAGTTTCCAACAACATGAAGTCTTTCAGTTGGAGCAGCTGAGCCTATCCCCACGTTACCAGTGCCCATAATTTTCATTCTTTCTGCGTCATCTGTATAAAAAGATATCGGTAGAGCTGAAGTTACACTTCCTCCAGTATTAATATTACCGAGGTGAATTCCAGTTGAATCATCAACTAGAATTTCAAAGTTATCATCTGTTCCACCTTTAAAAACAACTTCATTTGATGCACCTGTTGCAACAACGCGATCACTTGCAGTTAAGACTCCAAAAGTCGCTGTACTTGAACCAGTGATACTGTTGACAGTAATTGTATCTGCAGTAAGGCTTCCACCTGTAACAGTGGCCCCTCCAGTAAGAGAAGCAAGTCCTGAAACAAGAAGTGTTCCACTAATATCAGCATTACCATTATTATCTAAAAGACCTGTATTAGTGATTCCTCCCTCAGAAACAAGAGAATCAACTGTAGCAACGGCATTCACATCAATCGTATTATTAAAAACTGACGTTCCACCTTGAGTTAAGCTACCAGTCATTGAAACATTTGCAAAACTAGATGTACCAGCTACTGTTAAATTATTATTTATTTGTGTATCACCGCCTACAACTAGTGTATTTGTCGACCCATCAGCAATTGCAGAGTTTCCAACAAGAAGTCTACCATCATGAGTGAGAAGCATATTTTCTTGTAGAGTCGATGTTGTATTTGCAGTTGTAGAAAAACTTAATTGAGTACCAAGGTTTGTTGCTGAAAAGCCTTCAGTTGCAGTTGCTCTAATTGAAGCACTATTAGCAATGCCTGTACCGACATCTCCACCAAAGTTGAATTGTCCAAGAACATCACCAGAGCCAGTATTTGCTGCTGCTGTCGTTGTTCCTCTCGAACTTGCAAGATTTATTGAAGATTGATTTCCACCATAAGAATAAAATTGTCCAACAGCATCTGCAGCATTACTTCTTACATCAAGTTGTGCTGTTGCAGTGTAATCACCAGAATTTGCACTATGGCCAAATGATAAGTAACCATTCTCATCATAGATTACATAATCAGAAGTTACAGATTGAAATGCCACATCTCCTGTACCGCTTCCACCACCACGGATAGTCGTCGTTCCAGTATTTGTCATATTAGTTGCATTTACATTTGTTATACCTGAACCATCACCTATAAGAGCTGCTGCAGTGATAGTGCCATCAACATCAAGATTCGTTGAAAAACGGCCATTACCATAAGTTTCAAAAGTATATGAACCAGAAGGAGTTGATCCAATACCAACTTCTCCATCCATTGAAATATAGAGTTCTGCATTATTCCAGAAGTCTGGATCTAGACTCCCCTGACGATCAACATCAATGAAGAAATACTCTGCTTGGTCTTGATTAGTATTTGTCGTACTAAAAATTCCCATCGTAGCATTCTGTTCCTGTCTTAAACCA
This sequence comes from Halobacteriovorax sp., assembly GCF_048381875.1. Classification (NCBI taxonomy): domain Bacteria; kingdom Pseudomonadati; phylum Bdellovibrionota; class Bacteriovoracia; order Bacteriovoracales; family Halobacteriovoraceae; genus Halobacteriovorax; species Halobacteriovorax sp. The sequence continues at coordinate 50,077 of NZ_JBLXBP010000001.1, read as the reverse complement.
AAAGACATTGCTCTTGACCAATTAGATGTAATTCCAAAAGGAACATCACCACCAATATTAAATAGAATACTATCTTCTGCTGTTGCAGGGTTTACTGTTGCACGGCCTAAATTAAACTTTGCAGGACCTGCTACTGGATTCTCCGAGATCGTTACTTGTCCAGTACCAGTGCGAAGAATATCTGATCCACTGACACTCCATGGCCCAACATATGAACCACTTCCTGATTGAAGATCCCACTTTCCAGTAATTGAATTAAAACGAATAATATCACCTGCTGTATAGGTTTCAATATTTCCATCACCATTAAGATCACCTGTTACTGGTGCAGCATCATTGACGACATAGAAGTCACCATTATTTAATCCACTGATTGATGGTTGTGTAATACCTCCACCTGGATCAACTTCAATACGGCCAAGGTAATTACTACCTCCCGTATAATTAACAGCAACCCAAGAAGTTCCATCATATTGAAGGACCTGGCCAGCTGAAGAAGCACCAAGCGAGCTTAATTTAGAATTTGTTATACTTCCGTCTTGAATTTTACTTGTAGAAATTGAATCATTTTGAACATCAAAACTAATACTCGTTGTCGATTGTCCAAAAGCATCAGTTATCACTAAGTCATAAATGAAGCCACTTAAAAGCTTCATTCCATTTGGTACTGATAATCGAAGTGTATTATTTGATTTAGATAAAATATTAAAATTGATAACTTGAGGGCCATATTTTGACTTAACTGAAGTTACTGTCGATAAATTAGTACCATTAATTGTCATTTCATTATTTGATACCTCTATTAAAGACACCTGATGCCTTTTTGAAATATCAGTCGTATCTGATGAATTAACGTCACTACGCCCTGTGTTTGTCGTAGGAACACAAGCAATAAGCGACATAATCATGAATAGAAATACTAAATGGTTTACTTTCATATATATAAATCCCTAATTTCATATCGGAGATTAATATTCAAAGTTAAATCTTATTCTAAATAATTAATATTACTGTATCAATTATCTCGGATAACAATAGAATAAAGGAGTATTTTTCAATGATTTCTTAAAGTTGGCTTTAGTAATAAAATATTAATATGAACGCTCATAGTAGAATATTGCAAACCATCCTTGCCATTACCCTCACTCTTGGACTCATCGGTAGTGCAAAAGCTGAAAGTAAACTCAACACAAATCTCGTCGTTGTTCAAAATGTCGCAAACGATGGCCTATCATTTGTTATTCGAAAAGGTAGACAAGACAATATTGTAAAAGGACAAAACTCTCTTTTTTCAAGTCGAAATATCTCATTTACAGCAAGGGCGATCTCCATTTCAAGTGAATACTCACAATGGATTGTAAATGATAACAAAATTAAAGTTCCATTTGAAAAAGGCCAAATCATCACTGTTAACTACTCTCCTGAAAGAGTGTGGTTAGAGATCCCAAAAATTATGGGAGATAAAAAGTACCAACAGATGCTGGCAAAAGAAGAAGCTTCTTTAAAAGAAAGACAATATCAAAAATACGATAATCGATTTGAATTATTCTATGCCAAATACCAAGGCCTAAGTGAATCGACGACAGATAGTTCAAATAATGATGGAACTAGAGTTAGCGACAGCTTTCGACTTAACTACGCCATTCCAATTAACCAAATGTTTCAAACAATTCTTGGTGCAAGGTATGACGTGGATCTTCTAACCCTACTAAATCCAAATGTAGAGCAAGAAACAAGAAGGATGCTTGCCACTGCAGGTTTAAAAATAAACTTTTCAAATGATTGGAGTTACCGATTTAGTTACTTTGTTCAACTTAGTGCTGGCTTTGGCCGCTCAGAAACTCTTATCCAAAATACAGCAAGGACAGGAACGGCCTTAGTTCTTCCTTCAGTTGGTCTTGGCCTAGAATACAAGGTCTCAACAAGCCAGTCCTTAATTTTCAAGTTAAACTTTGATGCAATCCAAGCAAACGAAGCTTACGCTGACGGCTTTGAGCAGTCCACAGACCTAACAATGTTAGGACTAAGCGTAGGATATGCTTTTTAAAAGGATTATTTCTTAGAGTCACCTTCACCATCGTGAGGAATTGAAGGTTTAATGATCATCTCCATAATATATTCGATAAATGACTTCTTTGCGCTTACTTTATCTGCGGCCATAGCTGAATGAGAAATTGAAGTAACAATTAAAACTGTAGCAATAAGTAGTTTCATCTAAATCCCCTTCTAGGAAATATTCATTATTTATAAGATCAATAAATATAGATAAACATATAAAACACGTCTTGTCACATTCGTAAAAATAAAAAAGGCCCTCATTTTCAGAGGGCCTAATTTATTTCAAATTTTAAGTTTTTATTACTTCTTAGCTGGACCTTTTACTTCAATAAGCTCAACTTCAAAAGTAAGAGTTGCTCCACCTGGAATTGAAGGAGGTGCACCTTGGTCACCATAAGCAAGCTCAGATGGAATAACTAGCTTAATTTTTCCACCTTCACCAATTAATTGCATCCCTTCTGTCCAACCTTTGATAACACGGTTAAGTGGGAATTCAATTGGCTTATTTCTCTTATATGAAGAATCAAATTCAGTACCATCTCTTAAAGTACCTTTATAGTGTACTTTAACTGTATCAGTTGGCTTAGCTTTCTTGCTAGAACCAGCTTCAATGATCTTATAAGCAAGACCTGATTCAGTCTTCTTAGCACCTTCTTTTGCAACGAACTCTTCTAAGTACTTTGCTCCAGCTTCTTTCTCACCTTGAGAAACTTCACTCATTCTCTTGTTTACGATATCTCTAAATTTGAATGCAAATGTTCTAGTATCAACATCTGTCTTCTTTTGTGAAATACCATCGCGTACACCTTGAACAAGGTTAGCAATTTCTTTGTCAGTAAGTTTAAAGTCCTTAAACCTTTGTCCATAAACATGTCCAACTGAATAGAAGATTTTGTCATTTTCAGTTTCTGGTTTAACTTCAGTATTTTTACTACATGAAATAAGGAGAATTGGCGCAATTGCCAGCGTTGTTAATAATTTCTTCATTTAACATCCTTTGTATAATTCTTTGAAGATTCCATTAATATTTAACTAATAATATAAATAGGTTAAATTGCTTTAGTCTGGTTTTCAAGCCTTAAATATTTTCATCCATTGCCTTATTTGCCAATAGGTCACAATGCTCATTTTGAGGATGGCCACTATGCCCTTTTACCCAACGAAATTGGAGATTAGAAAACTTCCCCGCTATTTCATCAAAACTTTGCCATAATTCTATATTTTCTGGAGTTTTCTTGTCAGCTTTCTTCCAACCGCGAGACTTCCAACCTGGTACCCACTTTGAAATACCATCAACAACATATTTTGAGTCACTGTAAAGAAATGCAGCGTGTGATAGATCTAGGCCTTCTTCCTCAAGCTCATTAGCAAGGGCCTTTAGTGATTCAATGGCGCCTGTAAGCTCCATTCGATTATTAGTCGTTTGAAATTCAAATCCAGAACTTTCAAAAAAGACAACGCCATCTGGTCTTTGTCCCATTGCTCCCCAAGCACCTGGACCTGGATTTCCACGACATCCCCCATCACTATAGACAGTGTAGGCTCCAACCGCTTCCATAGGTACGCTAAAGCCGCTAGGATCACTTGAAACTCCAGTGTCAACTTCCTCTAGTAAATCTACGCTCTCTCTTAATTGGGCGATTGCATCATGATCTTCTTGTGTGTCTAGAACATTTTCTAAATAATCGAGTGTCTTTATAATTGCATTTTTCTTCATATTTTCTTTTCCATATCCTTTTAAGGCCCTAAGTATAAAACTTCATTTACAAAAAAGAAAACTTCCACCACAATTTCTTTATGAAATTTACGAAGCTCGAGTCTGGAAAATCAGTTAATAATCAAGAAATCACTGCATTTCGTAACGAAATAGATAGTGATCGCTATATTTATCTTATGGCCGGCGTACACGGTGATGAAATTGAAGGCGTACACTGCCTAAAAGAATTATATTCATGGCTTAAAGAACAGAGTGACAAGGCCATAGACCTACCGCTTGTGGTTATTCCAATTGTTAACATTGACGGAGTTCAAGCTGGTACTAGAGTCAATGCTAATGGTGTCGATCTAAATCGAAACCTACCAACGGCAAGTTGGGACCCTAATTTTGAACAAGATAAGTATAATCCAGGCAAGGCACCACTTAGTGAGCCTGAAAATCAGTATTTAGATAAATTATTTAAAGAATACCCACCTGCATTTATTCTTTCCATTCACTCTTGGAAGCCAATTATTAATTATAATGGTGATTGTAAAGATGTGGCCGAGCTCTTGGCCAAGCATAATGAATACCCTATAGCAGATGATATTGGATATCCGACTCCAGGCTCTCTTGGGACATATGGAAGCATCGATCTAAAAGCTCCTGTTCTTACATTTGAATGTCCTACTGTGGATACAGGAATAACTGTAGAAGAAGTATGGCAAGAAAATGAAAAGGGTTTTAAAGCAATTTTAGAAGAGCCTATTCTTAAGCGCTTCCTCTAAATATTTACTCTTTACCATTTCTTAAGCTTCCTTAAACAATCTTAAGTCAATTTCGATGGCGGCGACTCCGTTAATAAGACATACTCAGAATACAGAGACAATGCACAGCATTAATCCGTGTTTATTTTGGTTTAGTCTCATTTAGGCCCATATATCCCTCATAATCCCTCTCTCTTATTTTGGGCCTAGGTGTAACGGAGGCCGTAATTCTTCGGCCTCCCTTTTATCAACTACTTACAATTAATATTTAGCATATTTTGTGATCAATTTTTTCACAATGCATGTAGTTTTTCCAAAAAGCCCCTATTTAAACCTCATTTCGATAATATTGCATAAATGGTCGAACCAGTTCTTACTTGAACGGATGGCATAGTAATTGCATCAAGTATTGAACTTAATTCATTTTCAGGACGAAGAAAAGGAGCCAAAGTGACACTAAATAAGTGTATGTCATTAATTTTACTATCGGCAGTTGCAACATCAGCGGTGGCGCAAAGTAGTACCGGTAGCATCGAAAGTGTCAAAAAAGGACCTAATACGGCCAAAAGTTGGACAGCTAGAATAGACTCAACAGTTTATCGTGACCTTCTAAAGACATCAGAAGCGGACCATACAAGTGGTATGACTAATTCATTTCGCTTTAGTTACGCAACAGATATTGGAAGCTTCACTTTTAAAACATCAATGAGTAAGAGCTTTGTTGATGAAAGAAAATCAAATATCAATGATTCATCTTTCTCATATTCGAGAAAAGCTGCGAGACCATTTGAAGGAGTTGTTTCATTTGGAAGTATCTCAGCAGGTATACCAACAAGTAAGGTTTCAAGAAGAGCAACTAACCTAAGAACAAAGCTTTCTATAAGTGAAGGCCTTTCAATCTCAGATAGTGTGATGAGAGTTAAAAACTTATCAGCACTTTTGATCTTAGCTGCTTCAAAGAACTTTCATGAGTATAAGACTTCACTTTATGGTACATCGAATACTTCATATTCAGTGTCGTCGATTGCGTACTTAACATATTCATTTACTGACTCGTTTTACTTAAGTCTTGGTGGAACATATGCCAAGGGTTGGACTTACGAAAATAATACAAAAGACCTCTATTCATTTTCACAATCAATGGGATATAGCTTCTCGCCTACTTACAACTTAGAAGTTGGGCATGAGTTCGGAGGAACTCCTCTTTCACCAGATGGGAAAGATGTTGAGATCGACCTATTTGATGAAAGAGAGTCATCAGTATACGCAACACTAACAATAAAAATATAGAAGAAAGAAATACACAAGAAGGACAAATGGTTAATAAAACAAAGGTAGAAAACAAAATGAAAATCAAAAAACAAAAAAGATTTGGAATGCTAAAAGGTATTACACATGCTTTAGCAATGGCCACAATCCTTTCAGGGTGTGCAAAAACACTACCGGACAAAGAGCCAGACTACGCTTACGAAGAGTACAGAACTAATAACTCTGTAACGGCAGCTAAAATTATTGTTGAATCTAGTGCAATTGCTACTCAGGAAGAACTTGCAAAAAATAGCATCAGTACAGAGATGATTGATGCAAGTGTTGGTAGCGAAGCAAAAGAGCTATACTCAACGAAAATCGTTAGCTCTAACGATAAGCAATACAATGTACTTGTAAAAGACCTTCTTATCTTCTCTGAAAAACCGGGAGAAAAGTTTGAGATTACATTTGACCTTACGACAAACTACCTAGTTGCATACCTTTCACCAGTTGAAGGAGACGTTAAGTCTTTTAGTGCATCAAACAAAGTAATTAGAGATGTACTTCCTGTTAAGGCTTCTTCTTTAAAGCGAATCCCTATTTTTCAATATGGTGTCGACTTTTATAAGAGAGAAAATAGAAAAAATGACCTTGAAGAAAAAACAAGACACATACAATATGTTGAAAGAGATCGTTCTGAATCAAGTCACTTTAGAGTAGACTATCTTGTTAAGAACAGAACTTATACTGGCGTTTTTGGTATGGACCAAAAAGAGATCTCTACAATCTATCGTCGAAATAAAATAGAAAATGATGTTTTCACTGTAGCAGATCTTGAAGCGAGGCTTTTTAACAACAAAGATGCTTTCACAAGATCTGAAATTGACGGTCGTGAATTTGAAGACAAAGACCTTATAAAAGTAATCATTGATGATAAAACATCAAAAGCATACTTTGCTAGAGTTATTAATAGATCAGAACTTACTGACAATGAAGCAGAGCTTGCTAGAGCAGAAAAATACAATGTTCTATTCACAAAGTGTGATGCTGAAACTGCAAAAAGAGTAAAAGCACCACTTGCAGACTGTTTCTTAAGATCAGAGATTTCAGAATCAATTAAATACGTTAAGTTCAAATATGATCTAGATGAAAACGATGAAGTCCTAGCAGAAACAAAAGTATCAACAAGTACAGATGCTGAAGGCGCTAAATTTATCCAATTAGAAAAAGACTCAAAGCCAGAAGTTGTTTTTCCACAGGATATTAAAGAAGAGCTAAGTACAGCATGGCTTTCACTAGAAAAATTTAAGAATCAAACATTTACGTTTAGAAGAGTACTAGAAGATGCTCCAAATATCTTTAACTATACATTTGCTGGATCAAAATCAGCCTGGCACGTTGAAATTGTAAAATTTGATTTCGAAAAAGATAGAGTTGCAATTAGAAGAAGCGCTCCTCTACTAGACAAAACAGGAACAAGCGATCTTGATACTGAAATTCTATTAGAATTTGAAGCTGAGTATTATAGAAAAAGTCAAAATGACAATGGTGGGATTGTATACGTTCCATCACACCACAATGATGAAAGAGCTTTTGCTGTTGTTAACCTTAAAAATGACAAGGTTAAAAATGTACAAACAGCTCTTGACCCATACCTTATGAGTGCATGTACAAGTGGAGTTATTCCTGGTCTTACAGAAGTAAAGAATATCTCTCAAGTAGTTGATGGGAAAGACAATGTACTTAACTGGTCAACTCAAAAGACTTATAAGAAAGGTAATGAATTTAACTGTGCAGACTATGGTGGAGACTACCTAGGTCCACAAAACGAAACTCTTACTTTCAAAGAAAGAACAACTTTCATGAAGTATGAGCACAAGTATAATAAGCCAGAGCAAGACTTATCATATGAAGTTCAAAAGAAATTTAACTTTGGTCTATTCACAGGTTCTAAACTAGTTCCAAAAGGATATACTGAACAAACAAACGACTTTGACACTTCAGTTGGCCTACCAATGGTTTTTGATATCAAAAACGGTAAGACAATTGAATACGTCCTTACAGGTATCCCTTCAAATGAATACGATTCAGAAGGTAATCTTGTTAAGAAACTTACAAAGACAGAGTTAGACCTTAGAAATAAGATCATCCTATCTTCTAAGAAAGTTATTAATGACATCAACACTGGTTTCAGACGCGCTTTTAAAGGAACGCAATACGAAGGTCGCGGTGATGTTATTACACTAAAAATTGAAAAAGATGGTTCTATTCCAGCAGGAACAAAGAACTACACAGTTGATTATACTCTTGATGGGCAAGAACAATCAGTAACGATTGAAGTTGTTGAAAAAGCTCACCTTGGTGATCTACAACGTAACCACATCTACTGGGTACAAAAAGCGACTTCAAGCCCAATCATTGGTCTTGGTGGTCCATCATTTAACCCGGTTAATGGTATCGTAGAATCAGCTTCTGTTTACCTTTATGGTGGAAACATGAAATCATCAATTGATTGGATGATTGAAAAGGCAAAAGCAGAGAAAAACTTTGTTAAGAATATGACTCCTTCAAGACAGCTTAAGCAATTAGTTGCTGAGTCAAATAAAGCAGCTATTCAAAAAGCACTTGATGAGCACAATGCAAAAACACAACAATCAACTCAACCATCAACTGATGGAACAGATGTTGAAGTAGAAGGTGAAGTTGCGACACAAGATGCGAAACAAGAAAATATTGTTTCACACCGTCACGGTATCGCTCACCATAAGTTAAAATCGAACCTACTTAATAAGATTAAGGTTCCAAATATTAACTCTCGTATGTCATCAATTAAGGATGCACATCGTCTTATGAAGGCAGACTTTGCTGCAACTTCATATGACAAAGATGAAGTATTTGAAAGATTTCCAAGAGCTAAGAAAGCAGAAGGTCTAAAGGCCCATAAAGCTTGGAAAGCGATTGCAAAGCAAGATGAAGTTGCTCTTCAAGAAGCACTTCACGGAGAGAACTCTCCAGAAGCAATCAGTGCAAAAATCCTACACTCAATGGAATACAGAAATGGTGTAAAGACACCAGTATGTAACCACCAAACTGCAGACTTTGCATTGAGCAACCTTGCTAAGAACTACGATGTTCTAGAAATGGCAAAAACTGACGAAGGTAAGAATGACATCCTAATCGATATCTGGATGCCAACACTTGCACACGAAATTGGCCACAACCTTGGTCTACGTCACAACTTCGTTGGATCATTTGATAAGAAGAACTGGCTATTCCCAGGTGAAAAAGAATCTAAGAGAACTTCTTCATCTGTTATGGACTACACGATTGATGATCATGCAACTTATGATGGACTAGCTCCATATGATGTATATGCTCTACGTGCAGCTTACGCTGGAATGGTTGAACTTGAAGGAACTTCAAATGAGAAGAAAACTTCAACAACAATTAATGGTAAAGAAGTTAAAGTAACTTCAGTAGAATCAGAATTTGAATCAGGGCTTTACTACCACCTTGTTAAAATCCAAGATGTATTAGATGCATTGACAGATGAATCAGGTAACCCTGCTGCAATTTCAAAGCATACATTAATGGCCGAGGCAGGTCTTAAGAGAATTAGATTCTGTTCAGATGAAGATGCAGGCCAGTCGCCACAATGTCAAAGACATGACTATGGATCATCTTTTGAAGAAATCGTTGATTATGAAATCAAAGATTACCGTCTAATGTATGAGTATATTTACTTCCCTGGAAAGCGTAAGCAATTCTACGGAGGAGCTGCATTTGGTTGGTTAATGAATAAGTTCTACAAATTAAGAATGATGAATGAAGAGATCTTCTACCATCTAATTCTTTCTCCAGAGCTTTATGATCCAAGTGTTGATCAAGTTGCTCACGATGCGACAACTAATGACTTAGTAAATGGAACAATTAAATCACTATTTTTCCTTCAGTCTGTTGTAGCTACTCCAGATATCGCACCAGGTGCAGGACTGGATACTGAAGCACAAAGAAATAAGCGTTTCGTACAAACAATCGTTCCTTCTCAAACGAAAGTAACGGCAGAAGACGGAACACAAATTGATGTTCAAACACAAAAAGCAATGGTTGTTGAAACGAAATGGAATGACTCTTATTCACTAGATGCTGACTCTTACAGAGCTAAGAACCGTGGTGTTGAGTGGGATAAAGCAGCTGCTCTAGTTGCACTATCTGAGTCTGAATCATACTCATACAAGTATCGTTCAAACTCATTAAGAATTCCATACCAGTTACTTGAGCAATACCTATTTGGTATCGATATTGAAAACTCAATTGCTCAATCAACAATGACTGAAGTTCTATCTGGACAAGTTACACCACTTGTATACGATCCAGATACAGGAAGAAACGTACCTCTTACTAATGGAGCGTTTACTGTAGCAGTTGATGAAGTTGAAACAAACTACGCTGCAATCGGTGGTCTAATTTACGGACATATCGATACATTTGAGCAAACAGCAAACCCTGCTAGAGCATTCTGGGTAAAACATATTGCTCAAAGTGACCTAGTGACTAGAAATGTTGAAGTTGAAGGTCAAATGTATGAAGTTGCTGAAGACTTTGTGGCAGAAAAAACAAACCACAGAGAAGCTTATGTTCCATATGCAACTGATTCATATGTAGCAGGTAATATCATTCAAAAAGCTAGTATCATGCAATTAATTTCGCATGATGATAGATGGGACTCATTATTTAAAGAATGGGAACAGGCCCACATTTCAGCTCTAGAGCTTATTAAAACTGAGCCAGCTGAAGCAGCAACAGTAGAGTCAATGAACTTCCAAAAAGGAGAACTTGAAGCTGCAGCCGCAATTGGCGATACACAAACGATCCTAGCAGAACTAGAAAAATACTTTGCACAAGTACTTGCTGTATCTCAGTCATCTAACCAAGAGATTAAGATTGAAGGTATCAAGGCACAAAGAGATCTTCTAAAGAAAGCTGGTAGCTACTTCATCTCTGCAAAGTTTGCAGGACTAATGAATGAGCTAGGTTTACAAAATGTAACGATCGATACGATTAACCAAGTTGTAAGTAGAGCAATTGTTCCAATCGTACAGAATGTAGAATTCTGTCGATTATCAGACAACTACTGTCAAACAATTGATTTAGTACAAATGGGAAGTAGAAGTAATAAGAATGCTTACCTAAATAATAAGCTTACTAATACTTTAAACAACTTCTCAATGCCATCTATCAACGATGATGGTCAGGTTGAATTATTTGCTCCGGTAATCACAAAGATTATCCAAGGGATGAATGCCAATGAGAATGTTAAGTTTGGAGATGTTTTTGCTAGAGAAGCAAATGAAGGAACTCTTCAAGGAACATTACAAATGGATCAGTTAATTGGTGATGCGATTAGTGAAGCTAGAATTACTAAAGATGTTAATAGCTTCTACGGAGATATGAAGAGAAACGTAAAGCTTCTTGGTTCATACTTTAGAATGATAAACGGAATGGAAGGTAAATAACCTAACAAACCGACTACCAATAAATTTGTTCTTTAATTAGGCCCCACCTGTCCAGTGGGGCCTTTTTTGTTTGCGGCATCCGCAGGAGCGGATGAAGCAATACAACCCAGAGGCGACCACGAAGGGAGCCTTCGGGTAACCAATTATGCATATTCTACATCTCTTCTCATTGAATAAAAATTTATGCACAAAGAACAGGAGCGGATGAAGCAATACAACCCAGAGGCGACCACGAAGGGAGCCTTCGGGTAACCAATTATGCATATTCTACATCTCTTCTCATTGAATAAAAATTTATGCACAAAGAACAGGAGCGGATGAAGCAATACAACCCAGAGGCGAAAATGCACAAATCCCTAAAATAACAAAATTCTTAAATTTACCTAATAAAAATATAACTTTTCACCATGCGACATTTTAATAATCAATTGTTAGATTGATTATAGAAGGGTTTCATAACAGAATTAGTTTTGGAGTTTTTATCAAATTAGATCGTTTCAACTATTTTTACCCGAAACAACTTATACAGCTTGAAGGACAAGCTGCTGTTGAAAAAACATACGAAGCCAGAATAATCACATTCATTTTACTAAGTGTTTTATTCACTTCTTTTACATCTCTTATTTTATTTTTAACCCTATTTAATCTTCCAAAAATCTACCCCTATAGTGCAGCACTCATTTCGACATTAAGCCTCTGCTCCATATATATTTATAAGAAACACAACAAGATACTTGCTGCACAAGCTCTACTCCTATTTCTTCAACTTGGTGTGATAAATACATTCGCCTTTATAACACAGTCTCACGCATGGTCTTTATTGATATGGTCTTACCTATTATTTTTAACATCAAATAAGATCATCAAGTTTACGATACCATTTTTAGGATTTTTAACTAACATAATTACTATTAGCTATTTTTGTTACTACGCAGCACCACTTGATGATTTCCAATATAAGACAATTCACTTTCTTGGAAATATATTACTTCCCTCAGTCCTTTACATCATACTTATGACTTATAAGAAAATTATCGACAGTGATAAATACAAACAATTAAAACTACAACAACAAAAAGATACCATTTCTAAAATGATCATTACTCTTAGTCATGAAATTAATAACCCACTGGCAATTGTAAAAATGTGTTTAACACGACTCGAAAATGAGCGTTCACAGGACCTAATAGAAAGATGTGATAAGAACCTGGAGCGTATTATCGAAATTAATCGTCTTATCAAAGACCTTCAGGATTTTGATGAAGTTAAATATGGTGAAACAACTACCATGTATGACATTTTTAAGAGGATAGAAATCGATAGGAATGGAAAGTTTAAAAGACTGGAGGATGATTTATTAAATTAGATATTTCAAAATATATTTACCCAAAATCAATCCATCAATATGAAGGTTTTGAAAGGATTAAAAAATTACATGAAGCAAGACTCGTTTTGTTTACAAATACATCATTATTTTTGATTTCAATTATTCTAGGCTATTTGATATTTAGTCAGCACGGACAGATTAAAACTGATAATGTAGGAGTAATTTTAATATTTCCATTAACGGCTCTGGCCTACTATCAATATGTAAAACACGATAATAAAACATATTTTGAATTTGTCTTGATAGCAGTTTGTTTAATACATCTTAATTTGCGCGCAATAGCTCTAGGAGCAAGAGCGTGGCTTTTACTGCCTTGGGCCTTAACAGGTTTCACTATAACCGCATACACTGTTGGTCAGAAGAAGGCATTAATCGCCTTAATAACAAATATCGTTATTATGTCTTATTGCTCATATATGCGAGTCGATTATATTGAGGATATTACCTTTCTAAGTATGTTATTTATAAATATCATTATCCCATCATTTGTCATGGGATCTATCGTCTACTTTAAAAATCTTATAGAAGAACAAAGGGCAAAAGAATCCTCGATCTATCATAAAAGAGAAGTTACATCAAAAATGATCTATGTACTTTCTAGTGAAATAAATGATCCACTTATGGTAGCAAAACTTAGTCTAAAACGTTTCAAGGAATCTCATAATCCAGACTTTTTAAAAAAATGTAATCAAAGTGTTGATCGAATAACTGCCATATTAAAAAAAGTAAGACGAATAAAGAACTACAAACAAGTACAAACAAAGTTCAATAAAGAACAACTCAAAACACTAGTAACAAAAGAAAAAAGTAAACTTGCAAGAAATCAAAATGATAATCATCAATTTAAATAATAAAAAAAGGCCCTCAAAAAAGAGGGCCTTGTATATAGAAAAAGTTTTAAATATTAAATTATGCTTTTTCGAACTTGATAACTTCAGTTGGACAAGCTTCAGCAGCTTCAAGAATCAGAAGTCCATTATCAAGAGGAGCATCTGGACGAATAACACAATTTGTATCAGTAACTTCAAATACCTCTGGGTAAATACCTTCACAAGCATTACAAACGATACATCCCTCTTCAATCCAAACTTTAGATACTGCAAAGTTCTCTTGAGCAGCAGCATCTCCACCACCGTTACCAGCGAACTCACCAGCAAATTGTGGGTTAGCAGAAATTCTTAGTCCTACAGGAATATTTCCTTCAGGAATAGGATCTGCAATAAATGAACGAGAAGTTTGATGATAAAACTTCTTAGGCTTCTCATATCCAAACTCTCCATTAAACTCTTCGACAGTCTGAGTTGCTCCACGATAAGCTTCAATAAACTTACGCGCCTTCATTTGACGTGATTGAGTAATACCTTCTTTAGACTTAATCTCAACTTCAACAGTTGCAGAGTCTAGGTTTTCAATATCTAAAATATCTTTGAAAGCAGGTCCAAATTTAACTTCTACTGCGAAGTCTGAGTCTTGTGCAGCATAATCACTTGAAACTGTTACCTGTGTTTTCTTACCAAATGGGTTAAATAATCTAACCACAACATGGTTAAACTTTGCTGGCTCTCTTGAATTATTCCAACGGTAACCGAAAGCAAAGCTCTCATCATCAGAAGCTTTTAATACATCTAATTTTGACTTTCCAAATAGAAAGAAAAAAGCACCTGAAAGAAGGCTTAAAATACCAAGTTGGACAATCATCCCTGTTACAACTAATAATGCAATAGCTAGTGCAATTAAAGTAGTATTCACTTTATCTCCTTAAATTCCTTATATATTTTTCCAAAGTATAGCATGATTTAAAATTATTCGTCTAAGGAATTACATATAGTTAAATCGATTTTATCTAACGCAGCAGGACTAAAACCGACTTTTACCTTTAGTTTTCCTTCATCAATGGCCCCAAGGCCAAGTGTTTGATTATTTGATCTGACCCAATATAGGCCATCCGTCTCATTCTCTCTCTTTATCGTCATTCCGTTAGCAAAACTAAGGGCATCCTTATCATCTAGCTCAAGTAACTGAAAATTGATTAAATCAGTGATAGGTTGAGCATGATTCAATAAAAACTCTCGAAAATCAAAATCATCATCATTAAAAATATCAAGTTTAATTGAGCCATCGAGATCAATACCAGCTGAGTTTGTTCTTCTTAGCTCCTCAAGTGCTCCTCGTGTTCCAAGCTTAATGGCCAGATCATCAAAGAGAACTCTTATATACGTTCCTGAAGAGACGCTAACACGAAAGATAACAGTATCCCCTTCAAAGCTTAGAAGCTCTATATCGTGGATATGACGCTCGACAGGAGGCTTTTCGATGATGATGCCTTCTCTTGCCCATTCATGTAGAGGCTTACCTTCATGCTTTGTGGCCGAAAAGGCCGGTGGGCTTTGCATATAAGGCCCTACAAATGATTCCAAGGCTTCTTTTACGTTTTCATAAGACAGTGGCGGAATCTCAACCCTTTCCATCGTGCCATCTTCAGTATCAAAATCACCAGTTGGCGATAAGAAGCCAAGGCGTCCTGAAGCGATATACTCTTTAGTTGAAACTTGAGTGTATTGATTTAAACGAGTAGCTGGACCAATTCCAATAACCATGAGTCCGGTAGCAAATGGATCGAGTGTTCCAAAATGGCCAATCTTTCCAATATTCTTAGGGAGCTTTCTTTTAAACTGTCTAATAACGTCAAAGGAAGTTATTCCCTTAGGCTTATCGACCTTAAAAAAGAAAGGCCCAAAAATTGGGCCTTTAAACTTTCGTGCCATATTAGTATGACTTTCCTTTTTCTTTTTCTGACTTAAGCAGCTGTTCAATTTCTTGCTCGTCTTCAAATTGCGAGTCATAAACAGCAGTTAGAGATGGAGTGTGTCTAACCTTAAGTGTTTTTGCCAAATGAGTTCTCATTTTACCTAAAGCTGACTCCATTGCTTTTGCAATATCACCTCTTCGAGAAGGATCAAATGTATCCCAGTAAAGAGTTGCTACTGAGAAGTCAGGATTCATTTCAACTTTAGTTACTGAACAATAAGTGAATGCACTATTATCCAGACCAGTACGCAATAACTTATTGACTTCATTTTTTATCTGCTCTTCGTATTGCAGTTTTTTATTATTGCTACTCATGGCCTATCTCCAACATTAAAGAATCGGTGACTCAGACGTCATAACGTCTTCAAGTTTACGTTTCTTCTCTTTCATTTGGTATGCTTCAAATAGGTCGCCAACTTTAATATCATTATAGTTTTCAAGACCTACACCACACTCGTAACCATTCTTAACTTCTTTAACGTCATCTTTGAAACGTTTAAGAGAAGACATTTTACCATCAAACATGATCTTACCTTCTCTAAGAAGACGAACATTACATCCAACCATGATCTTACCGTCAACGACAACAGAACCTGCAATTGTACCAATTTTTGGAACAGAGAATGTATCGCGAACTTCTGCACGACCGATATACTCTTCAGTATATTCAGGATCAAGAAGACCTTCGACTGCAAGTTTAACATCATTGATTAGTTCATAGATGATTGAGTATGTTTTAATATCAACACCATACTGCTCAGAAAGCTTTCTAGCAGATGTTGCTGGTCTCATATTAAATCCAATGACAAATGCCCCAGAAGTATTAGCAAGTTCAATGTCAGAGTCACTAATTTGTCCAACTCCACCACGAATTACCTTAACTTCAACTTCAGGATTTGAAATTGACTCTAGTGCAGTTTTAATAGCTTCGTATGAACCTTGTACATCTGCTCTAATGATAAGATTAAGATCTTTTGTTTGACCTTCTTCACCAGCTGCTGTTGCAAAGAAGTCCTCAAGAGAAACCTTAGGTCCTTGAGTCGTCGCAGCAGCTTCAATTCTGATGCGCTCATCAATTCTATTTTGTGCAATTTTCTTTGCTTCTCTTTCATTTTTAACAACGTTTAGAACGTCACCTGGAGCCGGAGCCTCACTTAGACCAAGGATTTGAACAGGAGTTGATGGCCCTGCTTTTGGAAGCTGATTACCTCTGTGGTCAGTTAAACTTCTAGCTCTACCAAAAGTTTCACCTACTACAATTGAATCACCTTTTTTAAGCGTTCCTTTTTCAACAAGTACAGTTGCAACAGGTCCACGGCCATGCTCAATTCTAGACTCAACAACAACGGCTTCTGCAACACCTTTTGGATCTGCACGAAGCTCAAGAATTTCAGCTTGTAGAGCAATTGCTTCTAGAAGTTCATCAATTCCTTCACCTTTAAGAGCTGAGATATTACAGAATTGAGTATCTCCACCCCATTCTTCAGGTGTAATACTGTATTCAGTTAACGCTTGCTTGATACGATCTGGATTAGCTCCTTCACGGTCCATTTTGTTAACTGCTACAATTAAAGGCTTTCCAGCACTTTGAATATATTTAATCGATTCAACAGTCTGTGGCATAACACCATCATCTGCTGCAACAATTAGAATAACGATATCTGTGATATCTGCACCACGTTGTCTCATTGCTCCAAAGGCCGCGTGACCAGGAGTATCTAAGAACGTTAGTTTAGAATCCTTAACATCAACTGAATATGCACCAATGTGCTGAGTGATACCACCAGCTTCACCGTCTGCAATTTTCGCGTTTCTAATACAATCAAGAAGAGTTGTTTTACCGTGATCAACGTGACCCATAATAGTAACAACAGGAGCACGAAGTGGAAGTTTACTAACTTCTTCTTCAGAAAGTTCTTCTTTACCGATAACTGCATCTTCATCAAATGACTGATCTTCTACACGATAATCATAAAGTGCAGCGATTTGACCTGCTAATTTTAGACCGATGTAATCACCATTTCTAACAAGTAGGTTTAGATCAAGACACTTATCGATCATATCTTTTAGCTTAATTGATAACTTTTTAGCTAATTGCTCAGCATAAGCTCCACCATGAAGCTTAATAACTCTTTTTGATTCTTTAACTTCTGTTATCTCAGTTGACTTAGAAGGACCTGAATATTGTCTCTTCCTCTTAACTTGAGTATACATTGGACGGCCTGAGCCTTGAAGAGCAGCATATGACTTAAGCTCAGTTGTAGCACGTTCTTCATTAAGGGCTTGAGAACGATTAACATTCTTCTTAGCACTTAACATAGAAGCAAGACCACTTAGCCTACTACTTTTAGCGTCCTTCTTACCAGTAACACCTTTTGTACCAGGACCAGCTTTCGCATTAATGTCGTCTTCTGGCTTCTCTTCAGCTTTTTTAGCTTCACGAGTCTTTCTAGCTGCAGCTTTCTCTTTATCTTCTTTAGTAGGCGCTGAAACAATTCTTAAACCAAATGGTTTACCATCAACACCTTTGTCACTTTCTTTCTCTTTTGAAGAAGTCTCTTTTTCAACTTTCTTCTCTTGAGCTTCTGTTTCATCTTTTGATTCAGCAGCTTTAGGTTCTTCAGAGCTTTTTTCAGCAACCTTAGTTTCTTTTGCCTCAACTACCTTTTCAGGTTTTTCTGCAGAAGCTTCAGCAACATGTACTGTAGTTGTCTCTTCAGTGCTTTCATCAACAGATGGTGTTGCCTCAGATGATTTTGAAGAAGCCTTACGACGAACAACTGTTTTCTTCTTACGAGTTACAGTTTTCTTTGCCGGCTTATCTTCACCGTCTTCTTCGTCTTTACTAGCTGCTTTCTTACGAACAGTAGTCTTCTTAGCAGTCTTCTTCTTGGCCTTTTTCTTCTTTGTTACCTTCTTCTTTGCTGGAGCATCTTCGCTCTTAGCACTAGCGCCGGCTAACTCTTGCCACTTTGTGATATCATCATCCGATAATACCGACATGTGGTTTCTTACGTTAAAGCCATGGGCTTTCAGTTCCTCAACAAGATCGAGAGGCTTCTTTCCGATTTCATTGGCCAATTCAAATATTTTCTTAGGCATTTTGTCTCCGTAGTATGACTACAATTTTATAAATTATTTAATTTTAAATGCAGCTAATTCTTCTCTTAGTCTTCTCTCAGCTTCATTAAATTTATCAGAGCCTTCTTCTGATTCCTCACCAGACTCTTTATTTATGATACCTAGGTATCTTGGTACTGCTGATGCAGATACCAGCTCTTCTTCACCTTCAGGTTGAAGTTCAATTGTTCCTTCTTCAACAAGCTTTGCTGCTTCATCAATTGCCGCTTGAGCAGCAGCTTCATCAACACCAGTCATTGAAGCGATTTCGCTTGCAGGTGTTGCCATGAAGTCACCAATTGCCATGATGCTATTTTGAACAAGTACTTGCGCCATTGCATCTGAAACAGATGGAATTTGAAGTAAATTTTCAACGGCCTTATTAACTTTCTCTTGAAGTTTTGTTTTAGAGATAATGTTAATATTGTATCCCGATAACATCGCCGCAAGGCGAACGTTTTGACCACGTCTACCAATTGCAAGAGATAGTTGATCTTCTTCAACGATCACATCCATTGATTTAGAGTCATGATCAATTGAGATATTTTCAATTTCAGATGGAGCAAGTGCTGCAATAGCAAATGTTGCTAGGTCATCGTTCCATCTTACGATATCAATTTTTTCACCTTGAAGTTCGTTAACGATATTTTGAACACGAGATCCCTTCATACCAACACATGCACCAACTGGGTCGATATCTTTATCAACTGATTGTACAGCAATCTTCGCTCTCTGACCTGGCTCACGTGCAGCAGATTTAACTTCGATTGTTCCATCTTGAATCTCAGGTACTTCTACTTCAAATAGCTTAACTAAGAACATTGGAGATGTACGAGAAAGTCTAATTTCAGGACCTCTGTTCGTCATCACAACTTCAGTTAAGTATGCTTGAATTCTATCACCTGGATTAAATTGTTCACCTGGGATAATTTCTCTTCTTGAAAGAACTGCATCGGCCTTACCAAGGTCAACGATGATATTCCCTCTTTCATATCTTCTAGCGATACCAGTTACTAGATCACCTTCTCTGTGCTTGAACTCAGAGAATAGAATTTCTCTTTCAGCATCACGTACTTTTTGCATAATAATTTGACGAGCAGTTTGAACATCAACACGAGTAAAATTAGGGTTTTCAATTTTAATACCTAATTGATCTCCTACCTCTACGTCTTCATCTAATTCTCTTGCATCAGAAAGATTGATCTCAATAATTGGATCTCTTACATCTTCAACAACATTCTTATATTGAAAAATCTCTACATCGTCATCATCGTCATTATAACGAGTTTCATATTCACCTTGAATTCCAAACTTCTTTCTAGCTGTTACTAAGAAAGCTTGCTCAATAGCGTTTACGATAATTGCTTTATCGATTCCACGGTCTTTACCTAATACATCAATAATTTTACCTAATTCTGAGAAACTCATTTTTTCACCTCAATAGTTACACTTCTGGTTCAAGTGCTACCTTATTAATATCATTTAAATTTAATTTTAAATCAAAGTCACTGTCGAGATTAACTTCTATATAGTCATCTCCAACATCATTTAAAACACATAAAACTTTCTTAGTATTGGCAGTTTTTTTATCAAAGTTCTCACCTTGAAATAAGTCACCAAACTTCTTATTTAATTCAACGAGAATTCTTTGTCCCTTACTTAAGTCAAAGTGTTCTCTTGTTTTAATTTTACGAAACATTCCAGGAGAAGATACTTCTAAGACAATATCATCTGGTATCCAGTCAGCACTCTCCATAGGCTCACTAAAAGCACGATCAACTGCCACACAATCTTCGATCACTGCAGTATTCGTTTCTTTATTCATTATATAAACGCGTAAAGTTTTTGAACCTTTTATATATTCCATATCGTAAAGGTAGTAACCAGCTTCACTTACAATAGCTTGTGAAAGCTCGTAAAACTTCTTCTCTATACCTTTATATTCAACATTTAAATTCATTAAAATGTGCCTATTAATAAAAAAAAAGGGTAGCACTAATAAGTCTACCCGATTATATCTTGTTAAAAATTTAACTAATCGTTATTTACCCAGATTTTAAAAAAAATTATTCTAAATTTCTAAGTACCTATTAATTATCAGACATTTTGAAATCTTGTCAAGGTTTGTCACAATCCTGAACGCCCTGCATTATTACGGCCGAGTTACCATTTTGATAAAACCGCTTTTTTATATGAATCTGTTTAAGGCCCATTTTTTGATAAAATCCAATCGCACCATCATTATTCTCCTCTACTTCAAGGTATATATGAGGTTTACTGAAGCCTAACTCTACTGATGCAACGTGACACATTTGCTTAAATAGGGCCAAAGCTAACTTACGACGTCGGAATTTTTCATCGACAACGATTTTATAGAGATGGCAGAAATCTGGAGAAGACAGTTCAAATACACATAAAGATATAATTTCTTTTTTATTATTTTCTAAGGATTCTTGCCACAAGCAAACAATATTTCTTGAAGAACCTGCAAGCTCTTTCCAAACTTTCTTAGACCATGACCATTTAAAATGATCAGATTCAAAGTCTGATAACTTATCAACCATCTGTTCATCTAATTTGGCCAAGTATTCGAATTGAATTTTCATATTTCGACTACCTAGACCTTATAGAAATAGACGTGACTGAATATCTTTCAATATATGCGTACGGTAACTTGTTGACCTTTTCACAAGGCTTTCTGGAGTTATTATGTCTTTATTATTAATGAATGATTTATAGCGCTTTGCAAGCTCAAGATTTGTATTAAAGATTTGCTCGACAGTTTTTCTATAAGCCTTGGGAACCTTGCATTTTTCAAACTTCGGTGTTGATAAAAACTCATGCTCCAAGCTTAACAACTTCCCTATAAGCATTATCTTTTTAATTCTTTGTATTTGAGAGTCATTTGGTACCAGTGGAGCGGCTTCTACACCTTCCTGAGTTGAAAGTTTTCCAACTAATTCATAAAAATAATCTTTGTTCTTATTTTCATCTATAGAGCATTTTGAATACTGATACGCTTTTAAGAGGAAATTGGCTTCCTTGGTAAAATATATTTTACCATTTATAGAGAAAAGGGCCCTTTCTCGAAGGGCCCATGTATTTGTCATAAATAAAATTGAAATATAAATTAAAAATCGCATCTATTTTAAACTGGAGAACTGATATCAACGTTTGCCACGGCTTTACCAGCAGTAAGCTTAGTCTCCATTTGGTAGCGAATCTTAACATCTGGATTGAAAGTATATCCGTCTTTTCCGCGAATAATATACTTTCTCTTCGTATTACTATTATCTTTAGGTTCAATTAACTTTCTTAGACGAGAAATCGAAGTATAGATAAGCTTGTCGTGAATTAATGGATTGTACTCATCTTTCCAAATCTCTCTAGCAAGATCTTCTTTATCAAAGAAACTTCCGCGATTCTTAGCTAATAAGAATAGGATCTCTAGTAGAACAAAACGATGTTTGAAATCAATTACACCAATATTCTTCTCTTTTACTTTTCTATTGTTACGATCAAGGTAAATATCAACACTTGAATCATTAACTTCATGAATCTCGGCATCAAGAACATTTGTTAGACGCTTAAATGTCGTCGAATCAACGGCTTGCTTTGCTAGGTTATAATAAAGAGTTGCTCTATCGTAATCACCTTTAACTTTTTGAACCTGTCCAATTCCTAAAAGAATATATCCGTATAGGTTCCAGCACTTCTTATTTTGAAGGGTAATATTTGCAAGATTGAAATGCTTTAAAGACGCTTCAATATTGCCTGTGGCCATATGAATTTTTCCATATGTCATATGCATTGAACCACCTAAATACTCTTTATTAATAATTTTTAAAAGATTATCTAGTTGTCCCATATACTCGAGAGAAAGTTCAAATTGACCTCTGTTAAATGCATTATTTGCTAAAGCTAATAAGCATTTAGAGTGAAGATCAGGATCATTTTCCTCTTTAGATTTATTATAAGATAAGTCTAGGTCTTGATATGCTCCATCGAAGTCAGTTCGATATGACTTGATAAGACCTGAATAATAGAAGTATTCAGCTGATAGGCTTCCTAGATTCTCTTGAAGGTCATTAACAATGGCCTCACTATGTGAAATATATTTTTCGGCTTTTTCATCCTCTAATTTCTCGGCCGCAATACGAATGAGAAAACTTAGAATTTTTAAAACACGGTAATTATCCTGAGGACATTCAGCACAATCGATAGCTTTAAGAAAGTTTACTTCCGCCTTGTTAAGATCGGCCTTATCATAGTGAAGCTTACCAAGCTGGTAGTAAGCCTTTCCGACTTCTAGCTTAGTTAAATTATCTTGAGTTGGAATTAGCCCTTCACCAGAACCGACAAAGCCTAGAACATCTAAACTTGCTGATTCTTTTTGATTACTTGTTCCAGATTCTTGTCCCCCGACAATCTGCATATTTAACTCCCTATCGATTAATTTTCACGTTATTTGCTGTGAGAATTTTGTGGAATCTTACCACAACAAGTTCATATCATGTCATCATGCTACAAGTCAAAACAGTTCATTTTCATTAAAATATTTACACTCAAAATATTGATGAACCCTTTAATTATTTGATATTATGTGCATTTAAAGGACAAATTTTAGGCTTATTTACGGAGATTCAATGGCCAAATACGATTTAGATACTATTAGACACTCAAGCGCTCACCTTATGGCCCAAGCAATTTCAAGACTTTACCCAGATTCTAAAGTTCAATTTGGGGTTGGACCTGTTATTGAAAACGGTTTTTACTACGATATTTTAATGGATCAAACCCTTGGTGAAGATGATCTACCTAAAATAGAAGATATGATGAAAACCATCATTAAAGAGAAGCTTCCTATTGAAAGAAAGGTTATGAGTCGCTCTGAGGCTATCGATTTCTTTAAATCAGAAGGTCAAGATTTAAAAATAGAATTAGTAGAGGCCATACCTGAAGATGAAGAAGTTAGTTGTTACACTCAAGGTGAATTCATTGACTTATGTCGAGGACCACACGTTGAAAATACAGCAGATCTACCACAAGGCTTTAAATTACTAAGTATCGCAGGTGCATACTGGCGTGGTGATGAGAAGCGTGAAGTTATGCAAAGAATTTATGCAGCCTGCTTCATGGATCGCAAACAACTTAAGCAACACCTTATGATGCTTGAAGAAGCAAAAAAGCGTGACCATAGAAAATTAGGAAAAGAATTACAATTATTCCACTTTGAGCCTGTTGCTCCAGGTGCACCGTTTTTCATGCCTAAAGGTGCAATCATTGTAAATGAACTCACAAATTATATTAGAAGACTTTATCGTCTTTATGAATATGACGAAGTTATCACACCTCAAATCCTAGATAGTGAACTATGGCATACATCTGGTCACTACGAACATTATAAAGATGATATGTTCTTTTCTAAGATTGATGAGCGTGAGTATGCAGTAAAACCAATGAACTGCCCATGTCACATGCTAATGTATAAGCATTACAAGTATAGTTACCGTGACTTACCTCTTCGCTATGCTGACTTTGGCCGTCTACATAGAAATGAAAAAGCTGGGGCCCTTGCAGGTCTAACTCGCGTACGTTCATTCTGCCAAGATGACGCTCATATCTTCCTAGCACTTGAGCAGGTTCAAGAAGAAATTCAAAAGACAATGAAGATGATCTTCACTGCTTATGAATTATTTGGTTTTGATGACATTACAGTTAACTTATCAACTCGTCCTGAAAAGAAGGCCGGGGATGATAAGACATGGGATATAGCAGAGAATGCTCTTGAAGAAGCTTTAAAGAACTCTGGACATAAATACGTTATCAAAGAAGGTGACGGCGCATTTTATGGACCAAAAATTGATATTGAAGTAGCAGATGCAATTGGACGAAAGTGGCAATTGGGTACAATTCAACTTGATTTCCAACTACCAGATCGATTTGACTTGAAATTTACAACAAGTGATGGCGGCGAAGAAAGACCAGTTGTAATCCACCGTGCCCTACTAGGATCTCTTGAAAGATTCTTTGGTGTATTCACAGAGCACGTTGCCGGAGCATTCCCTTTTTGGATGGCACCAGAGCAAATTGTAATCGTTCCTGTAAATGAAGATGCGCATGGACAAGCAGCTAAAGAGCTTAAAGACATGCTCTTTGCTGAAGGTTATCGTGTAAGAGTTGATGATAGAAATGAAACAATGGGATACAAGACTCGCCAAATTCAAAAAGCAAAAGTTCCATTTATGTTTGTTCTTGGTGATCGTGAAATTGAAAACAAAGCTGTTTCAGTTCGTAAGCATGGTTCAAAGAAGTCATTTAACTGGTCTCATGAAGAGATGCTAGAAAAATTAAAAATGTTTGATAGCGAAAAATACCCTAAGGCATAAGCCTTAGGGGTCTTTTATATTTATTAAAGAGAAGGTTCCATGGAAAGGAAGAACGTCTTAATCATCTGCGGAGGTGGCTCCTCAGAACATGAAGTTTCATTGAGGTCAGCTCAATATATTAAAGACCAAGTGAGTCTCATAAAAGAGCTCAATCCAATCGTTGTTGAAATGGACAAGGATGCTAATCTAACCCTTAACGGAAATAAAGTTAGCTTAAACGGACAAATTTTAGAAACAGCAACTGAGCGCCCTTATATCAATTACGTTATTCCAGTCATACACGGCCCTCCTGGCGAAACAGGTGAAATTCAATGCTATCTAGAGATGCATAAGCTTCCTTATTTAGGACCTCGTCATGAAGGCAGTAGTATTTGTTTTAATAAAGTCACAACAAAGTTGTGGTTTGATCTACTGGGGATAACCAATGCTCCATGGAAAGCAATACACAGAGGTCTTCCTTTTGAGTTATCAGAAATCAAAGAGTTCTTTAAAGAATCAAATAATGATGTCTTTATAAAGGCTGCTAGCCAGGGCTCATCTGTTGGTTGCTATCACGTTACAAAGTCTAGTGAGATTGAAACAAAACTTAATGAAGCTTTAAAATATAGTGACGATGTGCTCATAGAAAAAACACTCAAAGGCAGAGAGCTTGAAATTGCTGTATTTGAACAAGATGGAAACCTCCATGCATCAAGGCCAGGTGAAATTATAAATGATGATGATAAGTTCTATGATTATCAACAAAAATATAGTGATGATTCTCACGCTAAAACATTAATTGAAGCTCAAGACCTAACAAGTGAACAAATTGCTAAGATGCAAAATATCGCTAAAACAGCATTTAAGTGTCTTAAGCTTAGACACTTATCAAGAATTGATTTCTTCTTAAGTGATGGAGAAATATACTTAAATGAGATTAATACATTTCCTGGTATGACAAGTATTTCGATGTTTCCGAAGATGCTAGAAAATACTGGACTGAAATTTAGTGATTTTTTAAAAGAGAAAATACTTAAAGAAACGAGATAATTAAATCAAGGTTAATATATGGAAGTAAAACTAATAAGTAGTAAAAGTCATGAACACGCAAAGAAGAAATTATCATCTATGTATCAAGATAATTTCACCCCTGCAGAAAAGAAGGAATATATTCCTGCACATAATTTTTCTCAAGGGCCCTACTTTGCAATGGAAACGGATAAAGAAGGTCATCCTGAATACTTATTAGATGCTGCATCACAAATTGCAACCTTAGGACTAGGCTTTAATGCAACTCCACTCTTTGGAACATTAATGCACCAGAGTGCCTGGACAGGAAATTATCAAGATTCAACATTTTTAGAGATTGCGCATTCTTTTGAAAAGCTACTTCAAAGAAAGGCTTCAAATAAGAAGTTAAAGGCCGTTTATGTTAATTCAGGAGCTGAGGCCAATGAAACAGCACTTATAATGGCCTATAAAAGCAGATACAACAAAGATGCAAAGAAGATTATGGCCTTTGAAGGTAGTTTCCATGGACGTTTTCTCTCAACTCTTTTTTCAACATGGAACCCTGCCAAAAGAGAACCATATCAAATTCCAGGACATGAAACGACTTTCATTAAATACCCGGAAACAAAGAGCGACAACTTTATCCTTGAACTAGATAATGAATGGTTAAAGCTTTGGGAAAACCCATACGCAAAAGACTTTGATACAAAATTAGATAAATTTAAATCAAATGCTGATGACTTACTAAAAAGTGAAATCGACTCACTAGAAGAGTTGAAACAAGCATTCCAAAGCGGTGAACATTTTGCAATTCTAGTAGAACCAATGCAATGTGAAGGTGGAGACCGCTACTCGACAAATCGTTTCCACAATGCACTTAACTTACTTGCAAAGTCATATAAAGTAGCAGTCATCTATGATGAAGTGCAGACAGGTTTTCACCTAGGACTGGACTTCTTCTGGCATCGTACATTTAACCTTAAAGACTCTCAAGGCAAACAACTCAATCCAGAATTCATCACTTGTGCTAAAAAGGCACAAAGTGGAATTGTCTTAACAGAAAATCCATTATGGCTTAATAATGAATTCCAAACATCTTCAGTAATTCGTGGCTACTATCAGGCGATAGCTCTTGACCAAAATCGACTTAAGATTAAAGAGATCCAGGATTATACAAAGGAAAAGCTATCTAAACTAGTAAGTGAATGGGAACAATTATCTGCTCCACGTTGCTTTGGACTCGCATTTGCTTTTGACTTATCAAGCAAAGTCGATATTCCTGCATTTATTAAAAACAGATTTGACCTAGGTCTTCTCTACTATCAAGCAGGTGAAAACACGCTAAGATTTAGATTAAATACAGCATGGACATTTACTGATATTGACTACTTATTTAATGCTATTGATGAGATTGCTAAACGTGTTTATAAGGGTGAACATAATCAGATCGAATTCAAAACGAAGAAAGAAGTTAATATCCAAAATGAATATAAGTGGCATGAACAACTTATTAAATCTCTACAAGGAAAACTTGATACAAATGAAGCAAAAAGTTTTTCAAATGAATTCTTCAAGGACACTTTCAACGCTACCCTGATTGATATTGATAAGGATAACTTCAAAAAGTATAAAGGCCAAATTGAAGAGATACAAAAAGCGATCTATGAACCAACAAGACAAACAGAGATAGAGAAGTTTGAAAAAATAGCGAAATGCGATGACTCTGTGGCCATAGGGCTTCTCTCTGAAGATGAAGAATTAATAGGTATTTCTTTTGCAGGCAAAATCTCACACTTTCCACACGAAAGTGGACTAAGACTATTAAAGCACTTCAATAATCCTAAAGCACTTTATATGCTAGATACAACGATTGTAAAAAAGCGCCAAACAAACGGCATGGGAAAATATCTCAAGTATGCCCTTTCAACAATTGCAGCATCTTCAGGCTTTGAATATATTTATGGAAGAAATAGAGATATTCACGCAGGCGCCATGCTTTCAATAAATTGTTCACTTGGTGCAATTATTGAGACCATTCTTGAAGAAAACTACCTAGACGATGAAGATTTCAGAGATGTCATTATTTACCGTCAAAACCTTAAGTGGAATAACGAAAATGTAAAACTATCATCTTCACCTATTTTAAACACTCCCTCATTTAATGATATGGGAACATTAGTTAACAAAGTATGCCTATCTAATTTTATAGATGAAAGCTTCATGAGTAATATGAAACACTTTAAAGCGATTGCGCCAAAAGAGCTCCAACATTTCTTTAGTGCTAGTGGACATAGCGAGTGTGTGGACAAGATATATAAATCAATTCTAATAAAGAATGGAAAAAAGAGAACAAAAGTACTTTCTCTTGATAATGACTATTTTGGTAAACAAAGTTTTATGTCAGCGACACTATCAGGAAAAATAGACTTCTATCCAAATGCTAAGGCGCAAAGCTTAGCGGTTCTAAAAGAAGAACTTGATAAGGGAGAATACCTTGCTCTTTTCATTGGTGATCGTCTAGAAGAGTTTTCGACACAAGAGCTTAATGAAATTATTGAATATTCTCACAAAAATGCAACAAAAGTTGTATTTAACGAGAGTGTTTATTTTCATAAGAACAAAAAAATGCTTAGTGCTGAAAACGGGATTACTCCAGATGCGAGCTATATCCACTTTGGAGGTCAGATAGGACTTTGCATGTTAAAAGATGAAGTCTATGAATCAAAGCCATTGATGATGATTTCTACTTGGGATGGAGATGCATATGCCCTGGCCCAAGCCTATCAATACTTAACATCAAACACACCTAAGAAAGAATTCAAATGTTTTGAGGACATCTCTTATGAATTTGGCCTTAAGGCACCAAGCGACTTTGGCAACTCAGGAAAATGGTTCTTCACATGTTAACAGACTTAAATCTACCAATATTTAAGTACGAGAGTTCTGACCCATACGAAAATGGACTACAACATGGGAAGGCTTACAAAGAGGCAATCAAAGAACTTGTTAAAATTAGAACAAACTTACTTTTAAAGAGGTCTCCTCACCTAGAAAATAAACTAGATGAATTCGCAAAAGAACAATTTCGTTTTACGAAAGATTTCTCAAATGATTTGGCCCTTGAGCTAGAAGGAATAGCAGAAGGGAGTGAATGCTCATTAACAGACATTATCATCTTAAATAATTATACAGACTTTCGTGATATCCAATTACCAGATGAAGGATGCACTGCAATCTCTTATATCGGAGATGATATAAGCCTCGCAGGCCAAACTTGGGATATGCACCAAAGCGCAAAGAACTACTTGATGATAATTGAGGTTCACAATGAATCAACGCAAACAAAAGAAATAATCTACACAGTATGTGGCTGCCTCGGGCTTATGGCAATGAATAGCTACGCTCAATTTGTTGGTGTCAATAATATAAATGTGGTGGATGGTGAAAATGGTATTATCTGGCCTGCATTGATAAGAAAGTTGTCGACATTAAAGACTCAAAAAGAAGTAATCGATACCCTAATGAACGCAAAAGTTACTTCAGGTCATAATTATTTAATAAGTGATGGCAGTAATGCCTACAATTATGAAATCACTCCCACTGTTAAAGAGATTGTGCCTCCACAATCTGAAGAAATAATCTTTCATACAAATCATTGCCTTAATGAGAGAATCATAAGTGTTGAAGACAAGAAAAATATAAGTAAAACAACACATAAGCGATATGAACTTGCAAAGAAATACGCAAAACAAATTACAACAGAGAAGGCCATGTTTGACTTTTTAACATCTCATGACGGCCACCCTATTTCAATTTGTTCACACTTTAGCCCAGAAGGTGCCAACGATCCTTCACAAACTTGTGGTGGAGCACTCTATAATTATAAAACACAAATACTAAAAATATGGCGAGGCTGTCGAGAATACGATGACAATTATCGCTACGTAGAAATACCTCTACCACTTGTGGATACGAAATAGGTCACAAGAAAAAAAGTGAGATTTAAATGGGGCATCGAAAATATTTTCATACTTGGTCAAATCAAAATAACCCCAAAGTAATTGAGCTAAAAGACACTTTCGAATGGGGTTATACAACTCCAAGTGATGATAAAATATTTGATCTTTCATCAGGAAGTTACCATCAATCATTTGGTCTTAAAAATAAACAATTAATCGATGCCTTAATCCATCAGCTTAATGAAATCCCAATGGCCATACCGAAAACAGAATTCACTTTAAAAACAGAAGTGTCACAGAAGCTAGTTGATAGAATTGGTTTTGATGGACGTATTTTCTACACCCTTTCAGGGGCAGAGTCCAATGAGAATGCTCTAAAGATAGTAAGGCAATTTACTAAAAGGGAAATTATTCTTTCTTGTGAGAATTCATATCACGGAGCAACTTCTGGCTCACTTGCCCTTTCTGGTGATTGGCGTAGAGATGCATTAGGAACGTCCGCTCCAGGACAGGCCTTTATCCCTAATTTTTATAATGATCCTGACCTAGAAATAACGAAAAAGATAATTAAAGATATTGGCGCAGATAACATTGCAGCAATTTGCCTTGAGACTATTACCGGTGGAAATGGTGTCTATATTCCTCCAGTGTCTTATTATATTGAACTAGAAAAAGTATGTCGCACCAATGATATAAAAATAATTCTAGATGAAGTAATTTGTGGTTTCGGTAGAACAGGAAAAGACTTTGGTTTTCAAAATTATCCAATTAAGCCTGACTTTATTACATTTGCAAAATCTATATCAGGTGGATATTTTCCGTTTGGCGCAACATTTGTTTCTGAAGATATTGCATCTTTCTTTGACAGTGAGGTTCTATCTTGTGGATTGACTAATGCCTCCCATCCAATTGGCCTTCGCCTTTTAGATGAAGTTCTAAATCTTACAAAAGATGCTAACTTCCAAAATACTTTAAAAGAAAATATTAATCTTTTGAGTCACTTCAAAGATAAACTTATAAAACTAGATTCGGTCTCAGAAGTTAGAAGTATTGGAATGCTAATGGCAATTGAACTCAATACAAATGAAGACATGAGAGTATTTTGGGAGAATTGTTTAAATAATGGTTTATATATCAATACAACTAGGAATATGATTATTTTATGTCCCTACCTTAACTACCCTAATGACCTTCTAGAAGATTGTTTAGAGAAACTTTTAAATATAATACAAAATAAATAAGGAAGCTTATGTATAGTAAAATATATGACAATGCCAAAGAGGCTTTAAGTGATATCACAGATGGAAGTACTATTATGAGTGGTGGATTTGGCCTATGTGGTATTCCAGAAAACTCAATTAACTACTTATCCACAACAAACCTCAAAGACCTAAAAGTTGTTTCAAATAATATTGGAAACTCAGGAAGAGGCCTAGTAAAACTTTTAAAAAAGAATATGATCTCTAAAGGATATTGTAGTTACGTAGGAGGGAATCCTGACCTTGAAGAGGCCATGTTATCTGGAAAAATTGAAATTGAACTGATCCCACAAGGTACGTTAAGCGAAAGAATCCGTGCCGCAGGTATGGGTATTCGAGCTTTTTATACACCAACAGGATATGGTACAGAAGTCGCAGAAGGAAAAGATATTAAAGAATTTGATAGGCCATGTATTTTAGAGCATGCTCTTCATGCAGACTTTGCAATAATCAAAGCCCAAAAGGCCGATCCATATGGAAACCTCTGGTTCAAAGAAACTGCTAGAAACTTCTCTCCCCTAATGGCAATGGCAGCAAAGACGACGATTGTAGAAGTTGAAGAGATTGTTGCTCTTGGAGATATAAGGCCTGAGGATGTCCATATTCCAGGAGTCTTCGTTCAACGTGTATATCTTGGAAGTAATTATGAGAATGCAATAGAGTTCTTAAAGGTTAAGGAGTAAATCATGTGGACAAAAGAAGAAATGGCAAAACAAGTTATTAAGCTCTTTGATAAGAATTCAACAATCAATTTAGGAATTGGTCTCCCAACGGTTATCCCAGATCAACTACCTAAGGATCACCCATTTATTATTCATAGTGAAAATGGCGTTCTTGGAGTTGGAGACTCTCCAATAAAAGACAATGTTTCGGCCACTCTTATTAATGCTGGAAAAGAAACTATTACTGTTGAAAAAGGAGCAAGCTTTTTTGACAGTTCAATGAGTTTTGGAATGATACGTGGTGGACATATAGACTTCTGTGTCTTGGGTGGTATGGAAGTTGATATTGAAGGTTCACTTGCAAATTGGAAAATACCAGGAAAGAAAATCACTGGTATGGGTGGTGCAATGGATCTTGTAAATGGCGCTAAGAATTTAATCGTTATGATGAAACATTATAGTAAGTCAGGAAAGCCAAAACTTCTTCCATTATGCGAACTTCCTTTAACAGGAAAGAATGTCGTTCACTATGTAGTAACAGACTACGGTAGCTTTAAAATTGAAAAGAAAAAGTTTAAAGCTTTAGAACTAGCTTCTAATGTAACAATTGAAAGTCTTAATAAGGATTTTTCTTCAGATATATTTATTGAATAAATTAGATAAAAAAAGAGGGCCCTGCAACTGGCCCTCCAATTTTTCGGCTTCATGCCTATCTCTTGCTACGACATCCTGTCGACAATTAAATTATAACGCACAATAATGAAAAAATCAGAAAAAAAATAAATGGGTAAACATTTCCATTTACCATAAAGGAAGTTTATAATTAGACGTGATCACACAAACTTAAGAGGAATAGATGAGTATTTTCAACAGGAATAAACATAAGCAAACTTTTACTTATTTTATACCAACTCCACCACAGCGCTCGACACCATATCAAGAACAGGCCTTTGACCTAGTTACGAAGACGCTAAACAGGAAAAATATTCCATTTAATATCAAACATACGGCAGTAAATGAAAGAGGATTATGGATTATCATTGAGCTATTTGGAAAAGAAGAGAATCTAACAAAGATTATTTCTGATTTAAAAGAAACAATTAGCACTAATATAAAAAAGAATGAAAATGATGATTTAGAAATTTACTACGAAGAACATGAAGAGTTTCATAAAAATGAGAATTACAAAGCATAGAAAAAAATTCACTTTAATTCTCTCACTAGTAAGCTTCTTTTTTTTAATAGGCTGTTCAGAGGTTGAAAAGAAGTTAAACGATACACAAAGTTTAAATACGGTCTGTCCAATAATAGAGTCAAAATCAAATTATCTTTTGGAAAACCCTCGAAATATCTCAGAGGCCCAGAAATTGATTAGTGCTAAGAGTAACTCTTCACAATATCGAAATCAGATACTAAATTTTAGTTTGGCCCAACTCTATCTTTCGCCACACTCTACAAATTTAAATTCACATACTCTATTCTTTGCAAAGATTAATGGTAAAGAAATTTTTATCAACAGTATTCCAGATGAGACTTACGAGTTCTCATTTATAGCTGCACTAAATGAGTTGGCACAACAATTAAAAAAGCCAATCTCTTTAAAATCACGACTGAATTTAGTAGAAAAAAATATAAGTGAATACGTCTATGCTTCAAGATCATTAGAAGAATTCATTAAAAACAACCAGGCCCAATTATTCAAATCAAAACCATTGAAAAAAATGTATTTTAGAGGAGCACAGGGAATAAGAGAGAACGAACTCTTTCGTCGTCTTGACTACTTAAAAGACTATAATCTTTTAAAACGAAAAGCTTCTCCAACAAAGAATAAAACAAACTTGACCTCTGCTCATCTCTTTACAAGAGATAATTATAGCTGCTCATTTGATTCTAAAGTGTTTAATGCTGATATTATGATCTTAAAGAAACCAGAAAAAGCTTATCATAATATATTCTCACACTATAAAGACAAGAATAATTATATTATTGGTGTTACTTCATCTGTTCCTAAAGTAGACAATTCAATTAACGAATTTCTTTTTCAAAAATCCAACAATGACAGCTACACTGCTGCATGTATGACAAAGGACCAACGTAACCATTCTATTTTCTTGTTTATGAATGGCATAACATATAATGCCCAGGTTCTAAACCGACTAATAAACTCACACTCACAAGTCACAAATGCAAAAGACTTTATGGATACAAAAAGATCATTAATGCTGACTAATCCAAAAAGAAAAGTCTCTGAAATCTATGGTATAAATCGTGTTAAAAATAATAAAGAGGCCCAATACTACATACCAAGCCTTGGGAGACTCACAATTTTAGAGCAAGGTGAGTTCCTTAGCACTTTCAATGACCCAAGAAACAAGCAATTAAAATGCAATTGATAACTTTATATGGACAAGCATCCAAAAAGAAATGGGTTATTGAAGTTAACGATAAGGCTTCATTGGACTTAACTATACTAGAGTTTTTAAGATCGCATAACTTTCCAATCGCCTCTAGTTGTGACGGCGAGAAAGTCTGTCAATTATGTACCATTAACGAAGGACTTCTCGCTTGCAATGTACTGGTAAAAGATATTATTACGAAGTATAATTCAATAATAACAATCACATACTTATAACAAAGGGATAAATCCATGCGCTATCTTTCATTTGATATTGAGGCCACTGGTCTTGAGGAAAAAGACTTAATCATCGAATTTGCAATGGTTCCCTTCTGTGCCAAAACAAAGAAAATTAATCACGAATTAGAAAAGCACTTCTATATAAAATGCCCTAGTTTTGAAGAGCTCAAACCAAATTTAAACAAATGGGTTATTGATCATAATAAAGAATTAATTGAAAAGGCACATAGTGATGGTATTACAATTGAGTCTTTTAAAGAAGAACTTTCAAAATACCTTGAATCCGAAGAAGTGAAAGAATACTTTGGAGATAAGAAAATAACTTTATTTGGAAAGTCTATGAGTGCCATTGATCTTCCTTTTCTTAATAGAGATCTAGGATGGGAGTTTATGAGAAAATACTTTGAGCACCGTCAATTAGACCTTTCTTGTATTGCATATGGGCTTATCGACATGGGTTTCATTCCAGCAGAGTGTGAATCAGGTTCAAAGTTAATGAAGTACTTGAAAATGGGCGACGTCGCGCACACGGCCTTAGAAGATGCTGTTAATACGGCCATTATGTACTTTAAGCTACTAGATCTAGTGTCTGTGAAAAAAGCTTAGTGGATCAAAGGCCTTGGAGTCATAACGAACTTCAAAATGTAAGTGATCACCTGTTGATTTACCTGTATTTCCCACAGCAGCAATAACTTGCCCTCGAGAAACCTTTTGGCCTTTTCTAGCATAGTTCTTATGATTATGAGCATAGATCGTAAAAAGTCCTCCTGCGTGTGAAACCACTACGATATTTCCATATCCAGACTTTCTGCCACTATAAACAACAACACCAGAGTCAGCTGAAACAATATATGTTCCTTTTCTTGCAGCAATATCAATTCCTTCATGAGGTCTCCCCCATCTGTGACCAAAGCCTGAGGACACTTTCTTAGAAGATGGAACCGGCCATAAGAATCGTGAAGATGATTTAAGTCTAGAATAATCAATTGAAGAAATACTACGCCCTTCAATTCGATTAATCATGATACCTCGTTTATAAGGTAAGAAAATAGTCTCGCCCTTTTTAAAAGAAGCATTCTTGTTAAACTCTTCAATTTGCCATTGGGGAATATTGAAAATATTTGCTAATTTCTTTGCACTATAATTAGAAGTTAATTTTATATAGCGGCCATTCTTTAAGGTCGAACAACTTAGCACTGTAAGAATAAATAATAAGTAAAAAGAAAGCTTTCTCATCTGTCCTCATTCGTTAAGTTTGAATGAGGACAAGTCGTCTATTTTAGTCTACTTAACTAAATTAGTCGGTAATTTTTGCCGCCCATTCATTGAATACATCGGACGAAAAATTCAAAAGGTTTAGGAAGGAAAAGGAAATATTTCCGTTCATAACTGCATGAATGTCTGAAGTGTGGTGAGGATCGACCTCTGTAGGAGCTCCTCCAATCCAGTAATATTGTCGACCTTTTTGGTCAAGCCTTTCGACAACTTCTTCTGTATATCGGCGCATTTGAGGTCTAGTCCATTTAATATCACCTACTTGCGTATGACATAAATTTGGAACATTGATATTTAATAACGAGCAATCAGGCATTGAAAGTAATTGCTCTTTCTTATTGGTAATAAGATCTTTAATGATATTGGCCGCTGTTTGAAAGTGCTTACTTTCATCCTGCGAGCTCATGACAGTCGAGACAGCAATAGCACTTATGCCTTGAAATACGGCCTGTCTCGCAGCTCCTACTGTACCAGAGTAGTAAATGTCTTGACCAAGGTTTGCACCATGGTTAATTCCAGAAATAACGAGATCTGGCCTATAATCTAATACGGAATTTATCCCCAATAAAACACTATCGGCCGGATAACCTGAACAACTAAATGTATAATCATTGATTTTATCAACCCTGATTGGGTCGTGTAACGTTAGGGCCTGAGACGTTGCTGATCTCTCATGGCTTGGTGCCACGATAACAACATTAGCAATGTCTTTTAGAGTTTCATAAAGGCACTGAATTCCTTCAGCAGCGTATCCATCGTCATTTGAAAGTAAAATATTCATAACTTCTTATTAATTAAATTTTGCTAAATAGCAAGCGTCTTTCTTGCATACTCTATATATTCTGATAACTTAGGAGCATCGATATTACGGTAACAGCGTTCAACTTGTGAATTGATTTCAAACTTTAAATAGTCTGGATCAAGGGACTCGATAACACTCATTGAGATATTTGAATTCCAATTTAACTTAATCCCAAGTTGAAATTTTTCATTCTTTACTCTCATAACCTTAGAATAGAAATTAACAATAAATGAATTCAATAATCCTTTATCGGCCATCGAATGTAAGAACTCATAATTGAGAACGACACTTTGACATAAAGGAGACGAAATCTTCTCATAGACTAAATTATCTTTCTCATCAAATGTAATAGAAAATGCGCGATTAAAGGCTTCTAATATTTTCTTATCATGGTTACTACTTAAACCGAAGTTTAAGCGAACTTTTGGATGATACTTTTCAACTGTATCAATTATAGATTTAATGATGAATTCAGAATCATTTTCAAAGTGTAATTCAACAATATCGTCTTGTTTTAAATCATGTGCATTTAAAAGTTCTTCTAGCACATATCCTTGAATGAAATTGAAGCTTCGAGGCCTAAAGTCAAAACCATAGCAACCCTTTGCCAATGTTTTGGCAACTTGTAAGCTTCTTTTGTCATAGATTCCATCAAGAACAATATTCATCAAGTCAATTCTACACGAAAAAGCGCTCTATTGCTTGAAAGATGCTTTCTGAGCAAGAAGTTCCTACTGATTCAGGATGAAATTGCATCGTAAATATACGTTCATCCTCGTAGGCCATTAATAATTCATTATTATTATCAAATATCAATTTAGTTTGCTTAAGTAATGAGTTTTCACTATTTACTTCGACATATAAAGAATTGTAGCGCTGTAAATTGATATCATTTGTCTCCTCTACAATACCAGACAATAGTCCTAAGTCTTTAGGTTTCACAGTTCTGCCATGAATTGGATACTTACTTCTATTGATTGTGCATTGATAAAGAGAACTTAAAACAAGTTGATGTCCAAGGCAGATTCCTACAATTCGTCTCGCCTTTTTAAGATTAGCTTTTAACTCTAAATTATTTTGTTTAAAGAAATCAATATACTCACTTGGGTGTCCTGGTCCTGGACCTAAAATAATATTTTGATTAACAAGGTCATGTCTTTTGAGATCTCTAAAATTAATGACTTCTATCTCACAAGATTTCCAAAGAGAAAGGTAGGATATAATATTATTTGTAAAACTATCTTCAAAATCAACGAAGATAATTCTCACAGCGTGACCCCAAATACTGAATCAAAATTCTTCGCATTATAATTAATTAGAATTTTTAGTGCGATCGATCGATCAAGCTTTAGTTTATTATTTACATATTCATCTTTTTGACGATATTCAACATCAAAAACCCAACAGTTATTAAGTGGATTATATCGGGAACCAATATATGACTCATACATTCTTTCTAAGTCGATGTCGTAATAATACCCTGTTCTAAAAGAAAATGTATCATTTAGTTCAAAGTCAATATCGGCCGTAAAGTAACGTCGCTCGGAAGCAAAAGAGTCATAATTTAAGCCAATTTTATACTCGAAACGATCCATACTCTGAGATAGTGATAATTGCGTTATATGCTTACTTTCTGTATGGAAGTAATATTCTGATAAGTTGAATTGAAATTTATCAAAATTTAATCCACCCATGATTGCAAGACGAGTTAGCCTCTCACTTGTTGTAAGTTCTTTATTTGTTTCATCTTCTAGAATTAAACCTTGAGAAATATTAAACCAGGCAACTTTCTTATAATCATAATTATCAAGTTGATAATTAAAGTTTTTAAACATCTCATAATTTGCTTTAGGTGTTTTCTTAAGAAAGTTATTATTAAACACAAATTCAATTGTATTTGATTCAGGTAAATCCGTTCTTGTTGAAACATCTTCAAGAGTATTGTTTCGTCCACGAATAATATCTCTTTCATCAAAACGGCCATCATCTTGTAATAATGCAAACTGGTTACCTAAAGCGGCATTACCACGATATTTTTGAGAATTATAATAGAAGTGATTCAAACCAAGCTTTATACTATGCTTATAAGAAGAACGGTATAATTTCCTTACACTAAGCTCTTCCTTTTCTGTACTCGGGATTTTTGCGATTAAGTTTCTTTCATCATCTTCTACAAAAACAGGTTGAATAACTTCTTCCTGAATGAAGGCCCTTCCATATACTTTTTCAATATCAAACCATATCGATGTATTTACGTAATTTCCGTATTTATATCCATTTTGTTTGTCACTTTTTTCTGTTGGCAAGATGTAGTATTGAGCATCTAGTCCAGCTTCAAATTTTAGATTTAGATTAAAAATTGGTTTAAATACAAATTCTAAGGTTGGGTTATAGTCGAATCGTTGAATATTACGGTAGTAGTTATTTTCTTGAACAACATCTTGTTTAAAATAATCAAATTTTAAATTTTGATAGAAATTGATCTTCGAAAGAAGGCCTTTAGAGTTTAAGATATTAAAAGGCTTATGACCTATCCCAAGAGATAAAGTATTTTGTACATAGCTTGAGTCAAATTCTTCAGGGTCACTAAAAATAGAGTTACTCATAAAGCTTGAATAAAGATTAATGAGTACAGAGTCACCCATATAGTCTGTAGAAACAGTCGTACCCTTTTCATTACCCATATAGATATCTTTATCAAAATATTCTTCATAATCACTTTGAATATCTAAGTCCGATAAGTAAGTGGAGTTTGCTAAGAAAGAAATATTATTATTAGGATGGTAGAAATAATTTAATTCATATGCACCACGAATTTCGTCTTCACCACTTGCTTCAATATCTAGTTTTCCAGGCTGCCATATTTTGTCATTTACGGTTCTTGATTCAAATTCAAAGTTAGAAAACTTCCCTAAGTTATTACGATACTCGAGTTCAAGACCATTTCCTCTTCGCCCATAGACAGTAGGAGAAAAAGTCATATCACTATTCTCATTAATGGCCCAAAAGATAGGTTGTCTAAAGAAGAATCCTTCATCAAAGTCTAAACCAATTGTAGGAAATAAAAGACCAGACTCCCTAACCTTTCTAATTGGTAATGCGATATAAGGAATATAAACAATGATTACACCATTGATCTTAATGAATGTGTGCTTCATTGAAATATAATCATCAGGGACAACTGTTACTTCTTGACCTTGAATACTCCAAGATTCAGGGCAATCTTTACAAGTTGTAAATTCAGCTTCCTTGGCAGTGAAGACACCACTATTTTTTCGAACAATTTCTTTCCCACGAAGAACAAAACTCTCATCAACAAGCTTTGCATTCTTGACTTTAAATTCAGCCTTTTTTAATGAATAAGAAATCTCTGTACCATATAGATTAAATTTAGCACCTGTATAACGAACATTTCCCCAGATTTTTCCTAGGCCAGTGCCAAGAGAGATACTCGCCTTTTCTCCATAAACCGTATCTGTACCGAGTTTAATAATAACATTTCCGTGGGCTTCATAAGAGTTGTCACTACTTTTTCGGTAGGCCTTATCTGATAAAATTTGGACTTCATCATTTTCTCCAAATGCTAAAACTTTTGGAGTTGCTGCATGAGAATGACTACTTCCTAATATTAAGATACTTTTGCATATCAGCAATAAAGTAGTAGGAACCAACCACAAGAATGTTGCGTGTTTGAAGTTGGATATTTTGTGGCATATCTGCTGTGCTAGAAGCACTATATTTATTAGATTCAATTTCCTCATTAATACCTAATATTGTATCGAGAAAATTGTGCATTTCATATACTTTTGTTTCACTCTGAAGCTCCTTTTTTATCTGGGCAGAGCTTAGAGCGCGCTCGTGTTGAAATTCTAAAATATTAACTGACTTCACAATACATGGATATGTTTTATAGAGCTTTAGAATACTCTTAATTTGATCTTGTCTTCCACTTGAAAAGCTTATTAGAACATCATATTGAACTTTATTTGTATCGTTTAAACTTTGCAGTAACTTTTGATGACCTAGTAAATTATGGGCACCAAAGAAAGTAAATTCAAACTCTCCAAAATCAATATGATCACCTCTTCCTGGAGTTATAGGCCACTTGAAATCGTCATTGATTTTAGTGATTCCAGTAATATGTGAAAATAGGGCCATGGCCATCTGACGGTTTCGTACTTGAAAATCAGTTTCTGACTCATTGCTAACAGATATACAATCAATAGAGTCTCGATCACACCAATTGCATAGAATATCTTTTAGAAACTTTTGTTCGATATTTTCGAATAATCGTCCACTTATCCTAGTTATTCCATACTTTTCAAATAAAATTTCCTTAAGGGTTGATCCCAGTATTTGGGTGTGGTCTAGCCCAATTGAAGTAATGGCCGCAACTGGTTTTGTAAAAATATTCGTAGCATCAAAACGGCCACCAAGACCAACTTCAAGAATTAGATAGTCAATATCCAGACTTACTACATATTTTATAAATAAGACAAATAAAGCCTCATAAAAAGATAATTGAAGACGAATTATATCCTCTTCATATTTATCAAGAAGTTCAATTAATTCTTCAATAGAAATATTAGAGCTACAATAGCGAAATCTTTCTGTTATTGAATTGACATGAGGAGATGTCCAAAGACAACTTTTAAGTCCTTCACTATTAAGTAAAGCGTTTAAACAATGCGATGTTTCACCTTTACCGTTAGTTCCACCAATAATGATAACCTTGGATTTCTCTTCGATAGCTTTTCGATCTAGGGAAAGATAAGATCGTATATGATCAAGTTTTGGGCGAAAGTTCTCTTTACCACATAAGTTAATAAGCCGAGTAAGAAAAACCTCTTCTTGCTTAGATGATAAATGTCTTTTATCGATTGGACTCTTCACAGTAAAGATATCTCATGAATGAAAATATTTTGACTAGAAAATTATCTCTTTAAAAAGAAAATTCCTTATTATCTGAAGATAGTATATGAATGCGTCCCGATTCATTCACCTCTTCTATCTCTTTTGAAAGCTCATCTAGATAATTAGGTTTTAAATGACCTAAATAAATAGGAACATCTCCAGGCATTTTAGATAATTCTTTCTTAAGCGTTTGTGCTGTATGATGACGACTATCAAGGGCCAACTTTTCAAAACGGTTCGGGAAACTAACTTCACAAAATATGGCCACTACATTATTAAGCTTCTTTGCCGCTGCCCAAATCTTATCAGTTGGGCCAGTGTCTTGAGTGAAGACAATGGCCTTGCCATTTTTTTCAATAATAAAACCTAATGAGCCCGCGAAGTGATTAACTTCGATTGCATGTACTTTATATTCACCAATTTCTCTACTGTCACCAGACTCTATATTATGAAACTTCATCGTTGGACTTTCTTTGCTAGGAAGCTTTGTGAAATCAGGCCAAATTGCATCGTTAAAAAGATGGTTCATGATATTGTCTTCAACTTCTTTACAAGTCCAAATATCAAAAGGCTTATCATTCATGCCAAAACAATTATCTGCAAGAAATGCCAAATCGGAAATATGATCTAAATGAGAATGTGAAATGAGAATATTATCAATTTTTGCCTGATCACTAACACTAACTCCTGTCGCTACAGAACCTGCATCAATAAGTAAATTTCCATCAACTAAATAAGATGTTGCTCGGCATTCAGGAGAAACGCCACCATGTCCACCGATAATTTTCACATTCATTCTAACTCCAATTTATTTAATTTTAACTTGGTTTAGAATTTTTTACTAGTACTAAGACATTGAAAAATGGAAACTATTTACCTGTTAACTCTTGATAAACGTCTTGAGTCTTTCTCCCAAGAGCATTTCCTATTAGTTTGGCGAGATTCTTTGGCGTTTGCTTATCTAAATATGCTTGCGCAAACTTAGCAACTTCCCCACTTGCGGAGAGATTAGAAGAATTAGATTTTGGCCAATCAATAACAATAACAAACTCTCCCTTTGCAGTAACGAGCTCATCACGAAAATCTTGTGCCTTAAAATGTATTGCTTCCTCAAACTTCTTAGTTAATTCACGGCAGATGCAAATATTAGCTTTAGGAAATTCTTGCGATATTTGCTTTAAAGTTGAATGAATACGATGAGGAGATTCAAAAAAGAGTGACGTATTCCCCTGCTCAGATGCGACTTTCAACTTATTTGATATTTCACCTTTTTTACGTGGAAGGAATCCAAAAAAAGTATAAGGATTAGGAGCAAATCCACTAAGTTCAAGAGCAACTGTTACAGCACTAGGGCCAGGTACTGAAGTAACCTCTCCTCCCCTTGCCAATATTTCTTTAACCAGTATATGACCTGGGTCTG
Organism: Halobacteriovorax sp.; assembly: GCF_048381875.1. NCBI lineage: Bacteria > Pseudomonadati > Bdellovibrionota > Bacteriovoracia > Bacteriovoracales > Halobacteriovoraceae > Halobacteriovorax > Halobacteriovorax sp. Next base: position 7,172 of record NZ_JBLXBP010000001.1, on the reverse strand, counting down.
AAACGATAGGACTACCAGCATCTGAGACAAGAATAGGAAATTGAGAGTTACTAATTTGCTCAATATAGAAGTCTAGCTTGTCTTGGGAATGATCATTGAAAGAGAGAACTCTTAAACCTGGTCTGTCTATTTCAATCTTATTTAATAGAGAACGAAATACACGTGTATCCTCGGCCAAAACGATATCACAACTCTCAAATGCCTGACGCATTCTCTCAGATACATCGTTTAAATTCCCAATTGGCGTTGATACTAGAGTAAGCTTCACTGAAATAATCCTTCTTTAATTGATATATTCTCTAATAAATTATGTGATTCCATTCATTTATAACTTACATAAGAAATAACTTCCATCTAAAACTAAAAGGCACAATGCGTTACAATGATATTCGATGTAGTTTTATGCTGAAGAAGGAGTTTTAATGACAATGCAAGCAAGAGTACGCACAGATTCAACTGGAAATATTACAGTTCATATAGAAGGTGGTATGGACTATGAAAATATCATTCCACTAAAGCAAGAATTAGCAACAATTACTAGTTCTCACCCTACTTCAACTATCACGCTTGACCTTACGGCCCTTAACTTCGTTGGCTCATCTGGAATTGGAGTATTCGTTGATACAATTAGAAGTCTAAATAAAAGACGTGACCAAGTTAGGCTCTCTAACGTTGCTCCAGAGTTCATAAAAGTTTTTAAACTTTATAATTTTGATGCAATGGAAATTCTAATCAATGAATTTGAAACTGATGAAACAGAGCTATCTAAGTTCTATGGTCAAAAGAAAAGAACTTTTCAAAACTGATAATTTAATAAATTTACATAAAAATCTTGGCCTGGCTTATTTTGCTTAAAACCAATTTCAGCTGGGCCTTTTTGACTGAAGTCTTTAATCTCTATTGATCCCTGATAATTATAACCACCACCTTGATAACTTGAGTCCTGATAAGGACTTCCTTGAGTATCTGGATAGTAATAATTTTCGTTATTAGGTCCTTGATTTTGATACTTGCGATATTCGTGTGATCCAATAATGTAACCACCAAAAATTAAACCAGCATATAGTCCAAGAGAAGCACCAATTGCAATTGAGCGAGATGAACCGCCAAAGGCCATTGCCGCTGTTCCCAATAATGCTCCACCAACTGTTCCATACCCAGCATTCATGGCAATGATCTTAACTTTAGGATCCATTTGTGCACGGGCCTGAAAGCTTGTTGAAATAGTTGAAATAAATAGAGTAATTAAGAATAGTTTTTTAATCATATAAAAATTGTAAAAGAAGGCCTTGCCTGATGCAAGGTAAATGTTCACCAAATCTTAATCAAATAATAGACACAGTGCAAGACATCTCAAAGAAACTTGAAACAAAGTTAGCACTAGAAAACAGCCTTCGCCTTTGCTGTTCAGTAATTTGGCCATTCGATTTTACTTCAAATATTTTTAGGATGAAAGTATCTCGAATTTTATAAATGCCACAAATATCCACTTGCCCACAGCCAACTCGCCTTAGCATTGTAGGACAAATCAATAATGGGATGGCCTCTCTATGAATCTTTGTCGATTTTTTTAATTCTAAATTTAGACCTTTGGATACATTATTCCTGTACAAATTCCTTTACCCCTTTAAATGTTTTGCGATGTATTGGGGTAATACCATATTCTTCGATAGCTTTACGATGAGCAGCTGTAGGATAACCAGCATTTTTTTCAAATCCGTAATAAGGAAATTTTCGAGCTTCCTTTATCATCAGTCGATCGCGGAAAACTTTTGCAATAATGGAGGCAAGCCCTATAAGAACTGACTTACTATCCCCTTTTATTACAGCATGAACATCTTTAACTTTTGTTGACTTAAAAGGAAACTTTCCATCAACTAGAACGACTGAATCTTGTTTTAGAATGTTATGACAGGACTTTTTCATTCCTAGGAGTGATGCTTGAAAAATATTAACTTCATCTATTTTCTTCGGCGTAATCTTTTCGACGCTATATTCAAATAGATCATGAAAGTTTTGTTTCTTGAAAGTTGAGATATTTAACTCTTCTAAAATCCTTTCCATTTTCTTTGAAGAAAGTTTCTTTGAATCTGTAACACCGTATTCTTTTAAAATACTTGCTAAGACTGCAAGATTATCAACTCGTACACCAACAGCACAAGTTACAACGGGCCCAGCAAGAGGACCTCTTCCAACCTCATCGGTTGCAATTATATATTGATGATCTTCGACGAATTCTTTTTCAAACATAGGCTTCACAAATAAAGAGGCCCCTATTTCTAGGGGCCCTTTTATGACTTAAATAGTTTTTTAAATTACTTTCTATCGTAGTCAATTGCGATACGTGCAGATTTACCTGAACGATCTCTTAGGTAGTAAAGTTTAGATCTTCTAGATTTACCTTTTTGAACGATCTCAATCTTTTCTACATTTGGTGAATGAAATGGGAATACCCTTTCAACACCAATTCCAGAAGAAACTTTTCTAACTCTGAAGTGACCAGATAGTTTACCTTCTTCTTTCATTGCAATACATACACCACGGAAAATCTGAATACGAGATTTGTTACCTTCAGTGATTCTTGCGTGAACATCAATTGTGTCCCCAGTTTTAAACTTTGGGAAAGATTCTACATTTGTGTTCTTGTAATTTTCATTTACTACGTCTACTAAATTCATTACGAACTCCTAAAAAACGCTTGAACTTCTCAGAGGACCAACACCGTGTTGTTCTTAAGTAAATTCTATTTCAAAGACTCAGAGGCACTATTCAGTCGATCTAAATAGATTGCGACTGCCGATCGAACAGACAGGTGATTATATCCATCCGCACTTCCACCAAAAATTGGTTCAAGTGCAAAATGGGCCCGTTCGAGTACTTGTGCATGGAGACCCCATCCTGTACCAAATAACAAGAAGATAGGCCTTTTGTCAAGGCGCGCATTATTGATCAGGTCAGTTTCTACACCATTATTTGACTCGAAATTTGCACCTGTAACACAAATTAAAGGCTCAACACCTTCTATCTCCTTAATTTTATTGATTCCTTCCTCCACAGAGTTCACAAGACGAGCAATTGCCAGCGCATCTTGACGATCTGGGTTATAAACTCCAGCATCATCTTCCTCCCAGTGTCCCAGTATTCTTTTTACTAGTTTATGTTGGGCCTCAAGTGGAGTCACAATAAAGTAATTCTTCATACCAAAAGTACGACAGCTTCTAGCAATATCGTGTATATCAAGATTTGTTACTGAAGTTGTAACAATATCCCCTCTTTTATTTTTAATTGGGTGGTGTACTAAACCGAGATAAATATTATCTTTCATCTTTAATATATCCTTAAACTTTATTTCTCATATAGGTCTTATAAAGATCTGGCCTATACTTTTTTGTAAATTCTAATTTCTTATTCTGGTTAAATTCATCAATAAGCTTGTGATTACCTTCAGTCAAAACACTTGGTACTTTCACACCATTAAAGTTTGAAGGCCTTGTATAAACTGGCCCTTCAATAAGTCCATCTTCAAATGAATCACAAATTGCACTTTGATCATTACCTAATGCTTTTGGTAAAAACCTAAGCATTGCATCGGTAATAGTCATAACAGCAAGTTCTCCACCTGATAGAACATAATCACCAAGTGAATAAATTCGTGTTACATATTGCTCAATAAAGCGCTCGTCAATTCCTTCATAGCGGCCACATATAAATACGTATTGCTTTCTATTTTCTTGAAATGAAGACGCTAAATCTTTTGCATTATCATTATTAAAAACTGTACCTCGAGGAGAAGTATAAATAATTTCTAATTCATCTTTAGAGATTTTTTCAGTTTTTAAAATATGTTTTATGGCCTCTTCAAGAACATCTGCTCTTAGAACCATTCCTGGGCCACCACCATAAGGAGAACTATCGACACCTTTAAAGCTTTTAGGAGAGAAGTCACCAAGATAAAGAGTCTCAAACTCGACTTCATTTTCTAAAAACTTTCCAATGACTCCGCTACTTTTGAAAGCATCAAAGAATTGAGGAAATAATGTGATTACCCATATTTTATTCATTACATTAAACGTGGAATTAAGCATTCCACACGATTCTCTTCTAAATTAACAAGTTTAACAAACTGATCAACAAATGGAATATCAACATGCTTTCCATTAATTTTTGTATTTAAAACAATATGTGCACCGTTATCAAAATATTTTACAACTTTTCCAACGACTTGATCTTTTTCAATGTCAAAAACATCTAGGCCAATAATGTCGGCCATATAAAATTCGTCCTCTTCTGTTTCAGGTAATGTACTGCGATCAACATAGATCTCAAAAGGTAACATTTCTTCAGTTACATTTCTGTTATCAACACCTTCAAGATAGGCAAATACTTTATTTCCAAATGAAATCGATTTAACTGTCAATTCTTTTCCAGGCTTAGCAATTGAGCTTCCATTTAGTGGTTTTGCAAAAAATGTAACACCTTTTTGTAAGACACTATTATCTTTATTTTCTAAGTTAAAGACGAAGGCCCCCTTTATTCCATGCGGTCGGGTTGCAGTGCCAAGTAAAATTAAATTTTCTGAATTTTCCATAGGCTGACTTATATCACGCCTTGCAAGGTAAATCACCTATATATTTTTCAAGTATTTAACTTGCCAATTAACTGAACTCTAGTTTTAATATTTGTATTAAAGACAAAATTCATGGAGAGAATTATGAAAAAAATCGTAAGTGCTGCAGCGGTATGTGTTGTAGCTATCCCAACAATGGCAGCGAGTATTGAGATGCCAACTATTTACGGAAAAATTAACAAAGCAGCTATTTACACTGATCAAGATAGCACAGGAAGAACATCATTTTCAGGTTTTGCAGATGTAGACTCTTCTGAAACTCGTCTTGGTGTAAAAGGTAAATGGGATGTTGAAAACATCCAAGGTACTTATGTAATTGAAATGGGCCTAAACTCATCAAAGGACTCTAACGGTACTGATTATAGAATCAGAATGCGTCAAGCGGCCGTAGGCGCAAAAACTTCAATTGGTACATTTAAGGCCGGTCAAACATATACTCCAATGGACTATGTAATGCTAAAGACTGACGTTCTTAGCTCAACAGTAGCTTCAATTACAGGTTCTGATGCAAGTGCTAGAATTGATGGTGCCGTATCAAGACTAGGTATGAGATATCGTACAAGAACAGATATGATGTCATATGAGACACCAAGCCTTGGTGGACTTACTTTTTCTCTTTCAACTGATAGAGATAACGGTATGAATAACGACTCTACTGATGCAGATTATGGTCCAACTCACTACACTGGTCTTGTTAAGTTTGACAGACAAATGGGTAAAGTTGATATGAACCTATTTGCTGGTTATGACACTTGGGCAGAAGATGGTGAAGATAACACTTACACTCTAGCTGGAGCTAAGTTTGGATTTGGAAACTTCCAACTAAATGCTGCTTACAGTATCGAAGAAAATGATGCTGCAACAAAAACTGAAATCAACAGAACTTATGCAGGTGCTCAATACACGATGAATAAGAATGTATTTGCAGTAACTTATCAACTACGTGATGAAAAAGATGCTGGAAATGAGTATACACAAATTGCTGCTCACTACAGATATATGTTCACAAAGAAATTTGATATGAGCTTAACTGTTCTTACTTATGATGTTGATGAAACAGCTGGAACACAAAACGAAGCGACAATGGCCGCTGCCGGTATCCAACTTAAGTTCTAATAATTTAAAAATTATTTAAATAAGTTCTAAGGCCCACAATAGTGGGCCTTTCTTTTTTGTGAAATATTTTCTATAATATCTCAATGAATCAAAGTGAAATTAAATCAATTGCAATCATGCGAACATCGGCCCTTGGAGATATCATTTGGACGCTTCCAATGCTAAATCGTATCCGCAAAGCAATGCCTAATACAAAGATCTATTATATTACAAGTAATACATTTGCACCTTTATTAGAAGGAATTGAGAATGTCGAACTGATTAAGATCGATAAGCCCAAAAAGCTAAAAGATTACTTTAAGCTTCAACGTGTCTTTGAGCCATATCACTTTGATGTTCTCTTATGTGCACAGGCAAATTTTAGGATAAACTTCATCTATCCTTTCATTAAGGCCAAAAAGAAAATAGGTTTTGATAGTAAACGAGGTAGAGATCTACAAAAGTTCTTTATAGACGAGAGTATCCCTTTCAAAAAGGAGCACTCAGTTGAAGCATTTCTCGGCTTCAGTGATCAACTAGGGATTGTTTCTAGTGAAATTGAATTTAACTTACCTATACAAAAAGTAACTGTCGGCAATCTTCCACTTGGAGACTACGTTGTAATTCATCCCAAGGCTTCTTCTCTTCAAAGAACATGGTCCACGAAGAGATATATTGAAGTAACAAATCTAATCAAAGAGAAATATGATATTCCTATCGTTTTAACAGGAATTCCAAGTGATAAGGATATTTGTCATGAAATTGAAAATGAGTCCAACGCTCATATCATAAACCTTTGCGGCAAAACCTCTCTTAATGAACTTAAAAATGTATTTCTTAGTGCTAAACTAGTTATTGCTCCAGATTCTGGACCAGCTCATATGGCAGCAGCTTTAAATACCCCAGTGGTTGGGCTATACACAGCTGTTCCTCCAGAGTACACAGGACCATATGGCCAAATACATAATTGTATCAATGCATACCCAAAAGCTTTAGAGCATTACTTCCATAAAACAATTGAAGATGTCCCATGGCGATTTCGCATCAAAGAAGACGATATGATGGATTTAATTACTGTTAATGAAGTATTTGAAAAGCTTAGTTCTATTCTAAATAAATAATAAGATTAATCGCTCCTGCTTTTTAAAATAAGAGGAAAAGAAGCTTCGATAAATGTTTTCTGGATTGCTTAGTTGGTTCACCTGAAGGCTCTAACTTAACAAGAACCCTCTCTCACTCGCATCCTGCTCGTTCGTACAGGGTTGTACGGTGTCATTTAGCTTCATGCTAAATGACACCTACGAAAAAAAAGCCAGATCACTGAATACGTGAGCATTCAGGACACCTTAAACAAAAAAAGCCAGATCATTGATCTGGCTTTTTATATAGAAGGTGCATCTTCCTAGTCTCACACCAAGTTACCCTGGCACTACCTTTGGCGCTAGCGGGC